>CAKSIU010000070.1 GCA_934463265.1 uncultured Eubacteriales bacterium | reverse complement strand
AGTAAGACCGCTAATTAACAATTGGTGGAGACGAGGAGAATCGAACTTAATTTTTGAACTCTTCTATAAGGCATTCGTGCTTTTTGCTTTTCCTATCGTAGTTTATACCGATAAACAGGATGTTATCAGTATATTCTTTTATAGTTTCCTGATACTGCTTCTTTTTAATCTGGTCAATTGCGGTTTGGACATCTTGGTTCCATTTCAGTTCGACTACTAATGCCGAATGGTTTTTCCTGTATTCCGGCTTAGGAATATAGACAATATCAGCGAATCCTTTGCCTGCCGGAAGTTCTCTTTTAGGCTTGAAATAGAAATTCATCGTTGCCAGAAAAGCTTTGTCTAAGACGTAGCTCAAAGAAATTTCGTCGTTGTACTGAAGTATCGAAACGGATGTATCATGAACAGCTTCAATAATCTTAGCAACTTCATTGTTGTCTTTTCTATTAACCGCAGCAAGCAGTCTTTCGGATTCTTTGAGAAAGTCTAAAATCTCTGTCCATTTTACGGACTGTACAGCCTTCTGAAATTCTGTCCTGATTTCTTCATTAGGTATTTCGGCGGTTTCTTTTTCAGGACTATAAGCAAGATAACCTAGATGGATGAGCAGCGCAAGCACATCATTCTTGTCGTCAAAAGAATCCATATCATTCTGGAAGAAATAGGGATTAACCTTTACGCTTCCACCTGCGAGCAGCTCAATAACATCCTTGCGTAATCCGTCAAAGTCAATACTGATAAGGTCTTTAACAGATTCGTAAGTCCCGCTCTGAAGCCAGTAGCTCTGAAAGTTCCCCTGCAAGATCAAATTAGTTACAGCAAAAGGATTATAGATGTGCAGGCCACTCAGCCTGTAGCCGTCGTACCAGCGCCGTATATTGCCGAAATCTTTGTTGTAAGTTTTGCAAAGTACTGCTACTT
Organism: uncultured Eubacteriales bacterium; assembly: GCA_934463265.1. GTDB lineage: Bacteria > Bacillota > Clostridia > Oscillospirales > Acutalibacteraceae > CAG-557. The sequence continues at coordinate 854 of CAKSIU010000070.1, read as the reverse complement.
CTTCTTCCGTAAATCCAAAATAGGGAGCAATCGGACCGGGGTTTATCATAGTGTATTCCATGAAGTTGTTCAATGTCGACTGCGTTTTATACTTCTTTATAGGCAGGATGCCTGTGATATAAGCAAGCGCAATAAAACGTCTTGCCCCTGCTCCTTTGAACAGACTGCGAAGAAACGCGATATATTTTTCATGAGTTTCTTTTTGCTTTGGTGCGGCACGGAACATAGCATCCCATTCATCGATTATGATGACAAATCTGTTTTCGGTAGCCTGATTGATATAGTTCAGTGCTTCGGAAACCGTCTTGGTATCTGACGGTATTGTCTCAGGATAAGCCAGGTTCAACTCCTCCAGAACACTCTGGGTTATGTATTCTATAGTGTTTTCAATGCTTTCTGCGTTGTCAATGCATTCCTGAACATCGAAGTAGATTACATCGTATTTGTTCAGGTGCGTTTTAAAGCTTTGGCAGTCTGTAATAGCAAGTCCTGCAAAAAGCTCTTCAGATTTGCTCTCCTTACTGTAATAGGCCAGGAGCATATCAGCAGCCATTGATTTGCCGAAACGGCGCGGACGACTGCTGCAAATGAATTTCTGGGGCGTATTGATGAACTGGTTGGTAAAATCAATAAGCTTGGTCTTATCGACATATATTCTGGCATTCACTGCTTCTTTAAACGCAGTATTTCCAGGGTTCAAAAAGATTCCCATGTGTTTCTCCTTCCTTCTTACATACTCTATTACATTATAACATTTTTGGTGTTTCAAGGGAATACAAAAAGCGGTCCTACTAAAAGTAAGACCGCTAATTAACGATTGGTGGAGACGAGGAGAATCGAACTCCTGACCCCCT
>CAKSIU010000069.1 GCA_934463265.1 uncultured Eubacteriales bacterium | reverse complement strand
ATTCCATAGGCGCAAACTCGGAATTAAAAAGCAGTTCTTTAAACGGCGTGAAATTACCCGCTGCTTATAACGAACAGTCCGTGGTTTCCGTTGCCGTGGACGGCTTTGACGGCTGTCAATTTACGAAATTGATTGTTCCCGAGGGGATAAAAATTTTGGGTGAATCCTGTTTTGGAAATTGCGATAAATTAACAAGCGTATCCTTGCCGGATTCTTTAACGGAAGTGTCCGCTGGGGCTTTTAAATATTGTGCGTCATTAAAATATATTGTTATACCCGATAGTGTTGAAAATATCGGAATCGAAACTTTCATAGGGTGTTCCGTTCTTGAAAGTTTAACCATTCCGTTCGTTGGGGACAGAAAAGATGTTGTTGTAACAGATCCGGATATTTATTCATTCGGTTATGTTTTTGGAACTGTGGAATACGAAAAATCGTATTATGTAAGTCAACATTACAAATATAATAAAAGTTATAGGGACAACGTTTTTTATTTGCCTTTATCTTTGAAATATGTTACGGTAACAAGCGGTGAAATTTTTAGTTATGCTTTTGAAGGTTGCGTTAGCCTTAAAAAAATCGACATACCGCAAAATATAACTCAAATCGGGGAATATGCGTTCTGCGCTTGCGGCATAGAGTCTTTTGATGTTCCTTCAGGCGTTACCCGAATAGAAAATAACACGTTTTCGTCCTGTGATCGGCTTAAAGAAATTCAATTGCCGGCAGGGTTAAAAGAAATCGAGGATGAAGTTTTTTCAGGTTGTGATAATCTGACGAGTTTAATGATACCTGATAGCGTGATGAATATTGGAGAACGAGTATTTTTAAATTGCAACGACGGTCTTTTTACACGAATCGACGGGTTGCTTTATGTGGATAATTGGGTGGTTGGTGTTGAAGACAAGGAAATCACTTCTGCGAACATAATAAATGATGCCGTCGGGATAGCCGGAGGCTCATTTGCCCTTTGTAGAAATTTAACCGATATAACCATACCAGAGGGAGTTAAAGGTATCGGAAGCTGGTCTTTTGTTGGTTGCGGGAACTTAGTAAGTGTGAAAATACCAAACGGCGTGACAATTATTAAAAATGACGTATTTGCAAATTGTAGCAACTTGGTGAGCGTAAACATTCCGAAGTCGGTTACAAGAATTGAGGATTGCGCTTTCGTCGGTTGCAAATTTACAAATATTATTATTCCGGATGGCGTCACTTACATTGGTTATAACGCGTTTGGTTATTGTCAAGCATTACAAGAAATAACTATTCCTCAAAACGTAATTTTTGTCGGCTGGAACGCTTTTACCGATTGCGATAATTTACACGTTGTTTATTGGAACGCGATAAATTGTAAATATGCAGGGGATAGAAACGACCCGATTTTTAATAGCAGGAAATATGTAAACGTCGGGAAAAAGATAATTATAGGAGATATGGTTGAATCAATCCCCCCTTATGCTTTTTATTTGCGAATGTACGAAAAAGGCGATAGTGTTTCTGTAAGCGTAATTATTCCAGACAGCGTTAAAGAGTTGGGCGAAGATTCGTTTTTAGGTTTTTACGGAAATCTTTATTATTGTGGCACGGAAGAACAGTGGACGCTTTATAATATCGATTGGCCCGGCTTTTCGTCAATGACTGTTTACTATTACAGCGAAAATAAAACGGAAGAAATAAATAAATTTTGGCATTATGATGCAGACGGCAACCCCGTCTTATGGAAATAAAAAGGAGAAATAAAAATGGATTCAACAAAAGAAATGACGGAAAAAG
>CAKSIU010000068.1 GCA_934463265.1 uncultured Eubacteriales bacterium | reverse complement strand
CACTTTCACGTAAGAAGCGAAGGTCAGATTGTAAAAAAAGCTGTATACATAGCAATCGGCATTAATATGAATGGACTCAAAGAAGTGTTGGGTATGTGGGTAGGAGAAAATGAAAGTGCTAAGTTTTGGTTATCTGTTATGAACGGATTGAAAAACCGGGGATTGCAGGATATATTGATAGCTTGTGTTGACGGACTTACAGGCTTTCCTGCAGCTATTGAAGCAGTATACCCCAAAACAGAAATACAACAGTGTGTCATCCATCAGATACGCAATACAACAAGGTTTGTGTCATACAAGGACATTAAAGCACTTATGGCGGATTTAAAGAAAGTCTATGCATCAATAGATGAGCAAACGGCACTTGCTGAGCTTGAAAACTTTGATGAAAAATGGGGTAACAAATATCCCAAGATAGCAATATCATGGAGAGATAACTGGGCGAATTTATCAACATATTTCAAATATCCGCAAGAGGTCAGAACGCTCATTTATACAACAAATGCCATAGAGGGATTTAATCGACAGCTTCGTAAGGTTACTAAAAACAAGGGGGTATTCCCGACAGATGACAGCCTTTTGAAGATGCTTTATCTTGCAATGATGGACATTACTAAAAAGTGGACGGGAAAGCGCAAAGATTGGGGACAGATTCATTCGCAACTTGAAATTTTCTTTGCCGATAGGTTAAGTTAATAGCATAAAATCCCCGGCAAATCAAGGGTAAAATGAACGCCCTCAAACGAGGGCGCCCTTGACATGCCTGTGCTTTTATGCTATATATGAGCTGAAGGATGAAATCCCGAAATATGGATTTCATCCTTCGAAAAACACTTAAATTATATTATCATTTTGGAGTTTACACAAAATCGGGGAAATACCCAACTCATCTTAAAAAGCCATATTTACAATGTTGCTTGTTCTTTTAGCAGTGGTGATTGCTCCCTTGACAATGGCTGCTTACTTATATCTGCAATGCCTCACACATTTATTTTTAATGCTCAAAGATAGGGAATATATGTTGCATTTTTATCTGATTTTATCAAGCATACCTCAATAGTTTTAAATAATTATCAAATAGAGATTTTTCATAAAGTGCAGCTAAAAAACACCTCTTTCTGCATATATTCAAATAAAAATAAAACTTAACGTCTGCAAAGACATAATTTATTCAATCACAATTTCTAAAGTATCAAAAATCAATTACTATGCTGAAACAAATTAAAAATAGGCAAAATAAAAGAGAGGCTCTGCACAGTACGGTGAGAATTGTATACTGCACAGAACCTCTCCTCTATATTTAAAAAGGGTTGTCGGAGGGAACAACAATTTACGAACCATAGGCTACGCAGTCTGATTACCCTACAAGATTATCATAAACTGGCATCTACAACTGCAACTTATTTTTAATTAGGTCTCTCTTACAATTAAGTTGAAAGCGAAAAGTAAAAGAGGTTTGACAACCCTTCAAAACAACTTATTTTTATATGCTGATGCTATCCCATAGGTGATGAGAAAACCTAATTATCTTAAATGCTAAAATCCAATCCAAATCACATATTTCAATGCTTCAAAAACCTTGATATAGAGCCATTTGACGGCATTTTCACAAGCTCCAAAAACACCTCTGAAAAGGCTCTTTACTCCAAATTTTCAGGGGTTTCCGTGTACTGTTCAAGCATAAATTTGGGGTAATTCGTTCCCTTTTCACACCCCTCAAACGCAGGTGTGGCAAGGCTTTGCGGGTTTGCCATTGGTGTGAACACTCCAAATTTACCCCAAAATTGCTGTCTGTAAGCCTG
>CAKSIU010000067.1 GCA_934463265.1 uncultured Eubacteriales bacterium | reverse complement strand
TGAAATTTATAATCTATAAAAATTAAGGAGGCGTTTAATATGAGAGTATTTATCGGAGTCGGCCACGGCGGCACAGACTCAGGCGCCGTCGGGTATTTGGTGGAAAAAGAGGTTAATTTGGTTGAAGCTTTAGCTTGCCGAGATTTCTTAGAAGCGCATGGCGTCGAGGTTTTGATGTCAAGAACGACCGATGAAAACGACCCTATAACCGATGAAATCAATGAGTGCAACGAATTTGAGCCAGATTTAGCCATAGACATCCACAGTAATTCAGGGCGCGGCGACGGATTTGAGGCTTTTTATCATTACAAAGGCGGATTCAGTAAAGATTTGGCAGAAAATATCGAAACCGAAGTCTTAAAAATCGGCCAAAATTCAAGAGGCTGCAAGACAAAATTAAACTCCAGCGGAAAAGATTATTACGCATTTATCAGAGAAACAATCTGCCCCGCAGTGATTTGTGAGGGCTGTTTCATTGACAACGAAACAGATGTCAAAATTGCAGACACAAAGGAAAAGCAAAAAGCCTTTGGGGTGGCATACGCAAAAGGTATTTTAAGAACACTTGGAATTTATATAAAAGAAAATATATCGCAATCAGAATCAGACAAAAAAGCAAAATATTATGTTCAGGTTGGAGCTTATTCAAGCAAAGAAAACGCAGAAAAACAACTGCAAAAAGCAAAAGACGCCGGCTTCGCTGATGCATTCATGCGCGTGGTCGCACAGACCAATTCGCGAACATAGCCTTTTGCGAATTTCAAGAAATTTTGCTCGCGATTTTATCTGAGTTTAAAACAACATGGAGGTGAACGAGATGGAAAACAAAACCGTTGAAATAACTTCGTTTGCAATCCTGATTGAAGCCATCATTACATACTTCAATCAGTTTTTTGTGCAAGAAGATTTCTGTTGGCAAATGCTTTTCAGTATAACTTTAGGCATAATTATTGCGGTGGCTTATAGGCTAGATTTACCGGCGCACTTTAATTTAACGTCGCAGATTCCATACGTTGGTTGTGTATTAACTGGAATATTGTTGTCGCGTGGTAGTAATTTCATTTTTGATTTGATAACAAAACTATTGAATATTTGATGTAACTAAAACTAAAAAACATAAAATCTGAATAGCTCAATTGTTAGTGTAAGCTAGCTTTTGAGCTGTTTTTTATTTTCTTTTAACAATAAAAATAATGTCGATTTCAGGTGTTTTCTGTACATTTATAATTTATTAATCGTTTTTTTAACATAAAGTTTTTAGATTAATGGTATTTTTTGTTTTAAAGGAAGATTTTGCCTGGGGCATATTGACATCTATTTGTAGCAGGTAGTATGATGATCAAGGAGGTTTGTATTAATTTTTGAAATAGGCTCGAATATAGAGTTTGAACCCCAAATAGTAAACCTGTTTTAAGAAACCGTATGAATACAAAGGAGAAGTCTGTTATGAAGAAGAAAATTTTAGTTTTTAGTTTAATTTTTATATTGTTATTCAGTAATAGTATAAGTGTAGATGCAAGTTGGTTTAAAAGAGACCCAGAAAATAACATTGAAAATATATGTGAAAAAAAGAATAAATGTAGACAACTCGAAGATATAGTTTGCGCTATAGACAAAGGTAAGGAGATTTTAAGAGGGAAAGAAGATCACAGTGTTGAATTTAAAAAATCAGGACCCAATTGCGCATATGATTTGCGCTTGTGGGACTATTTAAATATAAAAGATTTTTATATTTCTATGGGCAACGACTTACGGCGAGCAAAAGAAGGCGTTGCATTTAACGAAGTTCTATTAAATGTTACTGCGAGCATTAAAAGCATATTTAGAACAGATGACGAAATATCGAAAAATATAGCCTCTTAT
>CAKSIU010000066.1 GCA_934463265.1 uncultured Eubacteriales bacterium | reverse complement strand
GATTTTTTTGTGGTGATTAAAATTTTAAAGAATTACGCGTTTTTTGTAAATTTTCCTAAAACTCGAAATTTAGGCTATTAGATAGGTTTATTAAAGAAATAGCCTAAAAAGGAGGTCAAAAATGAAAATAGGAAATTGCTATTTTTTAAATCATCAGGTAAGTGATTTAAAAACTGTATATGCTTTAAAAGATGAGGATTTATTAAAACTGCGAAGACAATTTGAGATTCTTTTTATTGACGATGATGAAATCGCATATTTAGATAATTTGAAAAATAACGGCTTTAATGTAACATATAAACCAGATATTACAGATATAAAAGATGTTGCAGCTTACAATATTATAATGTGTGATATCAATGGTGTTGGAAAAGAATTAGGGCGAGACGGCGCATCCATGGCTTCTCATATCAAAGCTGCATATCCAAACAAAGTTGTGATTACATATTCTGCTGCTTCTCATTCGCTTACCTATCAAAGAACTCTAGAATCTGTCGACAAAAGAATTCCTAAGGGGACATCTATTGAGGATTGGATTAATATATTAAACGAAATAATAGAAGAAAATTCTGATCCAATAAAAGTTTGGAATAAAACAGTTACTAAATTAATACAAGCAAATATTCCTACCAGAGAAATTGCATTGTTAGAATCAAAATATGTTGAAGCTTTATTAAGAAAAAAAATTCAATTCACTAGAACAATTATCCAAATCAAGAGAAATTTCACAAATATTAAAAACTTCAATACCATTATTGGTTGAGATACTTAAGTTAATACATGAGGGGTTATCATAAAATGTTTTTACTACCTTCCATTAATTCTAAAAATCTTTTTGAAGATGGTTCTTTTATAAATGCTTTGTCTTTTTGTAAAAAGAATTATTGCACAGATAAACGCTGTATAGAACACTACAAAAAATTAACTGAAAATCCTACATCTTGTTTTCAAGCATGTCCTTATGGTTTAGTATCATACTTATTAATACAAAATGAGAATAAAAAAATTATATTTACATCATTGAGAGAAAAATCTCGTTATAGACCTAAGAATAAAAAATTTCAAAACGATTTTGTATTTAATTTAGTATTGCCCGAAGACAAAATTTTACAATTATTAGATTCTTCTGAAAAAGATTTCAATGATAGATTACAATTGATTGAAAAAATGGACAATTTTGATGCTATGGAACACGAAGTCAAAAAACTAAACAGTTCGATAAAAGACAATTGTGATTCATTTATTAATTTATTTAAAGAAAATAAAGATGATTTGTATTCTCTTACTGAAGATGAATACAAGATGTTTTTTAAGAAAATTAAAACATTATATGTAACTAGCAATTTAATTAATTTACGATATTCTATTTATGATTATGAGAAAGATCCAAATTCATTAATATCAGATTCGTATTATAATATAAATATTCATGGAAAATTTGTGAAATGCAGTAAAATTTTAGAAAATTATAAGGAATCAAATGCTCATATATCTTTTTATGGAGAAACTCATAAACATATGAAAGCATATCCATCATTTGATTTAATTCCATTCTTGATTCTTGAAAATGCATTAAAATACACGTTGGATGATAACGAAATAAATGTTGATTTTGAAGAAAAAGATAATACGTTAATTGTTTCAATCAGTTCAATAAGTTTATATTGTTCTCAAGATGATATTCCTCATATTTTTGAGAAAGGATACAGGGGTAAAAATGCATCGAGAAACAAAAAATCTAATGGAACTGGTACAGGTCTGTATTTTACAAAAATATTATGTGATTTGCATGATATAAATATAAGCGCTACTTCAGATAAACACATAATTACTAAAGATGGTATAAATTATTCACTATTCTCAATTTCGCTTACTTTCAATTCCGTTTTTGATTAAAAATCTAATCTGATTATATTTCGCAAAATTAAAAAAAATTGATTTTGCGAAATAGGCGGTGTATACTTTTCTTATGAAATTAATTGAACGAGACTTCTATTTAGATAAACTTAAAAACGTAATGGGAACGCCT
>CAKSIU010000065.1 GCA_934463265.1 uncultured Eubacteriales bacterium | reverse complement strand
TTGTAAACAGCGCATAAGGTTCCCAAGGCAATGCCAACAACTGCGGCAATGGCTAAAGCCAGCAGCGCCAGCTCCACTGTCACCGGCAGACGCAGCAAAAGCTCATGCAGAATATCCTTACCTGTAATATAGCTGCTGCCAAAATTACCATGCAGCACCTGCGCAAACCAGCTAAAATACTGCACATAAACAGGTCTGTTCAACCCCAGCTCTTCCCGCATCGCTGCAATCTGTGCATCCGTAGGCGCATCCAGACCGTTCTGATTCAAGGCAAACTCCGCCGGATCTCCTGGTGATAACAGCCCCAGAATGAACGCTAAAAGGCTGATGCCAATCATTACAGGCACTGCTAATAAAATTCGTCGATAACAATATCTAATCATAGTCCTCCGCCAATTCTACCTTACTCAAATCTACACCGTAGATTAAGGGTTTATAATTTTTTAAACGCTTGTTGTAGGCAACGATATTCATGTCGTTGAAAAGAGAGGCGACAGTATAGAATCCGAGAAATCTAAAGTCTGACTTTAATTCACTCGGGTTTTGTTTCTTTTACAATAAACTAACCGGACAATACCAGCTTGTCCTGCTATAAGGCAGCAACTCATCATTCATGCATATTATCAGCCCAGTCTGTACATCCATGTCAAGCTTATCCAAAACCTTAAAATTTTTATCTGCATGATTGGGTAATTTCGCCTTTTTTATTTCTATCGGATAAACCTTTTTCCCATCTATAATAAGCAGGTCTATCTCCTTTTTATCTATATCCCGATAATAATAAAGATTAGGTTGTTTACCTGCGTTATAATAGCTTTTTATAATTTCCGTAATAACATAGGTTTCGAAAAACGCCCCATCCATTGCACCATTTTCAATAGTAGCTGCACTTGGCCACCTGCATAAATATGCTGCTAAACCGGTATCCATGAAATATACCTTCGGCGTTTTTACCAAACGATTACTTATATTTGAATAGTACGGCCTGAGAATAAAGATAATTCCTGAACGCTCTAAAATAGACACCCATTCCTTAGCTGTCGGTGAGGAGACTCCAACCGCGCGGGCAATTTCCTCATATTTCAGTTCTTGCGCCGTCCTTGCAGCCATAAAGATTAAAAAGTCATAAAAAGCACTTAATTTGCCAACCTGAGCTAATTCTTTAATATCTCGCTCAAGATAGGTGTTAACATAATCCATATAGAATCTGTCTCTGTCTATGTTGCTCAAAACAAGCTTCGGCATACCACCTTCAAAAATCCTTTGATAAATTTGATGGATATTTTTATTGGCTACCTGTGAAAAGCGCTTTTTTAATACCTCTATATCAGGGGAAAATAGGGAAGCTTCACGCTTTTCTATTTCCGCCGTTGTTAAAGTAGACATATCAAAAACAGAAATTCTTCCAGCTAAAGAATCTGCCACGCCTTGCATCATTTTAAACTTTTGTGAACCGGTCAGCCAATACATCCCTGCATTATCTTCACCTTGTAAGGCTTTAGCATCAACTATTCTTTTCATTTCCAACAGCAGCGACGGCACACGCTGAAACTCGTCTATTAACAGTGGAAAGCCATAGGTTTCAAAAAACAACGCAGGATCATTCTCTGCCAGCCTGCGCGCATTAGCATCATCTAATGTCACATATTTTCTTTTGTCTTCTTTAATATGGTAAAGCATGGTAGATTTACCAACCTGCCTTTGACCACATACCATTACTACAGGATAATACTTTGACGCTTCAATTATTTGCTTTTCCAGATGCCTTGTAAGATACATATGCTTCACCGCCTTTAAAACTTGAGTAATCTAAAGTCTGACTTTATTTTACTCGAGTTTTTTGTGTATGTCAAACGACAGCCATAGATAGTAAATAAGAACTGAAGAAATTTAATTGCTTCCTAACTTCATCGCTTCTTTGCTGCAATTAGTCCTCCGCCAGTTCCACCTTACTCAAATCTACACCGTAGATTAAAGGTTTATAATTTTTTAAACGCTTATTGTAGGCAACGATGTTCATGTCGTTAAAAAGAGGGATGACAGGCTGTTCATATACCACTATTTCTTGAACTCTGTCAAAAACACGTTGCCTTTCAGCCTCATCAGTTATATGCTTAAC
>CAKSIU010000064.1 GCA_934463265.1 uncultured Eubacteriales bacterium | reverse complement strand
TTTTTTAAGCACAATTTATAGTGCTACTTCTTAAAATGTTTCTAAATTTGTGTCCTTTTTATTGACTGTAGTCCAAAGAACTTTTTCATTGTCACCAAGTTCTTTTTCAAGCTTTATAAGCTCAGCTTCAGCTTTGTTCAGCGAAATTTTCCATGCGTTCGTTTTTTTATCATTTTCCCCGTATTTTTCGCTTGACTGCTCTAAAGCGCTCTTTAACGCCGTGATTTTTTCTTTTTGTTTATCGATTTGTTCCGCTAAAATTTTGTTTCGAGAGGTGAGGGAAGATGCGGATTTATCATTTTTCCCGAACTCAGCGGTAACTTTGCCCATCTCTGACGCCATAACTTTAAGGTCAGAATTTATCTGTCGTAGCGCTTCTCTGTACGCTTTTTCGCCCTCAAGCTTAATTGTTCCACCGAATGTATTTGAACCGGCCATATTATTTTCACCTCACTAAAAATAAGAATAAAAAAACGCTCAAATTTTGAGCGCTCAATCAATAATTAAATTTTTGTACTCTGTTCGACCGTTAGCTATATGATAAATATAAATGGTTTCTTTTAAAACTCGATATATACAAACGTATTCACCACTAATTAAAATTCGATAGCCTTCTTTACTTAAGTGTTCATCTCGAATCAATGGTGCCATAAATGGAAAGTTTTCTAACTTTTCAATAGCATTCATAATCTTATCAAATAACCTTTTTGCAGACTGTTTTCCAACTTTTTGGATATGATAATCCGCTATATCATCTAATTCTTTCCATGCTGAGGACAGAAATTCTATATTATATCGTTTCATCAAACTTTCCCTCTAAATTTTTCTTTACTTCTTCAAACGACATTGCCTTTTTCCCTGAGATTCGTTCTAGTTCAGCTTGCGCTATTTTTGTTCTAAGCTTTAGCATTTCCTCTCTTTTTTCATACGCTTCAATACTCATTACTACAATATCACCTTCACCATTTTTAGTAATGTATATTGGGTCTTCGATTTTATGTGCCAAATTAGATATTGTATTATAATCATTCCGCAGCGTGGTTGACGATTTTATAATCATAACATTCACCTCAAATTAATTATTTTAACTTTATTATAAATTAATTCTCGCAAAATATCAATAGTAAAATTAGCTTTTTATCCACTCGTCACTATCTAATTCGGTAACTTCTTCATCTTTAAACAGCTGTTGCTGAACGCAAAAATTGTGATATGCTCGGAAATAGACTCCATTTTTTCAGAGTCATATGACCGACTTCTTTTTCGGTAAATCCAAGCATTTTTGTTCCCACAAACAAAATCCAAGAAAACTCGCAACGTGACGTTGCATTCACGCTGCGCTCAACATTTTCAGCTAAATTTTTGTTTTTACCGCCCACATTTAAAGATTTTGTGGGCGGTTCGTGTTTTTTCCTGCTTCGTCCATTTCCACGCTGTCTGATATCGTTGCCATAATTTTGTTTGCAGATCCCAAAAGCCCAATTTCAGTTAAGATTCGGCCAGCCTTTTTCGAAGTTATTGCTTTTCGTTTTTCGCCGGTTTTTTCATTTTCAATCTCAATACCTTCATTAATCGCTTCGGTAATAAAAATTTCAAAGCCTTGATATCTGGCTCGCCGTCACGCTGAATCAGATTTGACCACGTTTCGATTGACCCATATTTTTCTTGGATTGCTTCCATTACATTTAGCGTAAACACCAGCGGATATCGCTCCGTCTCGGTTTCTAAATAATTTATTTTATTTAGAAAGGATTACTCGCCTCCTCCTGCGGTAGCCTGTACAAAAAAGCCGTCTAGTGCGGTGTTTGCCTCACTTTCAGTATCGTAAACTTTATGTTTTTCCCAGTCTCCATCATTGTTCTCAAAAATTGTCGCTTCAACCGATGGCGTAGTGAATTCTAAATTATCGCCTTTGGTTTTGGCGTCAGCGATAAAAGGCTTAAATTTCATTTTTGGAAAAAATTCTACTTTGTACTTTTTCACACCGTTAACCATTTTCGGAACAATGTGCCCAAAACCAACGTAAATTGGCTCGTCGTTGACATTTGATGTAACCACACCGGTTTTGGTGCTACTATATAAAAGTAGACACATTTTGAAAAACTATGTATTATAAAATCAGACACTAAAAGGAGGTATC
>CAKSIU010000063.1 GCA_934463265.1 uncultured Eubacteriales bacterium | reverse complement strand
GAAATATACGTCGCACTTTCAAAGCCCTTTTTCGTCAACGTCACGCCCCACGCGGGCGTGTGAGTTGAAATGGAGCAGCAGCTGGTGCACTTTCGGCAGCTGCGCCGGTCACGCCCCACGCGGGCGTGTGAGTTGAAATGAAGGAATCGGAGAAAATCGAAGAGATTTTGACGTCACGCCCCACGCGGGCGTGTGAGTTGAAATTCCAGTCTCTCAGTGGCTCGCCGCGATATTGCCACGTCACGTCCCACGCGGGCGTGTGAGTTGAAATTGTAGTGTTCTTCGTCTGTTCTGGGTGTGCCGTCTGTCACGCCCCACGCGGGCGTGTGAGTTGAAATTCGGGATGATGGCGCGGATGTCGTTGTCCCTGGATTGTCACGCCCCACGCGGGCGTATGAGTTGAAATATGATATCAAGTATGCTAGTAGCAGATGTTCTCACTTATACCTCACTTTGTCTATTTTTTCTTGCTTTTTTTAAAACGATATGTTATACTAGAATGTGTTCGCATAAAAATGAAATGTATGCCTTTATAGCAGAACTTTATGCCGACTTTGTTAAAAACTTACAGGCACAAAGTGTACCCACAGATTTTTGCCTTGGTTGCGTACATATTCTGCTTGAAAATTCGCACAAACATTTTTTTGAATATACAACAATTCATAAATCAAATATAAGAATAATAAAAACAACTTAGTTGCATGAGAGTCAAAAAATCGAGATAACATTGAGTGCACGATATGTTCGGCAGGGCTTTTGGGCAATATGATGGAAAATCTAAAAGCAGATGGTGTGCAAAGCCGTCATGAAGTCCTGTAAGGAATCGATCGAGCTGGAATTTAAGGCAAGGGGGATTTCTTCTGAAGTGCGCATTTTGGCTGACCTTTTTGAAATATCCGACAGCAAGTGGCAAAATGCGGTTGAAGGATATCTGAACACACAAAAGTTTCACATCATTGTTGAACCTCAATATTATGATATTGCTGCCGATGTTTATGATAGAAACAAAGCAAAAATACATACTGTAGCTATTGTCAATACTGCAGAACTTTGTTTTGATTTCGATCTACTTAATGGCTTCCGTCATTGGTATGTTCTTCAACATTGGGACGAATTTGAAGGTCAAAACAAGCCTTTTATTTCTTATATGGAGTTTGATAAACATTATGAAGGAGATATTTAATATAAAGTTTTTCATAGGAATATTTTCAGTAGCAACGCTTATTTTAGCATCGTTTATATTCTTCTTTAATTCACACCCGGTAATTTCCTATGACAAGACTGTATTTACTGATCATCGAAACAGTTTTGAAATAGCTGCGAAAACCTGTATAAAGTATCACAAAGAGGATAATAATGATTATTTTTGGTTGTTTTGTGTTGATGATAATGCTGATGGTCTGATTTGTTATAAGGATGATAAGCAACAGTATTACGCATTAACACTAGAACAACAGCAGGCTTTCATTACGGTTAAATCTGTGTTCAGATTAGATCATAATAGTTTGAGTTATTTATATGTAAACGATAACTTTGTATCATTTGGAATTTTAAACGGACGTGCTTCGTTTGTGTACTCTGCTTCGAATGAAAAACCAGACTTTGTAAACTTCCCGAATGAAGGAGAAAATAAAATTTTTGTAGAAAAAATCACAGACAATTGGTATTATACGTGTAAGCAGTCCTAATAATCTTTCAACCCTCTGAAAAAAAGTTTGTAAAAAGTCAGCAAACTGTGGTAAAATAGAAATAACACAGGAGGCTGATTTTAAGATGTATCCGCTTTTTTTAGCCAGTTACAACGAGAAAATGCACGTTCACAACAAAAACCGGCATAGAATGTGAGTTTGTGCTATAATGTGACACGAAAAGAAGAGATGCTTATGTACCATCTTCTTTTTAACAAAGTGTACAGTGGTAAATCGAGATATGACCTTACATTTAAAGTTGAGTTGTTTTCAATGATATGCTGGATTTTTTTATTTTATGGTATGATAAGAGAAAATTCAATCAAGAAAATCACTGTGCTAAGGCAACTGTTGTCCATTATTTATGGAGAGGGTGGTTTAATTGATTGAATATAAAGATTAAGTTCATTAAAAAGGGAAAATATGTATATTTCAAATAATAGTTTAATGGAGAAAATCAAAGAACTTGTGCGCTTATGCGAACAGATTGCATCTGATTATGGTGACGATGCTTC
>CAKSIU010000062.1 GCA_934463265.1 uncultured Eubacteriales bacterium | reverse complement strand
GGCGGAATCGGTAGACGCGCTGGTCTCAAACACCAGTGGGGCAACCCGTGCCGGTTCGACCCCGGCTCTGGGTACTGTAAAAAAGCTAAGTAGTTTGTTATCAAACGCTTAGCTTTTTCTTATTTTGTGAATGTTCCCAAATTGTTCCCAATTATCATTTTTTAATTATCCTCATCTTCAATGCCCATCATCATATTATAATGTTGTATATGCCCTGTAACTTCAAAAACTTGCTTAAACACGTCTAAATATTTTCCAATTTGTTCTTCATTGGGAATTATACTATAATCATCTGGAACGCAATGGGAACCATCATTTACCCAACATAAAAGAGAACGACATATTTCTTTTTCTTGCATACTTGGAAATTTTTGAAGAATAAAATCATCATCATACTTTCCTAAAACCTTGAAATACGTTTCATAAATTCTTCGCATTGTATTCTGCAATGTTATAATAGAAATCTTATCTTTATTTCTTAACTCATTCCACAAGAGTTCATAAGATCCTTGAATTGGATTTTCTTTCTCATAACATTGAATGGAGGATTTATTGTTGTTTTTTCTTAAAATCCAAAACCAAGTGTCTTTATTAGCCCCTGTTCTACCATCAATAAAAGATACTTCTTTATGAAAATATACATTATGTGTTAATAAAATCAACTGGAGGATATTGCTTTCTCCTCTTTTTATCTTCTTGATTTCTTCTTTTATTAAAGAGCTAACAACAAATAATATAGTACTATCTAAGCTGGAAATAGGGTCATCTATGACTACGACTCTATCGCTATTAGCTGTTTCTGGACTATTTCCACCTTTAACTAACTGCATAAAATATAAGAAAGTAATAAAAGTGATTTCTCCTTCACTTAATGTATTATTTGCAATATCACCATTTTCTCGTTTTATCTGATAAAAGTGCTCTTCAACAGGCACTATCGAAAAACTTGTAAAGCCATACGCAGATAGTGTCTTATTTATTTCATCGACGGACGCTTGAGTACTTGTAATATTTTTATTTTTATTTTTAATTTCTTCATCTAAATCAGAATACTGTTGGGACGAGTTTTTTAGTCCTTGTTGCATGTTTGATATAGCATGCTCGAATCCAGTTTTCTTTTTTACAAAAGTGCTAATTAACTCTTTGTTCTCTAAGATAATATAGTTCCAAATGTCTGTTATTAGCTTTTTTTTCTCTTTTGAGATGTTGTTTACAATGGCATTATGTGAATTAATTTTTTGATTAACTTGTAAAATTGTATCCTTAAACCAGGATATTAATTCTTTAGAACTGTGCAAACTTAAGCTACGACTAGGTTCCCTTAATTTATTTTTGATTATGTCTTCATTATGCGAAAACAATTGACTTAATGAAGACTTTTTGGTATCAAAAAGCTCTAAATCAAGTATGGTTGGTTTCATCTGTTCTTTTTCAATAGTAATATGAATTAGTTTTAAGAGGTCATCCTTTAATTCCAAATATGAGTTTGATACTTTCTTTAGTTTTTGCGAATCCAAAGTGAAAGTTTCGTCAAAATATGCTTCAAGATTTTCGCGAAAATGCTTATCAATAGTCTTCTTTTGACAGAATGGACAAATTTCCGAACCTGGTGTTAAAAGTGACCAGCCATGATTTACCCAGTCACTAATTCCTAAGCGTTCTATTAGAGGAGCAATGGCGACATCTGCTTTGCCGATAATTTTCTTAGTCCAAATCACATCATTCTCCAACTCGCTTATCTCTTCAACTCCAGTTAATTGTTGCAAGGGTTGCATAAGAGATGGCGTTTTTCCAAAGAGAGTATCTGCACGAGATACCAAGTCTTCATATGTTATGCTATTATGAGAACTTGTTTCCCCAAAAAAGTCTATAACTTTTTGAGCAAAACTTTTTTTGCTATTTAAGGAACCAACAAAGGCTTCCTTGAATATTGATTCGTGTTTGATCTTTATATTTGTCCAGCAGCTGTTGTTAAATTGTTCTTGAGCATCTTTAAGTTCTTGTGTCTTCTTGTCCAACGCGGCTTTTTTTTGTTGGAGTTGTGATTTAAGTTCACGTAGTTTTTCTTTCTTTTGTGTTAATTCTTCTATTTGTTCTTTAGTTGCTTCGCCCAAAGTGAAAACCCCTGGGATATTTTCTCCAAAATTCTTTTCACGAAATTTTTTATTATATACGAGAGTGTCTTCCTTATCACCTGATGACCAAACAATTGAACTATCTGTATGCGATTCTGGAGAAGCTATCACA
>CAKSIU010000061.1 GCA_934463265.1 uncultured Eubacteriales bacterium | reverse complement strand
TTCACCGAAGCGTACAGTATGTAGCGTAAAAATTGTCTAAAAAATGACTTTTATAAAGTCTTAGATTTTCCAGGTTATTTCAATTTTACCGTCTGCAATGTGTATTACTTTTATCAATGCATCAACTACTAAAATTTTGTCTTCTAAACATGTTTCATCCCAATGAAATATATAATTTGTAATCTTATTTATATCAGCGCTGGATTTTTCACTTGATAGAGATATTAATTTTTCACTAATTTGTTTTCTCTCTTCATCTAATTTTTCAATATGTTCATTTATATAGTTCATAAGAATATCATTTGCGGTTAAAACTTTTTTAAGAAGTTCATCTATTTCTTTATCAATTTGAGAAATTTTTATTCTGTACTCATTAATTTTAGGGTCAGAAATATGTTTTGAAGTATTAGTTAAAACATTAAATTCAGTAAGTTTACTTTTTATAGTTTCAAACATAAAATTCTCTAAATCATCTGCTCTAACAGTTCCGCACCCTTCACAAAGACCACTTGAGGTCTTATTACTACACACAAAATATCTTACAACGGTTTTTCGTCGTCTATCTGATTTCCTAACTACAAGCGCATAACCGCAATTTCCGCATTTGACTTTGCCGACAAGCCATGAATTTTTAGCCTTATGGCTTGTTGCGACTTGCCTGTTGTTTATGCTTTTCATTCTACATTTAATCCATTCACTGGAGCTAACAATTCCATTGTGGGGTGCTAGCACCAAATGCTTATTTTCAAGTGAATATTGCTTTTTATTGTCAGTTTCTCCTTTATACAAGTAACAAGCATTTTCTCCAATGAAATCTGAAGCGTCATTTATGATGTTTGAGCCTTGATTTTTATAGAAATTATATATTTCAGAATCCGCTTTAACATATATAGGATTTCTCAAAAGCTCACTGATTCTTGCTGTGCACCAAATTTTGCCTCTTAAATGTTTTAACCCATGTTCGTTAAAATATCTTAAAACATCTCCCAAAGTTTTGGTTGGTTGGGAATATATAGAATACATAAGTTTTATTTGTTCCACTTCTTCTTCGACAGGCACATATTTTGATGTTTTTATGCCATCTATAACTGTGTTTTCCAGTGAAAAACCATATGGGACTCTTCCTCCCATGTAAAATCCCTTTTTGCTTCGAGAGTAATAAGCATCGGCAACACGTTTTTGAATTGTCTCTCTTTCCAACTGAGCGAATACTATGCATATGTTTAACATCGCTCTGCCTATCGGAGTAGAGGTATCAAATTTTTCTGTGGATGAAACAAATTCTACATGATATTTTTGAAATACTTCCATCATGTTTGAAAAGTCTAATATCGAACGGCTTATACGGTCTAATTTATATACAATTACTCGTTTTATAAGCCCTTTTTCTATATCAGAAAGCATTTCCTCAAAAGCAGGTCTATTAGTATTCTTTCCACTGAACCCTCTGTCTATATATTTTTTATATTTTCCTCCTCTCGTTTCATAACAGCAAAAATCGATTTGACTCTCAACTGATATACTGTCTACCTTTTCTATTGACTGGCGAGCATAAATTGCATCATACATCTTAAATTTCCTCCGATAATCTCGATGTATATAAAAATAGCTGCCCACAATATTATTATATCGCAGAACAGCTCAATTTGGAGCCCTTTAAACATATTTTTTAAAAACTTGAAACAACTTATCTTTTACTTCATCAGAGATCTGTTTCTTTTCTTCTATTTTTAAATCAGGTATTAAATTTGTCACTATATATTCTTTACCTGATAAAATCTTTTTAGAATATTGTTTATCATATTTTACATTAATAAACATATCAAATGCCTCCCAATATAAATAACTTAATTTTATTTTCATTATATGCAATATGGTTTGTACAATATTAGAAAACATCTCAGTCTGCCAAAATGACAGCACACGAATTTCACGTCCTTGCAAGCTGCAAGGCTACCCTCATTGCCTGCGACGGCTCACAAAACTTCTGTTTTGCTTCAACGCTCGGACTGTGACTGGGCAGGAGTATCTTTAAATGTTACTGAGATATTGATATTCGATTGTCAAGTTTCAGATAGAGGAATGGGAAATTATACCTCCATATATATAAAGAGTCTTTTGAGGTGTTTTTTGATACCCTATTTTATAAAAAATCGTTCGACAAATTTTTTAGCCTAATAAATATTTGATTTTTTCTATAACACGATTAAATCTTTTACTTATATTTTTTTGTGCAACACCGTATGTCCGTGATAGTTCACGTTGAGTTCGTCCCTCTTTAACTATGTAACTGATAAAAATCTGGTCTTCGATAGATAGATTTTTTACCGCTTCATATAGTTTTTGATTCTCAATCAGTTCAATCCATCCGAGTAAATTTTTTTCTTCTAAATGCTTGTCCATATTTTCATCAACAAAAAATTGTTCACACAAAATTTCGTCAAGGGGCGTTTCGTGTTCATTTATTTTTGACTGTTTAATGCTGTCCTTTATGTTCATATTTTTTAT
>CAKSIU010000060.1 GCA_934463265.1 uncultured Eubacteriales bacterium | reverse complement strand
TTTTTTAAGCACAATTTATAGTGCTACTTCTTAAAATGTTTCTAAATTTGTGTCCTTTTTATTGACTGTAGTCCACCTTTTGGTGGACCCGGTATTGTGAATTTTATCTCCATCTTGAGCCTCCTTCTTTATTAAGGTTCCCGGTCAAAGGCATTGTCGTGCTGCTCACTCCCATTCGCATCACTCTGTGCCTTTTCCTGTTTGTCGAACTCGCTGTTTCTGCCACTGGCAGCGCGAGCTCGCAAACCATTAAGTCCTTCTAAGATTTCAACACGCTGTTTAACCGTCAACTCTTTAAAACTTTGCACGTTGTATTTTTTTAAGAACGTAGCATACAATTTATCAGGCTCGTCGAAGCTCTTTACCACACTTTGAAGAATTTTTGCGTCTTTGACGCTAATTTTTTCAATTTCAATTTCGGGTAAATCCTCTCCGGCATACAAATAAAGCCCCAACCCATGGCGTGCTAACGCCTTTGTTAGACTTCGTTGAATCGATTTGTTTACATCAAAGCTCGTAACGTTTTCAAGACTAATAGACTTATTTTTATAATCCATTATTGGCAAATACTCAATGTGTTCAAGGCCAGCAATTTCAAATCCTGTTTTCACCCAACAAGTCTTACCATCCGTAAAATAAATGCAACCGTTTTCCGTTTCGTAAACTTTGTAATTTGCGTCTGGAAAGCGCTTTTTTACCTCAGCCCAGGCATACGGCCAAGACAGGTACGATAGGCCAATTTTCTTTTCAACATGGTCGTTTACGTTAATTTCAAACAGTGTCTCAAATACTGATTTCTCCATCTTAAATTTCACCTCGGCTCTTTAAATCTTCGTACTCTCGTTCCTCTTTTTCGGCTTTGTAATCGTTGGGCTCAGCTGTAAATTTGAAGTAGATATCAAGGCAATCTTCACAGCAATAAAAACCGTTTAAAACGTAATAGTCCTGGCCTCTGTAAACATCTTCCTCGCAGAAAAAGCACTTTAAGACTGGGATAGCTTCGTTGTCTGGCGGCGTAAGATAATTTTTTTCAATCAATTCCATCATTTTAGCGTTCCTCCGTGTTTTGTTTCAATTTTTTGCAGACGATTTTGAACGCATCAAGAGTTTTTCGCTCGAGATCTCTTAACTCATCCGCTTGCCTCAAATTAATCACAATTAAAATAAAAATTACCAACAATAAAAAAATTTGCATATTATACACTCCTTATTTTTTTAGAAACAAAAAAGACACCTAAATGGAATTTAATACCATCAGATGTCTTTCAGATGTAATCTTGTCGCTTTTTCTAGCACTTGAAAATTTATATGTTTTTTTCGGTTAACAGGTTATACGCTTGAAAATAAACTTTTTATGAAAAATTTAAGCTATTTTAGACTTCTAAATCTCCGGGGAATAATAAAAAACCCCGATTTTTCGGGGGTTCTCTGGCTCCCCCTGTTGGATTCGAACCAACGACAACTCGGTTAACAGCCGAGGGCTCTACCACTGAGCTAAAGGGGATTATACAATTTTTTATTTAATTATTTATCTTTTTTGTTCATCCTCACTAGTCTCAGTTTTACCAATTTCAGGTATGTTATAGCACCGTACGCTCTACCACTGAGCTAAGGAGGATTATTTTTCTTTTTTAGTTTTTACTTTTTTCGCTTTTTTATTCTTTTTTAGAATTATTTTATTTTACTTTTCTTGCGTATATTGCTGATTTTTATAAATAAAAAGTTGGCATCTCCCTATTTTCCCAGGTCGTCTCCAACCAAGTATCTTCGGCACCACCGGGCTTAACTTCCGTGTTCGGGATGGGAACGGGTGGACCCCCAGCGTCATCAACACCAACTATTTTTTACTGATTTCATTGTATCACATTACCACATCAATTGCAATACTTTTTTGTATTTTTTTTATTTTTCTGCTTTCTCAACTTTGGTGACTCGTATGGGAATCGAACCCATGTTACCGGCGTGAGAGGCCGGTGTCTTAACCGCTTGACCAACGAGCCGCTTTTGCTTTTCGAGGTCAGGCTTCTTTTCTTTTTGACTCCTAACCTCGCTTTTGCTTTGGTGCACCATCAGGGATTCGAACCCGGGACACCCTGATTAAGAGTCAGGTGCTCTACCAACTGAGCTAATGGTGCGTTTCTTGAGTTCGCTACCATATCTTTGTACTTTTGCACCCTCAAAACCGAATAAAAAACATCTTCGCCTTTGTAAATCTATTCGCTTTCCCAAAATTTATGGTCAAGCCCTCGACCTATTAGTACTGCCAAGCTTAACACGTTACCGTGCTTACACATGCAGCCTATCTACCTCGTAGTCTTCGAGGGGTCTTACTAGCCTACGCTATGGGATATCTTATCTTGGAGCCGGTTTCACGCTTAGATGCTTTCAGCGTTTATCCGATCCGCACTTAGCTGCCCAGCTGTGCCACTGGCGTGACAACTGGTGCACCAGCGGTGCGTCCATCCCGGTCCTCTCGTACTAAGGACAGTTCTCCTCAAATATCCTACGCCCACGACAGATAGGGACCGAACTGTCTCACGACGTTCTGAACCCAGCTCGCGTACCACTTT
>CAKSIU010000059.1 GCA_934463265.1 uncultured Eubacteriales bacterium | reverse complement strand
AACATAATATGATACTTAAAAAAAACAAACCAAATATCTCTAAAAACACTTTATAATTTTGATTTCTATTCATTTTACGAGCTATGCTTGCATTTGAAATAGATAAATCTTCCTTTATTAAGTTTAGAATTGTAACTTCGTCTTCTCGCAACATCCATATTTTCTCAATAGGCTTAGGCGCAATTTGAGATAATACTACATTGTAAATTTTAGCATTTACGGAATCCAGAATCATCTTCCTTTTCTTATTTAAGTGTTGGTTGAACGTTATCGACAGAATATATGTTTTTCGTCCTCTACTCTCGTAATACAACTGAAGCGCGAGCAATTGGGCAATCACTCCATTTTCCGAAGCCACATCATATGTCTTTATTTCCAAAACACTTTGTTCATTAGACAAGTCAGACAGTGACAAGACTTTTCCATCCTGTGATATAGACATTTCTTGGCTTAGTATTTTACCGTAATCAAACACATCAGCCCTAATATAATCCAAAACGGGTTTCAATGCATCAATTATTATTTTTGATACTTCATTCACTTCGGCAATGTATTCCTCATGCTTAGAGTCCAAAGATTTTAACGTTCCATCATTATTAACCTCAATATTTATTGGCGTCATTCTACTTTCAAGCGTTCCTATATATTCCAATTTGCTTTTGTTCGAGATTAAAAATGGTAGATTATTCTGTTGTTCTGCGTTCAATGCAGCATTTATAGCATTTTCAAGAGAAATTCCCGTTATGTTTGTAGGAAATTTCTTCACATATCTCAATGCCTTATACGGAAGCGTAAATTCAAATACACAATTCGCCTTGCCCTCTATAAATGGGATTGAAATATTAGCATATTTTATCAACTCCGAATGTTCATTCAAATATGTCACAGGAACGACATACCCATCATGATACTTATATAAATTTTGGTCGATAAAGAACAACGGTTGCTCATATATTTTTTCAAATAATTTCCACTCTAATATGCAATCGTTCAAACTTGAGTGAACTAAATTCACACCATTAATTCCAAACAACGTACATAGGTTATCCTTCGTCATCTTTCCTTCAAAGCCATACCCCGGAGCAGGGCACATTGCTTTAATATTTTCAAAATGCAAGTCTTCAAATCCGCTAAGATTATGCCTCTTGCAATAATTGATTACAAATGTAGAATCAAACTTGCCACTACCTCCGCTGAAAGACAAAAGTATTTTATTTTTCAAGTCGAAGAACTCTATGATTTCATCCAATTCTTCTTGAGTAATATGTTGAGCACCTTCCAACTGTTTATCGGTAATGCCATGAATCCATGTAGTCAGGACTATCGGTTGCAACTCCAATGGCAAATATCGATTATAACATTTTCCCGTCGATGGGTCATAAATCGATATAGAAAGCAAATCATCATTTGCCTTTCTTGTACCATTGGTTTCAACGTCAAAAACAACATATTTTCCAACCAATTTTTCAATAGAAGTTTTATATCCGACATCTACAATATAGTCTTCAAAACTTTTATGTTCATACGGATTGCTAACCGAAAAAGGATTTGCATCCAATATCTTTTTCGCGGCTTCAATTTTCAATATACTTTCTTTTACTTCTTTAGTTTTTCTTTTTCGCTTTAAGAAACAATCTAACAAGCTGTCTAATTCTTCATACTCTGTTTTCCCGTCACGAAAAGCCACTAAAATTCCCAAAAGTTTTTCAGACAAATCCATGCCGAAATTTATTGACGTAAATGTGTAGTCAATAATTACTAAATATTTAGAAGTGATTTTATAATAACGTCCAATGTATGGTTTCTTGGATTCATTCCAAGGTTGTACATATCCACCCAATAAGTAATTAGCTTCTTCAAAAAAATCTTCAATTGAAATCAATCTAATTTTGGGATCTTTAGAAAACTTTTGCATAATAAAATCCACACTCTTAAAGTTTTATTCAAAAGAATTATATCATCTCCAATCAAAAATTTCAATACTTACAATCTCGCTTTTCAAAATTGTTTTCCAACAACCACACACTACTCACATCATACACAATGCAACTACATCTAAAAAAGGCTTGACAGAACTTGTCAAACCTTTTCTTATGCGACTTTATGCCGAGCCGCCTGCTGGTGGAGATAAGGGGATATTGCCGTTTCCCGTAGACGGGAGCCTCGGCAAATTTCTTCGCTACGCTCAGGCACCGAACCCCTGACCTATGCATTGCGTGCGAGGAGTGTAACGACGACCCCCAGCGTATTTGCCGTCTTTGCAAATCGCGTACTAGCGAGCGTAGCGATGCGTGAGCAATGCAAAAAAAACTTGGCACACTTGCCAAGCTTTTTATTGGTGGAGAGTTAGTAACGTAAATCGAATAATTTTTATGTAAACGTTACGCTAATTCTATTGCCGTCATGTTGCAACGACCTTTGCCGTGATAGGTAAAAAATAGCGGATGCGTACCGTCGGAGATTGTAAGCGTAGAAACAAACTTACCGCTACCGTTTACCGAGACTTCCGCAACGACTCTTTCGCCGTCGGTCACGACAAACTTGCCACGTGCATTGCCGCCCACTTCCACTGCAACGGTTTGAGCACCGCTAAATGCAAAGTATTTGAAACCGACCATTGTGCCGTCACAAATGTTGGCGATATATTGGTCGCCGTCATACTCTCTGTCGCCGCCGCTTTGAGTAAAGTACGGGTGCTTACCCGCCGGCATCTTTGCCGTATAAAACGTAACGCCATTTGCCGACGTTAAATTGCATGCAATACGCGCTTCATAACGTCCTTTACCTAAAAGAGGTCCGCCGTTAAGTCCGCAAGAGGTCACTTCCGCTTGCACAAATTTGCCGTTTGGCAGTAGCTGTATTTCCTCCGCACACGCCTGCCGA
>CAKSIU010000058.1 GCA_934463265.1 uncultured Eubacteriales bacterium | reverse complement strand
CATACTTTGTAATTAGCATAGCAGATTATACACATTTTTGCACTGTTTTTTTTTATATTTTTACACATTTTTGCATACGTTTTTTACACATAATTGCACATTCTTAGCAATAAAATTACCATTTTTGCATAATGCCAGTTGCAATTCCGCGCAAGGAAAACTGTATCATTGAACAAAAAAAACTTTGCAGATTTCACAATAAAATATCTGGACATCTCCGTCAAAAAAAGATAGTTCCGCTATTGATACATTGTTTCATTCGTTCGTTCCGTTCATTAGACAACGGCTACGTCGTCACTACCATATCTCACACATGAAATAAGTTTCTAAAAATCAATTTCTTCATGCTTGTATTTATATAAATATGGATCTCCCTCAAATTCGTAGTCTGATTCATGAAAATTGAATATAACTAAATTTGTTCCAAAATATAATGAGCTTGGATATAAAATTCCTTTTATTCCCCTTTCCTTGCAAATATCTGCTATATAACGGGGAACAAAATATTCTGGTTTCCAGCAATTATCACTAATTTGTGATTTTGTAATTTTTCCCGACATTAAAAGTCCTGCAATTGCTATGGGCAATTCTGTTGTTTTTGGAGAATTTGAATTGTAATATTCATAATACTCTTTTGTTAAATCTAATATGTTATCAATTTCTTTTATTTTTATTTTCTGCATCCAGCAAATACAACTTTTATTGTGTGAACATTCTGCTGCACATAAATATTCTGAATCGCCAAGATAAAAATGCGATTGTCCGTAATGATTAAAACGACCTTCCTTAATCACAGCTGTTTGCGGAGGCGCAAACATATCTTTTTGTGTAAATATGCTTGAATCTGAAGAAATTCTAGCCCTATACCATTCTTGATTTTTGACAGTAATGGTTTTAAGAACTTCAATTCCCCGTATTAATTCTTTACCGATTTTATGTGACGAACCCAAATAAGGATATTTGCATAAATAATTATAAAATTCCTCGATTTTAGGTTTTGATTTTTCAGAAATTTTATTGAGAATACAATTGTATTTTTCTTTTTCTTTTAAAGAAAAGTCTACGCAGACATCTGTAAATGCATCTAAATCATTTCCACATACAGGACATTTTAGCGTTTCGTATATTTTTTCATGCCATTTTTCAGGTATATCTAATTCATATAATAATTCATTAAACTCATATTGTTGACCATCAACAAAATAATACTCATCATCCTCTTTGTCATATGGTTGATCACAAAAACAGGAAACAAGGCAATCTTTTATTTTATTCAAATATTTTTTAGGAATATCAGAATACTCGTATAAATCTGACATTTTATATCCTCTTATTAGTTCGTATAACTATCTAATTTTTTTTTAGAATTGTATTTACTTCAACCGGCCGGCAATTACATCAATTAATTCAAGATTTTCATTTGATAAGCGATTCAGCTTCGGAAGCATATTCTGTAAATTCGTTTTTATATCTTTCTGTTCCTCATTTTTGCCTGTTACAAGATATTCAATAGATGTATTCAGTTGTTTTGCGATTTTTAAAGCCTGCTCTGCATCTGGAAGCCGGTCTTTTGTTATCCAAGATTGCAATGTGTTGTAGCTTATTCCGATTGCAGAAGCCAGTTCTTTTTGTGTTATTAGATTATATTCCAGCTCCTCTTTTACATTAGTCCAAAATTGCAACATACATAAACATGATAATACAAATGGATTCTTATAACGAAGTATTGATATATTTGGACCGTTATGATATGGTGTAAATCCAAATGGATTGTTTTATGCTTAATTATTAGACAATTGTATTTTTTAGGAGGAAAAATATATGAAGAAGATTATTAGCATAGTTTCTTTGCTTCTTGTTATTGGTGCAGTTTTTGCGCAATCTAAGAAATTTGAAGGATATGACAAACTTCCATGGGGAACAACTTTGGAAGAATTCAAGAAACAGAATCCAAGTGCATATGATCAAACAAATGAAGAAAATAGAACCAGAAATGAAAAGCTTTTCTATAAAGATGGAACTTCTGTTACTAGAGTTTACAGGTTCTTTGATAACAAACTGTGTTGGGGAAGAACTGTTTATATAGATCCATCTGAAGCAACGGTTATGGCTGTTGTTGAAAAACTGAAAGATGAGTATGGAATTTTGTATAATTTTAATGAAGGAAAAGATAAAGATTGTGACTACTATGTTTTGACTTGGTATGTATCAGCAAACATGACAGTAATGCTAGAAGCCAGGGATATGTATAATTCGTATGGTCGTATTTCTTCATCATTGTTGTTCATTACTTATCAAAATGATAAAACAATGCTGGAAATCGAAGACTACGAAAAACAGCAAAGAAAAAAAGATTTGGAACTATAACTTAAAACGTTAAACAAGCACTTTCATTATCTTCTCCTATGGCAAAACAGAATTTGAGAGTTAAAACATTTTTCTTTTTTGCGCAATTTTCATAACAAAGTGAGTAATTTCACTTAATTTTATTCATAAGTTTGCCCGCAAACTTATGAATAAAAACTTTGATGGCAGGTTTTTTGCTGCAATCTTCCATTTAATGTTCAAATTAAACAATTATTTGCTAAATTTATCTTATAATCTCGTAATAAAGAAAAAAAGTTGAAGATTTCATAACTTCATCGCTTCACATTCGACAACAAATTTAACTATACACATAGGCTATTCTACATAACCATTTATAAACATAACATTTTTTCTGTCAGTCAACCTTTTCGCTTTCGCAAAAAGAACCGCTAACGTCCTTTGCAAAGATATCACATAGAATCTATTTTCTTAAAAAAAGGCACAAATTTCGGTGTAAATGAAAAAACATAAAAATAAAATCCGTGTTTTTCATATCAAAAAATCTTTGCGTTTCTGATAAAAGTCGATATTTCCGATATAATAAAAAAGTTGAATATATGCGGTTGCGTTTTGCGTATACAACTGCGAAGCAGATGAAGCGAACGTATGGCAGGGATAGGAGTGGCGGCGTTGAAGCAGTTCCGAAACGAAGTGAAGGAATGAGCCGCGAAGACGGCGAAGTGTGGATAGCCCGACCGCTGCGTCTGCA
>CAKSIU010000057.1 GCA_934463265.1 uncultured Eubacteriales bacterium | reverse complement strand
CCAGAATTTCTTCGGCGCGGTTAAGATTTCGTTCGACGACTTCGTATTCGTCCGTAACGAGATCCTTTACGTCGTTGATTTTGAAAAGTTGTTTAACGTCGATTTCGCCGTGGCGAACGTATTCATTGTTAATGCAAACGACATAGGTTCCCGTAACTTTAACGCCGCATTTTTCAAGCACGTATTTCTGATACGCCACGTCGACGAGATAATAATATTTCAGTTTTGTCGAACTTTTCACTTCGTAAATCGCGTATCCGCCGTTTTCTTTATGCAGAATATCAACGGCGCAGTATAAACCGTTATAATCGAACGAGGCTTCGCAAATGTTTTCGATGCCTTTATCGATGCAATCTGCGGTTTTACGTTTCATCGCGTCGAGATCGAGTTTTCCGTCGTCGCCGAACGTCGTTACCTCGGTAAAATCGCCGAATAACGTCATTGCGAGGTCGCCTACGACGTTTCCGTTTGCCATTCGTCCGAGAGCGCCTTCGTCGACTTCTTTTTCTTCCGGTTTATATTTATCGAGCCAGGTGATTTTAGGGCATTGCCAAAAGTTCGTATATTTTGATTTTGAAAAATACATAAGCGTATACTCCTTAGTCAATCTCGGATGGTTTTTTGCGCGCGCCATATTGTCGAATAAGATAATCCTGCATTATCTTGCTATCGATAAGCTCTTTCATTTCCTTGTATATTGTCTGGTCGACAATGTGCTTCCTGGAATACGGTGTATTTGCCGTGTTGTCTGTTCCGGCATAAAAAGATAAACTGTTTTCCTTTATGTTAAATTCAATCCAAGTTACTTTATAATCTGCGCCGTTGATTTTACAGTTTTTTCTAAGTTTGAAAATAATCGAACAATAGTCATCGTAAGTTGATGTGATTTGCCATGCAATACAATCATCCTTATAGGTTGTACGCTTTTGATAATGGACATTTTTACGCTCGTTTGTCCATTTTTCGACGATAGAATCGAGATTGACGGTATCGTCATCTGAGCAAGCGGGCTTTGAGACAAGTAACTCGGTTATATTTGGCATATCTGCGTTTTTTTCATAAAAATTATTTTCTAAAAGCGCGCTGTATATTTGACCGAACAATACGTATTTTCTATAACTGTTCTGTAATCGTGAAGCCGGATGGGGAAGCTTATAGATATTGCATTTCCCAAAACAATTCTTTTTATCTTTCAACTTATCGTAAACTCTGTCGCCGAAAGCGAACAAAATAACGCTTTGTTCGGGATCTTCCCCTCGTACGGCGTCGATTTCTTTAACCAATATTTTTTCAATGCAATTATTGATGTCGGAAGCGTCGTATTCATCGGTGGTGAGATAGCCTTTTTTATCGTTGCATTTTCCGCATTTTACCATATTTGTTACGTATGCGTTTGCTATCTTAAATGTTCTGATTGCAGAATAAACCATCCACCCATATTCTTTATTGACGAAGAAATTCGGGTAAATGAATTTGTTGTTGTCCGTATCGCTCTGGTATGATATCCAATACCATCTTTTAGGATATGCCGGCGAAGTGTTTATATAAAAATAGTCGTCGTTGACATTAGACGGATTTTCAAAGACGAAAACAACCGGATACTTTGACCAGCCTTCAATTTCGGAACGGTTTATGCCGTGCGCGTCTAAAAAATCGAATGTATGCGTTCCGTGGGTAACCGACGAAAAGTTGTCTTTACATATATTGCAGTTGCCGGTGCATTTATTTTTATGGACAAGTATTTTTTTTTCGTTATAATCCAAAAAAAACTCGGAATAGCGGTAATCGTCATTGAAATTCCCCATATGCAGAATCCCGTTGTTTTTATCGAAATTGATTTGATGTAAAATTTTTACTACTGATTCCAGGTTTACAGGCATTTACGGTTCCTCCTTTTTAGTTCTGACATTTCTTCCCGAATGTCTTTGTCAAATTCTTTATATTCGTAGTAGTATCGTTTAATGCAGATGTTCAAATCATAGAAACACTGATAATCAAAGATAAAATCTTTAATATGGCTATATTGGGGAAAAACGATAAGAAGTTTATAGTTAATGTTTCTGTGTGACAGAGCTTGTGCAACGGCAACCGCGATTTGATAACTTTCAAGATCCTCTGAAAAAAGTACTGCTACAGAATATTTGATGTTTTTTAAAACGGTATCGGTAAAATCGATATATGTCGGCAATTCATCGTCTCTTAAAGAAGCGGTGGTTCCGCTTTCATATATTGCGTTCTGACTTTCGTCATAGTTTCCGTATAATGCGTATTGAATTGGTCTGTTTTTTGCAAAGTTTTGCAAAAAAGTAATGGCTGTGTTGCCTATTGCAACATATAGTTTGGAATCGTTTTGATTCCTGTGAATAACGGTTTTCATGGCTTTGTTCCTTTTTTACTTGATATGCTTTGAAAATTGTATATTCAAACCAAAAAAACGATAAGTACCATTCAAATTATATCATATTTCAGAAAGAATATCAATCGAAAAGCATTATATAAAAAATTATGTACCGTTTTTGGGACTGAATTATTGCTAAAATTCAATTGTTATGGTACAATATAGAAAAACATAACGGAGAGAAAACAATGACAGACAGCTCAGAAGCGAAGAAACTGCTTATCGTGCGGATTATGCAGATACTCGAGTATTACAGCGACGTAAATCATCCGCTTACACAAGAAGATATAATCAATAAACTGTACGAAGATTACGGAATCGAAGCCGAAAGAAAGGCTATAGGGCGGAATATCGCTCTTTTGCAGGATATGTTCGAGCGCGAATCGGCGAATAAAACGGCAACGGCAATCGTTATCGAATCGGATAAGCGGAAGGGGACGTTTCTGGATAAACGGCTGTTTGAAGATTCCGAACTTCGCCTTTTAATCGACGGGGTTCTGGCGAGCAAGCACATCTCGGAAAACTACTCGAAAGACCTTATAGAAAAACTTTCGATGCTGTCGAATAAATATTTCAAGTCCAACGTAAAGCACGTTTATTCCGTTAAAGATTGGGATAAAACCGAAAATAAAGCGCTTTTTTACAATATAGGCATGGTTGACGAAGCGATAGAACGCAGCAGGCAAAT
>CAKSIU010000056.1 GCA_934463265.1 uncultured Eubacteriales bacterium | reverse complement strand
CACTTTGCCTAAACTCTTTTATAAATTGAAAATCAAGTGTCAAGCCGTGAGTCATTAGGCTATTATATTTATTTATAAATTCAGACATATATTTACTATTACAAGAATTCAATATCTCCTTATCATTTATCTCTACATCATTCTTCAAGAGGTGATATAATAATATGTCTAATTCATTTTTCGATAAATTCAATGTTTGTTTATCTATATGCTTAATTAGAACCATAGAACTTCCTATTTGATCACACAAATAATACGCTATGGCTCCCACTAAATAAAAATAATTTTTTTCAGCCGAAATATCTGTTACGCGCAAATTAATGTAAGAATCATAAAATTTTGACGCAAAATACAATTCTTTCTTATGAATATCTACTTGTTTATCAACGTTTTCACCTCTTACAATATCAGCAGATAAATCTGCTATACACCCGATAACTACAGGAAACAACTCATTTATATCGACCTCTTTTTTTGTTCGTAAGTGTTCGGGAATATCGAACTCAATTTCCTTCGCAAAAGCTCGAGTTCTTTTTAAATAGTATTGAGCGTTTTTTTCAATTAACATTGTGAAGCTTCCTCGTATAATTTATGTACTAAATCAAATAAATTGCTTCGTTTTATAGCAATCAACCATCTCGGACCTCTTGATGTTTCTACTTTTTTTATTTTTTCTTCCGAATATGTAGCTGTATCATGAACAGCGGCCGCTCCGCTTATTTCCTTATATGGCCTATCAGGCTTATTTTGAAATCTTTCTATTAGTTTAGCTTTATCTTCATTATGATTCTCAAGATATTTTTGTTTTAATGCACTTAATGTCTCACCTTTACGAACAGCATCTTTATATGAATCCTCAATGGCTTCTTGAAGTCGATTTTTTGCCTTCTTACCAGTCGCTTGTGCTTTGACTTCAAACGTTACAAGTTCATCATCAGACGATATTTTATCTCCGATTTTAAAACCTATAACATCTGTTCCTTGTGTAGACGTACTTCTATTAAATTTATTTCTATATCTCTCGCGAGGAACAAAGTATTTTAAAGTAAATTCCAAGTAATCGGAAATCAACAATTCTGCAAAATCACCGGAGCGAGTCCCTGGTCCCAAACCTTCGGTCTTATCAGGAAATTTATGCTTCAATAAATATTCTTTTTTTGTCATGCCTGTTCCGCTTACAAGCCTATCTAAAAGCGAGTCTTCACAATAATTCTGACGAAAGTGAACAGCCCATTCTTTAAATGCCTTTTCATCAATTTCTATAAGTTCAAAGACTTCAACATTATCCCCATCATCGGTAATTATGTTATCGCGTCTAACAAGCGATTTCAAATATTCCATTTTTCTATTCCCATAAACCATAGGCAAATTTTAAGATGTAAATTTTGTTCTTATACAAGTATTTCATATTTTAAATCTCGATTCTTTGTTTTTTTGACCAAATACAAGAAATTTAAATATTAATACAACTCACTCTTATGTATACATTATACACCCATTTATTTAAAAAGGCAAATTTGAGTTTATAAAACTTTTTTAATAATGTTTACAATTAAATACAATAAAAAAATTTCTTAATTACGCTATTAAAAATCGATTTACCTCTCTTTCAATTTGGCGTAATAGCAATGAATTGTTCAATACATTAAAAAGATTTAAGCAAAAACGGTTTACTATGATATAATTTTATCACAAAACTATTGTCGAGGAGATACTGCGAATATGAGTTACACCGAAGAGTTTAAATTACAAATTATTGCACGATATAAAAACGATGAAAGTATAATCAGCATTTCAAAAGAATCCGGAATTCCACGCTCCACTATTTATCGATGGATTAATGACGATAAATTTGCCAATTCGACTCCTCAAAGCGTCAAAGACAAAGAAATTAAGAAACTCGAACAAAAGATTGAAAAACTGCAAACCATGTTGGCTATAATACACGAACTCGGAATTTCAATCAACGCGCCGCTAAAAGAAAAACTTAACGCTATGACGCCGCTATACGGGAAATATAATGTTCATTGGCTGTGCGAAGCCATGCAAGTGGACAGAGGTACGTTTTACAACCATATTTTTCGCAATAAAAAGGATAACACATGGTACTCTGAGCGGCGTGAAATCTTACGTGAAGAAATTCTTAAAATCTACGAGGAAAACAGACAAATTTTCGGCGCAAGCAAAATCACGGCAATTTTAAAACAAAACGGTTACCGGACAAGCAAAAGAACCGTAGCTTTTCTTATGCATGATATGGGACTTCAAAGCGTTCGCCATCGAGCGAAAACCATTTACGAGAAAGAAATGAAAAACAAAAATAAAGTCAATCAACAATTCCAAACCTCTCGTCCGAATGAAATATGGGTTAGCGACGTCACATATTTCAAAACGCAGTACAATTCATACTATATTTGCGTTATTCTTGATTTATATTCGAGGAAAATTGTATCTTGTCGAATCGCCCTGAACAACAGCACGCAATTAGTGAAAAGTACTTTCAAAGCCGCTTACGACTCGCGACAACCTAAAGAATTCATCGTTTTCCACTCTGACCGCGGCAGTAATTATCGTTCTAAAACATTCTGTAATTACCTAAAATCATTGAATATCGTTCAATCGTTTTCACGCGCCTATACGCCTTATGATAATTCGGTTGTTGAGTCTTTTTTCTCAAGTCTTAAAAGAGAAGAACTTTATCGCGCCAAGTATCGCTCCGACAAGGAATTCAAGAAGGCGGTTGCCGATTACATAACTTTCTACAATACCCAACGCCCGCACTCAAACAATAATTATAGGACACCCGATGCCAAAGAGGCTGATTACTACAGCAATTTTAGCAACTGATGTCCTATTACAAGAGTTCAGAAGTGAGATGTTTTATTTTTTCGATCGCTGAATTTCGGTTTTTCGGAAATACGTGTCCTATTTTCAGATTAACTTCACCGACGCAAAATAGCTTACAAATAAAGGAATAAAAGAAAAACCTATTGAAATGTCTCACCGTAAAGGTTCAGATTTCAATAGGTTATTCATATGGTCTGAGTGAGAAGATTTGAACTTCCGGCCTCTTGAACCCCATTCAAGCGCGCTACCAAACTGCGCTACACCCAG
>CAKSIU010000055.1 GCA_934463265.1 uncultured Eubacteriales bacterium | reverse complement strand
ATTGTTTTCATTCTGATGCTGAGAAAGTAAATTTTTTTAATGCTACAGTAGATGCAGGGTTTCATTATTCAACGACATGCATATGGGTAAAAAATGCCCTTGTAATTGGTAGAATGGATTATCAAATGCGGCACGAACCCATTGTTTATGCATTCAAAAATACAGCAAAACACAAATTTTACGGGGATAGAAAACAAACAACTGTATGGGAGTTTGATAAACCTGCAAAATCACAACTTCATCCAACAACAAAGCCGTTATCTTTGGTAGCATATCCAATAAAAATGTCTTCACAGGAAAATGGGATTGTTCTAGACTTGTTTGGAGGCAGTGGCTCGACGCTCATAGCATGTGAGCAGATGAATAGAGTTTGTCATACGATGGAACTTGACGAGAAATATGCATCTGTAATTTTGAGACGAGCTGTCGAAAATGGAATATCACCTAACGATATTTATGTTTTTAGAGACAATGTACGAATTCCTTATGCTGAACTTGTGAAAGAGATTGATCTTAAAGCTTAATGCAAAACAATTTATTTGTGATGTTGATTTAGCAATGAAGGGCGGGTTGTGAGAAATTCATGAAAAAAATGAATAAATACAAGCCAACAAAATTTATGGCAAAAGGCTCTCGCTATGATAAAAAAATGGCAGATTATGCAGTTCAGTTTATTGAATGTCTGTGCCACACTAAAGGTACGTGGGCAGGAAAGCAATTTAAACTACTTGAGTGGCAAGAGCAAATTATAAGAGATTTATTTGGAGTTTTAAAACCTAACGGATATCGGCAATTTAATACAGCTTATGTCGAAATTCCAAAAAAAATGGGGAAATCTGAACTTGCAGCGGCAGTGGCTCTTTTGCTTTGTTGTGGAGATAATGAAGAACGAGCTGAAGTGTATGGCTGTGCAGCTGACAGGCAGCAAGCGTCAATCGTTTTTGAAGTTGCAGCTGATATGGTAAGAATGTGTCCAGCCTTGGCTAAAAGAATCAAACTTTTGATTTCGCAAAAACGTATTATTTATAGGCCGACCAACAGTTTTTATCAGGTATTATCAGCAGAAGCGTATTCAAAGCATGGATTTAATATCCATGGAGTAATATTTGATGAATTACATACACAGCCAAACAGAAAACTTTTCGATGTTATGACAAAAGGTTCAGGTGACGCAAGAACACAGCCGCTATACTTTTTAATAACAACAGCTGGAAACGATACACACAGCATTTGTTATGAAACACATCAAAAAGCCAAAGACATCCTTGAAGGCAGAAAAATTGACCCAACATTTTATCCTGTGATTTACGGAGCAGAAGAGTCGGATGATTGGACAGATCCTGAGGTTTGGAAAAAAGTAAATCCATCGCTTGGAATAACAGTGGGGATTGATAAAGTTAAAGCTGCGTGCGAATCAGCAAAACAAAATCCGGGCGAAGAGAATAGTTTTAGGCAACTTCGGCTGAATCAATGGGTAAAACAGGCAGTAAGGTGGATGCCAATGGATAAGTGGAACGCGTGTAGCTTTAATGTGAATAAAGAAGAGCTGCGTGGCAGAGTCTGCTATGGTGGGTTGGATTTATCGTCAACCACTGATATAACTGCGTTCGTACTAATTTTTCCTCCCGCAGATGAAGACGATAAGTATCATATTCTCCCCTATTTTTGGTTGCCAGAGGACAATCTTACCCTCAGAGTAAATCGCGACCATGTACCTTACGATGTATGGCAGAGACAAGGATATCTTAAAACTACTAAAGGCAATGTGGTCCACTATGGATTTATTGAAAAATTTATCGAAGAGCTTGGTAAGAAGTACAACATACGAGAAATAGCGTTTGACCGCTGGGGCGCTGTGCAGATGGTTCAGAACCTTGAGGGCATGGGATTTACAGTCGTTCCATTTGGACAGGGATTTAAGGATATGAGCCCGCCGACAAAGGAACTTATGAAACTCACTTTAGAGCAGAAAATCGCGCATGGTGGGCACCCAGTTTTATCTTGGATGATGGATAATATTTATGTGCGCACGGATCCAGCTGGCAACATCAAACCAGATAAAGAGAAATCAACAGAGAAAATTGATGGAGCAGTAGCATTAATAATGGCTTTAGACCGAGCGATACGCAATCAAGGCGAAGACTTTAATTCTGTATATAATGAAAGAGGTTTACTCATTCTTTAATCGAGCGAGGCGGCAAAATAAAATATTAATTTGTTTTTAATGTCAACAGAAATGTTGGCATTTTGTTATTTTAAAAAATTTTTTGGAGGTTTTATTTATGAACAACTTAAAAGTATTTAAAAACCAAGAGTTTGGTGAAGTCAGGACGGTCACAATAAACGATGTGCCATATTTTGTGGGGAAAGATGTTGCTAAAATCCTTGGTTATGTGAACACAAAGGATGCACTTGCAAACCATATTGATGCGGAAGATAAGACTATAATTCAAAGGTCGGAAAACGCTACCTTAGGTATTCCAAACAGGGGACTTACTGTTATCAACGAGAGTGGTCTCTATAGTTTGATTTTATCAAGCAAACTGCCAAATGCGAAAAAATTTAAACGTTGGGTGACGAGCGAGGTTTTACCGTCGATCCGCAAACATGGAATGTATGCAATTGATGATTTAATTGCCGATCCAGACTTAGGTATTGCGGCTCTTAACGCATTAAAAGCAGAACGAGAGAAAAATAAGGAACTCGAGCAGTCCGTAGCAGTGCAGACTCAGCAAATTTCAGAGCTGACGCCGAAAGCGAGCTATTATGATGTTGTGCTTAATTGTAAAGATTTGGTTTCGATGTCAACAATATCTAAGGATTACGGCTGGAGCGGCGCGGAGCCCGCGCAGGCAAATCGCGTAACAAAGTTAGAGCTTAGTTATAACACTTTTTTGCTCGCGTCTTAATCTTATGCGTATAAAAGGCTATACAAGCACGAAAACTCATACTTACCTTGATAATGACGGTCAACACACAAAAGTTCACACATATTGGACACAGAAAGGACGATTATTTATCTACGAATTATTAAAAGAAGACGGGATATATCCCAATATTGAAAAATTAGTAGGTTAAGAATTAAATGCTAGAAAGGTTTTTGTTGATATGAGCATCTTAAAAAATCTGTTTCATTCAAGAGATAAACCACAAAACTATCTGTCAGGAAGCAGATACAATGTGATTTTTGGAAGGACGACAAGTGGAAAAAATGTAGATGAACGCTCTGCAATGCAAGTTACAACGGTATATGCATGTGGACTACAGTCAATAAAAAGGACACAAATTTAGAAACATTTTAAGAAGTAGCACTATAAATTGTGCTTAAAAAAG
>CAKSIU010000054.1 GCA_934463265.1 uncultured Eubacteriales bacterium | reverse complement strand
TTCATACATAAAAATATGCCCCCATTTCGTAAACAGTTTTTATTTTTTACCTGTCTACTTTATGGGTAGCATATCATTTGTAGGGTTCTTTTTATCATACAAATTTATCCAACACCTAGGTCTGTATTGTTTAACAAAATCTCCATTGATGGCTCATTTTTTATTTTAGGATACAAATTCTCATTAAACCATGCTATAAGGTTTTCGTCTCTTTTTATGTCGGTAGAATTTTCTACAAAAACGTTTACGCTTGTGTACTCAAAATATTTACGGGCCATATTTATGTCTTTTATTATGTCATCGCGAGTTTGCCCGACAAATCCAATTAGCAAGCAGACTCCATCAAAATCTTTCGCGATATCGTAGGCTGTTACGGCTTGAGGAATACCTTTATTCAAAAATTGTCTGATTTTCGGGTTAAAAGATTCCACACCGGTTCTAAATTTTAATTTGATACTTGGAAATTTTTTGCGAAAGTCCGGCAATTTGTTTTTATAAAGATAATGCGTTTCGAACCAAATTGTATTAATATTTTTTTCTGAGGCGGTTTTGTATATTAATTTCATGGTATCATCATCAAGTTCGAGGCACGAGCCGGAATTTATTATATCCAGCGCCCCAGTTTCTCCGGACACTTTTTCTATTACAGGCTTATTAACTTCAAAAGGATTTTCAGAAATATCATTATAATAATCACAAAATCTACATTTTTTATAAAAGCAACCTTTGCCTTGAAGCAATAAAAATTCGCGTGGAAATTTTGTTTTTATAAAGGAATATCTAACCAGTTCTGACATAAACACTATCCTCTCTGCCACAAAATGCAGGCGGCGCACTATACCGCGCGCCGCCCTTTTTTATTTACGCAACTCTATCTTATTTTCGAAGTTATAGAATTTTCGCTAGTCTGCAAAAGATTATACAAAGACGAGGCATATAAAGGGTAATCATTTGAGATAATATCTGGAGAAAGCGTCATTTTTTTGATGCTGTTGCAAAACTCGTCCTTATTATTGGCCTGATTTTTAATCGCGTGCTTTATATTTTGTTCCGACAAGCATATCGAAGCATTTGATAAAGCCTCATAAGAACCGCTTGAAATTTTAAACAAGCCTTGAGGATTTTTTGCATTAGCCGAATACAAAATTCTAAAAACGTTATAAATGCAAATCATCAAATAAGAGGAAACCTCACTGATTAAGCTCTTATTATTGCATTTTTGAAGTAAATCAAATATAATGCTAATAGAATTTACAATTAATTTTTTATTTAAAGTAGGCAAAACGCTGCCCTTAAATTTATTATCCTTGCTCTGAGTTGAGTCAGGAATATCCTCGATATTGAGCGTAACGCCGTTTTTATTTGGAGTTTTTCCCAAAAGATAATCGCAAGAAACATTATAATAATCAGAAAGTTTTATAATAAAGTCAAGTCCGCACTCACGAATTCCTTTTTCGTAATGAGAAAGAAGAGCCTGAGAAATGTCAAGGTCGGCGGCAGCTTGTTTTTGACTTAACCCTTTTTCTTTTCTGAGCAATGTTATAATTCTAGAAAAATCTTTATTCATCATGTCCTCCAGCAAATAAAAACGTTTATTAAAAAAATTAACGACCGGTAAATTATACAACATAAAAAACATTTTGTAAAGACTAAAATTCGATAAAAGTGAGCTAAAAAGGAGATTTTACAATGAAAAGCTATCAAATCCACTTAATACGTCACGGGCTGACGGAGGCCAACAGCGATGGCAAATATATCGGAGCAACCGATGTCAAACTTTCTGATGAAGGGATAAAGCGTTTAAAAAATTTAAAATACAATTTTTCGTATCCAAAAGCTGATAAAGTTTTCAGCAGTCACCTGATAAGATGTCAGCACACTGCGAAAATTTTGTATCCGGAAAATGAAATTCTAATAGAAAATGATTTTGCTGAATGTAATTTTGGCGAATGGGAAGGTAAATCTGCTGCGGACTTAAAAAATAATAAAGAATTCGCAAAATGGCTGAATAATTCCGGTGAAGTAACTCCAAAAGGCGGAGAAAGTTTAAAAAATTTTACCCAACGTGTTCTGGCAGCTTTTGAAAAACTTGTCGAAAATGCGGTAAAAAGCGGATATAAGGATACGGTTATAGTAACTCATGGAGGAGTAATTATGACGCTTTTGGCTGCTTACGGAGTTCCTCGAGCTAAATTTTATGACTGGGTGGTTAATAATGGCTGCGGGTACTCAATTAGAATTATGCCAAGTTTGTGGATGCGTCAAAAAGTCGGCGAAGTGTACGCAAAAATTCCGAGCGACTTAACTCGAGAAAATGACGAAGAATCTATGTACATTTTGGATTTAGTTCGTGAAGCTTCAAATACGGCTTATGGGGACAATAAATAAGAACAAGTAACGTAAAAAATTTGTTATAAGATAGCATTGCAATGTGAATTTTTATTGTGAAATTTGCATTGCTTTTTTCATATTTATTTCTAGTCTTTTCTGCCTTTTATCACAAATAATTCTCATCTGCGTATAATGTTACTAATCATCTACCATGATTTAAACTTTATAAGGATGTGAATTTATGGAAAATAATGACTTCGATATGCAAACAAATAAACATTCTATATCGCCGCTTCCTGCCGAACCAGTTGTTGCCATGGCTTATATACCGTATCAAAATCCTACCGTAATTTACTCAGTAGAACAGGGAATTCAAAGAGGTACACTTTTTCCGTGCTTGGATAAACCTTTTCATGGCTGCGAGGTGGCAAAAAAATGAGCAACAGAGAAGAATTGTTAAATCGGATTGCTTCGTATGATTTTGCTATAGTTGAGCTTCATTTATTTTTAGACACTCACCCAAACAATAATTCAGCCGCATCTAAATTAGATGAGTACATCGCAAAGTCTAACAAGCTTAGAAAAGAGTTTGAAGATAAGTATGGGCCTTTAAACGCCATGAATGAAAATGCTGACCGATGGGCTTGGATTGCAAATCCGTGGCCATGGGATGTTATCAAGGAGAGTGACAAATAGATGTGGGTTTATGAAAAAAAATTACAATATCCAATTAATATAAAAAGAACAAATCCTGCTCTTGCCAAAGTTATAATTAGTCAGTATGGAGGTCCGGACGGCGAGCTAGGAGCTTCTTTGCGCTATTTGAGTCAACGATATTCTATGCCATATCCTGAGTTAAAGGCAATTTTAACTGATGTTGGTACTGAAGAACTTGCGCATTTAGAAATGGTAGGCGCAATTGTCTATCAACTTACCAAAAATTTGTCTATGGAAGAAATTAAAAAATCCGGATTTGACCAATATTTTGTAGACCATACCACCGGAATTTATCCAAGTTCTGCAGCAGGCGTTCCATTTACTGCAGCTTATATTCAGTCAAAAGGCGACCCTATAACCGATTTACACGAAAATTTAGCCGCAGAACAAAAAGCCCGAACAACTTACGACAATATATTAAGATTTTGCGACGACCCAGATGTAAAAGATGCTATAAAATTTTTGCGTCAGCGTGAAGTTGTGCATTATCAGCGATTTGGTGAA
>CAKSIU010000053.1 GCA_934463265.1 uncultured Eubacteriales bacterium | reverse complement strand
TGGGCAATGCAGTATTTAAACTACGTGGAAATAAAATCGCCGACGGAGTTAAGAGAAAGAATTAAAAATAATCTGCAAAAAGCAGAGGAAAAATATAGATAATAAGGAGAAAATTATGCAGGATTTTAGTTTCTTTGAACAGACTTTGGAAGAGTGTAAAGCGAGGTATGAAAAAATACTTGAAAGACTTTATCCGTCAAAGGAAAACACGGGATTCTCCGAAGAAAATTTGCTCGTCAATTTTTCAAAGGCATACGATTTGGTTTTGAAGAAAAACAATCAGCAAGAATCGACGTCGTGGTTTGAGTTTCAGCTTACAAACAGAATAGGTAAACAAAGAAATGACAATCATTTGGATTGTCTTGTAATAGACGATGCGAACAAGAAAATACTGTTTATCGAGGGAAAAAGATTTAAAAGTGAATCAAAAATCAGCGAAATAGGAAAAGACGCATATAGGATAATCAATGTTTTTGATGACAGAAAAGATGAGTTCTTTGATCGTATAGTTGATTATGACGATTATAAATTTTATGGCGTTTTGTTGTCGGATGTTTGGTTGCGCGGGAATGATAATTTTTATACCAGAATTTTTAAATCCTATGAGGAATCTTCGCTTTTTTCAAATGATTCGTCTTTTAAAGAAAAGTTATTTGTCAATAAAAAAATACAAATACCGCAAGATAAAGTAATATCGAGAATGGAGAACGGCGGGCTTAAGTATTTTACGCGCCATGTAAATGTGAAGCAATCGAATAAGGAAAAGTTATATTTATTATTGGCTGTATTCGAGTTGAAATAAATAGGTAATATCCCGAAAACTGTACATAAAGTGTGATATACTCCTTTTGTAGTCTGAAAAAGGCTGCGAAAGGAGTATTTTATTATGATAGTTACGGCAATTCAAAAGGGTAATTCGGTGTACGTTTACGGCGAAAGAAACAGGCTTTTATTCACTCAAAGCGGAGAACTTCACGGGTATACGGGTAGTTCGGTTTCGATTAAAAAAGGAAATATGATTTATAGTTATAACGAGCGCGGTTCGCTTATATCTACGCACAGCGCAAGATAACGTGTCAACGGTAAAATTAAGCAAGAAATTGTGCTATGTTTTGCGGCATAACCCTGCAAGTATCGGCTTATCTCTTGACGAAAACGGGTATGCCTGTATTTGCGAATTGCTGCTTAAACTCGATGAGAGCGGAATAAATGTCGATAAAGCAACGCTGATAAAAATCGTAGAGTCCGATAAGAAAGAAAGGTTTTCTTTTGATGCCGACAAAACTAAAATCCGCGCGAATTACGGACATTCTTTTGAGGTGGATTTGGATTTGAAACCGTTATGTCCGCCGTCTGTTTTATATCACGGCACGGCAGAACGGAATATCGAAAGTATTTTGAATGGCGGACTTGATAAATCAAAACGAAATTACGTTCATTTGACTGAAGATATTTCCGTGGCGACAAAGATCGGGAAAAGATACGGAAAGCCCGTTGTGTTTAAAATCGATTCCGCCAGGATGTACAGCGACGGGTTCGCTTTTTGCAAGTCGGGTGCGGTGTGGCTTACGGATAACGTTCCGAAAGAATATTTAAGTCTTTATACGGTATTTGGGCAAGTATAATGCTATTGCGGTGAAATAAATTGCAAAAATAGAGAAAGATTATATAATAATTTTCATCTATATTAGTTAACTTGTTTGAAATGGTATGTTATTATTAAACTAACAAAAGATGAGGAGGGTAATTTTATTATGGATTTTAGGACTTTTTCATTGGAAATGATTCATTATGCGATAAACAGTGGAGCAAATCTGCTTTCCGGAGGGGAAATGTATGTAAAAGCAATAAAGAGAGAACTTATCGGACAGTATGCAGAAACGTTTATATTAGAAGGGAAAGAGATTAAACTGTACGGAAAATCCGTAAAATCGTTAGGAAATATGTGGCAAGTAATTCTCGTAAGCGAAAAATGTATAAAGGAGTTAAATAATGGGAACGGGCCATATTACGAACATATCGAACCGTTATCGCGCATTTATTCTAATATTTGCAGTTTGCCGAAAAAAAACATGACTTCATTACAAAACGAAATGAAATATTGCAAAATCGTTGGATTGTCGCGAGAAGAGAAGGCTTATCTTGATATGAAGCCAAATAATTATTTTACGCAAGAAGATGAACAATTGTTGAAGGAATGGGCGCCCGTTATTGGACATAACGTTAAAAGTGATATAGACAGTATAAAAGACCCGATAACGGGAGCGATGTTGAACACACAGAAATCGGGCACGGCGTATGCACGAATAGCGCATTTAGTTAATCAGGGAGCCAGATTTGTCTGGATGGCAGATCCGTGTGCAAGAGCAGGGAAATCTCAAATTGAAATTATCAAAGATTATCTAGAAAATACGTGTTATAAATATAATTATGACCCGAGTATGAAAAAATGGATATAAAAGATGACAAATCTTATGAAAAGCACCTATTCGTTAAGGTTTATTCCTATATTTTTGTTAAAGAATCAGTTGACTAAGAATTAACGTTGACGGTTAAAGTACCGAAAAGGGAACAAAAAAATAAACATTGTTAAAAATTAAAAAATAAACTAATGAAGAGAAAAGAAATGTCAAAAAATATTACAGTTAATCAAATTGATAAGGTTCTTGACGAAGCTTTGAGCGCTTATAAACTCGGAAAAACACAATGCAAAAACATTATTTTTGTCGGAAATGACGGGATTGGGAAAAGTTCAAGGATAAATAGGTGGATGGAAACTCATTCTGACGAAGTTGCTCCGTTTTATTTGACAACCGCGCCTTTATGGAAAGAGGAGAACGGAATACTTGTTAAAGACCTAAAGAACGGTAAACCGCAATACGTATTAGGCGTGCCTCCGGAAGGATTGTTGGAGGACGGTGCGATTGGCTTTTGCAAAAATCTAAATTATTCTTCCGATGAGTGCATTCAGCCGCTTGAACAAATCTTTTCCGATAGAACATATTGTTTTCCGGGGATGGATAATAAGCAGGATCTACACAAATTATTTTTGATTATAGCGACGGCGTATCCCGATGATTGTGGTTATAATGTCGCAGATATTTCAAATATAAAAAAATGTAGCGATGTCTATACGGTAACTCCGAGCGTAGACGAGTAAATAGAATATTTACATAATAAATTGCAGGCCGAACTAAAGTCGATTATAGAGGCAGGGAAAAAAGACAATTGATGTGTTTGAGAAAAATTTCAACAAAAAATAAAGAGTAAAAGCCGACAGGCCTGTAAAGCACCGAAAAGG
Source organism: uncultured Eubacteriales bacterium (assembly GCA_934463265.1). Lineage (GTDB taxonomy): Bacteria > Bacillota > Clostridia > Oscillospirales > Acutalibacteraceae > CAG-557. Next base: position 315 of record CAKSIU010000053.1, on the reverse strand, counting down.
GAACAATAGAAGTGATAAAATAACGTTGTAAAGAGAAATCTTTGCGGCGTTATTTTTATATGGAGAAAGCGGTATGCAATGAAAAATATAACTTATAAACAGTTAAAAGAGTGTTTTGGCGGTATGTCGGATGATATTTACGAGATAAAAACCGATAAAGCAGATAAGGTTGCCGAAGCGTTGTATGAAAGTTTTTATAATCCGTCGGATTGCTTTCATCGCTATGAAAACGTCGTTTTTAATTGTTCTGCAGAGTATGAACCGAGGCTAAAATACTCAGATTTTTTGTCGGCGTATAAAAAGCGTGATTTCGAC
>CAKSIU010000052.1 GCA_934463265.1 uncultured Eubacteriales bacterium | reverse complement strand
GCTTATAAGGTGTCATTATCTTATAAGATGAATGCTGTTCAAGGTTTGGATTCTCTTGTTTCCCTAGGCAGCATCAGGTATAACAGGAATCTAGCTCGCAGTTATGACTTGGAGATGACTCCGCCAAAGGATGCAGCAGAGTTTATGGTGCAACTCAACACGCTCCGTGCTGCCTTTAAGAATGCCAATGACCAATACCCTTATTTGGGAGATCAGGTAACTCGACGTACCCTCCAGACGGGTGTAGCCAACAAGATTGTCAAGCTCTGTAAGGGCTATGGCAAGTTGCTGAATGCCGATGAGAAGAAATTCTGCGCCTCCTCGCTGAATAAGATGAAGAAGGATACTGACGATGAATATCTGCAGAGCCTTCTGGAACTGACTGCCAATTCTTTGAGGAAGTAATCTGTTCTGGGTGGATAAACAGAGGAAATTGTGAAACTCTCTCTCTTAAAATACCGCTTAAAAGTGATATTTTGCATGTGTTTAAGGGCGGGCTACAAGTTAGCTCTCTTTTGAACACATGTTTTTTTAAAGACAAAATCTTACAAATACTCTTTTCCGTTTAATATGTGTTAAGATATTAAGATGGAAATTTTAAAAAAATATAAAATACGAGAAAATAAGTATTACCATAATTATTTATTAACTATATTTGCAACGTATTAGATTTTAATTAATTTAATTATGGTTTAGAGAAATTAGACAATTTAAATTTGGGAAAGTCAATGTTATATCTGCAAAGAAAGAAATTCTTGCAGGCAAGGCAAGGGCGTATATTGGAAAACAATATTAATGGCATATGGTATGAATAATTGGGACTTTCCTGACCCGAGATGCCCGAAAGCTCCAATATCATACAATAGATTTTACTTAGAGTAATGAATAAGACATTCTTCATAATATTTGCTTTTTTCTTCTCTATCATTGCAGAAGCTCAAAGTACTTATCCTTGTGTCGTAGATTCCAAGGACGGTACTCCTATTCCCTCAGTTAGCTTATTGTTTTTAGATTCATTACAAAATGTAACAGCAACAGGTATAACGGACATTCACGGAATGAGTGTAATTAAAGGCAATTATAAGAAAAATAGCCAATCATTGCATTTGAGTTGTTTGGGGTATGTAAGTCGTTCCGTCAGTCTTTTTGCCTTAAAAGACACAATTACTTTGGAGCCAACTCATGTTAATCTCGAAAAAGTCGAGGTAGTGGCTATGCGTCCATTGATTAAGCTATCTCCTGGTATGTTTACTTATGATGTGAGCAATGATTCTTCGGCACAAAACAAAAGCACCTTAGATATAATGCACAAAGTTCCGTTATTGATAGTCTCTGCCAATAACGGAATCAGTACAGAGAATGGAAAAAGCATAGTATATGAGTTGAATGGTATGAGAGACCCTCTCCTTAAAGGGGATGTCATGACTATATTCCAAGCCTTGAAAGCTTCAAATCTGAAAAGAATTGAAGTTAATACTCAGCCAGGTTTGCAATATGGTTCAAACACCATAGTTGTAAATATTGTAACAAAAGGACATCTAGAAGGCTTGCTCGGAACCATTTATACAAGAGTGTCGGATGAAAGTATGTCTAATTCTATATTTGGGTTAACGAAAAATAAAAACTTTACTGTAAGTTTGAATTACCAAAACATTTGGGATTATGATCATTCACGAACAAATGAGTCTAAAGAAATAAGAGAGCAGAGTACTCTTTTTTATCAAACAGACAAGTATATTCATTTTGACGGATATAAATCCAATGCTCATAGTATAGAGTTTTCTTCCAGTTATGAAGCCAATAATACAACGTTGATAAATCTCTATGGCAGAGTTATATTGAGCAATTTCAGTAATCCACATGAAAATTCTCGTGAGGAGACCGTTACGTATCAGGAAAATGGTGCGCTTAGCTATTCTTATGTGAAAAAGAATCATAGATTGTTTAAAAATACAGAGTATGATGCGACCATAAGTTTTGAGCATAGTTTTGTTAAAAACTATGTGTTGAATGGAAAATTCTATTTAGGTTATAATTTTTACAATAGACCATATTGGCAGACCACGACTTCAACATACGAAAAAATAGATACACTTAATTTGAAAGATATGTCCTTAAATGCTTTCTATAATTATGTGGAAAAAGAGAACAGAAATTCTCCTGTCCATACTTTTGAGGCTAGTTTTTGGCATAATATAACTAAAGGTCAACGAATAACTCTAGGTGGTAAGTTGGTTTTGCGACCTCAGTATAATGAAAGAAATTTGCAAAAAACGCTGCTTGGGAATGCTCTTGGACAAAAAGAGGATGAAGAATCTTTTTATAAGCACGACCAACAAGTGGCTAATCTTTATGGATCTTATGAGATATCTTCAAGTAAAGGCAAGTTGAACGCTGGTTTGCGCTATGAGTATCAAAAAGATAAGCTGTTGCATTCTGACAGCAATCACAATCTCAGGAAGCATTTTGGTAATCTGCTTCCTTCGTTAAGTCTTGCGTATCAATGTTCTGGTAACATGTCTATGGAATTATCATATGACATGAGCGTTTCACGTCCAAACATTTCGGTGTTAGATCCTTATGTTGATTATACGACTCCATTGCAGTTAACGTACGGCAATACAGATTTGAAACCAGAGAATACCAATTCTGTAGCTTTTACAATTAACCAGAGAATTAAGAGGTATACGCTCATTACCTCGTTAACTTATGCGACAACTGATCGCTTGATATTAAACTACCAATATACCGATAAGAGTATATTGCATAATACAACAGGCAATATTGGTAAGAAAAATGATTTGATGTTATACAACTCTTTGTCAGGAAGACTTTCTCGAAATGTATATGCACGGCTTATGCAATCAATAAGCTATGTGGATTACTCTGCACCAAAAATTGATTGTAAGCAGCATGGCTGGATTTATTTTGTAAAAGGTATTATGGAATACGAATTGCCTAAGGCCTGTTACCTTGACATAGAAGGCAGTTACCTTTCAAGAAGTATTTTGTTACAAGGAAGAGGATATGCCAAATATTTTTATAGTGTTTCTCTTTCAAAATACTTTTTTACTAATAAGCTGAGGTTAGTATTTTCTGCCGATAATTTCTTTAATATTCATAAGATAAATGAAACAGAAAAGGCAACAAACAATTATAATGTAAAATCGTATGACAAGTACTATAAAGCATCATTTATGTTTTCTGCAATATTAAGATTAGGGAAGCTGAAAGCACGAGTAAAGGAAACGGATAAAACAATACAACGAGACACTGATATAAAATATAACTATGATTAATGATGATTTTGAAATATATTATTAGAACGTATTAGCTTATAAGCGATATTTTCTCTAAAATTATCATTTTCTAGACTTCGGTCTTGTTATAATTTCGTAACTTTGTACGCAAAAAGTAAACGATATGACTAAGAAATTGATAATGGTATTAGGCTTGGTGCTTTCATCCATGTTGATGAAAGCCCAGGCTTTTTTTGTGCCTTTCCCCAAGGCTGGTGATAAGTATTGGCAGAAGCAGGTGCCGGTGGCGATGCGCAACGACTATATCCGGTTGGGCAATCTCTATCAGAAGAAATCTTGGAATGCCATCCCTGCTGAAACTTTTGCCGAGTTCCGAACCAATGGTAACCGTACCCGTTACGAGGAGGCTAGCTTTGGTATCAGAAAACAGTTTGTCTGTCTGGTGATGGCGGAAATCATGCAGGGCAGGGGAC
>CAKSIU010000051.1 GCA_934463265.1 uncultured Eubacteriales bacterium | reverse complement strand
ATGTAATTAATAAAAGTGGAAAACTAGTGTTCATGGTATATATAAAAAAGAACTTGCAGAAAACATGAAGTTTATCCACAAGTGTCTAGGTTATACGCAACGAGGAGTTGCTAAAAAATTAAATTTGGGGAGCTCAACATTATACATATTAAGAAATTAACAAAATGGAAAAGAGTGTTTTAATACTAATAGGTACATAATGTTGGGCTTTTAATTTTGATAACTATAACTAATGATGGCATTTTGATGGCCTGATTATGAGATTTTAAAATTGTTACTTTTTATTATTTGGCTTTATATTTTCCATTGCATACTTACAGCACTGAAGAACGAGTAAGTTGAAAGAGACGCCATTTTCTGAAGCAATTTTATTTAATTCATAAAATAAAGTTTCCGTAAAACGAATAGTTCTAGGAACATTGGCATTTTTAAATTCATTATCTACTTCGAACATTATGACACCTCTTTAGCTATTGTTTATATAACAAATTTTAACATTATAATTGTTTACAAAATATAACTATTTATGATACTATAAATATAACCTTAAATTGAGAGGTGATATAATGGGTAAAAATGTATGCTGTTTTTCTTGGTCTAAAAAGAAAATTAATGTCGAGGAATTAAAGCAAAAGCTAAAAAAAGAAATCAAGAAATTAGTGACAAGTTTCGATATTACAGAGTTTTATGTATGTGCAGAAAATGATTTTGATGCGCTGTGCACTGAATGCGTTAAAGAAATAAAAAATGAGTATCCGCGAGTACGGTTGTGTTTAGTATTGCCGGCCTTTTCAGAAAAAATCAAATCAGAGCAATTATTTGACGAAATAATTCATTTGAATTTTGAAAAAATATCATCGAAAGTTTTGCAATTAAGTTTATTTGACTGGCTAATTGACAAATCTGACTTTTTAATTTCTATCACCGATGAAGAGCACCCACAAATAAAGGTCAGAAATTTAGCAGATAAAGACATGTTAATTTTCGCAACCAGAATAAAACTATTAAGGCTAAAGCAAGGCATATCACAGGCGGAGCTTGCAAAATCCATAGGTGTAGCAGTGTCTACAATCGGTATGTATGAGCAGGGGCGGCGCGAGCCAGACTTTCCAACATTTCTTAAACTATGCATAAAATTAAAAACTACCACTGATTATGTGCTGGGAATAGACAAAAAATTTAAGCCTAAATTGATTGAAATAGAAGAATTTTTGTCAGATTTTATGAGAAAAATTAAAAAGAACAACAAGCTTTTATGTGATGGAAGGCATGTAAATAGAGAAGAGCGAGAATGTTTGGAAGTTTCATTTTTTACTGCGCTTGAAGTTACGAAAAATTTTTTAATAAAAAAAGCTGAGTTAAAAATAAAAGATTGACTTGAACCTATCAATAGAAAGTTTAAGTCAATTTTTGTTTTAAAGAAAATTGTAACGGTAAGTTTATTTTTGTAAACATATTTTTCCAATAGCGTAATGCAAAATTGATTCAAAACATAGAATTTTTGTAAAATTATGCTTTATTTTGGAAATTTATGTGCTATAATAAGCTTGGCTAGCCTGAAATTATATTTGTATGTGGTAATAATGCTACGAAAAATATTAAAAACAACAACTTTTCTTTTTCTGTCAATGTGCCTGACGTTAGGTAACAATGTTGTGCACGCTGGTGGAGGGCAGTCTTCTGCAAGCACAGCTGCGCAAGGCGGCGGTGGGCCATTTAGTGGAGGTGGCTTTGGAGGAGCAAGTGGTGCCGGTTCGAGTGGAGTCCGATAAGGACAATACTAATTGTAGTTTTTAACAACAAAATGAGGTGAATAAATTATGAAAAAAATATTGAAAGCAATAACATTTTTATCTTTGGCTATGTGCTTTATGTTAAATTCTAATGCTGTACATGCATGTAACGAAAATGGCCGTACTGATATGCATGACACAAATCCAAGGACACAAACAGTTTACATTGCACATGAATTACTACAAGATTATGCAAATCAGCAAAATGCTGGAGCCATCGCTTGTACAACATTGGGAGCTACTTTAGTTGGTTTAATTTGTGGTGGACCAGCTGGAGCTGGAGTTGAAGCTGGTGCTGGTGGCACACTAGGGACGCTTTTAACTACCACAGTTAAAACTAATGCTCAAAGATGGTTAGAAGAATCAAATATGCATGGTAAATGCGGAGTGAAGTTATACTATAGAGAGAAACAATTTAAAGGATTTTGGCCAGATTGGACTTATACTGGTTTTGATCCTCAGTAAAGGAGCTTGAAATTATGAACAAAATATTTATATCAACTCTAATAGTATTTAGTTTTTTTGGTAATACACTTGCTTGTTTTGCTCAAGATGACGATTTTGACTATGGCCTAAATAAAACAATAGACTTAAGGTTTAATGATAAATTTACTATAAATGATAATACTAAAAAAACATCCACTACGATTGATTTTGTTCCTTTGTTTAATAGGTCTTTAATAGTGCCCGTTAAAAAAAATATTTCTGCTTTAATCAGAACCTTTTGCAAGATGTGTTCAAGTACTTATGACGTAGCAGCTGTGTATTTGAATTCATACTGTGGAGATAATAGTAATTATACTTTTACTGTTTCAGGTAATAATTATTCGATATCTATTCCATCTACAGACGGTGAAGTCGGTATAGGCAATATTCCAGAAGGCGAATTTTCTGCATATATAGAAAATAATGATGATACTGATTTAACTTGCAACACAAACCTTTTGGGATATGGTCTAGATACAACACCAGAAGAAGGGTACCACATAAATTTAACATGTTATGATAAGCTTCCGGATGGCGAAAAAACTAATATGTGGGCTTGGTTAGGTCCTGTTGTTGGTGTAGTAGGTGCGGCTGGGTTAGGTTTTGGTGGATATGCAGGTGTTCAAAAAGCAAGAGGGGAAGACATTATCCCTGGAGTATAAAAAGCACATAAAAAAGTTCTCAATCAGATTAAAATTACATATGTAAACTCGTAACTAAAATTGTTCTTTATGAAAAACTGTTAACGAAATTTTGTTAACAGTTTTTTTATTTTTTCATCGATGGAAAATATCCATCGGTGATATTTTTTTGTTTAAAAATATAGAAACAGCCCTAAATAGGCTTGTTTTTACGATAAATCTCATCCAAAGCTCGACGTAGAATCTGGAATAAAATGGTTAAAATTTAAATGTAAATAAATTAATTTAGGCAAATACACCAAAATTCATCTTTATTCGTTGTTATTTAACATTTTGTCACGAGGAAGTTCAAAAAAACAAGAAGTGTGTAACATTTGTCCAACCCAGGTGCAGCGCAGGAAAGGAGGGTTTGAGTTTTGCCTAACGTAGAAAAGTAAAATATCTCTACATAAAATCGATGTAGGCATTGGGGCATTGCACCTAAATTAAATAAAGCAGAGTTTTATGCACGGTAAATTACGCGTGTGTAGAACTCTGCTCTTTTATTGGGTCGAGGTGCGAAAGCTGCTTAATTGTCATCTTCATGCGAGTGCTCGTTTGAGTGCGGAGAAAAAGTTATGAGAGATTGGCTTTTCTGTAAAAACAGTAGTTCTCGTAAGATACGTAAGCGCGTGAACGAAATTCTAAAAGTTACTGAAAGTTTTGTGCGCGACTTGGCACCAGTGCCTCGCTGGTATTACATACGTGCCCCGTAGCCATCCGAATTGTTTGAAAAAAATCAAATAATTTGGAGGTACGGAAATGAAAAATCGAAACGAAGACATCAAAAACGAAATAGCTTATTTTTACAAGGTGATAAGACATATGGACATAAAAGATAGTATTAGACAGGCAAAAATAAATGAACACGAGACACCCCTTGATGAAATTTTGTATGACCAATTTTCTGTTGATGAAAATTTGGACAAGCACTTAGAAGAACAAAATTTACTGGGCTGGATTGAACTGATTGAGAATCAGAAATTATATGAAGTTGTGAAAGGGCTATCTATTGAAGACCAAATTTTTATCAGCTACATAGTT
>CAKSIU010000050.1 GCA_934463265.1 uncultured Eubacteriales bacterium | reverse complement strand
AGTCTACGACTCCTCTCACTGCCCTTTTCATCTTTTCTCAGTATTTTTTTATCCTATGGACCTCTCATAAATACTCCTCCTCATATATCGTTTGCTGTACGGCGCTTATACAAAAAATTCTGCAAATTTTTCAAAGGTATATATACGTCACTTTTTTATCTACGGAAACTAAAAGGAGCCATAGACAACCACTCCCATTCCTGGGAATGATCATCCATGACTCCAATCAGTCCTTCGCCAAGTCCGATTACTCGACGGTTACAATATGTTTTTTTACTTCATACACAGTCAGGGAACCGTTCCCCTTTCTCCGGATCTCTGCGTTATTCCCCCGGTCTGTGATCAGCCGGACCAGCTCCATGATATGCCGGTCATCCTCTCGTCTTTTGTCTATGTCATATCGTATGATCTCATTTTGTACTGCTGTTGATTTTATTCTCATCAGAATCCTCCACGTAATTATGATTACTCAAACGGATAAGGGAAAGGAACCGTTGATGAGTGCATGTCGCAGTCCTCCATTCCGTAAGCGGCAAAGCACCGCGGAGTATCTGCAACGGAATCATTATCTGTCCTGCTTTGTTGGCCAGGCATGTCAAAATGTCAGCTTGCTCAGCTACCACATCTGATCTGCTTTCCATTCTTTCATGCAGTTTCAATGTTCAGGCCGGTTCTTCCAGCCCATCAAATATATCTCCGGACAGTTCTATAATGTCACATATCTGTATTTCCGTTTGTCCGATCTGAAGATTTCTGGAAGGATTCCAGTATATCACCTCACCAGTCACTGTCTGAATCTGTCCTTTCCTGGTATCCAACGGATGGTTATGTACAAAATAGGTTACGGTCAGCACATATCCTGTTCCGATCATTTGTATCTTCTGATCCAGCCTGTCTTTTTGTTCTTCTGACAGGACCGGATATTCTTCATACACGATCTCTTTTTGCCGGATGCAATCCTCAAATCCCTTCAATGCTGCAAATGGAGCAAAGATTTTCGCCCGGTGCGTAATATCCATTGGCTTATGATGTGATATCGGTTTATCCATATCCATGATGTCGCTATAATCCATCTTTCCTCATCTCCTATCTAAGCATGATGTCCGCCAATCTGCTGGTTTCTCGTTATCGTAGTTGCACAGGGAAGCAGGTTTACCCCGCGCAAAATCGCATTTTTTCCAAACCGTTTTTTTATCGCCAATACCATTTGCTGGATATCCTGTTCTTTTTCTACTTTCACCGGATCCGTAAACAGATCATACTGCAGGCAACTTTCCGGATAGACACGATTTGCTGTAATATTGATCCGTCGGATCCCGGTATAAATATCTGTGGTTGCCCGATATAACTGCTCTACATTCTGAATGATCAGGCCACTGCTATTGCTCTGCTTTTTCAGGTTCACAGTCCCACCAGTATCAGCGATCCCGAAGCGTTGATCATAAGAGATCCGCAACGTAACAGAATCCGTAACCAGCCCTTTATCCATCAAATCCAGTGACAGTATATCTGCCATTTCCTTTACCACAACTAGTGCTTCCTCAAAAGCATAATTTCTCATAAGTACCTGCCCGTTTGACAGGCTGTGATCTGTTGGCTGATAATTTTTGATATCCTGCATCCGGCATGACTCCACTCCCCAGGCATGGTCAATCAGCAATTCTGCATCAATTCCAAATAATCGGTACAACCAATCTTCAGAATTTAAGGACATTTTGGCAATATCACCCATAGTATATATCCCATACTGAGCCAGTTTCCGCTCCGTCCTCCGTCCGATCTGCCAGAAATCAGACAGTGGTTTATGTGACCATAGCATTTTCCGGTAACTGCTCTCCGTCAGCGTTCCGATACATTTCTTTGTATGTTTTGCTATAATATCCATGGCAATCTTGGCCAGATACAGATTCGATCCTATCCCTGCTGTTGCAGTGATCCCAGTCTCTTTCTTTACTGCTCCCATAAGTGCTGCAGCCATTTCCTCTGCCGTCATATGATAAAATTTCAGATAATCCGTAACATCCAGAAAACATTCATCCACTGAATATACGTGAATATCTTCCGGTGCGATATATCTAAGATAGATCCCATAGATCTTTGCGGAGTATTCCAGGTATAGATGCATCCTTGGTTTTGCTACTATATATGGTATATCTGGTGGAATCTCATGGATTCTGCAGCGATTTTTTACCCCTGCCTGTTTCATCGCCGGTGTGATTGCCAAACATATGGTACTTTTTGACCGCTCCGGATCTGCAACAACGAGATTCGTGCAAAAAGGATCCAGACCACGTTCAGCGCATTCCACCGATGCATAAAATGATTTAAGATCAATACAGATATATGATTTGTTTTCCATCTATTCAAACACCTCCCATCAACTTGCCTGTTTTTCCGATCAGGCATCTACATTTATGATATTTCTTGATAATTCAATCTGAAATCACGTTCGGAAATAGGCAATTTAATCTATAATTCTATTGACTTTATGAGCAATATCATATATATTATAGGCAAGTAATTACCTCTCTTTTGTGGTTCACATTATAGGCAATAAGTAACCTATTGTCAAGAGGCAATTTAATATTTTAGGTAATAATTTGCCTATTTCATCAAAAATAAGGCAATTACTCAAATTCAACTATCTTTGAAATAAGCTAATAGAAAGAGGTATCGTTATGACATTCGGAGAGAAAGTAAAAACGTTACGAAAGGAAAAAGGACTGAACCAGACACAGCTTGCTCAGGCTGTTGGTGTTTCACTCAGAACAATCCGCGGATGGGAAATTGAAGGCCGCTACCCAAAGCAGCATGCCATCTATCAGAAACTGGCGGATGTCCTAAGCTGTGATCTTACATACTTAATGACAGAAAACGAAGCATTCATCACACAGGCAGCTGAACAGTTTGGAAGTCGTGGTGCCAATCAGGCTCAACAGATCATTGCGCAGACAGCCGCCATGTTCGCCGGTGGTGGATTATCCGATGAGGACAAAACAGCATTCATGGATGAAATCCAGATGCTGTACTTAGATTCAAAAAAGCGTGCAAAAAAGTACACACCAAAAAAGTATCTCAAGGAAGATTAGTGCTTTACCGAAAACTTTCACGCACTCTCTTTTCTGAGAGAACAATTCTTTTGAGGTGATCAAAATTGAAAAACGGATATATATACGATGAAACACAGAAACTGATCAGAAAATATAAGACCAGGGATCCATTTAAGATCATGGACGACATGCATATTATTGTCGGGGAAACTTCCAGCTTTCAAAAACTAAAAGGATTTTGCTTTATGAGCTGTAAGACCATCTATGTCCAGATCAGTAGCTTTCTGTCTGAGGAAGAAAAGCAGATCGTGGCAGCTCATGAACTGGGACATATCATTCTCCATAGAACTCAGTTAAAAATGGCTCCGATGAAAGACGATACACTTTATAATATGCAGGATAACACCGAATACCAGGCGAACCTGTTTGCTGCAGATCTTCTCTTATCTGACGCGGATATTGCAGATATGGCACACAATGAAGATCTGGATTATTTCAGTTTATGCAGCACGCTGAATTCCACCCCGGAACTCATGAGCTTTAAATTATACAGTCTGACCAAGCGAGGACAGGCTTATCATATGCCTATGGAAATACAGAGTAATTTTCTGGCAAAATAAAAATAATGCAGAGATGTATATTTACGATAAATATATACCTCTGCATTTGTATTCAAATACTGTTCTGTTGTAATTAAACTATTCTAGTCATTTTCTTATTGCATCCACATACCACAACTGCTATAATCACAACATGGGTGCTGCCATAACGGTAGGCGGTTAGTCCTTCAACAGAGGGACTGGTCTACACTCCGTTTCGGTCGGTGCTAAACGAGTGCCACCGGCACTCAGCACCCCTCTGATTACATAGAAACCCGAAAGGGAATCCACTGGAAAGGAGGGCTGAGCCAATGAGTATTTTAGATTTCATTGCAGTAGTGAGCTTTGGCTTAACCTGCTTTAGTA
>CAKSIU010000049.1 GCA_934463265.1 uncultured Eubacteriales bacterium | reverse complement strand
AAAAACATCTGCATACTGCTGATCAATATAACTTCTTGAGCCATACCAGACAATCTCAACATCCGGATGCTGCATCAAAAGACGAACCAGTTCCTGACCGGCATAACCAGTGGAACCGATAATTCCTGCTTTAATCATTTTCATAACTCCTTTATCTTAAACCGCCGGAAGGCAGTTTATTCATTTTTCGTTCAACACCTATCTATATTAATACATATCTTCAATTAAGTAAAGTATAAAAATACATAATTTTAAAATGAATATATCCGCCATTTATGCGGATTGTTCAGTTTTATGGATGTCAGCAGACTATATAAAACCTCCCCAATTAGTAACAAATTAGTAACACGGATTTTTATACATGAATATTTATGCATAGTATATACATCTTATATGCATTCCATTATTTTTTGATTTTTCGTGCTCTCTTCAAGCATGTCGGACCGAACCAGCCATCTACAGTCAGTCCTTCTGCTTCCTGAAAAGCTCTAACAGCTGCATCTGTTTTTGCGCCAAAGTCTTTATCAACTTTTGCACTGTAAACACCGTACCACTGTAAATATAACTGTAACCATTTTACCTGATCACCAGTGTCACCTTTACAGAGATACTTCTTATCAGGCAGCGTTGGAAATACCCCTGAATAGAGTGCTGCACTGTTCTTCTTACGAATAATCCAAATCACGTTCGTATCATACCGTAATTTTTCAGGGTCAAAGTATCCGGTATTGTTTCGTGCTCCTGAATCCCTCACATACAATTTTCCATTTTTAAAATCAGTAACTGATAAATAATGTCCGCCGTATGTCCAGAAGTTATCTCTAGCACCATTGGATGTACCAACCGTAAGGAACACAGCCCACCAGTCACCTGTGAGACTCTTCATCTTGTTGATAGCCTTCTGCCAAATAGTACCGCCGCTATGTTCTGGCTTATAGTATCCAATCACCTCAAATCCGTGTTTCTGGAAGACATCCGTAATACCTGCGCGGGTTGTTCCTGATGTGTAGAAGTGACCATGCTCATACAACCAGTTAGCCACTTTGACCGGATTAGTGCTTTCATCAAGATTGTAGATGACAGAGGCAGAGGCACACGGACCGCACCCACTCGCTGCCATTGAAATTCCATGTACTGAACCATAATTATTCTGTTTAAATGTTTTACTCATAATTTTACCCCTTTCTTATTCTTTTGGTTTTGTGTATGTAAGTGCCTGATCACTATCTGTAATACCTTTTGTCGTTGGGTCGGTTACAACACCGAGAATAACAAGAACACCAAATACGGCATTGACCACATCAAGTAACTTGTTCCCAAGGTCACCGAGATCAAGCGTGTATCCAAACACTGCAGCAACCACCTGAACTAACAGCAGTACCGCCGGAATCAGTGCAAGCCAGAAAGCTTTGTTTTTAATTCTTACTACCCAGTTAATATTTCTCATGTTCTATACCTCTTTCTTTTTCAAATGTAATTCTTCAATCTCATGCATCATTTTCGTAATCATCCCGTTACCACCTAAAGCATGATACGCATCATACATTTCCGTAAAATTTTCATAAGCATATGACGGGATATCACCCAACCTCATATACTTATCGTGATATTCGATAAGCTGAACCCTAAGTAAAAGCATTGTACCTTTACTGTTTGCATCCCTGTCTTTTTTCTGGTTCTTAAGTAACCAAACTACATACCCCATAAATGCAGTAACTACAATGGGTAAGGCAACCGTATAGGTTGAATAAATAAATTGTTCCAATGGTTTTCTTTGCCCCTTTCTGACATAAAAATAACCGCCTGTGACGTTATATAAGCGTCATATAGCGGTTATTTTCACATCTGTGATAATTTCCTTGTCTGTTGATTATTCTGCCAATTCAGGACAATCTAAATCAATCAGCACTTCTTTTACTTTGTCCTTGATACGATCAGGAACATCTGCAAAAGTTTTCTTACCCTTAATAATCAGGGTTGCATAGATAATTGCCATAGTCTGCACATCCTTTCTGAACAAAATATTTATGATTAACTGATGCAACATCAGTTACCACCTTCCAAAATGACTTTGACAGCTTCTTTTAATTTGTCTGGTACATCATCCAATGTTTTTACACCTTTTGTGATTAGTACTGCATAAATCTGTGCCATGTCAACCCCCTCTTTCCTATCCCATCATTTCATAGATTTCACACATAGCAACCTGTGCCTGTGTGATCTCATTTTCAAGATCAGCACTTTTTTCTGCCTGCATTTTAATGTATTCATCTTTGTCATACTCAAGTAGATCAAATTCATAACCAGTGAATCCCGGCTGTTCATCAGTTCCAGCTTCATTCACCTCTTTGATGTTGGAACTGACAAATACTTTTGTTTCTGTCAGTTCCAAGTCATCAGGTCTGACAGTGCTTCTCTGTTTTCCATAATCAATCATGCAGCTTTCCGTCCTTTCTTCGTGTTTGGTTTTATGTTGCGTGTATAATATTCATCCGCATAAGGTAATAGCGGTACAACATACTTTTGATATAGCCGGAAACTATCGGCATACTTCAACCATCCTTTATAAGAATTGATTGAACACCACTCTGAATAGTTCATCATGTTCCCAGACTCCACTTTATTCCTGATAGCGGTCATTTTCCTTTTCATTTCTAAACAGGTGCTTTTTCTAAGTAATGTATACTTGTAAAATATTCTGTACCCTAAGAAGTCAACACCTCTTATGTACGATGGGAACACCTGCCAGTTTCCTTTTATATTCAATTTCAGTTCATTCTTGAAATAAATATCAATCTCTTTCTTCAAGGCAATCAGTTCTTCTTTCGTCTTGCCAAAAATAACTATATCGTCCATATAACGGAAGTAGTATTTAACGTGCTTCTGTTCTTTTATCCAGTGATCAAAACTTGAAAAATAATAGTTGCCTGAATACTGTGATAAGTAATTTCCTATCGGTATACCAGTTTCAGGGTCAATATCTTCTTCCAATAGATAGATTGCTGCTAAGTCCTCAATTTCTGCTGTTTTAATACTGTCAATGATTTCATTCAACAGCCACAAAAGTTCACCGTCATTGAACATCATTGAATATTTCAATTTTAAAAGATCATGATTAATAGATTGGTAATAATGTCTTGCATCCATTTTTAAACAATACCTACATTCTTGAGAATCATTCCACATTGCAGCTTGTAATTTTGTCAGGCCTTTATGTATACCTCTCTTCGGTATTGCCGAATACGTGTCAGCAGTTAAATTATTAATGATATAAGGTTCAATGATCTGTAAGATAGCCCACTGACAAATTCTGTCAGGGAAATAAGGTAATTTGTAAATCTTTCTCAACTTCTTGCCATCCTGTTTATAAAACACTTCATAATCAGATGTTTTATAAGTGTGATTGATTAGCATTTCCTGAATCTGTTTCAGGTATCTGTCAGGATCTTTGTCAATTTCCTGAACTTCTCTGTACCAACCTTTTCCTTTCTTTGCGTGTTGGTGCGCTTTTCTTAAATTCTCAAGGGCATAAATCTTTTCATATAAGTGATCATAGCGTTTCATCTTTGGTATTTGCATTATCCGAATTTCAGTCAGCTTTCGCCCGGTAAATACGGTTGACCTTTCCTTATTATTCGTAAGTAAAACGGTATCCTTGTCAGGTTGTCTGCACCGCTTATTTTTATGTTTTGCCTAGTGGCACGGTTGAAAGAACTACACCGTTTATAGAAATAGCCGGATGTTTCCACCCAGCTATATTTTGCAATTATTAAGTGACTCCTGATATTCCGATTACGACTACCAACACTGTTATTAAGATTCCAATAGAAACTACCTGCATTACTGCCATTATTCCAATTACTACCTAATTGAGTGATTTTTTTAATGGTTTCCGCTACAGGTAAATAACGAAAATATCAGAAATTCTTTCAACCTAATGAATCAAGTTTACAAGTTACATTTTAAGCTGCCATTTTCTGCTTCCATGCTTCGATTGCGGCGGTATAAGTAGCAGAATCACGTGTTGGAATATATACCAAGCGACTCCCGACATTCCGACCACGACTACCAACACCGCTACTAAGACCCCAACAGAAACCACCCGCACTACCGCCATCATTCCAACAACTACCCAATAGAGCGATACGGTAAGTATTTAAATTTGCGGTAACATACGTGTAATCACCAACAGGTAATGAACTGTTACCAAGGCATTCTGACGCAATAAATAACCAGTCACAAGCTGTTGAATATCCCATTGCTGAAATATAACCGTTTGC
>CAKSIU010000048.1 GCA_934463265.1 uncultured Eubacteriales bacterium | reverse complement strand
TTTTCCCAATCCTTTATAACCCCCTGCCAAAAAAGAATTTCACTTCGCTCCGTTTCGTTAAAGCTCTCAAACGGACGGTTTAAATCCTCTTTTGTTTTCAGTGCCTCGCAAATCAAAGGCTCGTTTTTCTTCGCATAGTATTTTCTTTTTATGTCATCAGGCAGGCTTTCCACCGCTATTTTGTATTTTTTTCGCCCTCTGCCGTTAATTTCCGAAATTGCCTCGTAGTCACCGTTTAATATGCGCCTTTGGACTGAACGCTCGGTAATTTTTAAAAGTTCCGCCAATTCCGCAACCGTTACATAATCCATCTCTTTTTCACCTTTTTAAAACTGTTTTAATAATCTTTAAATAATAACCGCAAAAACAATCGCAAACACCATATTGAATAAATACATCACGCTTTCAAATGTCTGCTTTTTCTTGATGTTTGCATACAGCAACACACCGTCAAACCAAAATATAAACGAAAATGCAATAAACATAATAACCTTAAAAATAACTCCAAACATATAAATAACCTCCTAAAACGTAACTGCTATATTCAGCACCGCCGCCGCAATCCAGTAAACAAACTTTCTCACATCACCGCTCGCCAAATAAACAACTCCGGCACATAAATCAAGCGTAATCAAAACGAGCGGAAAAATGTAACCTTTATTCATCAAAAAATCCTCCCGTAGAATAACACCATTCAAATTTTCCGTCGCTGTCAAAAACAATGTCGTGCGCAAGTAAAGTAAATTTGTCTTTAACCCGCATAAGCCTTGCAGTCGCCCTGCCGTAAACCACCTTGCACTCCCATTCCGTTCCGTCCTTGTGTGTATAAACATTTCCTGTAAGCATTTTTCTAACCCCTTTTCACTTTAATTTTTAATCGTTCCGTTGAGAACAGATAATCATATGCACAACCGTAAAGCTTACACAATTTGGTTGCCTGTTCAATAGAAAACTTACCCTTTGACTTCTTTCTTTCAAACGTCGGTCTGCTTATTTCCAAATAATCAGCAACATACTGATTTGTAAAACCGTTTCTCGCTTGCTCGGCGTTTAAATTAGGGAACATAACATCACTCCTTTAAATTAGCGTTTTGCTAATCTTTATTACATAATATCACCGTTTTGATAATTTGTCAATAGTTTTTTGTTACTTTTTTATCATTTTGCTAATTTCTTGATTGACATTACACTATTTTTGTTTTATAATGACCGTGGAGGTGCAGTTATGAGTATTTTTAGTGAAAGATTGGTCGAGGCAAGGAAAAATGCTAATATGACCCAAAAAAAGCTTGCTGAATTATTGAATATTACGCCTACAAGATTGAATTATTGGGAAAAGGGAAAACGTGAACCTGATGTTCTTATGATAAAGAATATTTCTAAATTTTTGAAAGTAAACCCCAATTATTTAATAGGGTTAAACACTAATGATAATCTTGATTATGCCTTTTCTCAAGAAGAAACAGAATTGATAAAAAAATACAGAAAGCTTGACGATATAGGAAAAGAACTCATAAACAAAAGTATAGAGATAGAACTAAAAAGGGTAGATACTCCAAAGGTGCAACAAAAAATATATCATATATCATATTATGATATGCCCGTTTCAGCCGGAACAGGTCAGTACCTCGACTATACAAATTGCAGTGTTTTACCTTTAAAAGAAGAACCGCCTGCAAATGCTGATTTTGTTCTTTCGGTAAGCGGTGACAGTATGGAACCTACATTCTACGACGGAGACAAGGTGTTTGTAGAAGAAACGAATACGCTGAATATCGGTGATATTGGTATATTTTATTACGACGGTGACGTTTATATAAAAGAATACGGTAAAAAGGGTTTAATATCTCACAACGAAAAATATAAGATTATCAGAGGCAGTGAAAATATGCGTGTTCTCGGCAAGGTCCTCGGTACAGTCGAAGAATAAAATAAAAAGGTGGACAGATATATGGATGTTTTTGTGCGAAATTTAGTTTTAACTAATCGTATTAAGGAAACGTGCAAGGACAATGGTATAACTGTTCAAAAACTGCTTAATGACTGTCAATTATCAAAAGGGTTTATATATGATGTAGAACGCAAGAACGCTTTTCCGTCTTGTGATAAAGTCGCAAGAATAGCAGACTTTTTTGAGGTTTCGGTAGACTATTTGTTAGGCAGAACTGATGTACCAAGCATTCAAAAAAACAGTAATAGTATAGGAAGAGTTTCATTCCACGAGGTAAACGGTAACAATAACACTATTGCCAGCATTACATCAAGCAGGGAAGAAACTGAACTTTCACCAACAGAAAAAGGAATAATCGAAATAGTGCGAAATCTTGATTTTGAAAAAAAAGAGAATTTTTGAATTATTGTCATAAAATTACTGAAAAATAATATTTTTAAAATATCAAAAATGACATTACGTTCGTTTTTACAGTATATTATACATAACGAAAGGAAAGTTTTTATGAAAAAAATAGTTTGTGTGTTTGTTGTATTGGTTTTGGTTTTATCGCTCTGCTCTTGCCAAAGCAGTAAAACTGTTGATATGTCGAAAATTGAAACCGAGGAATGGACCTGCGGTAAATTGTCGTACAAAGTACCTAAAGAATGGGAAAGAAAAAGCAAAGATGGTGCTGATTACTTTTATGCGACCCCAACAGATTTTCTCTATGTTCAAAAGCAGGAAATTGAAAACTAATTGAACGATGAAACTTTTAAATATTTTTACGAATCAATGGCTGAAGCATTAGGAGAAAACTCAAAAATTATCAATATCGGAACTGAAAAGTTTAATGACAGAGATTTTTACGTCGTAAAGATGAAAGGTGAAGTCAGTGGAACTTCTGCAACAATCAGTACATATGTCACTGCGGAAGGGGATTCTATGTATGTTTTTAATATGGGCTCATATGGCGAAAATCAGAATAAGTACGACGGCTATCTAAAAGGAATTGCAAAAACCGTCGAGCCTTATCAAAGGGCACCGCTTACGGAGATGTCAGTAAGTGATTTTATAAATTTATATACCATAAAAACAGGCAGAGTATTAGAACTGAATAATAGTACTGATTGCGGTGACTTTACAAGCTACTCTTACAAAAACGAAGATGTAGAGTTGCTTATTTTTGAGGATAACGAAACCAAACGTTTTTATTCGCTTATGGTCAGCTCGCTTAATAATGATAATACAATTTTTTCTGAAATGATACGAGTTTTAGATAATACTGTTACCCAGAATGACATTGATGAAATCATTAAAAGCCGTACATCGGACATATTAACATCAGCCGATAAAAATGGCATAATGTATTTATTTACAGAGATGGAACAGTATCCGATTATGTCCGTTTCAAGGTTGAAATAATTTTAAAATACTTCATTCGCCTGCCAAATTTAGACTCACAATGCTGGCAAACGAATACCGCAAAGGCTTGGAAATTTTAAATATAATTTTATGCAAAAATGCATTGTATAAAGTGAATAATTATTCGTTTACAGAGAATTTGAAATTATTTTTGTCGCATTAAATTTTTTTTGTTAAGGTGACAACTGTGCCCCTTTTTTCCTTAATTGGACGTTGTCGCATTGAAAATTTAAAAATGTCGCTTTGTCGCATTAAATATACAAAAATAAAAAAACCGTTCAAAGGCTTTTAAATTGAAAAATTTAAACAGTGCTTTTAAACGGTTTTAAAATTTTTATTTAATTTTTAAAAAGTTTTCGGTGATTTTGGTGTTAGTTAGCGCTTGTAAATTTTGTAGGCAACTTATTTTTATAAAACTTCCGTTGTGAAACTGTGTTTGCGCCGTTTTTAATTCTCGTCTGCTTCTCCTGTGTGTCACCGTTCTAAAAATCGCCCGTTTTCCCTTTGTAATGCATAATAGCGTAAATGTCAATCGTTTTCGTTAAGTGTCTTAAAATCCGAAATTAAGCTTTAAAATCACCGCTTGTTTTCTTCCGCTCTTTCGCTGCCCGGGTTCTGATATAAGCCCTGATGCGCTCCCTTGTCCGACCGTTCATTTCAAATATAAACCCGTAAATTTGCAAGAGCATAGACGTTTTTTCATTAAAATTTTTAAAATGCTTTTAAATAATTTAAACACTTTTTTAAAACCTTAAAACGCTTTAAATTTTAAAAACTTTCGAAAATCTTTATGCAGTCCGAAAACTGTTGTTTTTATATGTTTCATTGTTCAAGCAAATGAGAAAAATCCCACTCCGAAAACCGTTCACTCATTTCCGTTAAACCCCCGATTTTTCCCACTGTATTCGCCTTCTTGCCCTCTCTTTTTCTCTCATTCTCACTCTTTCCCACCTCAACGTTTCCATTCTCATTTTCCTTGTTTATTTACAATAATCTGTTTTAGCGTTAGTTGTTATTGCAACACTTTTGACATCTTCACGGCTCACGCCC
>CAKSIU010000047.1 GCA_934463265.1 uncultured Eubacteriales bacterium | reverse complement strand
TTAATGGTTTGAAATTTATAATCTATAAAAATTAAGGAGGCGTTTAATATGAGAGTATTTATCGGAGTCGGCCACGGTGGGAGTGACTCAGGAGCCGTCGGGTATTTGGTGGAAAAAGAGGTTAATTTGGTTGAAGCTTTAGCTTGCAAAGATTTCTTAAAAGCGCACGGCGTTGAGGTTTTGATGTCGCGAACCACCGACGAAAACGACCCGATAACCGATGAAATCAATGAATGTAACGCATTTGAGCCGGATTTAGCAATAGATGTGCACAGTAATTCCGGGCGCGGCGACGGATTTGAAGCTTTTTACCACTACAATGGTGGACTCAGCAAAGATTTAGCAGAAAATATCGAGGACGAAGTCAAAAAAATCGGCCAAAATTCAAGGGGTTGTAGGACAAGATTGAACTCGAGCGGAAAAGATTATTACGCATTTATCCGCGAGACGATTTGCCCCGCAGTAATTTGCGAGGGATTTTTCGTTGACAACGAGACAGATGTCAAAATCGCAGATACAATTGAAGAGCAAAAAAACTTTGGAGTAACTTATGCAAAGGGAATTTTAAGGACACTTGGAATTTCTATAAAAGAAAATATATCGCAATCAGAATCAGACAAAAAAGCAAAATATTATGTTCAGGTTGGAGCTTATTCAAGCAAAGAAAACGCAGAAAAACAACTGCAAAAAGCAAAAGACGCCGGCTTCGCTGATGCATTCATGCGCGTGGTCGCACAGACCAATTCGCGAACATAGCCTTTTGCGAATTTCAAGAAATTTTGCTCGCGATTTTATCTGAGTTTAAAACAACATGGAGGTGAACGAGATGGAAAACAAAACCGTTGAAATAACTTCGTTTGCAATCCTGATTGAAGCCATCATTACATACTTCAATCAGTTTTTTGTGCAAGAAGATTTCTGTTGGCAAATGCTTTTCAGTATAACTTTAGGCATAATTATTGCGGTGGCTTATAGGCTAGATTTACCGGCGCACTTTAATTTAACGTCGCAGATTCCATACGTTGGTTGTGTATTAACTGGAATATTGTTGTCGCGTGGTAGTAATTTCATTTTTGATTTGATAACAAAACTATTGAATATTTGATGTAACTAAAACTAAAAAACATAAAATCTGAATAGCTCAATTGTTAGTGTAAGCTAGCTTTTGAGCTGTTTTTTATTTTCTTTTAACAATAAAAATAATGTCGATTTCAGGTGGTTTTTATATATTTATAGTTTATTAATCGTTTTTAAAAAATAAAGTTTTTAGATTAATGGTATTTTTGTTACAAAGGGAGATTTTGCCTGGAATATATTGATTAAAAAAGAAAATTAGATATTATTATAATTAGGAGGTATTTATCAATTTTAAAATTCATATTAAAAGTGGGAGTTTATAAAACTTACAAGTATTAAAAGTAGAGGCGTGATTTTAAAGAAGTATTTTTAGTAAGATAATTGAGATAACATGCAGAGGTGAATTTTTTGTGAAAGTATTAAGATGTTTATTGAGTGTATTTTTGTGTAGTAGTTTATTTTTTTCTAACGTAACAGGTTTTACAGCAAGCGCTGCGAATGGGAACTCGAAGCCAAATGTTAATTATGATGAGCCAAATCCAAATTTTATGGATGACCCGTGTCCATTTGATAAAAGGAATAAAAAAGGAAATTATATAGAACCGCTCTGTGCAAAAAAATTTGTAATAAGAGAGCTGAGAAAAGCGCTGGAAAACAATAGAGAAGTAGCTGCGCAAGGGCAAAGCTTGGGTGTCGGACCGGAAGCACAACACGAAGTTCATATGTTTCCACTAACTGCAATGGCACAATTTGTTGAGGGCATGGCGAGGTTGTTTGAAAGCGCAAAACGCCGTGCCTTGAATCATAAAATATTAGAATCTGCAGTAGATAGAGTAAAATTTCTTTTTGGTTTTGATACTGAAGATGCAGAAACTGTTGTTTCAGAATTGTATGAACGTTTTACTGGTGAAACTATTCCGATTCCAATGAAAGGAGGCTATACGACACCCCAAAACAAGTTTACAGGCAGTGTAAAAGCGTGGGCTGCGGCTGCAGGGGTAGTTGGCTTGGTTGTGGGCACGACAGCAGTTGCATTTTTTTGTGGTCCCGCGGGAGCGGCGGTTGCATTTACAGCTAAGATAGCAGGAGGAGTTAAAGCTGCAGGAGCAACAAAGCTTGTTATTGGTGCGGTAACAGGTGGGCTTGGTGGCGGAGAACTTGGAGGTTATTTTCGAGCCACACAGATACGTGATGAACAGGAGAAAGAAAAAGAGATCCAAGCCACAAAGCTGGAAAATACCGTGTCTGCATTCTCTCAGATGTTAGCAGCCTTAAAATGGAGCTTTTGGAAAGCGGCGGACTCTGTGTCAGTAATTTTCAATAATGCCCCAAGTTATGCTAGCGCAACAGTTAGTTTTGAAAACATTGGTTTGAACTATAGTTCTACAGAAAGACAAGAAATTGAAAAACAATTTGAAAGTGCTAAAATTGATATGCAGAAGATAATAAATGAATATGATAAAATGAGGGAAAGAGGGACTTTTCTTTGAAATTTGTAAAAAAATTGATTGCAATTACACTCTGTTTTTCTATAAATTGTAGGATTTCTCAAGTTAGTTTTGGTCTAGAAAAATATAACGAGGAAATGTGTTTTGCAGAAAGAATTAATTCGTTTGAATCTCTGGAAGACGACGTACAGAGCGGTAAAACTGATTTTATAAAAGATTTACGTACGATTTGTGGAAGAGAGTACACTACTATTATTTCAGTTTTAAAAGATGAGTCATTAAAAAAAATAATTGAGTTATTAACTCCGAATATAATGATTTCAGATTTTGAAAAGATGTATGAAAGTGAAAAAAAGGAAACAAAACGACAAAATATAAAGATAAATAAAATATCTTTACTTGTGGCACTTATAACTGGAATATTAACATCTGCGATTTCGTTCTTCAAGATTAATGCCGAAAAAGCAAAACAGGAACATCGTAATGCAACTATTCGTCAAAATAAAGAAAGTGTTTTAAAAGTGTCAAAACTTAAAAGTTTTTTATATTCTCTTTTTAAAAGTATTTGTGTTAGTTTGCCTTTGTATTTTCTTTCGTTTGTTTTCTTAAATACATATTTAACGAAGCCCTCTATTGATTATGAAAGATTAATTTGTGAATATAACAACAAATTAAGTGTAGTTAAAATACTTTTAAAAAATATTGCTTTTACAAAATTTACTGATAAAAATATGTTATGTTTGAGACTGGTTGATTTTGATAAACCTGATTTTTTTATTAATATTTGTGGCTTTAAGCATGGTGAAATAAATTATACGACAATGGAAGCTAGTAAAATAAAAAATGCTATTAATTTGTTTACAAACCAACTTCAAAATATTATTGATACATATGAGGAGATAAAATAATGGAAAAGTTTTTAAAAATTATCATAAATTTTACATTAAACCTTTTATTATTGTTTAACAATTTTAATTTGCTATCTTTTGCAGCAGATAATAACGATTGTTTTCAAAAAAACTCACATAATCAATTTGTGAATGAATATTGCGCAAAAGAATTAGCATTGAACAAAATAAAAAATGGTGAGCATTATGTTAAAATAACTGATGTCGGCTTGAACGCAGATAGCACTGTGTATGCATTTGATTACAATAACATTGAAAAAGTTATAACAGAACTACCGTATACATATACGGAGGAATTTATTAAATTTTATAATGATAATAAAGTTTTAAAAGAGGAGCGACAAAATAAAATTTTTGATTGGGTAGGCTATACAATAAAGTCTGTAATTTGTTTAGGTGTGACAGTTTTTGTGCTGACTAGCGTTGAAACGATGACGAATTTTATACATGCCTCTCTGAATAATTTAGGTAATTCTTTTGTAAATTTTTATAATAAGGTAACTCGTTCAAATATAGGCGCATTTGATGTAGGAACTAAAATTCCAGATTATATAAGCAAAGGTTTTGCTATTTCGTCTGCCCTGATTCCTTTAAACGCGCTTTCAGAAACACCTGATTCTATTCCTAAAGTTAATAATATAAACTATGAAAGTTTATTTAACAGTAACGATAATACATTTTATGCATTGAAGCAAATTTTGTCAAATATAAAATATAAGTTTTGGAAAGACAAAGATGCTTTAATTATTACAACTAGTTTAAATGAAAATTCTCCATCTTCATCAGTTGGTTTTGTTTCAAGTGGGGTTCAATATACCGATGTAGACAAACAGAGTTTTAATGAAAAATTTAGATTGTTGGAAGAATCTTTGAAAGAAAAAATAGATGAGTATGAGAAGGAGCAAAAAAAGACATATGGGAATTATTAAAAGATTTTTCTCTATCGTTATATCAATATTTTTTATATGTAATTTTTCTGTAAACACTAATGCCTTGAC
>CAKSIU010000046.1 GCA_934463265.1 uncultured Eubacteriales bacterium | reverse complement strand
TTTTTTAAGCACAATTTATAGTGCTACTTCTTAAAATGTTTCTAAATTTGTGTCCTTTTTATTGACTGTAGTCCATTTTCACTTCCGCCCAGGCGTACGGCCAAGATAGGTAAGATAAGCCATTTTTCTTCTCGACATGCTCATTTACATTGATTTCAAATAATGTTTCAAATACTGATTTTTCCATCTTAAATTTCACCTCTGCTTTTTAAGTCTTCATACTCTCGTTCTGCTTTTTCGGCTTCATAGTCGGGCAATTCAGCTGTAAATTTGAAGTGGATATTAAGGCAATCCTTGCAACAATAAAAACCGTTTATAACGTAATAATCTTCGCCTTCATAAACATCTTCTTCGCAAAAAAAGCATTTAAAAGCTGGAATTGCTTCGTTATCCGGTGGTGTAAGATAAGTTTTTTCAATTAAATCTATCATTTTATTTGTCCTCCGTGTTTTGTTTTAATTTTTTGCAGACGATTTTGAATGCATCAAGAGTTTTTCTTTCAAGCTCTCTCAATTCATCTGCTTGCCTCAAATTAATTACAATTAAAATAAAGATTAATATTAATAAAAATGTTTGCATGGTTTTCCTCCTGTAAAAAACAAAATTGCCACCTTAAAAATTTTTAAGATGACATGAAAATTTATATTGACTTTTTTTATCGTCTCTGGTACAATAATAAATGTAAAAGTTATCGATTTAAGGCGAATGCAAGATTCGGTAAACATTGTAAGTGGCTTGAGCCCGCATCACTGCTGGTTTCTCTCAAGTCCCTTATAACTACCAAGACCATCTACAGGTTTATAAATAAAATTTTTCTTTTTATCATATTATCCTTTCTTTAATGTCGGTTGAGTTGCCATTCTCAATCGGCTCTTTTTTATAAACTTTATTCGATGGAGATCAAATTATGTGCCTGGAAAATATGGGCAGTTTCTTCAACAATAGGGTCGATGACTATGATTCACATATGATGAAAAATGTCATTGGCTGCAAAGAAGGGTACGATAAAATTGCAAATTTAGTTCCAAGGAACAATGTCAAACTTTTAGATTTGGGCTGTGGCACTGGCTTGGAGTTGCAAAAAATATTAGAAATAAATCCAGAAATTGAAGTCACGGGAATAGATTTATCACAAGGAATGCTAAATAAGTTAAAACAAAAATACTGCAATTATAATAATTTGTGGAAATTATTTAGAATATGAGCTCGGAACAGACTTTTTTGACTGCGTAATATCTTTTCAGACAATGCATCACTTCAATCATTCGGATAAATTGAAGATTTATAAAAAAATATACGGTGCATTAAAACAAAACGGAGTATACATAGAGGGAGATTATGTTGCTAAAAATCAAGATGAAGAGAATTTTTATTTTGCGGAATTCGAAAAAATACGCAAAGAGCAAAACATTAATGAAAATCAATTAGTACACTTTGACACTCCATGCACCGTAGAAAATCAAATAAAATTTTTAAAGACTGCTGGATTTTCAAAAACAGAAAAAGTTTGGCAAATGGGTAAAACAGCCATTATATTAAATTGAAAAAAATAAATTCTATCATTAAGTTATGTCTTTTATATAAGATTTCTTTAATTTTATACATAAATAACAATAAAAAACTGTTGATTTGATATTTTCTACTGAGTTTCCTTCAAAAAATGTTGTATTTATTATAAAAATTAGTGTATAATAAATTTTGAAAGGATGTGTATTTTATGCAAAGTGTATCAACCATGAATTTTAATGAATTTGAAAAAACTTTAAGTAATAATGAGCTCGTTTTTGTTGACTTTTTTGCCTCTTGGTGTGGGCCTTGCAAAATGTTTTCTCCTATTGTTGAACAAATTTCTCAAAAGTACAAAGATAAAATTACTGTTTTAAAAATCGACATCGATGAAAACTCTGAAATAGCTGAAAAATATTCGATACAAAGTGTTCCTACTTCTATACTGTTTAAAAATAATAATATTGTTGAACGTGTGAGTGGTATAATTTCTTTGAATCAATGCTCTGATTTAGTCGATAAATATTTGAATTAATTTTTTTCTTTTGCTATAATATAATTTAATTAATTAATATTTATTTTTAGGAGCTTGAATGTATATATGAAAAAAACTGTTTTAATTACCGGTGCATCACACGGAATTGGTCGCGAAACTGCCATACTTTTTGCTAAACAAAATTATAATGTCGTTATAAATTATAATAGTTCTGAAAATGAAGCTATGGCACTCGCTTCTGAACTGAAAGAACAAGGGTTTGATGCAATAGCCGTTAAAGCCGACGTCTCTAAACGTAATGAAGTTGAAGAAATGTTCCAAATTACAAATAAAACTTTTGGTGATGTGCATATTCTCGTCAACAACGCTGGAATTGAATCTCAAAAACTTTTTACAGACGTAACTGAAGATGAGTGGGATAGAATTTTTAATATAAACATAAAAGGTATGTTTAATTGCTGCCAATTCGCACTAAAAAGTATGATTAAAAATCATTACGGAAAAATCGTTAACGTTTCATCTATGTTGGGCATTACCGGTTCTTCTTGCGAAGTAGCTTACTCTGCCTCAAAGGCGGCTGTTATCGGACTTACCAAAGCGCTCGCAAAAGAAGTTGGCCCTTGCGATATAAATGTAAATACGGTGGCTCCTGGCGTAATTGACACAAAAATGAATCGAAAAATTGCACCTGAAATTATAGAAAGGTTAAAACAACAAACCCCACTAGGCACAATCGGTACCTGTGAGGACATTGCTGAAACTATTTTATTTTTGGCTTCCGACCGTTCAAAATTTATTACCGGGCAAGTTATCAGCCCAAATGGCGGACTTGTAATTTAAACTAAGTTCATTATTCGCGCAAAATTTGCGACTAAAAAACAAGTTAATATGCCTATAATTGTTGGCAATAAAAAAGACACCGCAGTCCATTTGAGGCTTCCGGTTTCTTTTTTTATTGTCAAACATGTCGTTCCGCAGGGAAAGTGCATCAGCGAAAATAACATCGTACAAACTGCAGTCAGCCACGTCCAGCCATTGTTAACCAACAGTAAATGTAATTCTTCCAAACTTTCAAAATTTGTTAAAGTTCCGGTGCACAGATAACTCATTATAATTATCGGCATGACGATTTCATTTGCAGGAAATCCTAAAATAAATGCCATTAAAATTATTCCATCCATACCGATTAATCGCGCAAAAGGGTCTAAAAAGTTTGCGCAATAAGAAAGTATACTCATTTCTCCGACAAAAATATTTGACATCAGCCATATTAAAAGTCCCGCAGGTGCTGCCACCAATACGGCTCTTCCCAAAACGAACAAAGTTCTGTCGAATATCGAGCGAATAATCACTTTTCCAATTTGTGGCCGTCTGTACGGTGGAAGTTCTAAAATAAATGATGATGGCATTCCTTTTAAAATGGTTTTTGACAAGAATTTTGAAGTTAAAAATGTCATAAACACGCCGATTATGATAGTTCCGGTAAGCAGCAGCGTAGACACAAAAGACCTATACGGCAAAGCTATTACGCCTGCAAAAAACATTGATATTATCGCAATTAATGTTGGAAACGCCCCTCCAAACTCATGTCAACAAAATTAGCTGATAAAAGTATGTCATCAATTATGTTACCTCTCAAAATAAATGAATATAATAATTGGGGAATTATGATTAAAAAATATAGAAAGGATCACAAATTAACACAAAAACAATTTGCTAACATTTTAAAAGTTTCTGAAATAACAATTAGAAACTGGGAAACAAATAGGAATTTACCAAATTATCAAAAATACAAAAACATAAAAAGATTAATTTTTAATGTTTAATTTTAAACACTCTATAATTTTATTTAAAATTTTAATTTTATCATTAACTGGGAGTGATAGATTTTCAAGGTAGTGCTCTATGTATTTAGTATGAAATTTTGTAAAAGCAGAAAACGGTAATTTATTATTAGAACAATGTATGTGTATAGCTATTTCTTTTTTATTTTTCATACTGTAGATTATCACCCCTTATTAACTTTTACATATTTTATTAAATAATTATTCCAAAATTTCTCAGTCTACTGTTAATAAAACAGCAGCACACGAATTTCACGTCCTCGAAGTTATCGCGAGGCTACCCCCATTGCTTGCGACGGTTTTTTCACGCTCGAACTGTGGCTGGGCAGGAGTATCATTATCAATTGTCAGATTCATTGCGGATTTGCTACCACACAAATTTTATATCTGAATGTTTATCGCTCGCTCAAAAATGAGGTCTTGGCGCATTCGACAAAACGCTTGTCCAACAATTTAATGTAACTGAAATATTTATATTCGATTTTCAAAGATCATTTTTTAGGTGAATGAAAAAATATCCCCCTATTATATAAGAGTCTTTTGAAGCATTTTTTTATCCGTAAAAATTGTCGATAAAACTATTTTTGCTTATTTAACATATAATACTTGATAACTCTTATAATTTTGTTTGATTTGTCATGAATATGAGATTGATTAATTCTGTATATTTTCGAAAGTTCTTTTTGAGTTTTGCCCTCTTTAACTAAGTAACTAATAAATACTTGATCTTCAATTGATAATTCTTTCACAGCTTCATATAATTTCGAATTTTCAATTAGTTCAATCCATCCGAGTAAATTTTTTTCTTCTAAATGCTTGTCCATATTTTCATCAACAAAAAATTGTTCACACAA
>CAKSIU010000045.1 GCA_934463265.1 uncultured Eubacteriales bacterium | reverse complement strand
CGTAACATTTTTAACCTGACCGTAAAAAACAGCAAATCTTTATTTGATAAATCCCTTATTACCACTTCTGGCGCTTGTTTGCCGTTTCCTTCTTTAACAGAAATTAGGTAATCGGAATTACCAATAAGCCAGTTGAATGTGCTTAACTTTACGAATTGTGGCGATATTTTTTCAAAATTCAAGTGCGTTATCTCATCGAATATTTTTAAAAATGCTTTGTTTTCTTCAAACTTTGAAGGTGGCTCAGTTAGTACCAAACACAGCTTTATGTCTGAATTTTCTGCCTTTATTTCTTCAAGACAGCCTAGGCACAGTCTATCGAAATCACTTTCTGCAGCAACATAAAACTCCGTAACTCTGAATTTCTTTATTACATTTTTAATTTCTTTTTTCAGCTTTGCGGTAATTTCTTCAAGTTTATTATAACTAAGATTTCCCTCAAAGCAGCAACTTTTGTTCGCCACGATAATCTTTCTTCCTTTTTCTTAATAAGCTTTATTATTTAAATATGTTTTACAAAGAATGTAATAAGTTTAAAATGGTAAACTATATGTAAAACCTATAATAATCTATATTATACCATATTCTGTCCTCGTTCACAATCTCCTAAAATTATCTGTAGGAGGGCAAATTATGAATAGCATAGATAAAAATCGATATATACAGCTCGGATTGAAAATTGCATACTATCGCAAACTAAACGGCCTTACTCAAGAAAATTTAGCGGAGAAAGTAAAAGTCAGCCCAGGATATCTTTCTCAAGTTGAAACGCCAAGTTTTGTTCAACCAATATCTTTAAAGGTATTATTTGCGTTTGCCGATGTTTTCAAGATTCCGCCATACAAATTATTAGATTTTGATGATGAAGTATGATATTTGTGAAAAATAGAAGAACCTCGATTCACATTTTGAAGCGAGGTTTTGTTTTTATTTTAAAGGATCCCCATGGTTTCTCTTCTTATCTGCATCAAAAGTGACAGAAGCATTAATCGAACATTTAAAACCAACACGAGATAGATTTTTTGAGATTATAAAAGGCAAATGTTACATTGAAAAATGCTATAAAGGAAGCGCAGAAGAGGCATTAAAGATATTAAGAAAAACATTGAATGACGTTAGGGAAAAAATAGGTTTCATCCCTTGAAATAAAATTAAGGTCTCCGTTTGGTTAAAGCGGAAACCTTCTTTGTCTTAATTATATATTCTTAAAATATTTTTCTAAAGGCTCGTCATAATTTAGGTCTATATTTGTCTTGGAAAAAACAATTGCTCCTTTAACATTATCTAAGTCTGTAAAATCTGTAGATAATACTATTATATCGTTGCCCTTAAAGTCACCATTTTTTATCTGAGCATAAAGATCTTTTAGCAGTTTGCTATAAAGTTCGTGCTTTTTTATTTTCTTTAAGTCACTCTTATTAGTCACATTCCCAAAGGTTAGTCTCCTAATACCTTCTAATACACCGTAATTTTGGTTTTCTTTCGTAGCATCTCCACACAAAATATTTAGTGTATTACCAACCAGACCTCTATCTACATTGCCTATTGGTTTATCGCCGATTACCCAGTTTTTTAATTTTATTGCTTGCTTTGCCAAAAATGCCACTATACAAGCCTTAATTCCACTTAAACCAGGCAAAGCTATAATTGCAATTGCCTCTCCTGACTGCTCTATTATTTTTTTGTGAACGGCACAGGTCGTTGAAAATCCTAACGTTGTAATTATTGTAGCTGCAATCGTTGGAATCGGACAAAAGTAAAACCCTATACCCGCACTGGCTAAACCTGTCGCTCCTATTCCAATCTTTTGAACAATTTCTTTTGTATTTTTGTAATTATTCTCTTTCAGTAGTTCTTTAAAGCGTTCGATAAGTGCATGAACCTGATCATATCTAAATAAATATTTTTCACACTCATCTTCCTCATACCCCCAACATGGTTTATAAACTAATTTGTTTTCTAACAGCTCTAATTCTTCATAGTAATCGTGCGTCGTATCAAGTGCAGAACATTTTGACACGGTAAATATAGGCATTGTGAAGCTAAAGCTAAGCGAAACTAAAAGCGAGATTATTCGTTTTGTCTTCATTTTCCTTCGATCCTTTTTATTGCTCTTATTTTTCTAATCTGCGGCCTAAATTCTTCTCTATGTCTTGTGCTAGTTTTTTTAATTTCTCCGGAAACAAAGCTTTTTCTTCTTCTGTGTAATTTAAGCCTTCTAAATTTTCAGGGTGAAACATCCAAACATTCTTTGGCATTGCATGCACAGAAAAGAGCGTTTCAGCGTCTAGCGAATAATTAGAATCTTTGATATACTGCAACATACAATTTAAAGGATCTGCCTTTTTCTCATTTAATTTGTAAGCCTTGTAGCTTTTGTCAAATATTTTCCAGCTCTTCTCACATTCAGAATTATATTTTATTTTTAAAAGAATTGATGTTATCAGGCCTACACACGCTGCACCTATAAGTCTCATTGCTCCAACACCTAGTTTAGATATAGTTCTGACCGGTCTTCTTAAAGACTGTATTCTATCTTTGTGATGTTTTTTGCATTCTGAACGTGCTAAACTATATAACCCATTTCCTCCTAATGCACCAAGTAAGCTACCAATACCAACTCTTAATATATTTTTCAAAGGGGAAAAACAGGAAACTCGCTCTTTTTCAAGGCCTTGCCATTCTTTACGTAGCTTATCTTCACTAGGGTCTAATCCTAGCTCATCAAGAATTTTGTCAAGGGCCCTAAATGTAAAATAATATATCTCTTCATTTGCCAGTGGGCCTACATCTTTCATAACAAGATAATCCTTACCCTCTTTTTTTAAAACATTTTTTGCAGATATCTTTGCACAACTAATCGACTCATGACCACCTTTAGCATTTTTGGGACAGTCCGCTAAAAATTCTTCTTCATTAAATTCTGTGGCATTAGCATATCTTTTGGTTGTATCAGCAAAGCTCAAAATTAGGATTAAGCTTAAAAGCATAGATAAAAATTTTTTAGTTTTCATAGTCATAGCTCCTCTTTATTATTTTTACGATTTGCGCGGTCTTTTTCAAGGTTTTTCTTAATATTAAAAAGGGACACCGAAAGATTTTTGAAAATTTCTGTAACGTTTTTAGGTACGCCGATTCCCTCATTTACAAAGTTGGTTCGTGCATATGGCAAGGCTTTTTCATAGCTTAATTCTGCCATTAACAAGTCGTTACCTTCCCACTCGTTATTATCTATCGCCTGCAAAATATTTTCCAGCGCTTTAGAATAAGTATTCCACTTTCTTTTTTGCTGTTCAGTCTTTTTTAGACTTTTAAGAATTTTTTGATTTACTTTTTGGTTTTTACTAGAACTATGCCCATAGTATGCTCCACACGCCCCTATCACTGCGGCACCTACTAACCCACAAAATAAAATCGGGGCTAATGTTACTGCACCTGCTCCAGCCACTGCACCAGCCCCTGCACCCACACCTGCAAGACCTCCAAATCCAGCACCTCCAAAGCCTCCTATAAATGCACCGATTCCGCCTCCCAGCAATGTTTTATCAACATCTCCAGAGGTTGACTCTTCGTATGATTTACATTTTTGCGCCCAGTCAGCTAGTTCATCTCTTATGCTGTCTATAAAAGGTTTTGAATAATTAGACACTTTTGCCCATCTATTAATAATTTCTGCCGCATCTTCTTTTGAGTTTAAATTAAACAATTTGTTAGTTTCCTCAAGAAAATTTGCTGCAAACTGGCGTTTAATAGACTCTTTATCTGAACTTTTTATCCAAAATTCAAATTCACTCGCTAAACTTGTCAGACCATTATATTTCCACATATGAACATCTATTTCACCGTTTTTACCAAGTTGTGGTATGCTAAGTATAAAACTTCCCTCATCTGCTTTAAAACCCGACATTTCACTTTTTATCGCACATCTAACATTTTCTGAGTTACCATATTTGTTCTTAGGGGAGTCTTTGCAATAATCTACGTATTTGGGGTTCTTTGTATTTCTGTTTTCTACACTGTTAAAGTCTCCATCGCCACCTTTGGCAAATGCATTAACTGTGCTAAATTCAAATAAAATCAAAAATGACATTCCTACACTAATAATTTTTTTGTACATAATAAAATCTCCTCTACTACATCCATAAACATTAAAGTTTTTAATTTAACCTTATTTTTTATAATATTGTTCTTTTGTCCTTTGTCAATACATAACAGACAAAATTTCCCTTTAGAACAAAAAGCGCATTAAATGGCCAAACTTTATGGATTAAATTAAAGCAAAGGAGCGGTTGTCCTTAAATCTCTCTAATTTCAGCATTGTTTTTTTGAGAAAGATAAACAAAAAAAATTAGTTCAAAAAACCTCACAGAATTGGCATTTGAACTAATTATTATTTGATATTTTATTAAATTTATGCTAAACATTTGATATTTTTGCTATTAAATCGAAAACATAATTTGAGCCGCGTGACAGTAATATTCCAGTTAAAATACGTCCAATGCATGGTATTTCTGATTTTAAATTAAAATGAGCAGGCAGATCCAATTTATACGCTACCGCGATAATTATACCTAAGATTAAACTTAAAGTCATCTGCCAACAAAAGTCTTCCTGAATAAAAAATTGATTTATGTATGTTATCAAACTTTCGACTAAGACTGCAAAAGTTACAAATTCAAAAGCTCTATCTTCCATCATGTTGAACTTCCCTTTAATTTTTATAAACTATAAATTTCGAACCAACTGCAATATTGTACTTAGAAAGGTATGAGGCACTGTATGTG
>CAKSIU010000044.1 GCA_934463265.1 uncultured Eubacteriales bacterium | reverse complement strand
CGTTATATGAACCCCAAGAGCCTATTACAATATTGATATTTCCTGACATTTTAGTTTTCCTCCGTAAATTCGTCTATGTAAATTTTTGTGTATGAACAACCGTATTCAAAGTAACGTCGATTGCCGTCGAACAACAGGTCAAAGGTTTGAACGCTTATTCTTCCCGTATTGCTTACTGCGACCGTTACTTTGCGTTTTTCGTCGTCGATTTCGATTAAATCGAAAGTTATGAAATTTTCACCGTTAAAATAATCATATTCGGACATTTTAGTTTTCCTCCACGGTTTTATACCAAACTTTATATTCGACTTCTAAATCGAGCATATCGTAAGAACCGTCTTTTTCTCTGTATACGGGAACTTCCGTAAAATACATAGTTATATAGCCTTGGAATTCATCTTCTCTTCCGTTTACGGGACGACAATGTTTTTCAACGTCATTGAAAATACGGATATACGGCTTGCTGTTTTTAGAAATGCAAGGACAGAGTAAATTACCTTCTGCAAGGTAACCGAAACCGGATAATTTTTTATCCGATTTACTTCTTACGTTAGTGATAGAGAAAACTACTTTTTTCATTTTTGGAATACCTCCGATTTTTTTCGCCTTTTCGGCACGGGGACAGTAGCACCGAGAAAAATTTGAAATATATTGATTTGTATAGACAAAACGTAAGTCAACGATAAAGGAATAAATTAACGCATAAAACTGGGAAATGTACGTGGTGGTAATTTTTGAGTAAAAGAAAAACAGAGTCAAACCCGATTAAAGTCGAGTAAGACCCTGTTGTTTTTTATTTTAAATTTTAAGCGTTAATTTTTCCCGTTGACTTTCGTTTTTCTCTGTGCTACAACCCTCCGACGAAAAGGCAAAAAAAATTCGGAGATAATAGAAAATACGCTATCATCGCAAGTTTTGGCCTACGACATCTTCATCTTGGCGATTACAAACATTTTGCATCTCGCAATTTTTTCTCAAAATATTGCAAAAAACTTGATAATCGATTAAAAGTTTGATATAATTCATAATAACAAAAGAATTAAACTTATTATTGCCAAATTGCTGTTGAACGATTAAACTGTCTTAGTAAGGATGGCGGTTAACACTTATATCTAATACATAATCTTATTTTAACCGAGGCAAGCAGATATTGAAAAAAGCCTCCGTCAAATACGCGTTGAATTATCAAAAAACAAACGGTGTTACGTTTACTCTTCCGTTTGTCAATCGCGCAACTGTCTTATCCGTAGAAGTATCATGTTCCGGCGATATTGTCGGATATAAAGAATTTGTTCTCACAGATATATTTTAAAAGTACAATGCGTGGTTTTTAGCAAAAGATAACGATAAGACAAGGCCATTAGCAAATTTACTTGAAATTCCATAATGTTAATTCGTTGCAATCCAAAAACATTATATTTTAAAATCGAAAATAATAACACAAGAAGGAGGATATATTATGCAAAAGAAAAGGACAGTTTTTTATATATTGTTAGGAGTCTTTACGTGTATAGCCTATATAACAGATTGCTTTGTGAATATTAATATTAATTTAAGCAAAAGCAATATTATAAGTGTGGCAATATCTTTTTTAACGATTATTTTTTCTTTGTGGTTTTCTTACTTATTGGTAGTAAAACAAATATATTCAAATAGATATTCCAATAGAATTGTGAGTAAATATATTTATGCGGGCAGAAAAGTTTTAACTGTTCATTTTTTTGTGTTATTAGTTGTTGGCTTTTTCTTATTGGTTTTTGCCGATAATTACGTAATTTCCTCTATATGGTATGTTTTAAATTGCATTCTTTTTGTTTTTTTATGTGGTAAAAATATATATAAAAAATTGAGCGAAGAAGAAATAAGAAAAGCAATAAAAGATAAAGTGGAATGTATTTTGGCAGAGATAAGCAAAAATACTAATCCTGATAGAGTAAGAAACGAATTAATAAAATTAAAAAGAATTTATGATGATGCATATTTAAAAAATGAAAGTTCGACATGTATAAGCGTGTTGATTGGATATTTTGAGTTTTTTAAAAAGTATATCGAAAACCGAAACAAAAATATTATTGATGATGATAAAACGACAAATGATATTTTAAATTTACTTATTGCATTTTATAAGGAATTATTGAAAAGTGATAATTCAAGTTTTGCCTCTGAACTCAATAGAAACATTTTGCGTACCTTTTATGACCTTTCGGAAATTACAATAAAATGCGATATTGAAACCCTTTTAGTAAAGTTTCTTAAATTGTTCTCCTCGGTTTTGACTATGGACAATAAAAAAATAGAGGAATGGTTTGAAGATGTGTATAAGTATATCTATAACCTAGAAATGAAAGCAGTAGAACTTGACAAAGAAACCTTATTTGATAGAATTCTAGAAGAATCAAGACGTATATTTTATTATGCAAATT
Source organism: uncultured Eubacteriales bacterium (assembly GCA_934463265.1). GTDB lineage: Bacteria > Bacillota > Clostridia > Oscillospirales > Acutalibacteraceae > CAG-557. The sequence continues at coordinate 2,588 of CAKSIU010000044.1, read as the reverse complement.
GCGAGATTGGCAAGGGGAATTATATCGCTTTTTTTAGACACTACGCTTTTGGTATTTTTGATTGTTTGATCAAGGACAAAGAACAATACTATAAAAAAATATATGATGAATTTGAAAATAGTATTTTGTCTGAAATTTCCGCAGATAACTGTGATAATATGTGCGTGTTAATATCAATGCTTTTAAATAATGAAACTATTAAAAAAAGTGAACGAGCAAAGAAAGATTTATTTAATACGTTAAAAAAATTATCAAGAAATAAGACGATATATGATAATCAATTCTTTTCGTTTATTAGGTATGCAGTTGACAAATACAAGGAAATGGGAGAAGATGAAAGTGCTTTCGAATTACAATATGTATATGCCCACAATATTGTGGAATATATGACAGAAGCGCCTAATTGTGTTTTTCCTGAATTTTCGGAAAAAGTTGAAGTGCGAGATGAGCAAAAAAATAAGAATTTAAGTGATAAGTTGGATGAACTACTTACTTTAGCAATAGATAAAAATCAAAGCAATTGGGTTGGTTTGTTGTTAACAGAGGTTATTGAATGTTTAAAATGTACCGAACAAAAAGATAAAAATATTCAGTTGATTTGGATTAAGATATTCCAAAGGGCCGCAATAAGAGTGTCTTCGGCAAACAATACTCTACTGCAAGAGATAGTTATAAGATGCTATAGCAGTGCTATATTTGAAATGGACAAATTAAAAAACATATCAAAGGATTTAGGAATACAAATAATAGATAATTTAAAATCATTATGTGAGTGTAGATATAGGGAAAATGTCGATTTTACATGCGAAATTGTGGAGTTGTTGGATGACCTACTTGATACTCAAAATAATATATATTTCATAAATAACAACAAAGATATAAGAGAAAAAGTTTATGACAGTTTGTTCTATATTGCGATTGATTCAATTGAGAAAAATCAAGACTTAGTTATAAAAAGAGTGTCTAATATTATTGGTTGGAGAATTAAAGGGGTAATTGAAAATGGAAATACCGAATACGCAGATAAGTTAATTGACTATGCAATTCAAATGTATAATCTTTGCAGAGCCAATAAAATAAATGATCAAACAATTGTTTTTATAGGTACATTATTTATTATTATAGGAGCATATGCAGGGACTCAAACCAAATATTATAGATATAGAACTAAAATAATAAAAGCATTAAAATCCGATCCTAAAAATAGAGAATATTTAGAAGTCTCAAAACAATTAAGGCAATATGAAATCTTGGGGTGGAAATTTCTGTTAGGGACAGATCCTGTAGGGGAAATAAATAAGTTTTGGGGAGAATTCAATAAATGATTATTTTTTATTTCTAGAAATAATATTGTTGTAAAAGTTGGTATTAAATTGGTATTATTTTGGTTTGAAAGTTATTTGAAGTTTTAAAAATTACTCAAATAACGCCAAAAATTAGTCGATTTAGATGCAAAATATTGCTTAAAACACGATAAAATGTAAGAAATTTGCCGTTTTTAACGATATTTTGCAAGTAACATAGAACTCCTAAGGGTTAGTTATGGGTTCGATTCCCGTCAGGAGTACCAAAAAACACCGAATGCAATTTTGCATTCGGTGTTTTTTGGTATTCTTTCTCGTGAATCGCCCTCGGTTCGTCAATATGGCTTGCCATATTCTTGCCGAAGGGCTCCCGCTTGCGGGAAACGGCAAATTCCCGTCGAAAGAAAGACTTGTAGTCATTTTTTCGAAATATTGTTTAACGCGAAAACTACCTTTTCTTCGGCAAGCCTGAACCAGGCTTTATAGGATGCCAGACAAGAATAAAACGAACCGTGGTCTGACGGCGAGTTTTTGACTAATACATCGTTACGCTCGCGGCTTATACGTCAAGTATTAATCCGTTCGCGTGCCTTGTCTTAGCCTAAAAACTCGCCGTCAGACTTGTAGCCGAGAAGAACCCCCGATCTATCCCGCCTCAAAGGCGCCTTTTCTGCGCTTTAAGGCAAATGCGCCCTTGTAGTATTCGTATACAACTTCGGTTGCCTTTTCCATAAATCTTCAGAAAAGTCGGCTTTGAGGTTGCCCTATATTATTTAATCCTTGATACTGCAAATTTTCAGGCGTGCCTTGCGATTAAGTCGAGGCGTTTCCGCGGGTTAATATACAAATATAAGCCGCGGAAAGAACAATGAATTAAGCGTGAGGCACGCCTGAAAATCGGGTTTATCGGGGGTTCTTCTCGGCTATCAACCAAAACACCGATATTTTCGATGGTTTTTGGTGAAGGCGAATGCAGACGTACTATACGTACTTCAAGCGAGAATTCGACAAAAAGCACGGAAATTGCGGTGTTTTGGCAAGGTTCGTTTTATTCTTGTCTGGCATAGGAAATGGATAAGTTTACGATTGATAATATGAGAAGGGTTATAGAGGCAAAGTCACAGCGCCTTGACGACCGATAAAACTTATAAAAAGAACGGGATTTCATCGCTTGACGGAATCTCGTTCTTTTTAAATATAACATGGCTATAACATAGCCGATCGCTTTGCTAACAAAAATTATAAAAACCCGCCTATAGGTCGATTAACGGATTATAGACGAGC
>CAKSIU010000043.1 GCA_934463265.1 uncultured Eubacteriales bacterium | reverse complement strand
TCGTCGCCGAATTAACCTTATTATCGCTTCAATACAACAATTCGTAAAGCTGTCGGACATGTCCCGACTATCGTTTCGATAAAACGCCCGTAAGTCGGCATAAAGCGCGGAAATATCGGCGTTCGGGCGGGGGTCGAATTGTTTTTGGCCGGCATAGGATACGGTTACAGAAACTTTGGAAACTTCAGAAAACGTATACTTTTATGCTTCGGCTAACAGACAAATTTTGATATCCGAAAATATTGTATTGTGAAATTTTATAATCCGCACCCCAACATTTGACTTTGAGCCAAAATAAAAAAATGTTGAAGTGTTTTCCTCACACCCCAACATTTATTTTAGAACCATAAAAATATATCCGCCGTCCCTTTGGGACAACGGATATATTTGGTGGGCAGGAATTATCCTCAAACGAGATCCTCGTCATAAATTTTCCCTGCACATTAAAGACTTAATTTTCTGTTTTTTTACGGATTTCGTCTATAGGTAGCAACAATATTTCGCCCCAATCATCACCGTCTTTCGGAAAACCCATCAAATCTTTCTGAACCTCGGGATAATCCATCAGCAATTCGCCAATCCGTGCAACAAACCTCTCCCAATGGTCATCATTCGACAGAAGATGCTTTAAACAAATTAAAGTTGCATACACTCTCAGATTACTGACCCCTAATTTTGAATATTCGCTAAACAAAAGCGGAGATTTAGAAAAGTTAATATTGTAAAGCCTACCATAATGCGCGCAAATATTCCTTACAAACGCTAAATGTTCAATCCAACTTTGTATATAAGTATATTTTATACCGTATATATTTGCTATAGCCTTTTTATCCTCATTTTTCATATTTTTGAAAAGTTTAGACAACGTCCCGAAACTCAACAATTCCACAACCGCGTAAAAAGGCAATTCCCCGCCGTCATAATTGTTTTTAAAATTCTTTACAAAAGGTGCTTTTGAATTTCTTGCTATTTCTATCTGAGTATCTTTCAGAAAATCAGTATGATAATTCGGATTTTCAAAATTATTTACATTCAAATATCCCAGAACGCCATATTTTAGGGAAAAATAATTCGCCATTCTGCATCTTAAATTAATTTCAACTTTTTCAATTTCGGGGAAAATTATGTATCTGAGTTTTGCGTTAAAAAGATAAAGTTGTTTTAACGAATCAAATGAAACCTCTTTTTTATATAACCCCGTTTCTTTATCCTTCAAACCTAAACTGTATCCCTTTACAATTCTGAAATAGGATATGTCGTTTAACAACTTCTCGGCTTTATCCTCATCTTTAATTATTAAGCCTATAGATTTTAAATTCTTTACTTGATCCTTTACCTCTAACGGCTTTTGATGCTTCTTTAACATTTGTAGTTCATCCAAAAATTAAACGACCCCGCGTGGTACGCATTGTTAAGAGGCGTGCGGGGTTCTGTTAGTATTATTATATGCAATTTTTTGAAAAAAGTCAATACTTTTCAAGATAAAAGTTGATTTTTATAGAAAAATATTATTTAACATAGTAATTTGTATTTTTTTAAAGCATCCACCCTTTCCTTCAAACATAAACTATCAGGATTTTTTTTGACTTGATTATCCAAAACAGCAATTAAAGGATCTTTGTATGTCTTATCAATATCCATTATAAAACCGCATATCGCATGACAAAATCCCCACGCATTTTCAGATATCGTTTTCGATAAATCCGGAATAAAGAAATCATTTGCCTTTAAATAGTCACACATTTCCTTTGTTAAATGTTTTTTATTATTCCTTATTTTTTTAGTCCAATTAAACAATGTCTCATCGTAATTATTTTTATCTAAATTTTCAAAGTAGTCAACAAATTCCTCCAATTCTTTTTCTTGATTTATTTTATCCAAAATCTCAACGAATCTCCTTTGATTTTCACACGGTTTCATATGTAAAGTTAAATCAAGTTTATTTAATAAAGTTTTTTTCTTTTCTTCATCTTTAGATTCAATAATGCTATGTGCTAATTTATTGCAATCATCATCTGTTAACAATTCACCGCCATATTGACAAATGTCATTTACCGCGCCGTAAATTTGATCTGAGTTGTAATTCCCGAAATGTTCATTAATTTCTGTCAAGAGGCTTTTTAATTTATCTTTTTTCTCTTCATCACTATAGAAAAAAATGCTTTTTCCCAATAAATTATCAGTTGCTTCTGTATATGAGAAAAAAGAATCATCACAATATTTAAAATAATTATATAAACCGCTAACCAAATCATATTTACTATATATTTGTTGTTTTTGAAGAACCCCGACAATGGATCTGACGCTTATTATATCATCATCTTTCTCTTTTAACATAGATTCTGCATAAGACTTTCCCGCACTGTTCTCGGACTTCGCTTTTTCTTGTAATTCCTCTTTGAATTCCCGTGACAAATCCGAGCCAAATACTTCCTTGACAATTAATATGCAAATTGAACAAACTATTCTTTTTTCAAAATTTTCCTTCGATTTGTTTGCGGACAATTGCTCAAAAACATCGTCGATAAATATTTTTGTTTTATTTACAAGCCTTAAATTCTTTTCAAAAAAAGAAATAGACTCAGAATCAAGCAAATCATAGGTTTCGTTAAATATCTTTTTTATTACCTCTATATTTTCCTCGTTTATCGTATAAGTCCTATCAAAAATTTTTTCCTTAAAATTATCGAATACACCTCTTTTTTCAGCCTCAATTTCATTCGAGTTGCATATACATATAATTTTTATTCCTTCTTTGATTAAACGGTTAAAGTAGCCCATCAACTCAATAAAACCGCCTTTTTGCGCAGCCACTCGCTCAAGGTCATCAAATATAATAACATTATATTTATACTTTTTATGCAAAGATCCTTTTTCTTGGATTTTGCAGATATCTTCCTTTGCTTTACCAGTATTAAATAAAAATTTCCATTTCCTTATCGGTTCAGCCAATGAAATATAACTTAAAGCTTTTGCCGTCAAAACCAAAAAAGGATGAAATCTTTTATATAATTCCTTGTGAAGCGTGTCAATATCTTTAAAGCCAAACAAAGAAATATAATGGAATATGCAATCATCAAATGCTGCTTCCTTATCTTTTTCATTTTTTAAAAATTCATTAACCGAAAAGGTTTTTCCTATACCCCAATTCCCATCTATAATTATTGCTGATTCGTTGCTTTCTATAAACTTTTTAATTATCTTTCCAATATCATTAGTAGTCATAGTGTAAACCTCTTCTTCTAAATATATCACGAATGGAATTATTTGTCAATTGTTTTCATTCAGCACCATATATTGTATATATATACAAAAAATAATCTATATATGGCATATTTGAAAACACTCCGATTTTTTCGCCTGTTCGGGTGTGGGGTTGTAGCACAGAGAAAAACGAAAGTCAACGGGAAAAATTAACGCTTAAAATTCGCAATAAAAAATAACAGAGTCTTACTCGAACAAAATCGAGTTTGGCTCTGTTTCCTTTTATATAAAACTTAGTAATACATATCCCCTGTTGTATGCGTTAATTTGTTCCGTGGTCGTTGACTTACGCTCTGAACGACGATAAAAATTATAATTTCAAATTTTCTCGGTGCTACTGTCCCCGTGCCGAAAAGGCGAAAAAAATTCGGAGGTATTCCAAAAAATGAAAAAAGTAGTTTTCTCTATCACTAACGTAGCCATTAGAAAGCCATATTCATTAAGTTTTAACGGCGCAAAATTTGTAAAATCGGCGTTAAATTCTCTTGTAATACGGTAAGTATAACGGCGTTCGTTTGCCTTGATTTTCCTAAATTTATCGCCGTTAAAATGCTTTGCACCTTAAAGCCGTATTTTTTAGCAGATTGTTGTAAAGACGAACGAAGGTGTATATCAATACATCGAGCGAGAATTTGCAAAAATATGCAAAAAAGACGGCTTTAAGGCTTGATAAATATGACTTTTTAATGGCTAAGTAAATCGGATAAAAAATTATCCGGTTTCGGTTACCTTGCAGAAGGTAATCTGCTTTGCCCTTGTATTTCTAAAAATAACAAGCCCTTTATACGAATTTTCGAGGACGTTGAAAAACATTGTCGTCCCGTAAACGGAAAAAAGGACGAATTCCAAGGCTATATAACTATGTATTTTACGGAAGTTCCCGTATACAGAGAAAAAGACGGTTCTTACGATATGCTCGATTTAGAAGTCGAGTATAAAGCCTGGTATAAAATCGTGGAGGAAAACTAAAATGCCTGAATACGATTATTTTAACGGTGAAAATTTCATAACGTTCGATTTAATCGAAATCGACGACGAAAAACGCGAAGTAACGGTTGCCGTCAGCGATACGGGAAGAATAAGTATTAAAACCTTTGACCTGTTGTTCGACGGCAATCGCCGTTACTTTGAATACGGTTGCTTGTGCGCAAAAATCTATATAGACGAATTTACAGAGGAAAACTAAAATGAAACTCACATTAACTAACATCAAAAAAATGAAAACCAATTCCACGCCATTACAAAAACGAGTAATAAATTACATAGTGGACGAATGGAGCAATTACGACGATAAGAAACATATCTTTACTGATGTTTTATATCACGGTTGTCAATCGGGCGTTGTCGGATTCTTAATATGGTATTCGGACACCGTGCGCTTCTACAAACAATACAAAGAAGAAATAGACGAACTTCTATATGACTTAATGAACGGAACAGGCATCTACTCTCTGTCTGAACTATTCGGCAACAAATGGGATAAAGAAGATCCGCTCGGCAACAGCGATTTTAATATGAATTTATTGGCGTGGTTCGGGTTTGAAGAAACTATGAGAAATATCGGATGCAAATTCGAGCAATTACAAGACTGTATTTAACAAAAGGAGACATTTAATATGAAAATCACAAACGAAATTAAAAAACAAAAAGCAATCGAACTTATGAACAAATTGAACATTTACAAACCATATATTCGCGGATTCGAGAACGACAATATGGTTTGTTTCTTTGAAAATTTCGGCGGTTTTTGGACTATATTGAAAGGCAAAACACAAATTTTTATTCATATAGAGATTATCTCGACGCTTGCCAATATCTCG
>CAKSIU010000042.1 GCA_934463265.1 uncultured Eubacteriales bacterium | reverse complement strand
AACAGTTGATTTTGAGCTGTATCAACTTTTAACTGTGTAATTTTTCCACCATATTCCGTATTTTCAAAATAGAAATAGCCTCCTATCGGAATCACGTTGTTTTCTGTACTTGTTGTAATTTGAAAGCTATTTTCCGAGCCAATCTAGAAATCAAGTTCGTAATCTTTCAAAATCCCAATATCAATCCGATTTTCGTCTGTATAAATTAAGTCCATCAAAGTTTCACCCTTTCAGTTCAGTCTTCATTAATTTATTCCAGCGCTGCCGCTGGACCGCACTGGGGAATAAATTCCCCAGACCTCAACGCGCACTCGCACAGGCGTGCTCATGCTGTGTTTTTTTGCTCCGCGCTGTACAACAATCTAAGCAGTTTTCACCGCAAAAATGCGATTAACTGGCGCTCCACTTTGGTTCACTACGTTTGTTTTTAAAACTTCTAACTTAATTTTCACTATAAAACAGCTTGTTTTCATCTGTCACAATATTTTATAAGGTTCCCACGGACCTTATATTTCTAGCCTTCTAAAAAACAAGTTCCGATAACCATAACCGGTTACCGAAACTACAAAAATTTTTATTTTACAGTTTACTTTTTATATAAATACGCGCCTCACATCTATCCTTCTTCATAAAACCTTGAAAAACCCAGCATTATAACTCATCTTTATTCGTATCTTGACAATTATTGAGCTGAGATGATTGCTCAATAGCTTTTTTATAATACGGATTCATTGAACATTTTGAAGTGTCATACACATTTTCCCACTGACAATTTATAAATTTCAACGCTTCTTCTTTACAGTCAGTGCTGTTTGGATGTCCATCTGGATAACCTAGCAACTCACATTCTAATGCTGCAAAATCATTATTTATATCTGATTTAGTTTTATTATAATTTATGCCTTTTATTCTCTCGAAACGCGCAAAAGCTTTTCCACAATTCTTTTCTTTGGATTGAGCTGTGGTTAAAATATTATTTCCTATCCACTCGTGTTCATATATAGCTTTTACAACATTCTGAAATAAGTTTAAATTTTTATTATACTCATCGTATGCTTCATTATATGGTTTATCACTAAAATACTTATTATAAATGGCAGTTGATACTTTATTCACTGTTCTATACACTCCATAGCAACATAATGCAGCAACTCCAATCATCAAAACTGGTGTCACAACACTGGAAACAGCTGTTCCAACCGTATTGGTTACGGCACCAGCAATTTCCGTCACAAAAGCAGCATTTTCAGCAACATTAGTTGCTGCAGATATTGTAGCAAAAGTATCTCCGGCTACCTTGCCTGCAAATATAGCTTCGGAAATTGAAGCTCCTCCTGCTGCCGCATTAGCTGCAGCGGCTAATGCTACATTCGCTGATCCTGCTTCAGCTGCCACCGCTCCCAGTCCATGCCCTATTACTGAAACGGCACCTCCTGCTAATGTTCCTGTTCCTGCTCCAATTGATGAACCGACAGCTCCTATAGTCTCTGCAGCAATTTTTGCAACAGCAACCCCTGCTGCAGCACCACCAATACCACTTACTACTTCTGTTGCAGACAAGCCCATTGCAGCTCGGAGTTGACCGTCTTTTACTGCTTCTATTTTTTCTTCGTCACTTAACGTTGTATTGGTTGTGATTTTTTCTATATATTCTAAACCTTTTACCAATGCATCCGTATTTTCTGTACCATATTTGCCCAAAAAAATATTCTTTATCAAATTTGCCATTATATCAATTGTTTTTTCATCTAATCTAGAATTCCAGGAAACAACCATTTGCTGCAAAGCATTTAATGCCTCCTTGTTCAAATCGTATGCAAAGTCCTTTATCACATCAATTGTGGTAACATTAACAGTTCTGTCATCAAGATACTTATCAAAAAAAACTTTTTGTTTAAGGCTATCAACATCTAAATTTAATTCTTTTGCACTGATTGATGGCTCTTCGCATTTAGCAAAACATTGCATATCTGTAAATTGTATCATGTTTAAAAGTAAAATAATTATTGAGATAAACTTTTTCATTGTTAGAGTTCTCCTTTTGGTCAAACCAATATTTTATTATTACAAAATGTCATTCAGTCGGTTCATCATATGACTGTGGTTCAACGGACCCCATATAACACTGTAAACCGTTTAATTTAGCCTTCATACCGTTAACTCGCATTAAATGTAACTTACGTTCATCTCTTTGCTTCTTAAGATCTAGAAATGTCGGTGTGCTTTTCATATCGTCATAATTGGGATAAAATGCATTATATATGCACTTATACTCCTCTGCCAAATCATCACATTTGAAAACTTGATTCTGCATGGTGTTTTTTTGAAAAATATGCCAACCGAAAATAAACGATATTGAATTTAATAAACTCACAGCAGCTATTTCAGCAATCGTAACCAACATACTCTTAATCAAATAAGAAGTTTTCCCATTTTTTTGTATATATGCTTTTACTTCATAACCTTGTACGAACCCAAACTTGACAATATTGGAAAAACAAACGGCGCCAATGTCGTAAATACATCTTTCGGCTTTAATTTTTTCGCGTTTTCATAACATTTGTCCACTTCTGACGCTTCACTTATATACTTTAAAAATTCATCAATCTTTTCACTACTAACATACACTGTTTTCCAGCCATCTTTCCCATATTCAATTTTGTCAATTCCTTGGGCAAAAACATTGCTAGAAAATATTGTAATAATTATTGACAAAGTTAACATTAAAGACATTAATTTTTTCATTATTTTCGCTCCTCATACAATCAAAATCTTTAATTATTATAACATATTAAGAAATTGAAGTCAATTTTTTTAATTTTGTCTGTATCTCAAAGCAATTATCCCACAAAAAACAAATAAATTTGTTTTGAAAAATGATAATTTAAAATGCATACTGATAGTAAAAAAGGAAAAAAGTAACCAAAATACAGTGTCTGGAATAAAAAATGCAACAGATGTTCTAAAGAAAGCCATACAAACAATAGTGCAACACCGTAAACGAAAAGAGTGATAATAAATTTGAAAGAACAGAAAAAATATTCACAAATGTTAGTCCTAAAGCTGATTTTTCCTTTCTTGTCATCTCTTTATATTAAAAGGCTCTAGTTCATGACTGTCAATATTTACTGGGGGCATGGATAAAAAGCAATAAAAAATATTTCTAATAGAAAAAAATCTCGATGCAACCGCACCGAGATTTTTCATCTTATTCATCAGATTTCTTTCTGTTTATTTTTGAAATTAGTATTAAACCGAGCGCCAACGTCATTATTAAGCCCAGTCCTGAGATTGTGAAGTAAATAACTTCGTCGCCGGTTTTCACTGAAGAATCCGATGCAGACTCTTCCGATTTTGCCTCGGATTCAGCTGTTGATTTTTCTTCTTGTTGAGAAACAAATTCTTCTATTGCGGTGTTTAATTCAGCTTTTTCTTCGTCGGTCAATTTATCGTAAATGAAGTATGGCGAGAAGTGTGATAAAGTCATTATTCCAAATTCGTCTGTGCCTTCTGGGTAGGATTCCGTTGCGAATGCTACTGGAACTTTTTCATCTTCGTCTTGTGTTATGTAAAATGCTTCAAGGTCATCTCTGTCCCAATCATCTCCAATTTGCACGTAAAATTTAATTGGTTCACTTAGCTGAGTATACGACGTTCCATCGGGCTTAATTACACCCACTTCAAAATAATAGCAATTGTTGTCCTCAACCTCGTGCGTTTCGTCAATGTCAGTAAATTTTTCAGGATTTTGCTCTTTATTATACCAATGCACATATGCTCTGGAGCCATTTTCGAAAATGCCTTTCGAGTTATCAAATCCATACCAAGCTGCGGTATCGTACCCTAAGTATGGGTCGTAAGATTCTTCTTTTATCCAAATTATTCCGTTTGCATCTGTATTTTTTTCTGAAATTTCTACACTCCTGCTTCCGTCTTTGCTGATGTAATGTTTAATTCCTTTGATTGTTATCATCGTTTCTCCCCACTCTGGACGGTCACTCGGTTGCTCTACTTCAGTGCTGTCATCTGGATTCTCTGGCGTGTCACCCGGGCCATCCGGATAAGACGGCCTTTCATATATCGTAAATGTGCCATTGACAAACGAAATGGCATAATTTGGATTGCTTAAAGTTCCTTGATTGATATCGTAAGTTCCGGCAACTTCACCGGAATCGCGTGCCAAACTTCCTGCAAGGCTATCACTCTCGATTAATCCTTTGGCCACATATGTTAATTCCGGGTCATCGTCGCCTTCTATTTTTTCCTTGTTATCCGCTGTGACTGTTATAGCTTCGGGCGTTATTTTCGCTTCTGCTGTTACTGAATTTGTACTTAAAATATAATTTTTAGTTTTTTCAGTATCGTTTAAAGTAATAGTTGCTGTAACAATTTTATTTTCGCCAGCGTTTGCGTTGTCAAATTTTGCTGTGACTTCATAATCCGTTCCCTCTTTCAAGGTTTCTCCATTTTGCAAACCATCAAATCTAACTGCTGTAACAGTTGCATTAGTGTCTCCATCGTAAGTTTTGTTTTCTGCTGTTATTTGAGGGGTTATTGTTTGCTTGCCAATTGTGAATGTCCAGTTTGTGTCGGTTAAATCATTTGCAGCTACGTATGATGCACCTGCATCAACATCAATTTTTACTGTGTAAGTTCCTGCGTTCTTTGGGGCATTATCAAGCTGAGTACCATCAGAATTATAATATTTAATTGTAATTTTGCCCATGCCGTCTTTACCAGTCACATTTACTTCTTTTTGGCTGCCATTGTAAGTCAACTCACTTGGTGCAGTAAAGTTAAAATCAGCTGCACTGGGTACTTTTTTAGTTTTAAAAGACGTTTCATTTGTAAGTGATTTAGCATAAGTAAGTAAACTACCGGCTTCTACATCTTTTTCAATCCAGGCTCTTGCGGTAAAATCTGTCTCGACAGGGAGACCAAGTTCGTCAACGGTCAAAGTTTTTTCGCTGCCAGTGCCAGCTGCTACATATTGGTATGTGTTTCCATCGGAACCGGTGGCAATAATCACCATACGTTCATTTGCTTCAGCAGTATAAGTCACTTTATTAGGTAAGAATTCTACTTTAGAGGTACTTGCCATTTGACTGTTTCCGTTTATGCGCAATGTCATGGGAGAATCTGTTAAAATCTGCGAAAAATTTTCGCCGCCTACGGCGGAAGATGCGGCTGACGCCGCAGATGAAAAGATTACAGATGACAGATTGATAGCGAAAGCGGCCGTCACCGCGGGCTTATCGTCGTTCACACCGATGATGTCGACATAAGCGCCCGGACGGACGTAGATGGCGTAATGTTGTGCGTTATAAGGACTAGGCGAACGCAGCCAGGAGATACCACCCCAATAGGCCTTGTCAATCGTTAGGGAATCATCTGCGCCCACCGTTACTGTGGTTGCAGAATCTCCATATTTTGGTGCTACTATATAAAAGTAGACACATTTTGAAAAACTATGTATTATAAAATCAGACACTAAAAGGAGGTATC
>CAKSIU010000041.1 GCA_934463265.1 uncultured Eubacteriales bacterium | reverse complement strand
TTCTGAGGTGAAAAAATGAGAATTATATTTATGGGTACACCCGATTTTGCTGTCCCCTGCCTTGAAAAATTAATAAATTCTGAGCATGAAATAGTCGCAGTTTTTACTCAGCCAGACAAAAAAAAAGGACGCAGCTATACATTAACAGCGCCACCTGTCAAAGAATTAGCTTTAAAGCATGGTATTCAAGTGATTCAACCAGAAAGTTTAAAAATTCCGGAAGTTTCAGATTTAATCGCGGCGCTAAAACCGGATTTGATTGTTGTCGTCGCTTATGGTAAAATACTACCAAAGAACATTCTTGAATTGCCACCACTTGGTTGTATCAATGTACATGGTTCGTTACTGCCAAAATACAGAGGCGCTGCGCCTATACAATGGTCTGTGATAAAAGGCGAAAAGACCTCTGGAGTTACGACAATATACATGAACGAAGGTCTTGATACTGGTGATATAATTCTAAAAAGCGAAACTAAAATCGACGAAAATGAAACTTCGGGCGAACTTTTTGACAGACTAAGCATTATGGGCGCCGAACTTTTAATTAGAACTTTAAATGAAATTGAAGCAGGAAACGTAATCAAAGAAAAACAAGATGACGAAATTGCTACTTATGCTCCGATGCTTAACAAATCCTTGGCAAAAATCAATTGGAACGATTCTGCCACAAAAATACACAATTTAGTTAGAGGTCTGAATCCTTGGCCAGTGGCTATAACTGTTTTTGACAATAAAAATTTGAAAATTTATCGGACAAAAATCGCTGAATCTGTATGCGGAAAGCCCGGAGAAGTTAAAAGTATTGACCCTTTTATTGTGGCTTGTGGAAATAATTCTGCTATTGAAATTTCGGAACTGCAATTAGAATCTAAAAAACGCATGAATTCTTCGGACTTTTTTAGAGGATACAAATTAAAAATAGGTACAATTTTGGGCTAGGAGGAAATTTTTATGTACGGCTTTTATTATTTTGACTATACTTATTTTTTATTCATGTTGCCAGCGCTGATAATCTCTATTTACGCACAAATTAAGGTAAACAGCACTTTCAATAAGTATTCTAATGTAAAAAACTCTAGAGGACTTACTGGTGCGGAAGCTGCTTACAAAGTCTTGTCGCAAAACGGAGTTACAAATGTCTCGGTTGAACATATTTCCGGCAAATTAAACGACCATTTTGACCCTCAAACTAATATAATTAGTTTGTCTGATTCGGTTTATTCCTCTAACTCCGTTGCAGCCGTTGGTGTCGCCGCTCACGAGGCCGGTCATGCGGTTCAACATGCAAACAATTACGCTCCAATGAAATTTAGAAAAGTTTTGGTTCCTATAACCAACATCGGCTCGGCTTTATCTATGCCACTGATTTTTATCGGGTTACTGCTTCCGGTACAATATGATTTTATTGTCAATATCGGAATTGCTCTTTTTAGTCTCGCTGTGCTTTTTCAGTTGGTCACTTTACCGGTCGAATTTGACGCCAGTCGGCGTGCAATCGCAACTTTGGAACAGAGCGGTACTCTTTATAATGATGAACTCGATGGTGCAAAAAAAGTCCTTAGCGCTGCCGCTATGACTTATTTAGCGGCTACTTTTTCGGCAGTAATGTCTCTTTTTAGGCTGATTTTGATTGCCGGAAGCCGACGCGGTGACGATTAGTGTAAATTTTTTTAAGTGATGTGTTGAAAAATTATGAGTCTTATTGATATAAAGTCTTTGTCTAAAGCCGACATTTTAGTTTTTCTTAAAGGCGAAGGATATCCAGATTACAGAGCTAATCAGATTTATTTATGGTTGGTTAAAGGCGTTTGCAGTTTCGATGAAATGCTGAATATTCCTAAAGATCTGCGTTGCAAGTTGCAGGAAAAATGCTACATCGCAAATGCAAAAATTGAACGTAAGCTGGTTTCTAAAATTGACGGTACTATAAAATATTTATTTAAACTTCATGACAGTGAATTTGTCGAGTCCGTTTTGATGAAGTACAAACACGGGTACACTATCTGTATTTCCACTCAAGTCGGGTGCAAGATGGGCTGCAAATTTTGTGCGACCGGAAAAAGCGGTTTTTCTCGAAATTTAACTGCCTCCGAAATGCTCGCACAAATTCAAACCGCTCAACTCGATAATCAGATAAGAATTTCTAATGTGGTTTTGATGGGTATGGGCGAACCTCTTGACAATTATGATAATGTTGTTCAATTTTTAAGATTAGTTTCGTCTGAGGATAATTTAAACATCGGAATGCGCCATATTTCGCTGTCTACTTGTGGTATAATTAATAAAATCTACAATTTGGCTGATGAAAATTTTCAGCTTACTCTCTCAATTTCTTTGCACGCTCCTAATGATTCGATTCGCAATAACTTGATGCCGATAAATAAAAAATTTAACGTTGACGAACTTTTGAGGGCTTGCAAATTTTACATAAAGAAAACTAACCGCAGAATTTCTTTTGAGTACGCGATGATTTCCGGCGTTAACGATAGCGATGAATGTGCCGTTGAATTGGCTCACAAACTTTCCGGAATGTTATGTCACGTAAATTTGATTCCTGTAAATAATATCGACTTTGATAAAAATTTTTACGAGAAAAGTAATCGGGAACGTCTTGAAAAATTTATGAGTATTCTTTCAAAATATGGCATAAATGCTACCATGAGAAGAACTTTAGGCTCAGATATCAACGCTTCTTGCGGTCAATTACGAAGAAATAATGTAACCGATTTGGAGGTGTAATATGCAGGTCTTTGGTAAAAGTGATATCGGGTTGAAACGATCTTCTAATCAGGATTGTTTCGACTATTCTAATGCAAGTGAAAAATTGATTTGGGCTGTCGTTTGCGACGGTATGGGCGGCGTTAATGGCGGCGACGTTGCAAGTAATTTAGCTGTAAAAAGTATTCGGGAAACTTTGGTTCAAAACTATAAGGAAGATTTATCACAGGATGATATCGAAAATTTATTGAAAAAAGCTATTCAAAAAGCAAATTTCGATATTTTTACAATGGCTCAAAACGATAATAATTTATCCGGTATGGGTACAACTATCGTTTTAGTTGCCGTTTTTTACAACAAAATTCATGTTGCTCACGTCGGTGACAGCAGGGCCTATTTGATAAGTCAAAACAACATTAAACAGCTCACTACCGACCATTCTGTGGTTCAGGAAATGATAAATGAAGGCGAAATTACTCACGAAGAAGCCAAATGTCACCCGAATAAAAACATCATTACGCGCGCGCTTGGAATTAGCAAAAACGTGGATATTGATTATTCTGTGGAAACTAAAAAGTCCGGTGATTCAATCATTATCTGCTCGGACGGATTAACTAATTATTTTGACCAGAACGAAATTTTGCAATTCGTCAAAAATAAAAAAAATAATCAGCAACTTGTTGAAGAGTTTATTTCTACAGCAAACGAACGCGGTGGCAATGACAATATTACAGTCGTTATTTTAAGTGAGTAAATAATTGGCAGAGGTGAATTTTATGGATAAATACGTTGGAAAAAGATTGGACGGCCGCTACGAAATTAATGAACTTCTCGGATGTGGCGGTATGGCTCGAGTCTATAGTGCTTACGATATTATCGATGACAGAACTGTTGCTATAAAAATTTTAAAAGATGAGTTTTTGGGCAACAAGGACTTTATTAGAAGATTTAAAAATGAGTCTAAGGCAATTGCGGTGCTCTCTCATCCGAATATCGTTAAGGTTTATGATGTCAGTTTTGGCGACAGAATTCAATATATCGTTATGGAAAACATTGATGGCATAACCTTAAAGGAGTATATCGACAGACAACATACTATTAAATGGCGCGATGCGGTTCATTTTACGGTTCAAATTTTAAAAGCTTTACAACACGCTCACGAAAAAGGCGTTGTTCATAGAGATATTAAACCTCAAAATATTATGCTTTTAAAAGATGGAACTATTAAAGTTACAGATTTTGGAATTGCGAGATTCGCTAAAAATGAGACTCGAACTATGACTGAAAAAGCTATCGGTTCGGTTCATTATATCTCTCCTGAACAGGCTCGCGGCGACGTCACTGATGAAAAATCTGATATATATTCAGTTGGCGTTATGCTTTATGAAATGCTGACCGGGAAATTACCTTTTGAAGCTGATAATGCTGTTTCCGTCGCTATTATGCAAATGCAGTCTGAACCTAAAAAATTAAGAGAAATTAATCCGGATATCCCCGAAGGTTTAGAAGATATTACTTTGAAGGCTATGAAAAAAAATGCCGAACATAGATATAAATCTGCCGGAGAAATGCTGGAAGCTATCGAAATGTTTAGAAAAAATCCAAGTATTCGCTTTGAGTATAAATATTTCACTGATGACGCTCCTACTAAATATCTCGATGCTATAAATAATATTAAAGAAAATAAGTCAAAATCTGATTACTTTGACGGTTATACCTATAATGATGAAGAACAGGAGTCTTCTGAAAAACGCTCTAAAGCTATAAATATTTTAATCGGTGCGGGAATTGCTCTTATAATTTTCCTTGTAGTAATTGGTCTTGGCTTAGCTTCCGGTTGGTTCGGTTTTGACAGCAAAGACATCGATATTCCAAATTTTATTGGTATGAAAGTTTCTGATATTGTCGATAATGATAAATATAAATTTAGTTGGAACATTGAACAAGCTTATGATTCCAGTAAACCTGAGGGTGTTGTAATTGATCAGGACCCAAAATCCGGCTCTAAAAAGATAAAAGAAAATTCTCAAATAACCTTAACAGTAAACAGTTCCGGCACGTTGGTTTCTATTCCCGTCGTTCGCGGATTGACTCTTGATGCGGCCAAAGCAAAAATTAAAGATGCTGGCTTGGTTTATGAAGTTCTTACTGTTGAAGATAGTGACACCGCGGAGGGAATTGTTAAAGGTACTGACCCTAAAGAAGGTACTGAAATCGTTGTAAACAGCATGGTCAGGATTCTTGTAAGCAAGGGGCCTGCTGAGAAAAAAGTTACCGTTCCGGACGTCATAAATAAATCACTTACTGAGGCAACAAAAGAACTTACTGAAAAAGGACTTAAAATCTCTGATAACATTATTAAAGAAAACAGCTCTAAGGCTAAAGACACGGTATTATCTACAAACCCTTTGCCTGGAGTTGAAGTAAATGAAGGTACTGCAATTACTTTAACAGTTAGTTCTGGAGAAGCTCAAGAAAAAACTTTGAAAATTAATGTGGACTTACCTTCAAG
The DNA here is from genome assembly GCA_934463265.1 of uncultured Eubacteriales bacterium. Lineage (GTDB taxonomy): Bacteria > Bacillota > Clostridia > Oscillospirales > Acutalibacteraceae > CAG-557. Next base: position 586 of record CAKSIU010000041.1, on the reverse strand, counting down.
TGTTAATCGCGAAATCAGCATGAAAGTTTATATAAATGGCGTCATGGATTCAAGTAATTCAAAAACCATAATTCCTGCGTATAATTCCAATTATTCGTTCTCTGTTAAAGGGTCCGGTGGCTCAAAAACTGCAATCGTAAATTTGGATGGACAAAAATACAGAGTATATGAGGTTAATTTTAATAGCGAAACGGTTCGCGTAACTGAAAAATATAACTTTAATGAATCTTCAACCGCGTCAACTACAAGCAGCAAATCTTCGGATAAAAATCATAACATAACAGAAACTAAAATGAGAACACAAAAAAGATAAATCAAAAACTTCGCTGTTTTAGCGAAGTTTTTATATTTTAAAAAAATTTTTACATACCACTTAAAATGCGAATATCAATCATATTAATATAATTTGTCTTCTATAACTTTACTTAAACCGCAAAACTTCGGAAATGATTGCTAAAGCAACAATATGAATTGCTTCCGTAAGTGGAGTTGTGTTCTTCAGAAAGCCTATTTGGTGCTACTATATAAAAGTAGACACATTTTGAAAAACTATGTATTATAAAATCAGACACTAAAAGGAGGTATC
>CAKSIU010000040.1 GCA_934463265.1 uncultured Eubacteriales bacterium | reverse complement strand
AAAAAGACAGTTACAAAAAATCTTTTGGACGCACAAAAAAAGAGCAGATTGCCTGTTAAAACAATCTGACTCACCAGACCCTAAATATTAAAAGTAGTTATAAGAAATCTCAAGTCCCTTATAACTACCCACAGTGGTTGCGGAGGCTGGATTTGAACCAACGACCTTCGGGTTATGAGCCCGACGAGCTACCAAACTGCTCCACTCCGCGTTAATTTATCATAATTATATTTTATATGTTTTTTTAAAAAAAGTCAATACCAAATTTCAATTCTGTAATATTGCACAGAAAATTAATATTATTAAAGAAGTTATGTCAATTCTGCTGTGAATGATAAAAATATTTTCCATAAAATGTAAATGGAAACAAATATTAAAAAAGGTTTATTTTAAAGACAAATTTCGACAAAATATCCCGATTGAGCAGGTTAATATGTAAATATATGTAATTTAATGTTTTATTTTTAGTATTGGTGCTTTCGCTTTTTATAGCAAAAAGTTTTTATTATGGGGGATGAAGATTAAAGTTAATATAAATTTTATGTAAATGTGATGTCTTAAAGAATTAAGGGTTATTTTTGGTTGTAACCGAAGAAGAGTAATGATTTATGCAGCAGGAGGTTGTGAAAATGAAAACAATTTTAGTTTTGGGTGTTGGTCAGATAGGAAAGGCGATAACGAAAAGAATTATAAAGCAGGGTCCAGAAAGAATTATTTTGCACAATTTGACAAAGAATGAATCTGATTATTGTTGTGAGTATTTTTCTAAATATTGCAAGAATATAGAATTGATTCCGTCTTATGGAGATGTGTTTTTGCCTTTTGACTTCAATAAATTAAGCACGATGAAAGAGCAGCTGGAAAATAAAGATGAGCTTTTGAATTTTTACTATTCTGACTTAAGTCCGGAAATATTAAAAAAATCAACCTTATATAGGCTGGTTCAAAAATGGAAGCCGGATTTAATAATAGATGCAATAAATTCTGGAACAGTGCTGGGAAATCATTATAAGCCTGAATTAATATTAAGCAAAGTAAGCAAAAGTGCCAATATTGATGTAAATACATCTGCAGAAATTCTTCTTAACGACTTTGTACCAAAAGCTGTAAATTTTGTATATTCTTTAAAGTTGGTAATGGAAGATTTTAAAGTAAAGAAATATTTGAAAGTTTCTACAACAGGTCTGGGCGGAATGGGCATGAATATGCCGTACACTCATGGAGATACGCCTAAATCATCATTGTCGTTTGCTTTGATGGGAAAAATATCGGCAGCTGGTGTGTTACATCAACTATTATGGAATTTATCTCATACAACGCATCATAATATAAGCCTTTTGATTCCGGCAACGTTTGTAGGTTACGACAGCACTAAATTTGAACCGATTGAAACTGATGTTGGATTGGTTAAAAAGATTAGCAATCCTAAAAAATTAAAGCTTATAACTGGAGAAAAACTTAAATACTCCGAAGGAATTAGCAGTGAATATCTTGAATTTCCTGTGGTTAGAGCTGGCGAAAATCATGTTTATTCTTTGTATGAATTGTCTGCACTTACTTCAATCGGTCAGATGGAAGCTATCACTAAGGAAGAGGTCGCTAACGCTGCAATAGAGGATATTTGCGGAAAAACAAAGAAAAATATGCTTAATTATATGGATTCAGGAATGTTAGCTTCTACTTTTGCAGGAAAAGCTATGGTTGAAAAAATAAAATCAGAAATTCAGAGCTTGATGAAGAAAAACAATTCAACAAGTATTGCAACAGGAAATTTGGGAGTTACCGTAGCAAAGCGTTTATACGAATTATATATGATAAAACAGGTTTGCAAGACAGTCGACGAACTTAAAAATATGGATATTAAAAAATTATATGATTTGATTGTTAGAAATCTTGAGAGTAATAAAAACTTAATGATTGAAATGCTGTCGTTAGGTTTGCCTATTGTAACAGAAAATGATAATATATATATCGGCGAGTATAGTTTGTATCCCGATAAGGGCTGCGATTTGACGATTACCAGCGAACGCTTGGAAAAATGGATTCAGGTTGGTTGGGTAGACCTGCGTGTGGAAAATATTTTATTTTGGAAAGAAACTATAGATTTCGTTTATAACGACGCTAAAAAAGTTCTTGAGGATAAGAATTTTGTCTTGAATCGCGATGCTTTTTCCATTGAGAATGATTATGATATTGGCGAAATTTTGGCTTATTATTATAACTTGCAGGAAAAAGGTAGAAAAACTCGCAATATTTAAAAATTTATTTCACCCCTTTTTGACGTGCTTTGTCAGGAAGGGGTCTTTTAAAATTCTGGGAGGTTTCTTTATGGAACAATTTTTTGTTATTTTACAGCAGATATTTATTTTTACTTTTTTCGTTTTCATCGGAATTCTGTGTGTCAAATGCAAAATTCTTGATGAATCCGCGCTCAATTCGATGTCGAAGTTTATCATCACGATTACTATGCCTATTATGCTGGTTTGCAATTTATTATCTGGTCCGTCTTTTTCGGATTTAACCAACGCATTACCAATATTTGTAATTTATTTGCTTTGTTTTATATTTTTATACTTATTTAACTGCCTTATTGTGCGAATATTTCATTTTGACGCGCAAAAATCTAATATGTACAAGGCTTTGGCGACGTTTTCTAATGCAGGATTTATCGGAATTCCTTTGATATTGGCGATATTCGGCAAGGAGGGCGGAATTTTTATGTCGCTGTGCACCATCGTAGACCAGCTTATGCTGTGGACTTTGGGAATAAAATTGACTTCTAACACGAACAAATTTAATTTGAAAAGCTTGAAAAATTTTTTGAATCCGGCTTTGATTGCGATAGTACTTTCGCTGGTGGGAGTTTTGCTTGGCGTGAAACTGCCAAAAACTTTATTCCTTGCGCTGTCTCCGATTGGAAATATGACCTCCGTGCTGTCTATGATTTATATCGGAGGGCTGTTTTGCTTTTCGAATATTCGCGGATACCTTAAGAGTTTTGATATTTATATGTTGATTTTCTTCAAAATGCTGCTAATTCCTGTACTTATTTGGTGTGTTTTGAAATTTATCCCAGTTTCAGTTAATATTGCTAAAACTGTCGTGATACTTTGTGCACTTCCATCTATGTCATCCATAGCGATTTTTGCTAAAAAGTACGACAACTGCCCCGAGTATGCTGTAGCGACTGTACTGATTACCACCGCATTTAGTATAATTACTCTACCGGTAATTAGCTTTTTGATTAGTCAAGTTTAATAAAATTTTTCGACAAACTTCTACACGAAATCTTTGGAAAAACTATTGACAACTTTTTCTGCGTGGTTTATAATACAACCAAATAATAAAGAAAGATAGTGTAAAAACTATGCAAAAGAACAATTGTAAGCTCAAAACAATCTTTAAGAAAGGGTTATCCTTTTCTATCGCGCTGGCACTCGGCGCTGCAGCAACCTCTTTGAACCTGGCAAAAACTGCCGAGGCGACCGCTCCAGTAGTTACCGATGGCACGGTTCGTAAAATTTATTTGTCAGGTGAAAAAATTGATGTTGCAACTGGTATAGCAAATGGTGTAACTAAAATTAAAGTTAATGATGACGCAACAGAAATTACTGATGTGGCTAATTATGTTATGACAGAAGCCGTAACTAAAGTGACATTCGGTAATAACGATGGCGATGCCGACGCAACAACAGGGTTTAAGGTTTACGACTGGGCAAAGATTTACACAGGCACAAGCGTAAAAGTTGAACATGACACGACTACTGGCAAACACAATGATATTAGAGATGCTGTCGTTGGCAATTTAAATCTTACTATAGGTGACGCAGATCATTTAACAGCTATCAAGAATTTATTAAAAAACGGTGAATTACAGCTGACTGATGGAACTAAAATTGACAGGGCAAATTATGCTGAATACAACAACAAAGAAGTACAAATTAAATTAAATGGCGTAGTTTGCCCACTCGGTACTTTAGAAGTTGACCGCTCAGGTGAGCTGCAGAGCATTGAGCTGCTTTCTTGGCCAACAGAATATTGTTACATTACTGGTGAAACGATTAATTTGGCTGGGTTGGCTATAAAACTTAACTATAGCGTTGGTGACTCAGAGACAGTTGCTTGGACTGCAGAAACTGACGGCAAGTTTACTTTTAGTTCTGTTGATGTAGGTGATGGCAAGGGAATAGCTGCTAACATTAGCGATGTAAGTGTTACTTATGGTGGACAGACTACAGAAGAGAAATTTTCTTTGTTCCTGTGCAAAAATATTTCTAAAGAAGCTGGGAATATAGCAAAAGTTGATGGTGTTTTTGATAAACTTGATGAGGTAAGTGCGGTTGCTCTTTCGGAAGATTCTGAAAGCTATACGAAATTAAAATCTGCTTTTGCTGAAAATGCTCAAGTAATTTTCGCTTATGATATTAAAGCAAATTATGAAGCAAGTGTTGGCAAAATGCGTGTTGCTTTAAACGTAGGCAAAAATTATGCCGGCCAAGTTGTAACTGTTAAGCACTTAGCAAACGATGAAATCGAGACTTTCGTTGACAAAGTTGATGAGGATGGTAATGTAACCGTTAGCGTAGATTCTTTATCTCCGTTTATGATCGTTCTTGGCGCAACCGAGGAAGACAAGGCTGCTGCTGCTGAAACTGAAAAGAAAAATGAAGAAGCTGCTGCAACAGAAACCGCTAAAACAGAAGCTGCAAAAGCTGAGGCTGCTAAAGCTGCTACTGCCGCTACAACAAGTTCTTCTTCTAAGAGTGCATCAAGTTCTGTAAAAACAGGCGACGCTAGTGTAGTTGCTTTCTCAGTATTCGGTTTTGTTGCTCTGATTAGTGCTGCTGTGTTGGCATTCATGAAGAAAAATCGCAAAAACTTTGAGAAATAATTTTAGATAAGGATACCTTTTTGTTCAAGCGGGAGCCAGATTGATTTATTCAGTCTGGCTATTTTTTGTTCGTGATAAAACTGTTTAAATATATTTTTTTTAAAACTAAGAAAAATTTTTATAATATATTGACAATTAGCCGCTTTTGTGATATAATTAAAAACGCTAAAATCGGTTTAGCGAAATAAAAAAAAGAAAGGAAGTATAAAAATGGCAAACGAAAAAAATTTGAAAACATTGAAAGCAGAGGACAAAAAAGTAGTAGCAGGTGGAGATATTTATGCAGGGCCGGATAAAGATAAAATAATGGTTTATTATGTTCCGCATCCAAACCCTAGGACTAGAAAAAGTCTGGCGTATAAGAATTTAGAAGATGCTAAGGCTGAGGCGCGTAGGTTGTCTCAAGATGATGTTATCCATACTTACTTTAGCTCAGACGCTGCAAAAAAAGCTTCTGACGAAGAGTTGGGACGCTTGATGAGAGGTAGTAGCCAAAAGACAATTGAAGATTTTTTTAAAAAGAAATAATTTGTGAAGCGCGACGGCAGTTGCGCTTAAATTTTTTAAAAAAAAGTGTTGACAAGAGAATGAAGGTTATGATAATATAGAAAAGCTGTTGAAAAAGCCCGCGAAAATATAGTGGATATGCAGGATTTGGTAAAAAGCACGGGCAAAAAATATTAAAAAATTTTTTAAAAAAGTGTTGACAAAGAAAAATCAGTGTGATAAAATAATAATCACGTTGCTGAGGTAAGAAAGTCAATGCACAGCAGCGAAGGACCTTGAAAATTAAACAACGATGACAAATTATTATGACCCGTAATTTTCTTGAGAGGAAAATTCTTGATTCTGAAAAAGAATAAAAAGAACGTACTTTCAAAAAGTTATAAGAGTGACGAACTAAAATCGTCAAAGACGCAAAGCGTCGAGTAATGAGCAGA
>CAKSIU010000039.1 GCA_934463265.1 uncultured Eubacteriales bacterium | reverse complement strand
GGGGTATAGCTCAGCTGGGAGAGCGCTTGAATGGCATTCAAGAGGTCAGCGGTTCGATCCCGCTTATCTCCACCACATTTTGGCATTTTATATGGGGGTATAGCTCAGCTGGGAGAGCACCTGCTTTGCAAGCAGGGGGTCAGCGGTTCGATCCCGCTTACCTCCACCATATTTTTAAAAAAAGTTTTTGTGTATTGTTGCATAAAAGCTTTTTTTGTTTTATAATTTAGCAAAAGGAGATGGCTAACTATGTCGAACTTAAATAATCAATTAACAAAAACAAAATCTAGAGAAACTTTCAAATCGAAGTTCGGCTTTATTTGGTCGTGTGTAGGTTCTGCGGTAGGAATTGGTACAGTTTGGATGTTTCCATATCGCCTAGGACAATATGGCGGTGCGGCGTTTTTTCTGGAGTATATTATATTTACGGTGCTATTGGGTTTTTCTGGCGTTGTTGGAGAAATGGCATTTGGTAGAGCTATGAAATCTGGTCCGGTTGGTGCGTTTGCAAAAGCGACGAAAATGCGATTTAATAACAAAAAAATTGGGAAATTTTTAGGAGCAATACCGGTTTTGGGTTCATTGAGTATTGCAATCGGATATTCTGTAGTTGTTGGCTGGATAATTCGATTTTTGGTAGCGAGTGTTACTGGAGAGTTATCAAAAAGAAACACATTAACTTTGTTTTCAAACATTTCTGGAGATTTTAGCAATGTAATTTGTCATTTGGTTGGATTTTTGCTAGTAATTTTTGTTATGTTAGGCGGAGTTTCTAACGGAATTGAGAAACTAAACAAAATTTTAATGCCTTTGTTTTTTATATTATTCATAATTTTGGCAACAAAAGCGGCCTCGTTGCCGGATGCGATTAAGGGTTACACATACTTATTTAGATTTAATTTTGAGCAGTTTCTTCAGCCGAAAAATTGGATTTATGCGTTGGGACAGGCATTTTTTTCGCTTTCGTTGGCAGGTTCCGGAATGCTGATATATGGAAGCTATTTAAAAGATGACGAAGATATAATTTATTGTGCAAAAAATGTTGTGATATTTGATGTTTTAGCAGGTGTCATCGCGGCATTAGCTATTATTCCGGCAATGTTTTCGTTTGGGTTGGAATCCCAGGCGGGACCGTCTTTATTGTTCGTTGCGATGCCTCAAGTTTTTGCTGAAATGCCTTTTGGAATTTTCTTTGAGGTAATTTTCTTTATAGCAATTTTGTTTGCTGCATTGACGTCGATTATAAACCTTTTTGAAGTTCCAATAGAAGAAGTTCAAAGAAGATTAAAAATACCGAGAAATTCAGCGGTTATGCTTGTATTAATTTTTTCGGCTGTTGTAAGTTTGTTCATCGAAAACGGCGAAATTGTTGGAAAATGGATGGATATTATTTCTATTTATATTATCCCATTAGGAGCATTGCTTGCGTGTGTGATGTTCTTTTGGATTTGTGGCTCAAAATTTGTTTTAGAGCAAGTTAATATGGGGGCAAAGAGAAAAATCGGTAGATTTTTTATTCCTTTATCGAAATATATTTTTACAATAGGAACTTTGTTAATTATTATCTGTGGAATATTTTTTGGTCTGAGTTGAAATTTTTAGAATAAAGCAGGCGCGCCACTATATCGCGGCGCGCCTTATTTTATTGCTAATTTTTTTTTATGAACTGCATGACTCCCATGATTAAAAGAAGTATAGCAAAAAGTTTTGAAAGAATCTTACTGTCGACGAAGCACGCCAAATACGAGCCTAGTATTGCGCCAGCTAAGCCGAATATAGAAAATTTTATTGCGAGGTTAAATTTGATGAGCTTTTTTTTGATATAAATTATAATTGCGACTATAGCGGATGGGATAAAGAACAATAAATTAATTCCTTGAGCCAAAGTTTGAGGTGTTTGAGTAAAAAGATTGAAATAGATAATAAGTACACCGCCGCCACCAAGTCCCATGGACCCAATTATCGCAGACAAAGTTCCGGCTATAGCTGCAATAAACCAATTCATCTGATAAGCAGCTGTATAGCTGCCCAGAGCATGAATCCGCCAAAAAGTTTGCGAAGGAAATTCTGATTTATTTTAGACAAAGTTAAAGAACCGATAACAGCGCCTAAAATGCTAAAAGGCAGATAGGGCAGAGCATCGAAAACCGTAACTTGCCCTTTAAATAAATATATTATTGCACTCAAGATACAAATTGGCAAAATAATACATACAGAAGTAGCATGAGTTGAACGTTGATTAAGTCCGCATTTTTTTAATATAGGAACAATCAGCATACCTCCGCCGGCTCCAAGAAGTCCATTTATCACGCCAGCTAACAGAGCTAAAACAGGATAAAAAATTTTTTTCAAACGCATACACCTCAAATAAGATGCAGAGCAAAACTTTTACAAAATTTTATGATTTATTTATTGATTAAGCATGAGCGACTTCAAAGGCCTTACCTAAAAATTTTCTGCATTCTTCAACATTATGTTGCTCTGTATACAAAAGTTTTTCTGCGAGTTTTTGAACATTTTTATCTATATTGCCCTCATAATCTTTTAATCTTCTGGTTATTTGAATTACGCCCATAGTACTGCCCTGAATCAACATTTCGGCAACGTGGTCAGGAGTTTTGTCGGTTAAGGTTTTCATGTCTATCATCATATAAGTCTCGAATTTTTGAATAGAACTGGTACCTTTAGCCTCATGACCAAGTTCATTTAATGATTTTTCAGCAGTGTTAAAGATGTTTTTATACTCTTTTAACTGACTTCCCAACAGATTTTTAAATTTAGAATCCTCTTTTACGATGTCCAAAAGATGGTTTATGGAATTTTGTCCCATTTGCGCATTTTTATAAATATAATTTAACATTTCAATATTTGCATTCATATTATTACCTCCTTCGAGATTATTATTGTCAGGATTCTTGCGAATATTAATAAAATTTAAAATAAAAAAGTTAGCACATAAAAGCACTAACTATGGAGATATAAAAATTTAAATTTTCTTACGTTTTAAAATGAAAAAAGAAAGTATAACAAAAAGCACTGAACAAACGAGAAATACGATAAGATTAAAAGCGTTTTCTTTAACGACAAGAGGTGCAGAAGAGTTTTGCAGAGCAATTTTATTGTTTTGCGCAATTGATTCTTCTTCATCATCGTCTTTGGTGCTTAAATTATTACTATTTATTTCGTTTTCATCGCTTTTGTCTATGTAAAATTCATCATCAATAGATATTTCATTGTCATCGTCTACGCTGTTTTTACTTAAATTTTTTAAAGCAGCAGAGGTTGTTATAACGGCAGAATCTTCTTTACTTAGCCGATTGACAGTAACTGTGTAAATTTTTTTAGATTTTTTGTCAGAAGAAGTAACAGTCAAATTGATATCCGTTGAAGTTCCTGCGCTTTTGAGAGTTTTTCTATTGGCTTTAACAGTGGCATCTTCGTCTGCAGGAATAGCCTCCAATTCCATTGTACTTTTAGAATATGGCACGTCAACAGAGTAACTTGTAATATCAGCAGAAAAATCCGGAATTAATTTATACTCTCCAGCAGAAAGTGAAGCGAGATCACAGCTGCAAGCTTCCGGTTGAGTTATGTTAATTGCAACTGGTTCAATTTCCGGCAAAGGAATTGCTTCCGCATCGTAGTTGCATAAACCATCGATTGCGGCAGAAATTTTTGCCGAACCGACGTCGCAATCAGACAAAACTTTAAAATTTAACTCAAGAACAGGCTGAGAACTTTTTGCTTTAATGTTGAAGCCACTTTCAGACGTTACATATAAAATAGTTAAAAGGCCCTCGTTTTCATAACTTTTTAAATCGTCACTGTTTATATAAGAGTATAAGCCTTTGTAAGAGAGCTTTGAACTGTCGAAATTAACTTTTAGCCGGTAAGCAGAGACATTTAAAGGTTCAGCAGGCAAAAAGTTTAAGCTAATTGTAAATTCTTCTCCGTTTATTGGCGAAGTGTCATCACAAGTCATAATTATATCGAGAGTATTATCGTTGTAAGCGAATGTATTTAAATTAAAAAGAGAAAAAATTATAATGCAAAAACAGAAAGTACGTTTAAGGTTCCTTAACAATTTCATCAACCCTTTTTGTGTTAATCTGTATTAATTTTTAGACTTTCTTTTTTTGATAAAAACAATAGATAAGTATGTTAAAATAAATCCAACTAAAACGACTATTAAGCCAAATGGACTGCCTTGCTCACCGGTTTTAACATTAATCCAGAGGGTGTCAATAAGAGAAGTTATTTCATCTGGTAAAAATGTAAAAATCTGTGTGTTTTTAAGAGTTTCGCCATCTGGATAGCATATTTTACTGTTCGAAATTTGAGGGTCAAGACGATTTTTCACTTCAAATTCAGGAGAAGAATATCCGATATATTTAATATTTTCAACAGCAATTTCCGGGTCGCACATAAAATTTATATAAGCCATCGCCTCATTAGGATGTTCAGAATTTTTGGGAATGCACATAGCGTCGACGAATTTGTTGGTGCCTTCTTTTGGAATTACAAATCCGATATCGCTGTTTCGCTGAGTTAAAATTGCAGCATCGCCGGTGTAATAAGGCGCCAAAGCAGCCTCACCATTGCCCATTTTGTCAAAAATTTGGTCCATAACGTAAGCTTGAACAAGAGGCTTTTGTGCCTTCAAATCTTCTGAGGCACGAATCCAGTCTTGTTTATTTTTTGAATTTAAAGGGATTCCAAGACGAATTTGAGAAATAGCAAAAGCGTCACGAGGATTATCGAACATCAAAATTTTCCCAGAATATTTTTTGTTCCAAAGAATGTTCCAGTTTATTTGCTCTTCAGATTCTGAAACCATTTTTTTATTATAAAATATGCCAACGGTTCCCCAAGTGTATGGAATAGAATATTCATTATAAGGGTCGTACTCCGGATTTCTAAAAGAGGAGTTTATATAAGAGAAGTTAGGAATTTGCTCAAAATTAAGTTTTTGGAGCATATTTTGTTCAATCATTTTGGAAACCATGTAATCGGACGGAATAATCACATCGTATTTTGTTCCGCCGTTTTGAATTTTTGCAAAAAGCGCTTCATTACTCTGAAAAGTGCTGTAATTTACACGAATCCCGGTTCTTTTAGTAAATTCTTCATTAACATTCAAGTTGCCGTCGGAGCCGTCCGAGATATATTCGCCCCAATTATATACGTTTATAGTAACTTCTGATTTATAACTATTTTTATATAAAATGAAACAGATTAAGCCAGAAATAAAAAACAATAAAACAGTAAATATTAAAATTAATTTTTTTTTCAATATATTTTTCACCTAGTTTCGCATCAATCTTTTTTACTTAAATACTTAGTTTGCCTGATGTTGACCACTAAAAGTAGAAATAAAACAACCGCAAATAATATGGTAGAAAGTGCATTAATCTCCGGGCTTACGATTTTTCTTGTCATAGAATATATCGCAATTGGCAAGTTCTGAGTGGTTCCACTTGTAAAGTAACTTATCACAAAATCATCTAAAGAAAGCGTAAATGCCATAATCATTCCCGTCACGATACCAGGCATAATATCAGGTAAAATTACTTTAAAAAATGCACGAGATGGCGTGCAGCCTAAATCTTGGGCCGCCTCGTAAAGATAAGGGTTAATTTGGCGAAGCTTTGGCAAAACCGATAAAACTACATATGGCAAACAAAAAGTTGTGTGAGATAAAATTAAAGTTAAAATTCCGGGACGAAAAATTCCAAAAGTGTTGTAAGTAAAAACAAACAGCAACATTAAAGAAACACCTGTCACAATTTCTGGATTTACTATCGGCAAATTATTTACATTCATAATGAATTTTTTCGTCCATTTTTTCATTTTCAAAATGCCAAAACACGCAATAGTTCCGATAATTGTAGCCAAAACAGAAGCGATTATTGCAACGATTATCGTGTTAAAAAGCGCACGCAAAATTTCTTTATCTGCAAACAAATTCGCATACCATTTTAGAGAAAAGCCAGTCCAAACGTTTCGACTTTTTGACTTGTTAAAAGAAAAAGCGATGAGAACCACGAGTGGCGAGTATAAAAAAAAGAAAATTAACCCCATATAAAGTTTGGATATAGATTTTAGCTTCATTATTTTATAACACCATCTTTAAATTTTTTTATCTGTAACCAGCAGGAACCGACATTTCATCAGAATCATCAAATTGATTCATAATCCCGATAGAGATAAAAATAAGAATCATCAGGACAAAAG
>CAKSIU010000038.1 GCA_934463265.1 uncultured Eubacteriales bacterium | reverse complement strand
AAAATGGAGCGGATGACGAGGCTCGAACTCGCTACCTCCACCTTGGCAAGGTGGCGCTCTACCAGATGAGCTACATCCGCAAAAATAAGTGGTGCCTTCGGACGGAATCGAACCATCGACACGAGGATTTTCAGTCCTCTGCTCTACCGACTGAGCTACAAAGGCAAAAGATGGCGACCCGAAACGGGCTCGAACCGTCGACCTCTAGCGTGACAGGCTAGCGTTCTAACCAACTGAACTACCGGGCCATCTGATGGTGGGAACAACAGGGCTCGAACCTGTGACCCCCTGCTTGTAAGGCAGGTGCTCTACCAGCTGAGCTATGCTCCCACAAATAGCATCGCCATTTTACTTTAAAAAAACTCACCGGCGATGTTATTAATGATACCCTATCTTTTTAAATCTGTCAACACTTTTTTTTTAATTTTTCAAAAAAATCGAAAATTTTCTAATCTGCCACCGAAGCCCGTTTCTAATTCCTAAATTTACCACTGTATTACCTTTAGTAAATCATATTCATATTGGCACAAATTGTTTACACTTTTTTCAAAAATTATTAAAATTTTCTTTATAATAAAGCGAAACATCGCCTATATCTACTTGGCTCAAGGCTGCCGCAAAATCGAAACCGAGTGCAATTTTGCTTTCATATAAATCCATTAGCGGCACCATAACAAATGCACGGTCTTTTATTCTGGGATGAGGCAAAATCAGATTTTCCGTGCAAATATAAACATCTTGGTACAACAGCAAATCTATATCAATTATTCTTGCGGCATTTTTATAAGGGCGCACTCTGCCCATCGTCGCTTCTATTCCCAAACAGCCTCCAAGAAGTACTTCTGGCGACAAATTTGTCCTTATTTTTACGCAGCAATTTAAGTATTCATCCTGTTCATCGGGCACCTGAAAAGGCTTTGTTGTGTAAACTGAAGAAATTTTTTCAACTGTAGTCTCCGATAGCCTTTTTAACGAATTTATCGCATTTTTTAAATTTTCTTCTCGGTCAAATAAATTCGTTCCAAGTGCAAGAACTGCTTCTTTCATTAAAAATCATCTCTCGTTCTGGAAATCTCAACTGCAACATAGTCAAATTCCGCGCTAATCGGCGCTTCAGGCTTTTTCAAACAAATGTCTATTGATTCTATCGTTTCAAACTCAAAAAATATCTGCTGAGCAACTCTTTGCGCAACTTTTTCCAACAAATCGTATTTGTCTTCGGTTAAAACTTTAACCGCTGTTTTTAATATTTTTGCATAACTTGCTGTATCGTCGATGTTATCTGTATTCCCGGCTTTTTTCAAATTTTTGTACGCGGTAATATCCAAAACAAAATTCTGTCCATTCACTTTTTCCTCCGGATTTACTCCGTGATACGCAAACACTTTAAGGCCTTTTATAATAATTTTATCCAAAATTCAGCCCTCCAAATTAGATTTCAAAATCGCGTCTGCAACTTTCGCCGCCTGAACAGCTTCTTTCACGTCGTGCACTCTGATTATATTTGCACCGTTCAAAATTGCTATCGTGTGTGCAGCAACTGTCCCTGGCATCCTTTCCACAAACGGAGGATTTCCGCATGGAGCGCCTATTACTCTTTTTCTTGAGGCACCAACTAACATCGGAACATTTTTTACCAAATATTTCTTTAAATTTTTAAGCACGTCAAGATTTTCTTCATAAGTCTTGCCAAATCCAATTCCCGGGTCAAAACAAATTCTGCTTTGAGAAATATTATTTTCAACCATTTTATTTAGCTTCGAATCAAAAAAATTTTTCATTTGAACGTTAGGGCCGTCATGCATAACTATACAGCCACAGTCACTTTGTGCTGCAACTTCTATCATAAGCTCATTTTTAAAGCCATTCACGTCGTTTATGATGTCTACGCCTTCATTTAGCGCCTCTTTTGCCACTTCCGGATAAAAAGTATCAACAGAAACTGGCACGTTAATTTGACCTTTTAAAGCTCTTAAAACCGGTATCAGTCGCATCAGCTCTTCTTGCGGAGTTATTTTTATGTATCCCGGCCTTGTAGACTGTGCACCAATGTCAATTATATCAGCTCCGTCGTTTTGCATTTGCAATGCGTGATTCACTGCTGATTCAGTATTAAACCACTTGTTTCCGTCGGAAAAAGAGTCTAGCGTAACGTTTAAAATTCCCATTACATAGGTTTTTTCGCTTAAATTTAATGTAAACTTACCCGCCTTGAAAATTTTCATCTGTGCTAAAATCCCCTTTCCAGCATATTTAATGCTTCATTTCTTTTTTGCACGTCATCCCTCAAAGTTCCATAAAATGCTACTGTTTTCGTCTTAGCTCCTGCAGCTTTAACCCCTCTCATCGTCATACACAAATGTTCTGCCTCTGCTTGCACAATCACTCCCTCTGCCTCGGCTTTTTCATAAATAAATTTCGCTATCTGATTTGTCAACCGCTCCTGAACTTGTAGTCTTTTGGCAAAGCAGTCCACAATTCTCGCAAACTTTGACAATCCTATTATTTTCTCTTTTTTAGGTATGTAAGCCAAGCTAATTCTTCCAATAAACGGTAGCAAATGATGCTCACAAATTGAATACAGTGGAATATCCTTGATGACAATTATTCCTGAGGTACACTCCGGTTCATCGAAAAATTTCAAATGGTCACAAGGTGTTGAACTCATTCCAGAAAGCAGTTCTTCGTACATTTTAGCAACTCTCTTAGGCGTTTCTCGAAGTCCCTCTCTATCTACGTCCTCGCCCAGTGCTATCAATAAATCAAAAACGGCTTTTTCAACTTTTTGTCTGTTCATTTTTAACTCCTCCTAACCGCAAAATGAAAGTCTAAATTATATTTTAAACTATTAACAAAATTTCGTCCAGAAAAATAGCAAAAATAAAAAAGAGCCTGCTTATAAGCAGACCTCCTAAATGTTGGTGGGAGATGGTGGATTCGAACCACCGAAGTCGTAGACAACAGATTTACAGTCTGCCCCATTTGGCCGCTCTGGAAATCTCCCATATTATAAAAACATATAAACTAAAAATGCGTGCGATAAAACAAAAAGCTCACGACTAACTTGGAGCGCAAATTGGTCTACGCGACCACGCGCTGGAGCTAATGGACGGACAAAAACTTAACTTCATTAAATTTTTCGTGCTCAGCCACCATTGCATTGCAACGGTGCCGGCTTCGCACTTCGTCGCTAAAAATGATTATCAATCATTTTATTAACGCTCCTCACCCTCTTAGGCTTCAAGTCCAACTAAACTTTGCCTAAAACTGGTCTTGGTAGTTATAAGGGACTTGAGAGAAACCAGCAGTGATGCGGGCTCAAGCCACTTACAATGTTTACCGAATCTTGCATTCGCCTTAAATCGATAACTTTTACATTTATTATTGTACCAGAGACGATAAAAAAAGTCAATATAAATTTTCATGTCATCTTAAAAATTTTTAAGGTGGCAATTTTGTTTTTTACAGGAGGAAAACCATGCAAACATTTTTATTAATATTAATCTTTATTTTAATTGTAATTAATTTGAGGCAAGCAGATGAATTGAGAGAGCTTGAAAGAAAAACTCTTGATGCATTCAAAATCGTCTGCAAAAAATTAAAACAAAACACGGAGGACAAATAAAATGATAGATTTAATTGAAAAAACTTATCTTACACCACCGGATAACGAAGCAATTCCAGCTTTTAAATGCTTTTTTTGCGAAGAAGATGTTTATGAAGGCGAAGATTATTACGTTATAAACGGTTTTTACTGCTGTGAAGATTGCCTTGATATCCATTTCAAATTTACAGCTGAGCTTCCCGATTATGAAGCCGAAAAAGCAGAACGAGATTACGAAGATTTAAAGAGCCGAGGTGAAATTTAAGGTGGAGAAATCAGTTTTTGAGACGCTGTTTGAAATTAACGTGAATGACCATGTCGAAAAGAAAAACGGCCTATCGTACTTGTCTTGGCCGTATGCCTG
Organism: uncultured Eubacteriales bacterium; assembly: GCA_934463265.1. GTDB lineage: Bacteria > Bacillota > Clostridia > Oscillospirales > Acutalibacteraceae > CAG-557. The sequence continues at coordinate 2,291 of CAKSIU010000038.1, read as the reverse complement.
GGCAGAGGTAAAAAAGCGCTTTTCAGAGGCGAATTATAAAGTTTATGAAACTGAAAACGCTTGCATTTATTTCACCGATGGCAAAACTTGTTGGGTTAAGACAGGAGTGGAAATCGCTGGTCTTGAGCACATTGAGTACTTACCGATAATGGATTATAAAAATAAATCAATTAGTCTTGAGAGTATCACGAGCTTTGATGTAAACAAATCGATTCAAAGAAGCTTAACAAAGGCGTTAGCTCGGCATGGGTTGGGACTTTATTTGTATGCTGGTGAAGATTTGCCGGAAATTGAAGTCGAAAAAATTAGCGCCAAAGATGCAAAAATTCTTCAGAACGTCGTAAAAAACTTTGATGAGACCGATAAATTATATGCTACGCTCTTAAAAAGATACAACGTAAGCAGTTTTAAAGAATTGACGGTTAAGCAGCGAGTTGAGATTTTGGAAGGGCTTAATGGTTTGCGAGCTCGCGCTGCCAGTGGCAGAAACAGCGAGCGCGACAATGTCGTTGACCGGGAACCTTAATAAAGAAGGAGGCGCAAGATGGAAATAAAATTCACAATACCGGGTCCACCAAAGGGCAAGCAAAGGCCTAGAATATGCAGGGTTAATGGGCGAAGCATGGCGTATACACCAAAGCAAACAATCGAATACGAAAGACTCGTAAGGGCAAGTTATACAGCCGTTTCTAAAGCGAAATTCGAAAGGAATTTACCGCTAGAAATCAGTATACTTGCCCTTTTCCCTATTCCGAAATACGTCAGCCGGAAAACAAAAGAACTGATGCTAAATGGACGTCTTTTTCCGACTAAAAAGCCTGACGCAGATAACATTATCAAAGTTATTTTAGACGCGTTAAATGGCCTTGCTTATCGAGATGACGTGCAGATTTGCAGGGTTTATTTCGAGAAAATGTACGCCGAAATTCCAGAAACAAAAGTTTTAATAAAAAATTATGAGGTGTGTTAATTTATGAAGACAACAAAAATTTATGATAATGATTCGCAGTGCCGCGCTGCCGGTGGCAGATACAGCGGTGCTGACGAATAGGAAAAAACACAGAGAATTGCAAGCGGAAGCGCGCAAGGCGACAATGTTTTTGACCGAAAACAAGATTTAAAAGGAGCAGTTTATGAATAAAAAAATTAAAATATTTAAAAACGAAACAAATATTTACAGCGGCAATTGCTACGTCAACACAGTGATTTTCAGAGGTAGAATTTACGATGAATTCAAAAAAGTTGGTCAGGATGGGATAAGGTTTTCGCTGCAATTAAGTAACGGAAAAGACCCAAGAACAGACGAATGGAACAAGCCAACATTCGCTGATTGCACTGCATTTGGAGGGATTGCAACGCGCATTTTAAACGAGTACAAGCCCAAAGATGAAATTTGGTTAATCGCAAAATATTACTCAAAACAGCAAGACGGCAAGCATTACAAAGGCTTTATTGTCCGTGAAATCATCACTGAGCAAGAGATACAACAAGCCAGTGAGTCAGTATTTGATGATTTGCCGTTTTAGAGGAGGAAGTTAGAATGCAAAGAGATTTTAAAGGTATTTGGATACCAAAAGAAATTTGGCATCTGAAAGACTTGAACATTACTGAAAAAATAGTGCTGTCAGTGGTGAACACGCTTTCAGAGCAAGATGATGGTTGTTTTGCAAATAATGAATATTTTGCTAAACTTTTAAATTTGAGCAAAGGACGAATATCAAAAATAATAAATTTGTTAGTGAAAAAAGGTTACTTAGAAACAAATTTTTCTTACTACTCAGAAATGAGAAAAGTCGAAAAAAGAAAAATAAAAGTTTGTATAGAAGGTGGTCAAAAAGAACCACAAAGTACCAATTTTGAGGTCGTAAATGACCAGGGGTATAGTCAAGAACAACCATACCCCCTAGTCGAAAACAGCCAGGATATAATATATAAATATAAAAAAAATTATAATAATATATCTTCGTCGCAGATTTTTGAGGAGCCAAAAATCGACGACAACGACGTTAAAAAGAAGAAAATTTTTGAGACTGATAGCGACCCATATTTGCTGGCGAAATTCTTGGAAAAATGCATCACAGAAAACAATCCAAAGTTTCCGCAAAACGAATCTCAACGCCAGCGATGGGCAAAAGACTTTGACTTGATGATTCGCAGAGACAAAATTGATGCTGACGATATTGCTGAGGTTATCGATTGGTGTCAGAATGATAGCTTTTGGCGCAGCAACATTTTGTCTGGCAAGAAACTGAGAGAGAAGTACCAGCAATTAGCAATGAAAATGAACAGCA
>CAKSIU010000037.1 GCA_934463265.1 uncultured Eubacteriales bacterium | reverse complement strand
TTTTTTAAGCACAATTTATAGTGCTACTTCTTAAAATGTTTCTAAATTTGTGTCCTTTTTATTGACTGTAGTCCAATTTATTTTCCGGACTTTTAGGTGCATATAGTTTGTCTTTGGTTGTATATTCTACATCATTTTTAATATCAGCTGTTGTTATCGTAGATTCTTGTGCTAAAGACTGTTCGCTTCCAACAAACAAGGTATCCTTCAACGTTTTCAACTGAGTCCTTAAATTACTTTGGCCCCAGTGGTTCGCGTAGACTTCTGTCGGATTTGCATCGTAAACCGACCCAGCCAACGAGTCGAAACTTTTGTTACCTGCGGATGTCTGGAAACGGCTGTCTGAAGAATTATCTAAATTCTGAGCGCTCATTATAGGCCTCTCCGAATACAAAACCAATCTGTTCTCCGCATCTGATCCCGCAATCAGCCAGGTCATTGGGCCGTCTTTCACAGACTGAGATTTCCAATTGCCATCATAATATTTAACTTCGCTAGGGCGCGTGCCAAAGTTGATTTTCAGCACTTCGTCGGTCTCGCTGCCGGTCGCAAGCAAACCTTTGCCTTCGTTTTTACTTTTGCAAAGCTCAAATAAATCATCTTTCGTTATAAACATTTTTTGCGGAATCGTCGGCTCTGCAGCCTCTGCTACAAAATTTTGCCATCCAAGCGGTACCATCGCCAGCATCATCGATGCGCTAACTCCGAGGGAGAGAAGTTTTTGGGCAATTTTATTGTACATATTGCCCCCACCCCCTACATTCCTAACAAATCTTTTGTCATTTTTGCATAAACTAGTCAAAAATATTGCACTCTTTGCCATAAAAACCTTCCTTTCAAATTTAAAAATATAATTATTTTTGTGTGTTTATAGTATATCACATAATATTTTCGCTGTCAACTATAAATTTATTTATTTTTTCATTAAAATAATTATGCCACCACAAAAATTTCTTCCGTGGTGGTGTTTTTCATTTACATAATTAACATTTATTTGCCAATTTTTAGAGCATGAGCACTGGCGCGTATTTGCGAAATTTTAAAAGAACTGGTCTATAGTTTTTTGTTACAAAAATTTTTTTAATTGGCAAACCACAAAACGTACTATTTTTGTAATTTGCCGGCACAAGTACTTCCTTTAATTTATTGCAATTAAAAAATACATTTGAAGATGAAGCACCGGGGTCAGAATTTCCTCCATAAGTTACAAAATTTAAGTTATTACAACAGCCAAAGGCACTGGAATTAATGATTTTAACTGAATTTGGGATGATGATTGAATTTAAACCGATACAATAATAAAATGCGCATTCGCCAATAGTTGCGACAGAACCAGGAATAGCTAAAACTTCAGTCAAGCCACTGCAGGACCTAAATGCATTAGCGCAGATAGAAAAAAGAGTTGTTGGTAGTTTAACTAATTTTAATTGTTCACATCCCCAAAATGCGTCTTCACCAATCTCTAAAGTCCCTTCTGACACAGTAAGTTCATCAGATTTTTTTGTTGGACAACGTATTAAAATTTTTTGGTCTTTTGAAAAAAGTATTCCATCTATAGATTTATAGTTAGCGTTATTTTCACTTACATTGATTGAGTCCAAATAATTGTTGTTAAATGCTTGTGCAGTAATATTTATAACACTATCAGAGATATTGGCAGAAGTTAAATTAGGGCAATCAGAAAAAGCATAATCGCCAATGGTTTGGACACCATTAGGTATCGCAATTGTTTTCAGCCCGGAACTTTGAAATGCTGAACTACCAATATTTATAACATTATTTGGAATTGTTATTGAGGTTAGGTTTGAACAGCCGCCAAATGCATTAGATCCTATATTTGAAACTTTATTTGGAATTATTATTGATTTCAATTTTTTACAATTATAAAATGTACCATCTTCAATATTTGAAATACCGCTTGGTATTGAAATTGAAACAAGTTCTTCACAATACTCAAATGCTCTTTTACCTATACTTGTAACATTTTCAGTGATATTAATTGAACATAATTTTTTACAACTAGAAAATGCTCTATCTTCTATGGTTGTTACGCTTTCAGGAATAGTTACTGATTTTAATTCTTCACAACGATAGAACATACCGCAACTAATAACTTTTATGCTTTTAGGAATCTCTACAGAAGTTAATTTACAGCCCAAAAATGCATCTTTACCTATATTTTTAACATTTTCAGTAATATCTATAGAAGTTAAATCAGTATATTGGAATGCAGAATTTCCTATACTTATGATACTTTTGGATAAGTCCGCAGATGATAATCCGGAACAAAAATAAAAAGCGTTATCACCAATATGTGTCACACCTTCCTCAATTTTTACGGATTTTATATAATATCTAAGTGAATTCCAAGGAGTATCTGCACCAAAACCGGATGATGAATAATTAGCCATCGCTCCCGTACCAGAAATTTTTAATTCGCCATTGTTAGCAGTAAAAGTATAATTTACGCTATCACCGCAGCTACCGAAAGCATCTGTTGCCAATTGTCGACGACTTTCAAGACTTATTCCTTTCTTTTTTGCTGGCACTAAAGCACATGCATTGACTGAATTTGTTATTAAAATTGCTACCATGCTAATAATTGACAAAAAATTCTTTTTTAAAGTAATTGGCATAAAAATCCTCCTAAAAATTATTTTTCCAATTATATCACATATTCACTAAAAAATCAATTTTATTACTATAATTTCATCATAATAATTGCATGAATATTGACATAATATTTACACAAAAATAGTTAAGGTGTGTCATAAGTGCAGCGTGCGTTTTCAAAGTTTATCTCTAGCAGTGTGTTTCTCTCGTACTCAAACTCGCCATCTGTGATTTTCTCCGACAATAACTTGGTTGGCGGATGCAATGTATCGCTGTGCTGCCGAATCTCCACCGTGTTGTACCGTTGGTTCCACTTCTGCGCACTTGAAATCGCATTATAGCGGTCAAATCCGATGGCTCTCACGGTAACGCCATATTTTTCTTCAATCAAAAAAACAAAATCTTCTACGACACCATAATCGATGGTTTTATTGCCACAAGCGATGCACTTACCAGCGGCTATAAATCGGCGATAATCCAGTTTTTCAAACTTATTTTTCTCATCAATTCGTCCTTCCGGAATGAAGCAAACCACGTCGGCCAAGATTTTTCCATCTTCTTCTGCACAAATCGCAACCGCAGTATTATCATTTGACATCGACAAATCCACGCCAACATAGACTTCACGGCCAGTCCAATCGATTTTATTGACCCGGCAACGTTGCAAATCTTTGATATCGATAAAGCTTTCTGTGCCCGCGCCCTGATAAATGATGTTGCAGTGCTTTGTCAGAAAATTTTCTCGCGCAGACTCTACAGAAATGGCTCTAGCGCGCTTTTTGAGCAAGTCTTCCCAAATTTCTGGAATCTCTAAAGCGACCGGGTTTGCGTGTTTTAGAATCGTGTTGTCGAACGACCAATTGTCAGTATTCTCCGGCTCGTAGAGTAGGGAAAAGACCGTTTCATCGCTCTGAGTGCCATCTAGAACTCGCTTGGCATAATTTACCTCGTCTTCAAACGGATTGTTCGCCGTCGGATATTTCGTTGAAATTATGCAACCCAGCTTATTCAAAATATTTAACTGCCCAGACCTCATCGCCTCAATCGCATACGAGTTCGGCAAAGCCCCAACTTCATCAGCTAAAAAAACGTTTGGTAGCTTGCCGTCCATCCTAGAATTGCTGTAATTGAGCGGAATATATCGGTTCTCGTTTGGAATGAACTCAATGTAATCGCGCAAAATCTTGAATCTGGGAGCTTCTTTGTGCTGATAAATCAGTGGACTGCTCTTTAAAATTTCTTCAATCGCAGTCTTAACTTCACGTGACAAATCCCCGTCTGGCGCCACTGAGTAGAATTTACTGAATTTTGGCTCCAATAAAAAAAGCAACACAAAAATGGTTGCTATTGTAAAAGTTTTGAAATTTTTCCTTGCTATTTCTAAGATTGCCGTCTCATAGCGCCTTTTAGCGGGATTTTCTCGATGAACAACGCAAAGAATCGCCGCATAAAATAGCCACTGATAACCGCATGAGCACTCATAAATACTGCTCCCAGCTTTAAGGCCACGGGGCATTATGAGCAATTTCAATATGTCGTCAATTTGATTCAGTTTTTGCTCATCAAGAAAATACTTTTCTGATTTTCCATCACAGATTTCCAAAAACTTCTGGCACTGTTTAATGACATATTTGGGCGCCGGAATAGTCCCGTTTACCACATTTTGAGCATATTGAAAGCTTTGGTGGACAACAAGCTGTCTTTTCATTGCGCACCAAGCTCACTTTTAAAATCAAAAACATCGCCCGCATTGCACTCTAACCGCGAGCAGTTAGGCTTTTGATTCTCAGGAATCTTAGTTCGCGACGTGTCTACACGCAGAGAGCCTCTGTGGCAGGCTCCGTGTCCGGATAGGAGTTCAAGCAATGGGTCTGGCTCGCCGCCGTCTTGCCGCTCTCGCAGCGTCGTAATTATTTTCATCAGCGTTACGACCGTCTTGTTCGCGCTGTCTGTAGTTCGGTTGTAATCCGAGATTGCCGGGTGCGAGTAAACATTTTTGCGTCCCTTAACGTATTCTTTCGTAACCAGCGTACCTTCTTCGTTAATTGTTCGCTCGAGGTCAGTCAAAATCCCGATTTGAACCTGATATCTTTTGAACGTCGTTATGAAGAAAAAATTCTGCTCAACGCCATATTCTTCGGCGATTTTTAGTATTTCTCTTGCTTGCTCATTTAAATTTATCTGTGCCATTTTTACCTCCAATTTTCTAAATTTTCGATTTCCCAAAAACTGCATCCATTTGTTTCTTGCGGGTTTTGTAATAATAAATCATCCAGTCCGCGAAACTGTTTTTCGTGCACATTCTGGCTCGCAAGCTGTCTTGAAAGAGGCTTTGAAAACAGCCGGCAGTTCCGTCAGTCTTTTGCTGCGGCGACGGCAGGACTTTGTCACCGTTTAAAATATGATTCAAATTGAATGTGTTCGGCTGAAAGCCAGAAAGGCCATCTATTCCGCAACAGGTCAAGCTGTCGCCCAGACTACGAATTCGATTTTCGCCAGCGTAAATCTTTAGGCCAATCGAGTGACACTTCTGTTTTAGCTCCAGAAAATCTTTTTTTATATCTTCATACTGGTAAACAAAATCTCCGCCAATCTTAACTAAACCGTCTTTTTTCCGCTTAAATTTCATCCCCTCGATGATAACCCCGTAGGCGCCAGCATTTTTGAAGAACTGTAAGTTTTTGTACACATCCAAAAAGACTTCTCTCATGTAAGGTTGCACCCTCACGATGGTTCCTCTCGCGACCTTTGACACGCTTTCTAAAATTTTTAACCGCTCTGCAAAGCTAGGACAGCCTTTTTCAAGTACATCGTATTTGTCGCAGACCATGCTAATTTGAACGACGCAGTTGCAGCTTTTTATGAGGCCCAGATATTCTTTGTCAGCGATGATTTTGCCTTTAGTTGACACAACAAATGGGTAGTTTTCTTCAGCAAAAATTTTCAAGCACTTATACGAACTGCGATATTTTTTCTCGCACGGCTGAAACGAGTCAGAAAGCCCACCCCAGTGAATCGGAATATCCCAGTCGCACCAGTTGGTTTCTTTTGTTCTCGCTCCGCTAATGAAATTTGTCAGCGCTTTTGAAGTTTCCTTTTTAGAAATTTGAGAAATATCAATTCTGTGCCGAGCAAAGCAGTAACTGCACGCATGAGAACATCCACTGTAGTTGTCAAAACGTATTGGCAAATCGCATAAATAACACTGTGTTCCGCATTCCGGCATCATCCTACCCCCATTTCGGCCAAGCACAGTTCAATCAGTTTTTGCTTATCATTCGAAGCGAGGTAATTTTCTGCAGCAGTTTTGTACTCAAGAGGGAAGATGAGCGTCATTTTGAAACTGTCTTGCTCGATTTCCCTTTGCCCAAGCTCTTTTTCCAATAGGTCGTCTATGAAGCTATCACAAAGATTTTGCGTCTCATCCGCAAGTTCAAAGCCAAAATCCGTCATATCGAAGTCCAGAATGCTATCGAGTTCCAAATTCAGCACATCGAAGTCAAAGCCAGTATTCATCGTCAGCTTTTTGTGTGCCAAAATATAGGCTTTTTTCTGTTGCTCGTTCAAATGCGATAGTCTAATGATTTCAATTTCATAAAAACCAAGCTGTTTTAAAGCCTCGTAGCGCCCATGTCCTTCGATGATGACACCATTTTCATCAATCGCGATAGGGTCATTGTTTCCAAACTCCAAGATGGACCGTTTTATTTGCTCAATTTGTTCAGGTGGGTGAAGTTTTGCATTGTTTTCATAGGGTTTAATTGCATCTATGCTTATTTTTTCTATTTTCAATGTGTGTTTTTC
>CAKSIU010000036.1 GCA_934463265.1 uncultured Eubacteriales bacterium | reverse complement strand
ACTCTGAATCCTTAACTAAGATGCTTATTAAAAAATTTTACACTTTTTTGTGTCTACTTACTTGACTATAGTTCAAAGCACACTTTCAAACCTAAATCACGAAGTGAATCTTGGACTGCTGATATGCGACAAAAGGCCAGTGAAAGGAGGAAAATCTATGAACGCAGCAAGGGCAGTGACAGTGATTCCAGCAACGCTTAACTTATTTACAAGTGTATCAAAAATAATAGAATACAAGCGCAAAGTAGCAGCATATGCAAGGGTTTCAACTGACAATGAGGAACAGCTTTCAAGCTACGCAGCGCAGGTAGATTACTACACGAGATACATACAATCAAAAGAAGAGTGGGAGTTTGTGAAAATCTATACAGACGAAGGAATCTCAGCAACCAATACCAAGAAGCGCGATGGATTTAATCGAATGATACAAGATGCGCTGGATGGAAAAATCGACTTAATTGTGACAAAATCAGTATCGAGATTTGCCCGAAACACGGTTGATACACTAACGACCGTTCGTAAATTGAAGGAGCATGGCGTAGAGGTTTATTTCGAGAAAGAGAATATTATTAACAGCTAAACCTCAGTAATTATGGAGATTTAGCTGTTTTATTATGCGGTTTTGTCGCTTATTTGTCGCTTAAATATACAAAATAAAATTAAAAGAAACTACAAAAAAGTAAATTAAAAACTCTTTTATAGTTTCTCTTAAAATTATAAAAAGTATATTTTAAATCGCTTCAACAAGCTTTAATAGTTTAATGCAATCTTTATAGCCTTATAAATAAAGCCAATCTTGGACTTTTGATTCAATCGTATACATTTCATTTTTAAAATTTTCTATGAATTCTTTATTTGAAACACTTAAATTATTTATAATGTTCTTGTATTTGCGGCTTGCTTCTGCATGATTTTTACACATACAATCATGTTCTTCATCAACGTTCCTTAATTTCCTTACGCCATCTTGAATTGTTTCCGTTGTAAATAAATCAACTTTTTCTTTAAAACTTCCCATTTTATCCTCCTTATATCACTCTAAAAAGTTTTAAAAATTTTACACAATATCTGTAACCTTGCAAGTAGAGCCAGCCTTGTTCTTTAGCCCTTAAATAAAAAATATTATCTTCGTATTTTTTAATAATTTTTTTGTCATCATCAGATAGTCTTGATTTTAATTCAGCTAATTGATTTTCGATTTCTTGCTGTTTTTTGCAGTTTTTCCGATACTCATCATTCGTATTTTTCAATTTTTCTATGCTGTCATCGATAAAAATATTGCTCATGCCTATAAAATCTTGCTGAAAACTAATCATTATCTTGTTCCTCCATTTTTTTGTTTTACCGATTTATAAACCTTGCTAGCTGGCGTCCCTACTTTATCGTACAGCCTCAAAATCTTAAGAGGATTTTTTATTAATTCATCCAGTGCAACTTTTATTTGCATTCCACAAAGCAGCATATAATCAAATTCGGGTGTTTGCGTTAATGTTTTTGCCGACATCAAAGAATCATAATCCTTTCGCTGTTCATATGTTAGACTTTTTATGAATTCTTTTTCGAATTTATCGCAATATTCTAAATTCTGTTTATGACTTTCACTTAAATACCTAGGTCGATGGGGTACATCTAAAATCTTTATTAATACATCGCATGCTAATTCTTCAATCTTATTCTTTTCGTTAAAATCAATTTTTTTGTTCATTTGTATTTTTCCTTTCAAATTCTTGTATCCACAATACCTTGAAAGATATTCAAACGTATGATATAATATTTACGCTCCAATTATCTTTTGGTAGTTGTGGGTGTAATAGGGGAAGTAGTAGTTATCATTAGCTTGGAACACTGCTTTCCCGTTTTTTATTGCTCACCCAAAAATGAATCAACCGCTAATCTAATTGTTTCTGCTCTAGTTATACTATTTTTTTCAGCATAACATAATAATTTTTTATTTGTTTTTGCTGTAAATCTAACTTTAACTTCAACACTTTTAGGGTTACTTATTTTGGGTCTGCCAGTTTTAGGACACAAATTATCACCTCACTTTGCGGGTCCCGAATTAATTATAATATACGGGTCCCTTAAAGTCAATTCCTAAAATAAAAAAATTTTTCACATAAATAACTTGACATTACATATAATATATTGTACAATAAATTGTACTTGATTAAAATAGGAGGAATGATTATGTTAGCTGTTAATTATTCGAATATGAGAGATAATTTCAAAGATTACTGTGATAAGGTAACTGATGATTACGAAACTGTGATAGTTACGCGTAAAAATGACAAAAATGTCGTTATGATTTCACTTGAGGAGTATAATAACATGAAAGAAAATCTATATATTATGAGTAACAAAAAAGACTATGATAGACTAGTGACTTCTAAAAAACAATTAGAAGCTGGAAAAGGCACTGTAGCTAAAAGTATAGAAGAGCTGAGGCAGCTGGAAGATGAATAAAAATATAATTTTTGGCGATACAGCTTGGGAAGATTATACTGAATGGTTAAAAGAGGATAAAAAGGTACTCAAAAAAATTAACGATTTAATAGATAATATTAGCCGTACTCCTTTTGAAGGACTAGGAAAACCAGAACCATTAAAGAATGAGTTGTCTGGGTATTGGAGTAGGCGCATAACTGAAAAACATAGGCTGATTTATAAAGTATATGAAGATAAGATTTATATCATTGGCTGTAAAGGGCATTATGATGATTAGGGCACAAGCTAATTTTTGTGTCCTTTATTTGGGGGCAAGTTTGGCATAAATAGAAATGTCACTCTTGTATCCCTCGAAATCGTCAATACGGGTAATATCATAATATTTGCCGCTGTATTCTATTTCCATATCAGTGGTAATATCATCTCGATAATTTATTATAAATAGACATTCCTCGTAATGCTGTACTGCTTTTGAAGCGTAAAATTCTTTTCCTGACAGCTGCCTGTAGTATGCCCACAAAGTACCGTTATGTATAGGTATCCACTCATTAATAGAAAAACCATCTTCGTCTTTGGATTGTTGTAACTTGACAATCCTTATTTTTTTGTCTTTTAGTTTTTTCATTTACTCACATCCTTAAATTCCTATTTTAGAACAGACTTTCACCGCGTGTGATTTTTTAAAAGTCAGACTTTATTTAGGCACAACATAAAGTTTTAAACGGGCGAGAATTTTCGCTCGTTGAATATAAGGACGAAAACGGCGAAATCAGATTATAGTCCTTGTGGATTGCGCCTTTACAAAGCGTTCTTAAATTCATTAAAGTGTTCATATAATCCGACATAAGCATCAAGCAAACTTGCTGTTCCGTCTATCCTTTGCTTTGCACTTTGCGCTTTAATCGGCACTATATTGCCATTTCTGTCAGTCTGTATTCCTGTATTGGTTAAACACCACTTCAAAATCGGATTGTTGTTATAATTTATCTTTTTAGCTTTTAAATCTGCTCCTAACATCTGCATTGGCAGACTTAAAGTTTTCGCACCTTGTATGCAGCGCACCATTACAAATCCGTTATTCTCCATTTCCTCCACCCAATATTTCGCACTGTAACTGTCATAATAAATCCACGCTGGAGTAATTCCATATTTATTTACCATTTCAAGAAACCACGCTGTAACATCTCCATAATTTATCGAATTTCCGTTACACAGCCTTAAAAGTCCACGCTGTAGCCATTTATCATAGGGGATCTTATCAAGTTGTACTCTCTTTTCAAAATTATCTCTTGGCAGCCAATACATTTGAGTTATAAACCTTTCTTCGGTTTCCTTATTCATCAGCAAAAGTGTTGCACAAGTTAAATCTGTTGTAATACTTAAATCGGCTCCGCCTATCGCATAACAGTTTTTAAACTCTGGTAAATCAAAAGTTTTTTCATTATTTATATCATCAAAAGAGAGCCATGCATTGCTGATTGTATCTCTTATGTTAAAGTCTTTTGTAAGTATTCCGCTTAAATCCTTCGGATTATTTTTTGCTCGTTCCACTTTCTCGGATAAGTCAGACAGCTTTTTAATCGTATTTAGCCCCGGATTGGCTTTTTTCCATGCATTAAGATCAATCCATTCATCTTTGCAGTCAAGTTCATAAATTATCGGTAAAAATGTCTCATCAACGAACGTTCCATTGGCGATTTTACAGGCGTATGAATACATATCATCAAATACACATTCCCTGACAGTTCCTGCGGTTGTAATCATTATAAATAACGGTTGCCGTCTTGCACTTTGGCTCTGTTTCATGACTTCATAGCAATTCCTATCTTTTACGCTGTGGAGTTCGTCCATAATCACTAAATGCGAGTTCAATCCATCTAACGTATCGCTGTTTTTGCCAAGAGGCTGGAATTTACTCATAGTCAGGGGAAAATACAAATCTGATTTTCTCTTTTTAATAAACTTATTTAACTCTGGGCTTTGCTTTATCATATTGTGGGTTTCATCAAATATAATCCTTGCCTGATCTTTCTTTGTGGCTGTGCTGTAAATTTCTGCACCTGGTTCATTGTCGGCAATTAACATATAAAGTGCAATGCTAGCTAACATGGTGCTTTTCCCGTTTTTTCGTGCCACCATAAATAAAGTCTCTTTGTACTTTCTAAAACCCGTATTTTTATCCACAAATCCAAATAACGCCGAGATAAAAGCCTTTTGGAATAACTCTAATTTAACGGATTTTCCTGCCCATTCTCCTTTTGAATGCTTGCAAAATTTCTCTATAAATTTAATAGGTCTTACTGCTTTTTTCTCATCGAAAATATATCTGCTATCTGGATTTTTCATATTATCTGCAAGTTTTTTATAGACTTTATAAACCCTCTTAGATGTGATTATTTCACCATTTTCGATTGCTTTTAAATATTCTAAAATATAATTCATAATTATCCCTGATTTATGAAGTTATATAATTCATTTTCAGAATTTTCTTGCTGACCTTTAGGTATCATGCTTTCAAGCTGTTTATAAAGCAAGCTGTACCGCTGAATTGTTGTATTGTATGCCTTTAAGGCTGGGCTTTCTCTCATAAATTTTTGTTTTCCCTGCTCGAATAAATCAACGGTACCTGTCTCGTCAATAATCTTTCGTAAATCTTCAAGGGTTTTAGTCATAAAACATATTTCTGTTATCAACTTTTGCGCTATTGTTTTGCGTTCGTCTGGTATGATTTTCAATATTTCCTCAAATTGCTTTAAATCTGTACTAAATTCTTTTATTTTGCTCATAAAATTACCTCACTTTCTAGACTCCCTTAATATAAAAATTTATGCAGAGGTTTTTAAAACTCCGGCTTTCGGTGCCATAAACTGCTGATGTATTCTTAATGCAGGGGGGACTTTATTAAGTCCCCGTTACCTGCAAATTTTACCTCACTGCTGCATATTCCACTTTTCAAATGCTCGTTTGTGTGACAGTTCATACATAAAGCTTCTAAATTGCTCCAATTAAGCGTTATATCTGGGTCGCTGATATTATTGGGAGTTATGTATTTTTTGTGGTGGACTATGCGTGCCAAGCTGCCGCAACGTTCGCAAACATAATTTTGGCTAACCATGTATGAAAGTTGGGTGTCCTTCCACTTTTTGCTGTTATAAAATGCTTTTGCATAGTCCTTACTCATCACCTCAACTCCTATCTGCTTTTAATGTTATGGCTTTTAGTAAACTGTCTATTGTTCTTTGCAGCTTCTCACTTTCCGATTGTTCGGCATTGTACCACAACTGCAATATAAATCTGCTTACCGTATTTATTAAAGGCTCTGTGCTTTGCTGTGGCGTTGTCATACCTGTTGTAATCTCAATATAACTTGGTATCGCATTTAATAACGCATTTATTATGTTGTCGTTTTCTGTTCCGTCAATTCTTAAAAATTCCCTCGCCTCATTTAAACTTAACATTTACGATGCCGCCCTCGTGAGTTTTATAAATGCCTCCGTGACAATCGGCTTGCAGTCGGCTATTGCCATGGCTCTGTAATCAATCAAACCTGACTTAAAGCTGCTTTCTCTTGATACTTCAACCGCAATATTCTCGGCAAGATTATAGCCCATGTAATTAAAATTACCAAACAAAATTACTTCGTCAGAAAGGTTATCATCTATAATCACATCGAAGCCTAATATTTTGCCGATATTTTCACTTTTAGGGTCAATTATAAATATCGGTCGATTGTTGTTATCCACAAGTCCATAAAAAAGATTGTAAAGAGTTGCATTATTCATAGCCCATTTTGCACCTGCTCCATAGCCTCTTTTTAACAGTGCGACTGTATTTGTCACATCTTTATATGTAAGACCTGCTGTTTTGCTAAATTCAATATGATTTTTATTTGCGCCTGTTTTAGTCCATGTGATACCCGACAGAAGCCCTGTGCCTGATATGCTACCCATAAAGTAGACAGGTAAAAAATAAAAACTGTTTACGAAATGGGGGCATATTTTTATGTATGAAG
>CAKSIU010000035.1 GCA_934463265.1 uncultured Eubacteriales bacterium | reverse complement strand
ATTATCTTTTATTATATTATATATATCTTCATCTATATATATTTGAAGTTTCTTTTTGTCTGTCAAAAAAAATTTTCTCCTCCCTATTGACAAATGAATCATTTTGATTTATTATATTTACAGTGATTCACTTAGAATCGCAAAAATTCATTAAAGTGAGGTTTTCAAAATGAAAAAAAATCATCTTCCTGTATTGCACTGTAAGCTTTCTAATTCTGTTTCTGAACTTGGGCGTAAAGGCTTTATTTTCTTGTTTAATAATGAGCGTTGTCGCCTTGTTCGTCTTTCTGATGATTGTGTTAAGCTTGTTCGTCTTGAATCTTTCGGAGCTTATCAAATGACTTTGCTCGATTTTGTCGAGTGTCTTCTTCTTGGTGTTTGTGATTTTGTTTCTGACGCTGGTTTTGATTATGATGATGAAGCTGATTATGACGATGAAGTCGAGGAGGGTATGCCGTTTTGATGTACTTTCGTTTTCATGATTATTCAACTATGTTTTCTTATGCTATCAATATGATTGCTAATGGTGTTTGTGACCACTTCTTTTTGTATGAAGCGGTTCGCCGTTCAGATTCTCATCAGACCTTTGTTTTGTCTAATGTCCCTATGCGTCATTATGATAATAAATTCGAAAGATTGTTTCTTATTCGGGAACTTATAAAAGGAGGTGAAGAATAATGAACGCTGTGAAAGTCCTCGGTATTGATAAAGAGTATCATTCTTTTAAGACTGATTCGGGTAATGAAGTTTGGGGTAAAAATGTTTATTACATTGAAGAACGCCCCTCTGTAGATGGTTTTGTTTGCTCTCGTCTTTATCTCACTAAGGAGAAATTTGAAAGACTTAATCCTCAGCTTAAAAAGTCTTATTTTCTTTGGTATAACCGTTTTGGTAAAGTTGAAGATATGGAGCTTATTGAAGATGTCAAAGAAAAGTAAAGGTGAAACCCCTCGCATTAGGCAATTTTTCTTTATTTGCTATCCCGAATCAATCCCACAATCTATTGATGTATGCATCAGGGAATCTAACCCTGATGCATACGCCTACATTTTACATGATGAAGATTATGATATTAATGATATGCTAAAAAAAGCTCATTATCATGTTCTTCTTAAATTTGAAAATGCTCGGACTTATTCCTCTATCGCTAAACAGTTTGGTATTGCGGAAAATAATGTTGAGTATTGCAAATCCCCTCGGGCGGCTGTAAGGTATCTTCTTCACCTCGATACGCCTGAAAAAACTTCGTATCCTCGTGAGCGGATTCATTCAAAGAACTTTCCTGTTGACGAGTTTTTGAAAGATAATAACGAAGATGTTAATGTTCTTCTTCTTATCGAGCGGCTTCAATCTCATCAAGATAGAACATTCGGTGATTTTGTAGCTTGGACGGCTATAAATGGATTATACAGTACATTTCGCCGCTCGTCAAGTACTTACCGCGATATTTTCTACCATGGATAAATTTATAAAGGAGATGTTAAATATCTATGAAACGCTTCATGTGTCTGCTTTTAGCGTTCTGCTTGCTATTTTGCTTCTCTGTGTCTGCTTATGCCGCTGACGGCGATACTGTTTTTATTGGTAATCCCGAAGAAATTACTAATCCTATTCGTGAATCTCTTGGCTTTATTACTGATAAGATGGATAATCTTTTAACTAAAACAGTTTGGAAAGATTTTTTAGACCATCAATTTACTTCTCTCGATAATACTATCACTAATATTTGGATGGAGCTTGAAAGAGTTTATCTTCAACAGCAGGACGATTCTATTTTTTTTAATAAATGGTATGAGGAATATCTTAAAGCTGGCATAGCCGAAGCAAAGTGGATGAAGTCAATGCTTGAACAGCTTAATCTTTTTTATACATCTGCAACGGGTTCTCTTTCTGCAATTAACACTTATTTTACAAGTCAACAGTTGCCAGCTCTTAATACTGCTAACACTTGGCTTGAATCTGCAAACGGTTATCTTAATACTATAGATTCTTCTACTACTGCTATTAAAACAGATGTAAATAGCCTTTTTGATGGTTGGGCTCTTAATGGAAATCCTGCTATTTATACTAACAAATCTCCTCGTTCTTGGTTTGGCGTTGTTGGTCTTAAAGTATCTGAATTAAGCAATAATCTTGTAAAATCTAAACTTAATGTTACTAATATGACGGACGCTGACTTCGGTCATGCTACTTGGCATAAAGGTGTTTATGGTTCTCTTTATCGTTTACAGCAGGTTTTAGCCGATGATTCTGATTTGCAAATGCGTCAAGATACGGAAGAAAATAGAGATGTTTTTCATAATCTTTTTTTGAATCATAGTAATTCTGAATCTGCTGTTAAACCCGACCAAATTATATCTGTTAGTAACCTTTCCACTGATTTGCAGACTAATTTTAATACTGAGGTCGACCCTCTGAAGCTTTTTGATTTTCTCAAAGATGAAAACCCTCTTGCTTGGTTTACGCAAAACTGTAAAGATTCAATGGTTTCCGTTTCTTCTTCTTCTTCTCGCCGTGCTCCTGCTGTTTCTTCTCCTTATGGCAATTATGCCGCTGAGCATATGCAAGATTACTATAATCGGCTTGAGGTGGTAAAGATTGATGATTAATCCTGTAATTGAAGCGCTTAATTCTTTCTTAGCTATTTATAGTAATTTGCCTTTTGCTATTTCTGCATTCGTCAATCTTTCTCTTTTGCTTTTTCTTATCGTTTGCATTATCGTTCATTTTAATAATATAAGGTAGTGATTTTATGGCTTTTAGTCTTTCTTATATTTGGGGCGTTATGGCTTCTGTTTTTCCGACTTGGTTTGCTGTTGCTTCATTGATTTTTACTGCCTTTATTTTACTTCTTATCATTTTCAAAGTTGTTGCCTTTGTTATGGATGTCATTCCTTTTCTTTAAGGTGGTGTTATTGTGACTTCTGACGCGATTTTGATTGTTCAATGCCTTTTTTCTTCAATATGGTCTTTGTTTACGACTTGGTATATTCCCGGCACTAATGTTACTCCTGCACAGTTTTTTCTTTTTCTCGGCTCTGCTGGTCTTGGTATAACCTTTATTGTTCGTTTACTTACTGTTAATCCGGGCTTATCTCATTCTTCCGTTAAATCTGTTTCTTCTTCGGGGGTTAAAAAATGAAACGTGTAATTTGTATTATTCTCTTTTGCTGTTTGGCTTTTGTTTTTGCTGTTCCTTCCTTTGCTGATGATGTTCCCTACATTGATTTAGATTCAGATGGTATTAACGATTACACTTCCGAAAATGGTACACTTAATTACTATTATCTTAAACAGATTCAAGATTTGCATACGGCAGATAATGAACTCCGTAATGATGTTGATTCTATCCGCTCTGACCTTGATAGTTATATATCCTCTGATAGCTCTGATTCTTCAAATTCTGCTGATTCTTCTGCTCCTGCTGATTCTGCTGAATCTAATCCTTTAGATACATCTGATATGGTTTTGGAATCTGTTGATGTTTACTCTGTTACGCCTGTAACTCCTGAAAATACTACAGGCTTGAAAGCTGTTATTCTTGGGCTTATTGGAAATTATGATACTGTTGTAACCGATTATACATATACAAGCAATAACGGGTATGTTTCACATACTATTGAAGTTCAACCCGATTATGTTTTTATTTGCTCTTTTGCTATGCTTTGCCTTATTATTTATTGTTTGTTTAGGCTTGGGGGTGCTTTGATTGGAATCCGTTAAATCTTTTTGCTTATGGTTTTTGGATAATCTTCCCACCTTTTTAATGTCCGAGCCTATTTGTTATTTCGTTGGTTTTGCATTCCTAATTCTTACTGTTAGGGTGTTTATTATGATTACCAAAATTCGTTGAAAGGAGTGTTTTTAATGGCTGCTATTATTACTGCTATTGGCGACCTTGTAACTGGTTCAATCACTTGGCTTACCTCTTTTGTAACTGCCATTACCGCAAAGGGAAATGAACTTTTGCTTATTTTCGTAATTACTGCGTTTGTTGGTCTTGGCGTTGGTCTTATTAATCGCATTATTCGTCTTTAAGTTTAATTTTATTATTATGAAAGGAAATGTTTCGTATGAATCCCGAAACGCCCACCGCTATGGAAGCACTTATCACTCAAATTACTGCTCTTGTTACCGCCGCTGTTGGTTGGATTGGGCAGTATGTAACTGCTATTACAGCTAATCCGCTTCTTCTTATTTTTGTCGTCACAGCCTTTGTAGGTCTTGGTGTCGGTCTGATTTCTCGTATTATTCATCTTTAAGATAGTAACGGCGCATTCTCTGCCGCTTGCTCCGCTACATATATTTGCCCCTGCTCCCTCACTGGCAGGGGCTATTTTTAGTAGGTGTTATTATGTTTGCTGTTATATTTTTTGTTCTTCTTGGTCTTTTGTCCTTTACTGTTGTATATTCTCGCCGTTATGCTAATCCCTATAAGCTTATATTTATTTTTGGTAAAAAGGGTGCTGGAAAATCAACCTTAATGGTTAAATGGATGTTGCGCGATTTGAAGCACGGTTGGAAAGTCTATACCGATATTCAGGATTGTATTATTCCCGGTGTTCGTATTATAGACGGTCAAGATTTATCAAAATTTATTCCCGAACCGAACTCCGCTGTCTATCTCGATGAAGTCGGAATTTCTTTTGATAATCGTAATTACAAAACTTTTGATTCGGGACTTCGTGATTTTTTCAAACTCCAAAGAAAATATAAATGCAAGGTTGTTATGAACTCTCAGAGTTTCGATGTTGACAAAAAAATTCGTGATACTACAGACGGAATGATTCTGCAAACATCTTTTTTGAATATGTTCACTCTTTCGCGTCCAATTTCTCGCCGTGTTGCTCTCGTTGAAGCTTCTGCAAATGGTGATAGCCGTATAGCGGATAATCTTAAATTTGATAATATTCTTTCTTGGCGTATTTCCTTTATGCCGAGGTATTTCAAGTATTTTGAATCTTTCGCCGCTCCTGCCCGCGAGCCTATCAGCTTTAAGCAAGTTGCTGGTGATATTAAAGATTTGAAGCAAAATAATGTTATGAAGTCAATTAAACGCTATTTGGGAGATGATGAAAATGAAGATAATTAAAAAATATTTTGGCTGTAAAGTTAAGAGCCTTAACAGAGCAAGTTGGTTTTTTCTCGGTCTTTCTCTCGGCTGTGGTTTGCTTATTCTCTCCGTGATATTCCTTGTTCTTGCTGTTATATGTGACTTTCTTTATGTTTGCCTAACTGCGGAAAAAGAACCCGCAAGGCGCGAAAAAAAAGCGCCTGCGGGTGATGATGATAATTGATGTTGTAAACTGTCGCTAAATACAAGTTTAGCAAAGTTTTGCAAACTTACGCTAAACTTATGTCCATTTAGCGAAGTTTACAGTTATATATTCCGCGCGAAGCGCGGTGAAAATTTTTTTTGACAGACAAAAAGAAACTTCAAATATATATAGATGAAGATATATATAATATAATAAAAGATAATGCAGAAAGAGAGCACCGAAGCGTTAGCAACTATGCAGGAATAATAATGGAACAGGCTGTTAAAGAATTACAAATGACACAAATGACACAAAATCGTAGGAATGTGTTAAATGTGCCAAAAGGGGAGAATTAACAGGAATTATTTTCATAATGACACACTTGACACACTTTAATACGCTAAAATTTAACACTTTTCACGACCTGCAAAGCCGCATAACAAAGCGGAATTTTAAGGTTGACACATTTGACACACCGTGCGCATAGACGTAGCCCAGCGCACGGTGAAATTCAGCACGCCTTACAGGCGTGCTATTTTGCTAAATAAAGGCGGTCGGACAGCAGAGCCAGCAGACGGCGGCAGAGCCAGCAGACGGCGGCAGAGCCAGCAGACAGCGGCGAAAATGCCGATATGGGGGTAGACCCCCATACCCCCAAATTTTTTTATTTTTTTTTGAAAAAACACTTGACTTTTTATACCCATAGGGGTATAATATAATTGTAAGAAATCTTACAAATATATTTTTAGGAGTGCTTAAAATGAACAAAATAATCAGAAGAAACAACTTTAATTATGAAGAATATGAAGAAAGAAATAAGGACGCTTTAAGATGGGCAAGAAAAAACGGAACCTTTCAAGGCGGTGAAGAAGTTATCATCTACAATAAAGACGGAGAACCAATAAGCGGAGCAAAATATTCATCAGAACTGAGAGATTATTACAGAATGTATGTAGGTGAAAAAATTGACTGACGCACAAAAGAAAGCAAAAAAAGAATATAATAAGAAAATCAAGAAAATTCAATTAGAATTTTATCCAACAGACGAAAAAATGATTGAATTTTTAAGCTCCAAAAAGCCCACTCAGTCATACATTAAGGGACTTATAAAAAAAGAAATGGAGGGATAAAACCCTCCATTTTCAAAAAAAATTTTCACCGCGCTTCGCGCGGAATATATAACTGTAAACTTCGCTAAATGGACATAAGTTTAGCGTAA
>CAKSIU010000034.1 GCA_934463265.1 uncultured Eubacteriales bacterium | reverse complement strand
AAAGGCCTCCTTTTTTGTGTATGATTTATTGTAGCATGTTGTTTATTTTTGTGTCTACTTTTTTAGTATAGCTCCAATAATGCAACGGACATTCAAATAGCGGATTCTCTGGAAGAGCAAAAAGCCTTTGGTGTAGCATATGCTAAAGGTACTTTAAAAACGTTGGGAATATCAATAAAAGAAAATCAAGCTCAATTAAAGCCCTCATCAAACGCGAAGTATTACGTCCAGGTCGGAGCTTACGCGCAAAAAGAAAATGCTGAAAAACAACTAAAAAAAGCAAAAGACGCCGGTTTTATCGACGCCTTCATAAAAGAATTTTAAGGGGGAGCAATATGGAGAACAAAACTTTTGGAATAGCTTCATTTGCAATTCTGATTGAAGCGATTATTACATACTTTAATCAGTTTTTCGTACAAGAAATTTTCTGTTGGCAAATGCTTTTCAGCGTAGCTTTAGGAATTGTTATCGCGGTCGCCTATAAGCTGGATTTACTGGCCCATTTTAATCTAAACTCGCAGATTCCATACGTTGGCTGTGTGTTAACGGGAATTTTACTGTCGCGTGGAAGTAACTATGTTTTTGATTTGCTAGACAAATTTATTTCGTGTAAATGAAATATTGATACCTCAACGCACATTAGTCTGCGATTTTTAACTTCTTGATTTCTATTGTATTGGAGGCAATCTTTTTGAACTCTTCGATGTGGGTAACTATAACGAAGGTTGATTTTTCGTTTTTATTTTTTTCTTTAATTAAGTCAAAGAAGAATTTTTGTGATTTACTGTCCAATGCTGTAAAAGGCTCATCAAGTAAAAATACTTCTGCGTCTTTCGATAACATTATAGATAAATATATCTTATTTCTCGTGCCTTGAGATAAAGACTTTACTAAAGAGTCCGCATATTCATCGCAACCAAGTTTATTCAAAAGATAATGCACTTTATCTTTGAATTTTTTTGTCTTGAAAAACAGACTTGAATAAAATTTTATATTTTCATTAACTGTCATGTGAGGGTATAAGGTGTCTTCGCTCATGATATAAGAGATGCTTTGTAGTAAACTTTTGTCTTTTTCTATTGAGCTACCCTTGTAATAAACATCTTTAGAGTTATTAATTAAAGATGAAATGCATTTTAGTAAAGTAGTCTTGCCTGCACCATTCTCTCCTACTACGCAGTGTATTTTTCCCTCTTCAAAAGAAATAGAAAAATCTTCAAAAACAGGGCAGTCTTTGTAGCCGAATGTTAAGTTTTTTATCGATAAAATATCCACGGTATTTTCCTCCTTATGTTAAGCTAGATATTCAACAACTGATGCAATGCTGAGCAAAATTGTATTCACAATAATAATTAAAATAAAAGAGAGTCCGATTTTTTTGCAAAACAGTTTTACATCATATTTTCTCAGGAAAATCAATTTTACTTTTTTGACCAAGTAAATAAATATGTAAAAAGAATAAACAACACACAGCGATAATGAAAATAGTTCAATTATCCCATGAGGAACAAGCTTCGGAATCAAGTGCTTCATTCCTTGAAGGTGTAAGGCGTTGGATAGTATGCCAATGTTAAAAATGTTAATGCCTAATACACATAAACTATAGAGACCTGCGGTAAAAACACCTGCGACAGTTGACGTAATCATAGTGAAAAAGTTATGTATGAAAACTTCAGCGATATCTATATTTTCAATCTTCACTCCAGATAAGTCTAACTCGAAATTCCCATAAAACGTAACAAGAACAATTAAAATAATGGAAAGAGCTGTTAGGATAACAGAGTGAATTATATATTTTTTAAGACTGAACATTTTTAAATATTTTTGAAAAGTCAGCAGAATAATCCCCTCTTTCTATAAAGCTCATTATGTTGCGTTGTATTTTTGCCATGAACTTATGGCATACTAAGGGGGCTGCAACAAAAATCAAGACACATACAGCGGCAGATAAATTATAAAAGCTAGGGAAAAGGCAGCCAATCGCCGACAAAACAGCCGTAGAATACAGCATAAAGTTGTATAGCCAACTCATTATATAAAAATCATCGGTGCCAGCTTCTAATATGTTTTTTTCTGTTAAATAAGCTTCATAGTCTTTGTAGTCCATCCTTGTAGAGATTAAATTTCTCGTAAAATAGTCTTTGGGATAAACGTAAAAAACAACTAAGAGAGATACAATATTTGCTGCGACTAAAATCGGTGACGACTTTAAAATGACATGGCCCATAACAATTGTTGCTATAAATAGAATCGTTGGAAGAAATCTAATTTTATAAAATAAATTTAATTTTGAGTGGGACAACTTTTGAATGGAGATACCATTGCAATTAATTTGTCTTACAGTATTGTACTCTGGAATAAATGATAAGTTTGCGATTAACTTGTTTCCCATAATTGAACCGACTTCCGTCATAAACAAAACCGTACTTAATCCAAAGAACAATAAATTTTTGCAACTTAGATTTAACATTGAAAAATTGAAAATCAGCGCAAGTAACACAGCATAAGGTCTATCTACGAAAAATGTGAAGTAATATTGTTTAAAATTGTATTTATATATATCAACAATTAGCTGATACTCTTTTATCAGAAGAGCATTTTGAAGCTCATCTTTATCCTTATTGAAAGGCATCATATATTTAACAAACTTGGCTAAACTTAAGTTAGGTGAGTCATCTTGCATTTCTAAATTCGCACTAAAGTAAATAAGAAGTAAGCCGAATACAGATAAAGAAATAAGGGCCAAGGCCGAAAAAGCTAGCAGGTCTGTATTCGAAGTAAATTGGCTAAATATGTTCGCTGCTTTATAAAGAATCTCACCAAGGTCAAACTCGTAAATTCCTAATATTATCGAGTATGCTATGTTCACTACGTATGTAATTAACTTTATTATAATGGAGCCAAATATAAACATGGATAGCATTGCGGATAGATAACTAAACACAGAATAAAAAGCCTTTAATTTTAAAGTACCAACTTTTAGCACTAAATATAGAGACAATATAAAAGCCGATATTGCTAGATATGTTACAGCTAACAGCAATAAAAGGCCCCAATCAATAGGCATTAAAAGTTTTAGCGCGACAAAATAAATAAGTACGTTGTCTGATACAAAGAATTTATGAAAAAGGATATTCAACAATATAGTCAGGTATCTCTGATTATGTACGGGAATAGCTAGGCGGATATCGTCCTTGAAATATAATTGCCAATCATCGATATCGAGCAAAACCAATTTTAACAATAGATATCCTATTATTAAAATCGCGAGTAAAAATGAGGGCCATTTAAGAAAATACCATATTGAAAATACGATTGACCAAACTACATAGTTACTAAAAATGAAATAAGTTAAGTAGAGTTTATTTTGAGTTGATGTTTTTAGGCTTTTTAAAAAACTAAACCTCTCTAAAAATAAATTTTTGTTTGTGAAAAAAGAAAACAAAGCAAGTATATGTATTCGACTTAACAAAGGGACCCCTCTTTCTATTATGTGCTTCTTTCATAAATAAATATTAACTATATGGTAGGAATATTAATAGCTTTTATTGTCAGTATTATCGACAGCTATGTAATAACATTATACATTAGTTTTTATGCTGATAGGAACTAGAACGATACTGCAGCTTTCATTCCTTGTTTTGCTACTAATTTTTTTACGGCTTGCTTTAGTCCAATTTCCATCGCTTTTTTTATAAACACAGTGGCTCCACCAGTAATTGCACCACCAACAGTGACAGCGATATCTATTCCCCACATAGCCCAAGCAGCAGGACCGCTCAAAGTTCCAAGTAATGCTTTAACCACAGTTTGGCCGATTAACTCTGAGCAAGCTAATTTCTTTACTACAAATAAAATCATTGTCAAATCACTCCTAAAATACAAAGCCGTCGATAATACATCAAAATAATATCATATATGCTAAAAATTTACAATTAATATCTTGTAAAATAAATGTCTTTTGCGCCAACATTTCGACCAAAAACGCTTTATAACAAGGCATGTTTACGCTATTGCTTTTTGAAACAATCAAAAATAAAAAGAGACCTCCTAAAACATTAAGCTATGATGGTCTCTTTATTTTTCTTTTATGAAGTTTTTTATCAGAGTTAAAATACTCACCAGCTGGTCGTACTCTAGTTTTTTGAGTTCTTCAACAATATCTTTTATTATTGTAGGTTGATTATTCCCCGTATCGAAAAAGTCTTTTGGCTCAATTCCAAAGTAGTCACAGATATAAAGAAAAAGCGTCATGGATGGGAGGGACCGTCCATTTTCTATCATGTTTATATAGTTTTCACTTTGTCCGATGGACAAACTCATATCTCGAGCAGACACATTTTTTTGAACCCTCAAGACTCCGATTCTTTCTCTAATAAATTTGTTCATAGTCAACATCGAACATATTTAACGCCTCCATAATACAATTCTATTATAGAGACCTGGAACAGATACATACACCAATTGTTTGTTTTTGTTGACTCAAACAAGTTAGCTGTGTACAATTAAATTTGATACATACTTTAAAAATGTAATTGGAAGTTGTCAAAGAGAAACACCACGAAAATCTTAAGAAAGATAACTTTGGTTTCAAAAAGTTATTCTAAAAATTCCGCACCAAGACAACAACAGACTAACGGCAAAAGAATGAATTTAATCACCGGATTTTATATTTTCTATTGCGTATTTGCAGCACTGAAGAACGAGTAAGTTAAAAGAGACGCCATTTTCTGAAGCAATTTTATTTAGCTCCTCGAACAAAGTTTCAGTAAAACGAATCGTTCTTGGAACATTGGCATTTTTAAACTCATTATCTACTTCAAACATTATGTCACCTCTTTAGCTATTATTTATATAACAAATTTTAGCATTATAATTGTTTACAAAATATAACCATTTATGATATTATAAATATAACCTTAAAGTGAGAGTGACGGTAATGGGGAAGAAGGCTTGCTGCTTTTGTTTTGGGAAAAGGAAGTTTAATCTTGAGAGTTTAAAACCAACTCTGAAGAAAGAGATAGAAAAGTTCGTAGCGAATTTCAATGTTACAGAGTTTTACGTCTGTGCTCAAAATGAGTTTGACAATTTGTGTATAGAGTGCGTTAAGGAAGCTAAAAGTGTACATCCACTTTTAAAGATATGTTTAGTGTCGGTTAACTTCACTCAAAGTGTTAAAGTTGATAAATTTTTTGATGAGATAATTCAGTTAAGCCAAGAGGGTGTATCACGTCAGCTTCAGAAATTGAGCTTGTTTGAATGGTTAATTAATAAAGCTGATTTTTTGATATCTCTTACGGATAGTAAGGAAGCCCGAGTTACGGTTAGAAACTTGGCAGACAAAGATTTATTGTTCTTTTCGACCCGCATACGTTTACTGCGATTGAAGCAGGGGCTATCGCAGAGGAAGCTTGCGGAGTCCATTGGAGTAGCGCCGTCTACGATTGCAATGTATGAGCAAGGTCGGCGAGAGCCTGACTTTCCAACTTTGCTGAATATGTGTATAAAACTAGAAACGACGCCTGACTATGTGCTGGGGCTAGATAAAAAATTCAAGCCCAGATTAGTTGAGATAGATGCGCTTTTATCTAAGTTTTTAGATGAGATAAAAAAGAGCAATAGGCTTTTATGCGACGGAGAAATCACCTGTCGAGAGGACCGTGAGAAGCTAGCTGTTTCTCTGCAAGTTGCGCTTGAAATTGCTAAAAAGTTCATAATTAAAAAAGCTAATTTTTGATTTAGCTAAGCTGTTAACAAAAGTTTGTTAGCAGCTTTTATTTTTCACTGTAGGCAAAGGTCTAACAGTGATATTTTTTTATTTAAATATATAAAAATTCACAGGAACAAGCTTATTTTTACAATAAATCTCATTCAGGGCACGACAGGATAATTGGAAGAAAATGGTTAAAATCTGATTAAAAAAGCGCTGCTTGGTGGAAGCTTAGAGTTCCTCGTGTTTTAAGATTGTAAAAAACCAAAAGTTAAGGCATATCCACGTTTCTTGAAAGTGGATGTGCCTTTTTTGCGCCCAAAGCCTCCCATGCACTGGAGGCAAACTTATGGGCCGTTGGTATAACATACGTTATCCGTAGCCATCCGAATTGTTTGAAAAAAATCAAATAATTTGGAGGTACGGCAATGAGAAATCGTCATGAAAATATAAAAAACGAATTAGCTTATTTTTACAAAGTGATAAAAAATCTTGATATAAAGGACAACATTAAACAATCAAAAATAAATGAACACGAAACGCCCCTTGACGAAATTTTATACGACCAATTTTCTGTTGGTGAGAACATGGACAAGCACTTAGAAGAACAAAGTTTACTGGGCTGGATTGAACTGATTGAAAATCAAAAACTATATGAAGCGGTAAAAACATTATCTGTCGAAGACCAGATTTTTATCAGCTACATAGTTAAAGAGCGCAAAACCCAAGCTGAACTTTCCAAACAATACGAAGTAACACAGCCTGCAATATGCCAGCGATTTAATAAGCTCATAAAAACTTTGAAAAAAAATATTTGAGAGTTTTGTCGAAAAATTTTTTCAAAAAATTAAAAAAATGCTTATAAAAATTGAGGTCAAAAGACTCTTTATATATATGGAGGTATAATTTCCCATTCCTCTATCTGAAACTTGACAATCGAATATCAATATCTCAGCAACATTTAAAGATACTCCTGCCCAGCCACAGCTCGAGCGTGAAAAAACCGTCGCAAGCAATGGGGGTAGCCTCGCGATAACTTCGAGGACGTGAAATTCG
>CAKSIU010000033.1 GCA_934463265.1 uncultured Eubacteriales bacterium | reverse complement strand
AAAAGGCCTCCTTTTTTGTGTATGATTTATTGTAGCATGTTGTTTATCTTTGTGTCTACTTTTTTAGTATAGCTCCATATATTTACGGAGAAAAATTTATGAGAACACAAGCAAACTCAGAGCTGCGCGTAGTTACGGCAGCTAAAAATTTATGCAGTTACGTTTTAACTGCGACTAACAAATCGCCAAAAAGCTTTAGATTCACGCTGGTCTCGCGCTTGCAAAATTTGGCCTTAGACGCGGTTGAAAATATTTATAAAGCAAATGAAATCTTTGCACAAAATAAAGATTTAAAAAATATGCAAAAACGTTTGAATTTTCAATATTCTGCACTAACTAATGTGAAAATTTTAGCATATATTTCTTTGTTAGCACGCGAACAGGGGGTGCATTTTGCCCAAACAATATGAACAAATTTCTAAACTAGTACACGACTGTCAATATTTACTGGGCGCATGGATAAAAAGTGATAAAAAATATTTCTAAAAAATAAAAATCTCGATGCAATCACACCGAGATTTTTTATCTTATTCATCAAATTTTTTTCTTGTTTATTTTCGAATTCAGCATTAAACCAAGTGCTAATGTCATTATCAGTCCTAAACCAGAGACTGCAAAATATGTAACTTCATCTCCAGTTTTTGAAGTTGAATCCGACTGTGAATCTTCGGAATTTTTTTCTTCCTGTTGAGAATTAAGTCCATCTGATTCAGTACCGTTTTTATTGTTTAGGTTCTCACGTGCAGCTTTTTCTTCGTCTGTCAATTTATCGTATCGGTTCACTTAGTTGCGCATACGATGTTCCATCGGGCTTAATTACTCCCACTTCAAAATAATAGCAATTGTTGTCCTCAACCTCGTGCGTTTCGTCAATGTCAGTAAATTTTTCAGGATTTTGCTCTTTATTATACCAATGCACATATGCTCTGGAGCCATTTTCGAAAATGCCTTTCGAGTTATCAAATCCATACCAAGCTGCGGTATCGTACCCTAAGTATGGGTCGTAAGATTCTTCTTTTATCCAAATTATTCCGTTTGCATCTGTATTTTTTTCTGAAATTTCTACACTCCTGCTTCCGTCTTTGCTGATGTAATGTTTAATTCCTTTGATTGTTATCATCGTTTCTCCCCACTCTGGACGGTCACTCGGTTGCTCTACTTCAGTGCTGTCATCTGGATTCTCTGGCGTGTCACCCGGGCCATCCGGATAAGACGGCATTTCAGATATCGTAAATGTGCCTGCTTTAAAAGTTATTGCATAATTTGGATTGTCTAAACTTCCTTGATTTATCGCATAAGTTCCCACGTCCTCGCCGGAATCGCGCTCTAAACTTCCCGTTAAGCTGTCTCCTTCAATTAATCCATCAACCGTGTATGTTAATTCCGGGTCAGTGTCTCCTGCTATTTTTGTATTGTCTTCAGCTGTAACTGTTATAGCTTTTTTATTTATGTCCGCTGTTGCTGTTGCTTTGGTTGAACTTAATTGATAATTATTTGCTTTGTCGGACTCTGTTAAAGAAATCGTTGCGGTTACAGTTTTGTTTTCTCCTGCATTTGCATCGGCAAATGTAGCTGAATCTATTGTATAATCTGTGCCTATTTTTAACGTCTCTTCATTTACCAGACCATCAAAATTCACTGTTACCGTTGCAGTATTTGTTCTATTGTAGTCTCTGTTTTCAGCCTTTATGCTTGGAGTTATTTCTGCTGGATTTATAGTGTATTGCGTTGTGGCCGTTCCACTATAATTGCCTTTAAATGTAATTTCAACGGTTTTGGCACCCGCAGTTGTTACGTCAGCAGGCCAGGTTACATCATAGTCTGTACCTCCGACTAAAGTTGTAAATGAATCTTTTTTAACCGTAATTGTCGGCTTTTGCTCCTTGCCATTATATGTAAAACTAGACGAGTCCAAATCAATTTTAGCGTCCTCACCGATTGGCAAAGCTACAACTTTTATTGGCACATTGACCGAGATGACCTGGTAATATGAATCCCAGTTCGCCACTTTACTCCAGTCATAATTGTCTTTTATTCCAGATGCAGGAGTAAATCGAGCTTTAAAGGTTTTGACATCTAAAGCACCAGTTGGATGCGTGTCTCCAGCAGCCCAAGTCCAGTCTCCAGGTATGTCCACATCATTTAATTTTGGCGAACCAAGTGTGTCTTTCAGCTGTTGCCTAGAGTACGCCTGTCCTAGTTTGGAGCCGTAATAAACCTCTTTTGCCGAAGGATTTGGTGCAATAAAAGTCGGTGTCGCCTTGCCAATCGTAAACATAACCGGAGCGCTTGTTGCAGATTCATAATTGTCATTTGCGGCAACTTTTGCTCTAATTTTGTATGTCCCGGCGTTTGTTGGCATTCCATCCGTCCAGGTTGAACCACCGTCTGTGCTGTATTGGTAAGTAGGATTATTTTCCGGAAGTTTTAAATTGGCTCCTGCCACGTTTTGATAGGTCACGGTGCCCGAATACACCGCTGAACTGCCGGTGTAAGTTATGGACTGCCCATCTTGCAGCGCCACGGTTGGATTTTCTTTGTAGCCGTTAAACTGTTTTGTTTCGACCGATTTTGCCTGATAAAGCGTCATAATTTCGCCGGTTGCAGAGATTTCTCCGCCATTAGCTTTGTCTTCTCGGCCGGCAATCCAGAACTCTAATGGTTTGCCATCTTTTTCGCCGAAATATATTTTCTGATTTGTTGGGTTTGCGCCAACCAAATCAGTTGCATTTGTAAGCTTACCCCACGAGGTCTGCAAATCCGCTTTCATCGCGAAAACTCGGGCATTTGTGCTTGCGCCATCTTCTGTTTTTGTTGTACCAACAAATGTTACTGGCGTTGTAGCTTTTGCCAAACTTCCGGAGCCATCTTCCATCCACACTTTAATCGTGTAGCCGTTGAGAGAGCTCAAGCCCCAAGCCGAAACATCAATCGTTGCCGAAGTGCCTTCAGCGGCAAGTTTATTAGCAGCAACGTAACTTGACGTGCCATTTATTAAATCATCAGCCTTGAACGCGTGTACCACAACATATTGGTTAGCGACGCCACCTGAGTAATTTACCGTCAAATTTTTGCCACTCAAAGATAAACCGGTCGGTGAGAATGAACTGCTAGACGAAGTTTTCAGGTACATTCCGTAGTCAGGCAACGCATCGGTAACTTTTTGACCAAAATTTGAGGAGCCTGAAATATCAATTTTTTTCGCGCCGCCTCCGGCGGCGATAGATGCGGCTGACGCCGCAGATGCAAAGATGACAGATTCCAGATGAATTTTACAAGCGGCAGCTGCGGCGTTAGGGTGGTCCACAATGCTGTCCCTGACATAGTCGCCGCGACTAGCTTCGAGGGACTTGTGGTCAAAATAGTCAGGCGAACGGACCCAGGAGCAGATCGAAGCGCCATAACTCCAGTAAGAAATTGGAATTATGCGGTCCTTGTCATTCGTTGTCGTTTGCGAATATTGGCTGTTCGCGCTTATATCTTTCGCACCCCAACTTATGATTTGGTTATTACTATAGTTTCCGCTGAGCAGCCAAAATTTGTCAGTAGTCTCATACACTGCAGTGGCTTCTGGACTGCCATTTAAAACGTTCGTGCTGTATGTAAACGGCTGCACCAAGCCATATTCCGCTTTGCTAAACTGCGACGGATAGTTTGCAGCATTTGAGCCGCTATTTGTCGAGTTAATCGGCAATGTGTTGTTAGTTTTCTCCACATTGTTCAAATATGCGCGCAGGTCGCTGCGGCCCCAGTGGTTGGCTTTCGCCGATGTCACAAACGAAGACGGTTCCGCCGCAGACGCACCATTATGCGGTACCATCGCCAGCATCATCGCGGTACTAACCCCGATTGATAGAAGTTTTTGGGTAATTTTATTATACATATCCCCCCCTCCTACCTACGTTTTTAATAAAGTTTTTGTTTACTTTGTGTAAAATTTCTCTAAAAATATGCGTTTTTGTCATTTGAATACTTCCTTTCAACTTAAAATTATTCATATTTTTAATGTAATGTATAATATATCATAAATCCTCGAAGAAGTCAATATATTTTAGTTAAAATTTTATAATTATTTTTTGTCAAATTTTCTGGCATTTTTTTCAATAGGGATAAAATCGTTAATGCTTTCCTGTTTTGTTCTGAACTCCTGGCTCCGTTCGCCTAACTACAATAATGACAACAATGCGCTCAAAGCCAATCGCGGCAACTGTGTCAATAACAACAATGTGAACAACAATAACGCCGCAGTTGTCGCCGATTTGCCTTACAGCCAGAAACGCGCTCCTAAGTAGGGACCGTCCGTGCCAAGGCAAAGGGATTTTATTCCTGTTTGCCGTAAGACTTAAGATTTAAAATAGCTGGCGGACGAACACTTGTCGCAGATAAATTGGAACGCTACATGCTTTCAAATTTTTCCTTAGCATTTCTGCTAAGTCTGCGATTCTTCTTTTTTATGAGGTAATTTTATGACTGACTACGAAAAAATCTGCGACTTTGAAAATCTCTATAAAGCTCACAAACGTGCCCGTTGCTGCAAGCGTCACAAAAAAGACGTTATTTTATTTTAAATGAATTTAGCAGAAAATCTTTGGAAAATTAAAAATTCGCTTGAAAACCGCACATATAAAGTCTCCGGGTACAATAAATTCATGATTTTTGACCCAAAGGAGCGCGAAATTCAAGCGCTTTCTTATTATGATAGAATAGTTCAGCACGTTTTGTGCGACGAAGTTTTAACTCCTTTTTTTGATAAAAGGCTTATCTATGATAACTGTGTCTGTAGAATCGGCAAAGGGACTCATTTTGCATTAAAGCGTTTGTCTACATTCTTTCAACAGCACTATAAAAAATACGGCGCAAATGGCTACATTTTAAAATGCGATATTAGAAAATATTTCCCTAGCATTCACCATGATGTTCTAAAAAATCGATTGCAAAAAATAA
Source organism: uncultured Eubacteriales bacterium (assembly GCA_934463265.1). GTDB lineage: Bacteria > Bacillota > Clostridia > Oscillospirales > Acutalibacteraceae > CAG-557. The sequence continues at coordinate 2,071 of CAKSIU010000033.1, read as the reverse complement.
TTCCAGACAAAGATATTTTAAGCTTACTTTTTCATATTATCGATAGTTTTGAGCATTCTCCAGACCGCGGTCTTCCCATGGGAAATCAAACTAGTCAGCTTTTTGCACTTTATTATCTTAACCCACTCGATCGATTTATTAAAGAAAAATTGAAAATAAAACATTATGTTAGGTATATGGGCGACTTAGTTCTTCTTTCTGACGATAAAGATTATTTGAAAAATTGTCTAAAAAGCATGCAAAGTCTTGTCAATAATAAAACTCAAATTTTTCCAATAAAAAACGGTGTTGATTTTTTAGGCTTTCATTTTTACTTGACCGATTCTGGAAAAATTATTAAGAAACTGCGTCGCTCTTCTAAAATTCGATTCAAAAACCGACTTAAGAAACTTCAACATGAATATAAAACTGGCAATACTAAGTTAGATGATATCAATATGTCTCTTGCCAGTTACTATGGTCATTTAAAGCATGGACATACTTATAAGTTAAGAGCTTCTGTTTTTTCTAAAGTGAAAATTTAAAACAAAAAAATTAACACCATCACATGAATTTCTCCGTGGTGGTGTTTTTCAGTCATATAATTAACGTATGTTTGCCCAATTTTAGTACATACATATTGGCGCGTATTTGCGAAATTTTAAATGAACTGGTCTGTAGTTTTTTGTTACAAAAATTTTTTTAATCGGCAAACCACAAAACGTACTATTTTTGTAATTTGCCGGCACAAGTACGATTTTTGATTTATTACCAAAAGAAAATACATCTGAAGATGAATCACCTGGGTCAAAAATGCCTTTATATATTACTTCAAGCAATGTGGTGCAAGTCGCAAATGCGTAATTGCCAATAGACTCAACATTGCTACCTATAGATATTTTTGGTAAGCTATGGCAATTGTAAAATGCGTAATCAGGAATAGCTTTGATTCCATTGCCTATATTTACTGTATTTAAATTAGTACAATAAGAAAATACCCACTCACCTAAAGAAATAACCGTGTCTGGAATAGTTACTGAAGTCAAATTTATGCATTCATAAAATGCATAGTCAGCAATCGTATTGACATAATCAAAAATAACATAACCGCCTGTCTTTCCAGTAGGATAAGAAATCAATTCTGTTCCATTTTTACTAAAAAACACTCCATCCATGCTTTTATAGTTTAAATTTTCCTTACTTACATTAATTGAACTCAGATTTTCGCAAAATAAGAATACCTGAGAACCAATAGAAGTTAAGCCACGTCCTATTGATATTTCACTTAAATTCCGACAAGAAGCAAATGCCATATCGTCTATAATTTGTACTGAATTTGGAATATCAATAGACGCTAAACTATCGCATTTACAAAAGGCTTCTTCTCCTATTGAAACAATTGACTCAGGCAAAGTTATAGAAGATAATCCCGTGCAAACATAAAATGCGCCTGTGCTAATAGTTTTAACTGGGTTCGGGATTATTACACTATTTAAACTGTAACAGCTTCTAAAAGCATATGTACCAATGGATTCAACATTATTTCCTATTGAGACTTCTGTTAAACTCGGACAATAATTAAACGCATTGTCGCCAATATGTGTAACACCATCATCAATTATTACAGACTTTATAGAGCTTTTATAAGCTTCCCAAGGAGCATCTGTAGAAAAACCGTACGCGGAATAATCGGCCATTGCTCCGGAACCAGAAATTTTTAATTTGCCCGTATCAGCCGTAAAATTGTAATTTACATTATCACCGCAGATACCTGAATCGTCAGTAGTAGCCAAAGTTGTTTTTTTCGTTCCCTCATTAAAAACATTGATAGTCTTTGTTTCAAAGGATTTGAAATACAATTCTGCAGAACAAGATTGAACAAATGAAGGACGTAGAATTGGTGGACGAACATTTTGAGGAATGGCAACCAAATTCGCTGCATTAACTTGTAATGGATTTGCGAGTATTGATAGTGTTACCACAATGAATAAGGTCTTTTTTAAATAGTTTTGTAGCATAGAAAGCCCTCCATTACATCTTAGCATTAATTTAAAGTATAAACCATTTTTTAGAAAAAAACAACACGATATAA
>CAKSIU010000032.1 GCA_934463265.1 uncultured Eubacteriales bacterium | reverse complement strand
TTCTCCTCTTTAAATAATCGACTCTACTTTTTCTGCTAAAACAGTTTCCAAATTATAGGCTAAAACTTCAATGTTTCTGTCCTCAAGAAGGAGTTTAAACGAATATTTCACGGCATCGGGAGTAATCTTATCCCCTGTTGTGATATCAACTTTTAGCGGTATTTTAGATTCATCTACCATACCCATCAAACTAAGCCTAAAACCATGATATTCGGCATCTTCTCGAATTTCTGTTATATTCAAGAGTTTTATTGTTATACCATCGTCAATTTCTATTTTCAAAATATCTCCAAACGCCTTTTCCAGCTTTTCTTTTGAAAGAGGAAAATGCCTAAGCGTAGCATCTAAATCAATTGTAGATCTTGAGTCAATCCCAACGATTGACGCTACAAGCATTCCACCTTTAAGGACAAAATTATCTTTATACTTTGATTTTGAAATACGTTCCAACAAACGCTCTAACATGTAATTTCTTAGCACTATTCCTGAATTTATATTTTTCTCTTTAGCTATATTTCGTATAAGTGCTTTCATCCTCATTGATGTCATTTATAAAAGTACCTCCAAGTAACTGTCTAAAACTTTTTGTATCTTAAATGTTTTTGCAAACTGTGTAAGCTTATAAATATCTTTTTCTTTTAAGTTAACATAACGCTTAATCGCTTCATTTAGAACATATTTATCCATTTTATTTCTCGCACGTAAAATATCACAAATTGTTCTTTCCTTATCATAAACAGTAATATCTCTCCCATAGATCGTCTTGGCCGTAGTTTTTCCAATCTCAAAAAATTCTTCTTTTACAGTGTGAACTTCAATATTCGAGCTTTTGAGTCTTGAAGGATTATATCCGCTTGGCAATGTAATGGTGTAAAAAAGCGGATCACGATCTGTAAGATTATGAATATAAAGGGCTGTTTCATGAGAAAAAATGGCTTTGTTTGTACGCAAACTGATTAGATACATTTCGTCTTCAAATACTTCGTTAGAAGCATAGATACCCCTCGATATCATTTGAATTTCGTTTTCGTTTTTTAAAATCCATAAATATTGACGAGGAATACCGGCTGCCTCGACTTCTTCTGTAGATAGAATACCCGATGAAGCTTTGAAAAGTTTTTTTAGTTTCTCTTTAAAAGACATTATAATCACCTTCTTGTTTTGACATTGGTGCTATTATTATAAACATAATTAGCACGGTTGTCAAATCGATGAAAAAGAATCAACTTTCTTCATACAGATTTTTATAGAAGAAAGTATAACTTGAAAGGCTTTACTATTTTATCATCAGTTGATATATTTGCTTAGAGCTTTCAGGGTCACGATAGAGGAGCATTCCTACCGCTCGTACCACAGAATGCTGTGTAGCCAATAATCCAATTGGCCCAAAAACAAATGCTTCTGCCATAACGTTATTAAAATCTTCCATTTCTTCTTCTCCTACGATAGAAGATCTTTTGGGGAAATAACTGTTTGCTACGGGATAGTCGATTTTCATTAGCACTTTATTTTTATATTGTTTTTTAATTCTTTATGTATCATTTCGAGATTTTCAAGTACTATTTTTCCTGCATAAAATTCTACTTTAGTATGTTCTTCTTTAAAATCTACCAGGTGGCTGTCAATATATTTTTTAACGATTTCAATAAATATACTTTTTTCTTTATCAAATCTTCATTGTCTCCGCAAACGATATAGCAGTCTGCAAGAATACCCCAACAAATGTCATCTGCTACCGAAGAAGCAGTAGCTAAATCTAAATCTGCAAGCGTTTCAAATAGCACATTTAGATATTTATCCAAATAATATCCTTTATCACCAAGCTCTGATTTTATCTTGCTTGCCAATCTCCAGAATTCATCCATGTTTCCGCGAATACTTATAAAATTTGGTTTACCAAAAAATTGGACTACAGTCAATAAAAAGGACACAAATTTAGAAACATTTTAAGAAGTAGCACAATTTATAGTGCTACTTCTTAAAATGTTTCTAAATTTGTGTCCTTTTTATTGACTGTAGTCCATTTTGCGGTTCTAGAAAAAGTTTATATCGGTGACACAGTACAAATTTTTCATGAAAATTTGAATATCGAACTTTCAGCCAAAGTCATAAGCTATGAGTTTGACGCTCTGTCAAGGCGTTACAACAAAGTAATTTTGGGAAACGCCAATCCAAAGTATGGCGATGTTCAAAAACAATATGTTAAACAACAAAAAGCAGAAACTACAACAGCGCTTGAACAAGCAATAATAAACGCAACGCAGCTAATCACGGGCAATTCTGGGGGTTATGTTGTGCTTCATCCATCTGAAAAGCCGCAAGAAATTTTCATTATGGATACGCCCGATATGAATAGTGCTCAAAGAGTCTGGCGCTGGAATTTATCTGGGCTTGGATACAGCTCGACTGGAGTCAACGGTCCATTTGCTCTCGCAATGACAATGGACGGCGCTATTGTTGCAGACTTCATTACTGCCGGGACGATTAATGGAGCCTTGATAAAAGCTGGTTCGGTTGAAGCAGGAAGTCTTTCGCAGGAATACAAGAAAAGTGTCACAGACTCGATAAATGGCGTTGAAGCTTCTGTAACTCAGGCATTCAAGGCAGCAGATGGAGAGCTTTCAAGTACTATTACACAGGAAATTAGCCGCGCAAAGGGCGTAGAGGAAACACTGTCGTCGTCAATAAAACAGACAGCTGACTCTATTACAAGTGAGGTTACGCGAGCTAAAAATGCCGAAACAACGCTTTCTTCTTCAATTTCACAAAACGCCAGTAATATTACACTGAAAGTATCCAAGGGAGATGTGAGCAGCCAAATCAGCACTGAAAGCGATAAAATCACAATTTCAAGCAACCGTATTTCAATTTCATCAACTTATTTTACGCTTAGCAGTAGTGGGAAAATAACCTGCACAAGTGCTGATATTTCCGGTACACTCGAAACTGGAGGCACTTATGGATACGTAAAACTAAGCAATGGTCGATTAATTGGCGGAAACAGTTCTGGAGAGTCTGGTTACATTTCATTTAACCACCAGGTTGATGGAAACCCTGGGCCACGGATTGCGGGAACAAATGGACTTGTGATAGCAACGCCCAAATTTGGTGTTGCTGATTATTTAGGTCCGGGTACAAGTGGGACGTATTATCAAGGGCAATCCGCATCCCAAACGTTTGTCACAAATATTTCTGATAACGGCGACGGTACTATTTCTTGGAATACAAGAACTATTACATTCACAAAAGGCCTTATGACAACATCTCTATGAGGGGGAAAACAAATGAACATACCAATCGAGCACGCAATGAGTTTAATGCAAACTGAAATTGAAGAATTTATTTATCAAAAAATGCAGGAAGGCCAGCTTTCGGCTGGACTTATGGAGAAAATTTTAGAAGGCGTATTATGCCAAGTTAGAAAATTAAAAAGCCAAGATTTAGAAAAATTTATTCTTAAGTTGAACGAAGAAATACCAACAGTCAGCGAAGAAAAAGTTGAAAAACATACAGCGTCAATTAATGACTTTAAGGGGGCAGCCGATGGAAGTTTATAAAGCCAAACGCAATGGAACAGCAATTTTTCTTAATCCTGATAAATTTGATGAGTTTTTGGCGAAAGGATATTTAATTTACAGAGTCAATGATTTAGATGATGAAAGTAAAGATGAGATTATTTCTTCACTGGAAATTTCTAAATCGCAAAATTCACAAACATTTAATTTAAATATTGAGGGGGAGCAAAATGACAACAACATTAGTGACACTCGACGTTTGGCAGCCGAATGATATTCGAGTTAAAGTCAATCAGGGCGAAGTCAATTCGAGATTTTTGGAAATTAAAATTCTAGATAAGAAAAAAGCCTTTAATTTGACGGATAAAACCGTCATTTTTTATGCCACAAAACCCGATGGGAATTTGATTTTCAACTACTGCGAGGTTATCGACGCGCAAAAAGGTATTGTAAATCTTGCGATGACCTCACAAATGTCAATTGTTCCCGGAATTATGCGGGATTGCGAGATTGATATTTTGGACGATGAGCTTACAAAGCTCAAAATAAAAGGTCTTAATATTGAAATTGTTCGATGCACCGATTTTGAATCGGCAGTCGAGAGCACATCGGAATTTACAGTACTTGATGAGGCTTTAGCTGACGTTAAGAAAGTGATGGACGCGTATTCTGATGAAAACATCATGGAAAAAATAATGTCCATGGACGGCGAAGGCAGTAGGCTGGACGCCGATTTACTTGACGGAAAACATGGTTCAGAGTATGCAACAGCGGCTCAAGGTAAAAAATCAGACAGTGCTATTCAAAATATTTTAGGCGAAGGCAAAATTATTATTCCAGATTCGAATAATGCAGTAAGTATAACACCCGAAAATATCGGGGCTGTGCCGAAAAACAGAACAATTAATAAAAAAGAATTATCAAGCGATATAACTCTTTCTTACTCAGATGTTGGTGCAGCGTCCAGCGAGCAAGGAGCAAAGGCAGACAGCGCCATCCAAGGCATTCGAGGCAATGGTACAGCGATTTTGCCAGATAGCAGTAATATTGTGAATGTAACTCCGGAAAATATAGAAGCGGTGCCGATTGTGCGAACAGTTAACGGAAAATCTTTGTCCAACGATATTACGATAACCGCTGCAGATATTGAAGCCGTTCCCAAAACAAGAACGATTAATCAAAAAGCACTGTCAAATGATATTTTGCTTTCGGCCACAGATGTAGGCGCAGCGCCAGTTAATCATGGTGAGCACGTTCCGGCAGTACAGGCTGCAGACAACTCAGTTTTTCTTAGGAATGATAATACCTGGCAACAGATAAAGCCGGAAAATATCGGAGCTGCAACAGAGGAGCAAGGCCAAAAAGCCGATTTTGCAATTCAAGGGATTCAGCTAAACGGCACACATATTTCGCCGGACATAAACCGCCAAGTCAACATAGTTTTTGAAGATTTTGGTGGCGCCACAGCTGAGCAAGGAGCCAAGGCCGATTCAGCAATTCAAGGCGTAAAATTAAATGGAACTTTAATTACTCCAGATAACCAGAAGATTGTTGATTTAGTTGTCAGCGGAGGTGGGAGTATGTCTGTAACATACACAGCAGAAATTGGTACAGTTTGGGCAACCGGAGACAGCAGCGAATATTTACAGACGATCGAAATTCCAGGGATTTTGGCAACTGATAATCCGATTGTTGATTTAATCCAAAGTACATCAATAGAAACGGCTAAAAACGAATTAGACGCTTGGAGTTTAGTAAGTAAGATTACAACTCAAAATGACAACATCACAGTATATTGTTATGATTCTGCTCCCAGCATAAATATAAACATTCAAATACTTTGTGTGAGGTAGTGCATATGGGAGAAGCAATTTTAAAACAAATGAACCAAATTTCAAAGACGATTTTGCCAAATAATGGCCGATATTGGTATCAGTCAAATGTTACAAGCGGGTACTTCTATTGCTTTTACAGTGCTGACTCCATTATAGTTGCGGGTTGTAATGCTGGTTTGTATTACTCCACCGATGGGAAAGTTTGGTCTCAGACCAATATTTCATCAGGAAATTTCAAAATAATTATTTTTGACAACGAAACTTGGGTAGCAGGCGGATATGACGGCATATATTATTCTATCAATGGAAAGATTTGGGAACAATCTAACATCACATCAAGCATAACTTCATTGCACTATGCAAATGGAGTTTGGGCAGCAAGTGGAAACAGTAATACTTATTATTCGACTAACGGGGAAAATTGGATAGCATCTAATATTTCCACGCAATTATACTCGATTAGCTGCAAAAACGGGATTTGGGTAGCAGGAACTTATAATAGCGGATTATACTACTCCACAAATGGACAAGTCTGGGAACAATCTAACATTACGTCGGGGAACTTTAGCTCTGTTTACTGCGAAAATGGAGTTTGGTTAACTTCCAGTGCAAACTCAAGCAATAAGGTAGGTGTTTACTATTCATTAGATGGCCAAAACTGGACACAATCAAACGTAACCGAAAATTATAATTATGAGTTCAAATATGCTGACGGAGTATGGGTAACTGGAGGTGCCAGTGGTGGGTATCTTTATTCTACCGATGGCGTAACTTGGACGCAATCAAATATAATGTCTGGTTATCAACCTATACGATATGGTAGTGGAGTTTGGGTCGGCCGCGACCATTATTCATTAGATGGCCGAACTTGGTATAGCTCTAATAGCAATGGACTTTACCTGAGTTGTAAAGAATATGGAAATGGCGGTTTTGTTGGAGGTACAACTAACGGTACAACTGGCTCTGGCATTTATTACTCCAAAGATGGGATTATATGGTCGCAAACAAATTTAAGAACTGGGCAATTTACTAAATTTACGTATATGAAGAATGGAATATGGATTGCCGCATCGACCTCCAGCTCTGCGGGGTTATATTATTCAACTCCGTTATTGGAAGAGGTGTAATAATGAAAAATGCGATTTTAGCAAGAAGAAGTGTAATCGAAAATAAAGTTCCTGTGGGATACTTTTGGAATTCGACTAATGCTATTGATTTTAACTTTGGATGCATTGCTTATGGAGATGGTCTTTGGGTTGCAGGATGTGATGAAGATTATTTAGATAGTTCAGGAGGCGGTTTTTGGTACTCAACAAACGGTAAAAGCTGGACTCAATCTGACTTTACCAACGGATATTTTTCCGATATTGCATACGGTAACGGAATTTGGGTCGCTGGAGCGCACTATGGTTACGAGAATAACATTACTGGACTATGGTACTCAACAGACGGTAAGGGTTGGATTCAATCTAATGTTGCGACAGGAGAATTTAGATATGTGACTTTCGGAAATGGGACCTGGCTAGCGTTTGGGTATGATGGAAATTATTATTCGACAAACGGCAAAACATGGGAAAATTTATCAATAAGCCTTGGGGGATATCGTCCTTGCTATGTTAATGGTATTTGGATTACCGGCAACAGCAATGGCATTTATTATTCAACAAATAGTATCGATTGGACGCAATCTAACATAACGAACGCAGTTTATTTATATTGTTCATCTTATGCAAATGGTTTGTGGGTTGCTGGAGCACACAACGGAATATACTGGTCTGAAAATGGCCGAACTTGGAATAAGGCGAACGTAAATACATCTGTTGAGGGAGTAGCGTATGGAAATGGCGTATGGCTTGCGACAGGTATTTATCGTTCAACAGACGGCAAAAATTGGACACAATTAAGTACGGCCAATTGCAGAAATGTAATTTATGCTGATGGTTATTGGATTACAGGCGGATACGGTCTATGGTTTTCTTTTAATGGAGAGAAATGGATTCAATCTGACCTACCATCAGGAGGAAACATTTTAAGCTATGCTAATGGGATATGTATAACGTCTTTAGAACGCGATTATTCAAGCTGTAGACTACCACTGGACTACAGTCAATAAAAAGGACACAAATTTAGAAACATTTTAAGAAGTAGCACTATAAATTGTGCTTAAAAA
>CAKSIU010000031.1 GCA_934463265.1 uncultured Eubacteriales bacterium | reverse complement strand
AAGATACCTCCTTTTAGTGTCTGATTTTATAATACATAGTTTTTCAAAATGTGTCTACTTTTATATAGTAGCACCAACAATGAAAAATAGCAACCTCAAATGAGGCTGCTATTGATGATAGAGATATCCAGTTTAAAATCTTCTTTCTTAGATGTTCTAGTATACATAATTTTATCAATGAATGATTTAAGCAGGATGTTTTTCTGTCTGGCATCACATTGCTCAAAAACTTCTAAAGCATTTGAAATAGCAGGGAGGGTTCTATTTAGGTTAGAATCCTTTTCTCTTTCAAGTGCTATTTTTTCATTTAGAGAAGCTATTAATTCAAGCACTTGCTTTTCTTCCATCTCCACTTTATTAAGGCGATCAATGAATTTATCTTTTGTGTATGTACCATCTTCCAATAAATCATGAATGTTATCACGTTTTGTTTCAAAGGTTTTCAACTTCTTTTGTGCCTGACTTAATTGATTTTCAAGGGTAGGCAATATGGAGTTTTCATCTTCCTCATATTCCACAGCTACATTGGAGAGGGTATCACGCAGCTTATTGATTAAATCATCTATTACCTCATCCATGCCAGCACTAACTGTCTCACAGTAGTTTTTCCGGCAATAATAGTAATTGTACTCTTTCCCTTTGACTATGTATCTACGTAACACCATAGCTGAATCACATTTAGAACAACGCAGGATAGTGGAAAGGGGATTACGCATTGGAGATTTTGGATCGTGAGTAGGTTTTCTAATTTTAATCATCTTATTAGCTTCATTAAAAACTTCCTCTGACACAATTGGGTCATGTGAATTAGGTGCAAAGGTAGGCTTTTTGGAATATCTGCTATAAAATTGTGTGCCTATGTATTTAGGATTACCTATAATGTGCCTTACGGTTTGTTCTCCAATAGGATTGCCTGTCCTTATGCCCTTATGCCTGCTTCATACAATTGGTTAGCTATTTGCACGCATCCAAAGCCTTGTATCGCTAAATCAAATATCATGCGTGGTATATGTACTTCTTTTGGGTCAATCGCAAGCTTTTGGTCTGAATCTACATAAAAGCCAATAGGAGCAGCAGCACTAATATTTCTGCCTTCATTAATGGCTCTTATCTTACTATCACGAAATCGGACTTTAATCTTTCTGTATTCCATGCGTGATAAGAAGCCTTCAAAATCTGCTTGCATTTCACCTTGTTCATCATTTAAGTCAATGGTAGTCTTAGGTGTGATAATAAGGGTATCAGACTCTTTAAATGTCTTCTCAATTAGCCCCTGGTCCATTTTGTCGCCTCGACCTAACCTATTATCATAAGCCACAACCAAAACACCGTCATATTTGCCATTCTTGGCGTTTTCTAATAGGCTTTGGACTTCTGGACGTGCTTCAATGGTATCACCAGAAACAACTTCCTCAAATATATCCACGATCTTTAATTTATTTTTCCTAGCAAAAGTTAAAAGCTCTTTGCGGTGGCGTTGAAGTGTATCATACACCTCACCACGAGCAAGAGCCTTTTTTTCATCTTCAATGTCTGACCGTGACTTTCTCAAGTAAATAGCGACAACCAATCCCCAAAGGTAACTCACGCTATCTCATCCTTAATTAATTTCAATTTATATGTAGCTAAAGAAAATAATTCTTTGCCTAATACGGCTTTTCTATTTATGTATTCATCAAACAGCTGTACCCACTCAGGAGCACCGACAAAGTCTTTGCTAACCGTAATATTTTTATGGTTATGCTCATAAAGGAAATAACAAGCTGTTTTATATAGCTGTTTATCTTTTATATTCGCATTTTCGTTAATGATTCCGTACTTTTTATCACAAATAGTTGTGAAGATAAAAAGAATATTATTTGGCAAATCTTTATAGATAATTTCAAATTGCATAACAATTCCCTACTTTCAGTGATTATTGTAACGTATGTTCGATATTTATATTATCAGAAAGTAAGAGTTTGAATATATAGCGTTTTCATCCTTCATATAATGTTCATAATTGTATCAAATTTATTTCTTTAAATTTCCTAACTCATGATAAAAAAGACCAATTAAGATGTCCATGACACGCTGTTTATCTTCAGTTGATAATTCTAAGCCATTGAACATGACAGCTTGGTCACGAAGGAAATCTTTAATGTCGGTACTATCTTCTTTCTTGAATGCCTCTAATGTTCTTTCATCATCTGTTTGGCATAGCAAATAATCTAAACTCACATTGAAGTATTTACTCATTCTAATGAGATTTTCAATAGTAGGCTGTCTAGAACCTCTTTCATAGGAACCGACAGAAGAAGGGGCAACCTCTAAATGGTGGGCTAACTCATCTTGTGTCCAGTGTTTCCTCTTTCTTAATGTCTTGATTCGTTCCCCGATTTGTTTCATGGTTTCATCCATATTTATTTTTAAAACATCCATTTCGTTCATCCTTTTCTCTATGATTACTTTTCCCTTGTCAGTCAATATAGACAACTAATTATACCATTAAAGTCACTAAAATAGCTACTTTGAGTAGGGTTTTAAGAATGATTGTGGAGGGTGGACAGAAAAATATTTTACTTTAAATCGTGTTTATTGGTCTTTACGTGTTGAAATATCGATAGAAAATTATTTTTTATCGCATTAAGTGTTGATATTATATCATTATGATGATATAATATTGATAAAGGAGTGATAAATATGCCATGTATTAGACCTGTTTCTGATTTAAGAAATAATTTTGCGGATATTTCTAAAGAAATTCATGAAACAAACGAGCCTATTTTTTTAACAAAAAATGGATACGGAGATATGGTTGTTATGAGTTTAGATACTTTTGAAAAAATAAAATTTGAAAATGATATTTATTTCAAATTAAAAGAAGCTGAACTTGAATCCAATTTGACAGGTAAAAGATACAATCATAATGAAATTTTTGGTAATTTAAGAAAAGCTATTGAAGAGAAGGTGAAATAGCGAGTGTACGAGTTAGTTTACCTTCCTGTTGCTAAAAGCGACATCGAAAATATAATCCTTTATATTTCAGAAAGATTGAGTTCTCATAAAACAGCATTAAATTTGCTTGATGCGTTTGAACAAACAGCAAATACACTAAAGGTTTTTCCTTATGCACATGGAGTTTATAAGTTTTCTAAGCCGTTGACCAAAGAATATCGATATGTGACGGTGAAAAATTATATTATATTTTATACTGTCTTTGAAGATAAAAAAGTAGTGGAAGTTCATAGAGTTTTGTACGGCAAAATGGATTTTTCTAAAATAATTTAAAGCATTTCAGAAATGGAATGCTTATTTTTATTTCATTGGAGGTGGAAGTATGGCGGGTTCAAATACATTCAAAACTAGAGGGAGAAAAAACGTATAGAGAAGCAGTTAAGCAAATAAATTCAAATCTTCGGGTTTTAGCTTCGGAAATGGGAAAAGTGACGGCAGAGTTTACTAAAAATGATAAGTCTACAACAGCCCTCACCTCTCGAAATAAAATTCTAAATGAGCAAATTGAAAAGCAAAAAGAGAAAATTTCTGTTTTGAAAAATGCACTTGCACAGTCCAGTGAAAAATACGGTGAGAATGACAAGAAAACTAACAGCTGGAAAGTTTCATTAAACAAAGCAGAAACTGAACTTTCAAGAATGGAAAGCAGTTTAAAAGACGTAAACGCTCAAATGGAAAAATCAAAAACTCCGCTTGATAAGCTAAATACTGAGCTGTCAAACCAGGGTGAAAAGTTAAAATCGTTGCAGACTGAGTATAAAAACGTTGTACTCAGTCAAGGCAAAAATAGCACTGAAGCAAAAAATTTAGCCTCACAAATAAAGTCTTTAAACAACGATATTCTGGACAATAAAGACAAGCTAAACGCGGCTGAAAAGGCCACGGAACAGCTAGGCGACGAGATGAACTCGGTTAAAAGCTCTACATCTAAGCTAAGTGAGGGCTTTACAGTTATGAAAGGCGTAATTGCTAATTTGGCAAGCGATGCTGTTCGGATGCTTGGCCGAAATTTAGTTAGTGCAGTAAAATCTGTTGTTTCAGGTGGAATTGAATTTGAAAGCGCATTTGCAGGTGTTCGTAAGACCGTCAACGCAACGGATGAGGAATTTGAGCAATTTGAATCTGGACTACAGTCAATAAAAAGGACACAAATATCACTGGAATGAACCAGCAAAATTTTGATAGGCTTGGTTCATCAATAGGTGCCCTTGGAAACAATTTTGCAACAACTGAATCAGAAGTAACTCAAATGGCACTTAATATCTCAGCGGCAGGCTCACAAGTCGGCATGACCGAAGCAGATATTTTGGGTGTTGCAGCGGCTTTATCTTCGCTCGGGCTAGAGGCCCAGGGCGGCGGCACGGCGATTTCTCGGGCGATAATAATGATGGCTAACGCCTGTGAAACAGGTAGCTCTGAGCTTGAATATTTTGCAAAAGCGGCCGGCATATCAACGGCGGAGTTTCAGAAATATTTTGCTGAAGATGCAACAGGTGCTTTAACTGCCTTTATTTCCGGTCTAGGAAATTTACAGGATGAAAGTGCCCTAAAATTTCTTGACGATATGGGAATCAGCGAAACACGGCTTCGTGACGCGCTTTTGAGAGCTTCGAACGCAAATGACTTATTTACAAATGCAATAAAAACTTCAAATGAGGCTTGGAACGAAAATTCAGCCCTTACAAATGAAGCTCAGCAGCGATATGCAACGACCGAAAGCAAAGTGCAAATCCTTAAAAATACATTTTCAGAAATGGGATTAACTCTTTATGACAAAGTCCAAGAACCGCTCCAGAATGCGGCTTCAAAACTAACTGAATTTTTTCAAAAGGCCAGTGAATCCGGTGTTTTAAAGGATGCTCTTGATAAATTATCAGAGAGCGCAGGGACGCTAATTGAGGGAATCAGTGAAATGGTCGTGAATCTATTGCCGCCTTTAATGAATCTGATTTCTTGGATGATTGACAATTCGGGACTGTTATCAGTTGCGTTAGGTGGCATTGTAGCTGCAATGCTTGCGATTAAAGCTGTAAATTTTGTAAGCGAAATCGGGGATACGTTTACTCAAATGCAGAGTTTCGGAGGCAAAATCTTAGATGTAGCTTCAAACTTAGATTTCATGCGAATTAAAGAAGTGGCTCTGACGGTAGCTCAAGGCGCGGTTACAGCAGCTCAGTGGCTGATGAATGCTGCAATGAGTGCAAATCCGATTGGACTGGTTATTACTGCAATAGGCGCACTTGTTGCGGGTTTTATTCTGCTTTGGAACAATTGCGAAGGTTTTAGAAATTTTTGGATTGGCTTATGGGAAAATGTTCAGGCGGCATTCTCTGTGGCTTGGGAGGCAATTTTAAATTTCTTTACGGAGACGATTCCGGAAGCGTGGAATTCTTTTGTCGCGTTTTTCACCGAAACAATTCCAAATTTTGTTGCAAATATAGGCGACTGGTTTGGAAAACTGCCGAAACTTCTTAATGCTGTTCTAAAGCTCGCGCTTGAACAAATTATTCAGTGGGGCGCCGATTTGTGGAACTTTGCCTCAACTGAAGTGCCAAAATTTATCAGCCAAGTGATAACCTTTTTTTCAGAACTGCCAGGCAAAATTTGGACTTGGCTTTGTGATGCGACAAATAAGGTTAGCACATTTTTTGTAAATATCATACGTACTGGAATTTCTAAGGCCAACGAGTTTGTGGATAAGGTAATCGATTCAGTAAAAGAATTGCCAGGGAAAATCTGGGATTGGCTACAAAAAGCAATCACAAATGTTGGCATGTTTTTTGTGAGCCTAATAAATACAGGTACTTCTAAGGCTAGCGAGTTTGTGAGCACAGTAATTAATTTTGTGGGAACGCTCCCGAGTAAAATCTGGAACAGCATAATTGGTGCAGTCAACTGCTTTCAGCCGGAATAAACGCTGTGCAAAATTTAGTGTCAGGCATCTGGAGTACGGTTTGTGAGCTACCTGGGAAAATGCTTGATATCGGTAAAAATCTTGTGCAAGGGCTTTGGAATGGTATAAATAACGCGAAAGATTGGGTACTTAACAAGATTAGAGGTTTTGGAGAAAGCATTTTAAAAGGAATTAAAAGCTTTTTTGGAATTGCATCGCTATCAAAATTGTTTGAAGAGCAAATCGGTAAAAACTTGGCGCTTGGCGTTGGAGAAGGATTTGAAAACTCAATGAAAAACGTCTCGAAGCAGATGCAAAATTCGATTCCAACCGACTTTGAAATTGAGATGAACACGGCGATAAATTATGTGAATTCGGGTGCAAATTTTGAGAGCAATAGTTTAAAAAATAAGCCTTTAAATGGCTTAAGTACGGATTTTTCTGTAATCTATCAGAAAGAAACTGAAGTGCTTGAACGTTTGCTAGATGAAACACATGAGCTTAATGGAAGTTTGTGCGGAAAAATCGTAAAAGCGCTCGTAGATGGAGTAAGTTTGAGATTTAATGACCGCGAAATAGCAAGGCTGGTAAGGCGTTATGCGTGACGGAGGTGAAAAATTTTTTGGTTTTGAAATATATGAATCATCTTGGTGAGACGATAAAGTTTGATGGAAAAAATTATTTTTCAAACTCATATAAAATGCGCGATTACACTTGGAATTATGAGAGCGATTTTAATAAAATTAAAAGCTTTAATTTGTCAAATGTGTCAACAAAAACATTGTCAGTTTCGATTCATGCCAGAAGTCAAAGTAAAGGTTTTGAGCTTTTTAATTCTTTTTTCGAAATATTTGAAAAGGATGTTTTAGCAAAAAGGCCAGGGAAATTTTATCTTGGCGATTATTATACTTGTTACATGATTTCAAACGTAAGAAAAGATTTTCTTGCTGCACAAAATTTGCTGACATTAGAACTGACAATAATTTCGGATACGAATAATTGGGTTTGTGAGAAAACATATAGTTTTGTAAAAAACCAGCCAGTTTCCGGGCACGGATATATTTATGGATATCCTTACCAGTACTCTTCAGGAGCACTCAAAGGCTTTTTAAATGACGCGTTGGTTGGAAGTAATTTCAAATTAATAATTTATGGCCCCGTGATAAACCCAGCGTTGTACATCGGTGGCCATATGTACGCAGTAAATGTTCCGGTCGAAGGCGACGAATATTTGGAAATTAATAGCCGAGAGAAAATCATTGAAACTGTGCAATCCGACGGCAAACGAACAAGTGTGATAAATTATAGAAACCGTGAAAATTATATTTTTCAAAAGATTCCATCAGGGGTAGTTGCGGTAACGTGGAATAATGATTTTGGTTTTGATTTAACGCTTTTTGACGAGCGCAGTGAACCTAAGTGGAGCATCGTTAATCGCATTTTTGCGGTGAAAGCTGCTTAGATTGTTGTACAGCGCGGAGCAAAAAAACACAGCATGAGCACGCCTGTGCGAGTGCGCGTTGGGGGTCTGGGAATTTATTCCCCAGTGCGGTCCAGCGGCAGTGCTGGAATAAATTAACGAAGGCTGAACTGAAAGGGTGAAACTTTGATGGATTTAATTTATACAGACGAAAATCGGATTGATATTGAGATTTTGAAAGATTACGAGCTTGATTTCGAGATTGGCTCGGAAAATAGCTTTCAAATTACAATAAGTGCAGAAAACAACGTGATTCCGATGGGAGGATATTTCTATTTTGAAAATACGGAATATGGTGGAAAAATTACACAGTTAAAAGTTGATACAGCTCAAAATCAACTGTT
>CAKSIU010000030.1 GCA_934463265.1 uncultured Eubacteriales bacterium | reverse complement strand
AAGCCATAGTCGATGCTTATGACGAAAATTTAACGCGCACCACAGCGACGGAATTAAGCCATGATAGAGACCAGTTTTCAGCAACAACAGTGGGAAATTACGCTTTGTTTGCAGGCGGACAAAAAAGAGACGAAAGTTCTTACAAAGATTACTTTTACGATGTTGTGGACTTGATAGACCAAAATCTCGTCAGAAGCACTCTGACAGCCTTGCATACCGGGAATAATTCGCTGTCTTCGGCAATTGTGGGGAATTACGCACTTTTTGCCGGTGGAGACTATCGTAATAGTGATGTGGTCGACGTTTACAGCATTGCTGAAGGAAATCTAGCCTTGACATTGTATAAAGGATCAAAATATAAATTCCAAAACATGGGAGGTGAGCTGACAGTTGATTCGAATATAGAAAATATATTAATCCCATATCCTGTCACGGGATATGTCAAAATCAAAAATATAACCATTTTTTAGGAGGATAAAATTATGATAAAAATTGAAAAATTCACAGGCAACAAAACTTATATGTACCCAAATGGAGCCATTGCAACGCCGGAAAAACTAAAGGCAGACTTTCCAGCAGTCGAAGTTTTCCCTCATATTATCGAGACAGATGAGGCAGAGCAAGTTTGTTTTGCGGTTCAAAATTTAGCAGCGGTGTGCTCACAGATGGGAATAGACCCAACTTTAACTGAAGCTGAAGCTATTTCTAAAATAGAAGAACTCAGAAACACGCCAGCTCCAGAGCCAGAAGTAAGCGCAGAGGAACGCATCGCAGCAGCCCTTGAGTATCAAAACTTAACAAATATGTAAGGAGGGACAACAAATGACATTTGAACAAATCAAAAAAAATTTTGAGCGCAAGCTCTGGAACAAGCAGATGGTGGCTAAAGCCGTGGAAAAAGGAGTAATTACAGCCAAGCAATATAAAGAAATCGTGGGCGAAAATTTTAGCAATTAATTAAATCATCAGTAAAATATAGATTTGACGTCTCAAAATGGCAACAAATCTATATTTTTTTCTTGATTATGAAAAGCAGGAGGTAAAAAAATGTTCAAAGGAATCGATGTAAGTGCCCATCAGGGGCAAATAGATTGGGGAAAAGTCAAGAATAGCGGAATTCAATTTGCGATTTTACGGCTTGGAATCGGCAGTGATATAACCTCGCAGGATGACCTTTGTTTTGAGGCAAACGTACAAGGTTGCGAAAATGTTGGAATTCCGTGGGGAGCGTATCTTTATAGTTATGCATTAAATCCAGAAGACGCAAAAAGTGAAGTTCAGCACGCATTGAGATTGCTAAAAAACAAAAAGCCGAAGTATCCGGTCTTTTTCGATATGGAGGATGCTGACGGATATAAGAAAAATCATGGGATGCCGAGCAGTCAAACTTTAATTGGCATCTGTAAAACGTTTTTACTGGGTATTGAGGAGGCCGGATATTATGCATCGCTCTATGCAAGCCTTTCTTGGCTTAACAATCAGCTAAATTCAAGCGAGCTAGACCGATTTGATAAATGGGTTGCGCACTGGAGTGCTTCTTGCGGATACAAAAAACCTTACGGAATTTGGCAATACTCCGATAATGGAAAGGTAAGTGGACTCAGTGGAAATGTTGACATGAACATAAGTTATAAAGACTACCCGTCCATCATTAAAGCTAACGGACTTAACGGCTTCAAGCAGGATGCAACACAAACTCCCCCTGCTCCTACTCTGCCGAATGAAACAGAAAATTCTTTTACAACGTACATTGTAAAATCCGGCGATACCTTGTGGGGAATTGCAGAACGTTATCTAGGCAACGGGTCGAAATATTCAAAGCTAAAAAGCTTAAATGGGTTAGCTTCTGATACGATTTATCCTGGACAAACTTTAAAAATCCCAACAAATGGACAATCTGAATCATATACTACGTACACAATAATACAAAAAGGTGATACGCTTTGGAGTGTCGCACGGAGATTTTTAGGTGACGGTACAAGATATAAAGAAATTATGAACTTAAATAGCTTAGAATCAACCACAATTTACCCTGGACAAGTTTTAAAAATACCGAATTGAGGGATGAAATTATGAAGCAGGATGTTTCAAAAATGGTTATGGCAGCGGTACTTGTCGAGGGAATAATTACATATTTTAATGAATTTTTTGTATCCGGTGATGCACCATGGCAAATGATTTTTAGTTTAGTTTTAGGAATCGTTGTTGCCATTGCTTACAAATTTGATTTACCGAAATATTTAAACATGGAGTCTAATGTTCCCTATGTCGGATGTATTTTGACGGGAATATTAATCTCTAGAGGCTCAAACTATCTTTATGATTTGCTTACAGAAATAACTGCTATGCATTAAACAATACTTTTTAGCAGTAGGAGACGGATAGATTTTCGTCTCCTATTTCTTTTGGAGGGAACTATGAATTCAGACTTAAGAGCTAAAGTTTTAGACATGAGAAGAGATGGATTAAGTTATACAAAAATCTCAGAAAGTACGGGGCTATCAATAAATACTATAAAATCATTTTTAAGAAGAACCAGCACAAAATGCAAAGGAACACCGCTATGTAAAAATTGCAGAAAACCATTAGAAAGATTTTCAAGGAATGGTATGAAAAAGTTTTGCTGTGATTCATGTAGATTTGAGTGGTGGAGGAAAAATGCAGAATCAAATAGAAAATGTATAAAAAATTTAGTTTGCAAAGCTTGTGGAAAAGAATTCAAGAGTTACGATAACAAAGATCGAAAATACTGTAGCCATGAATGTTACATAAATGATAGATTTAAAAAATAGCGAGGGAGTATTTTGTATGACAAACGCGCAATTTGAGTCTGAAAAAGAATATCAGGTTCGGATGAATCTCATAAAAGAAATGCTGAAATTAGGTCTCATAACAGAGAAAGAGTACGGTAAAATTGATACAATATTTATAGAAAAGTATGCTCCCATATTCGGCACATTATATCGCTAAAATGGCTTGATACCTGTCTTTTTAAGAGGTAATATGTGATAAGGTGAAAAGGGAGTGAAAATATGCAAAGAGAAATCATAAAAATAAAGCCCGAATTTTATGCATTACCAATTATAAAAAAAGTAGCAGCCTATGCCCGGGTATCAAGCGGAAAAGATGCAATGCTTCATTCTTTGTCTGCACAGATAAGTTATTACAGTAAACTCATTCAAGATAATCCAAACTGGGCATACGCTGGGGTTTACGCAGACGAGGCAAAGACAGGTACAAAAGATAGCCGGCCAGAATTTCAAAAACTAATATTTGACTGTAAGCAGGGAAAAATTGATATGATAATCACTAAATCTATATCAAGATTTGCTAGAAACACCCTGACTGTACTGGAAACAGTGCGGGAACTTAAGAGTCTTGGTATCAACGTGTATTTTGAAAAAGAGGGTATTCATAGTTTATCGGAGGATGGTGAGTTAATGCTTACCCTCCTCTCTTCTTTTGCGCAGGAAGAAAGTCTATCTGTTAGTGAAAATTGTAAATGGAGAATCCGAGATAAATTTAAATGTGGTATCCCATTTAATTCTAAAACTTTAGGGTATACATATGAAAAAGGAAATTTTGAAGTTGATTCCAGTGAAGCTAAAATTGTAAAAATGATATTTGAAGACTATCTAAATGGCATGGGTATGTTAATGATAGCAAAAAAACTTGAAAAGATGAAAATTAAGCCTCGACACAGTACAAAATGGAATAAAAACAGCGTTCGAACAATTCTTCAAAACGAAAAATATACGGGAGACTTAATTTTGCAAAAGACATTTATTAAGGATCATATAAGCAAAAAACATTGTATAAACAAAGGTGAACTTCCTAAGTATTATGTTGAGAAAAGCCATACATCAATAATAGATAAAGACACTTTTTTAAAAGTGCAGGATGAAATTGCTAAACGCGCTAAAAAATATTCAAAAGTAAGAAATTTAAATACGTATGCTTTTACAAGTAAAATCAAATGTAATTTATGTGGTAAAAACTATAGAAGAAAAATCGCTGCAAGTGGAACCAAATACGAAAAGCCTGTATGGATGTGTCCTACGTTTAATACATACGGAAAGAAATGTTGTCCCTCAAGTCAGATACCAGAAGAAATACTAGAAACAATATCAGCAGAAGTATTAGGTATATCACATTTTGATAAAAACATTTTCGAAGAAAAAATCAAACAAATTATAGTTCCGAATAAAGGTGCATTGTATTTTATATTTAAAGATGGTAGTCAAGTTAAGAAGACATGGAATTATCCATCAAGAAGTGAATCATGGACTGAAGAAATGAAAAAAATGGCAAGAGAAAATAAGATAAATAGCATTGAGAGGAGTAAAAACTTTGAATCAAGCTGTAAACTATAATACAAATGTAAGTCGTAAAATTACGGTTATTCCTGCAACATTAGATCTGTTCACAAATACTCCAAAGGTTATATGGCGAAGAAGAAGGGTTGCAGCCTACGCCAGAGTGTCGACGGACAGTGAGGAGCAAATTTTAAGTTACGAAGCACAGGTGGATTATTACACGAGATATATAAAGTCAAAAGATGACTGGGAGTTTATAGAAGTTTACACAGATGAGGGAATCAGTGCGACAAATACCAAAAAGCGTGATGGCTTCAATAGAATGGTCAAAGATGCTCTAGCAGGGAAAATAGATCTAATAGTTACAAAATCAGTATCAAGATTTGCAAGAAATACAGTCGATACCTTAACCACAGTACGAAAACTTAAGGAAAAAGGTGTGGAGGTATATTTCGAGAAAGAAAACATCTACACATTGGATTCAAAAGGAGAATTATTAATAACAATAATGAGTTCACTTGCTCAGGAGGAGTCAAGGTCAATAAGTGAAAATGTTACATGGGGACAACGTAAGAGATTTGCAGACGGGAAAGTAAGTCTTCCGTACAAGCATTTCCTGGGTTATGAAAAAGGGGAGGACGGTTTTCCAAAGATTGTGGAGAAAGAAGCTAAAATTATCAGATTAATTTATAGGTTGTTCATTGAAGGTAAAACTATATCAGCGATTTCAACGTATTTAACAAATAAAAAAATACTTACTCCAGCGGGCAAAGAAAGGTGGACTACGAGTACAGTTAAAAGTATTCTTACAAATGAAAAATATAAGGGTGATGCGCTTTTACAGAAATGTTATACAGTCGATTTTTTAACAAAGAAGAAAAAGAAAAATAATGGTGAAATACCTCAATATTATGTAAGGAATAGTCATGAAGCGATTATTTCTCCTGAAATATATGATTTAGTTCAAGATGAAATGAAAAAACGACAAACGTCTAAGTGTGGTCACAGTAGTACCAGTCCATTTTCGAGTAAGATTGTGTGTGGCGAATGTGGAGGATTTTATGGATCAAAAGTATGGCATTCGAATGATAAATATAGAAAGGTCATTTGGCAATGTAATGCCAAGTTTAATAATAAGAAAAAGTGCAAAACTCCCCATTTAATCGAAGAGCAGATAAAAGAGAATTTTATAAAAGCCTTTAACAATGTAATTGAGAATAGAGAGTCAATTATAAAGGATTGCGAAGAAGTGATTTTAAGTATTATTGACACCAAGACGATAGATGATGAGGTTATAAAACTTGAAGAAGAGTGCAAAGTAATAGTGGAGCTTATGAAATCTTTGATATACGAGAATTCAAGAAAGCCTATGAATCAAGATGAATACAATCAAAAATACAATTTTTATACTGATAGGTATGAAACAACCAAAGATAAGCTTGCTAAAACCAAGGAGAAAAAACAGGAATTAATAGTTCGTCATGACAAGATAGATGCATTCATAAATCATCTGAAATTAAATGATAATCTTATATCAGAGTTTAATGAGAAGCTTTGGTATGCCATGGTAGATAAGGTTATAGTTGATATAGATGGGACGCTACATTTTAAATTTAAAAATGAAAATTAATAAATAAAAAGGTTGATAAAACAGCTGAAAAGGAGAAAGAACTGCCTATCAGCTGTTTTTTTTAAGTTTAGTGTTTTGCAGGGGTTTATAAATCTTTAGGAATATAGTATAATAGAGAAGTAAGTAAAACTTGCCCAAGGAGGAGAGAAAGGAATGTCTTATTTTTTAAATGGTAATTTTAAAAATAATGAATTTGAGTTGATAACTAAAGATAAGTACTTTATAGATAAGACTCAAATAATAGAAAAAATGAATGAGTTAATAGGTATTAAAGATCGGTATGTATGTATAACTCGACCACGCAGATTCGGTAAAACAATAAACGCCATGATGCTGGCGTCATACTATTCTAAAAACGCTGATTTCAAGAATTTATTTGATAAACTGAAAATTAGTGAAGTCTCTTCGTACTCTAAGCATTTAAATAAACATAATGTTGTGTATATAACTTTTAGCAAGCCAATTTCTGATTATACAAACTATGCTGAATATATAAGTGGTTTTAAAAAGCAGCTGATAGAAGATTTAAACGAAAAGTTTGATATAGAATTTAATAAGAATGATAAATTAGGTAAAATTTTTGAAGACTTATATAATCAAACGAGCGAAGGTTTTGTGTTTATAATAGATGAATGGGATTATATATTCAATAACAATTTATTTTCTGAAAATGATAGAAAAGAGTTTTTGAGGTTTTTAGAAGACTTATTAAAAGATAGATCATACGTAGAACTCACATATATGACAGGGGTGCTTCCGATAGCAAAATACTCTGCAGGTTCAGCACTTAATATGTTTTTAGAGTTCAATATAATGAATGATCACATGTATGACGAATACTTTGGTTTTACAAATGAAGAAGTAGAGAGCCTATGTAAAAAGCAGAATAAAATTTCTATGGATAGCCTAAAGGAATGGTACAACGGATATTATACATGTAATAATTTGCAAATATATAACCCTCGTTCGGTGACAACAGCGCTAAGGCAAGGTGTGTGCCAAAGCTATTGGACAAATACCGGGCCGATGGACGAAATAAGTTACTACGTTGAAAACAATATCGAAGAAATTCAAAATGATATAGTGGAGATGGTTTCAGGGATTCCTGTAAACATTCATTTAGAGGGATACAGTGCTGAGCAGATAAATTTAAACACTCGTGATGAAATTCTTTCAGCAATGACGGTTTATGGATTTTTAAGTTATCACGATGAAACTTTAACTATTCCGAACAAAGAGCTCCGGATGAAGTTTGATTATTCACTAAAAAATCATCAAATGGGAGCAATTTCAAAATTAGTCCTAAAATCGAATCAAATGCTTGAAGCAACGCTAAAAAAAGACACCGAAACAATGGAACAGTTGATTCAAGAAGCTCATGATATAAATATACCGGTAATAAAATACAATGATGAAAACTCACTTGCTTGTGTAATTACGCTTGTATACTTAAGTGCGAGAACTAAGTATACGATTGTAAGAGAAATGGAAGCCGGCGCAGGAAAAGCAGATTTTATTTTCTACCCAAATGACAAAAGCAAACCAGCATTTATACTCGAGTTGAAAAAGAATGCCTCACCAGAGGAAGCCTTAAAACAAATCAGAGAAAAAAGATACTCAACTGCTCTCAAGGATTACACGGGTAAAAAACTGGCAGTTGGAATTTCTTATGATGAAAAACTTAAAAATCACAAAGTTAAAATTGAGGAAATAAGCTAGTTTGTAAGTGGTTGCATACTTTCACACGGTTACAAAAGAATTTTTTACACTTTCACACGGTTAATGATAAACCGTGTGTTTGTATCAAAACTTAAGTGATTAGACATAATAGTACGTATCTTTTGATACA
>CAKSIU010000029.1 GCA_934463265.1 uncultured Eubacteriales bacterium | reverse complement strand
GAAAAACACACATTGAAAATAGAAAAAATAAGCATAGATGCAATTAAACCCTATGAAAACAATGCAAAACTTCACCCGCCTGAACAGATTGAGCAAATAAAAAAAGTCCATCCAGGAGTTTGGGAACAACGACCCTATCGCAATTGATGAAAACGGTGTCATTATCGAAGGTCACGGGCGCTACGAGGCGTTAAAACAGCTTGGTTTTGATGAAATCGAAATTATCAGGTTGTCGCATTTGAGTGAGCAGCAGAAAAAAGCTTACACTTTGGCGCACAACAAACTCACGATGAATACTGGCTTTGACTTCGATGTGCTGAATTTGGAGCTCGATAATATCATTGATTTTGATATGACGAATTTTGGCTTTAAACTTGCGGATGAGACGCAAAATCTTTGCGAAAACTTTATAGACGACTTGTTAGAAAAATAGCTTGGCCAAAGGGAAATCGAGCAAGACACTTTCAAAATGACGCTCATCTTCCCTCTTGAATATAAAAATGCTGCGGAAGACTACCTCGCTTCGAACGGTAAGCAAAAGCTGATTGAGCTGTGCTTGGCCGAAATGGGAGTAGAATGATGCCTGAATGCGGGACACAGTGCTATTTATGCGATTTGCCGATGCGTTTTGATAACTATAGTGGTTGTTCTCACGCGTGCAGTTACTGTTTTGCTCGGCACAGAATCGACATTTCTCAAATTTCTAAAAAAGAAACTTCAAAGGCGCTAATGAATTTCATTATCGGCACAAGAACGAAAGAAACCAACTGGTGTGAGCACGCGTGATCGTGCAGAACAACTTGCACACAACTTCTTGTACCAATTTATCTCTAAATGAAGGTATTCCCAACGGGTGAATCTTTCCGTTGGCTTTCCTGATAAATTCTCTGCATACTGGTTTGGGCTTATACTCGCAACTTGATAGCTCTTTTATTATTTTTTTGAGATATTCTTGCCAAAATCCATCTGCAGTATCTGTATCTATACCTCTGGTTAATGCCTCTTTACTTTTGCTCAGTTTTTTGATATGCGATTAGATAAATGTCTTCTCTCAGTAGATAACTGTAAAGACGAGTGTATACGCTGTTTTTGTGTTTGCTGGAATTTTAAAAAATACGTTTCAAAATCTCAGTTGTTGGTTTTTGCACGTTTTCTCCGTCCTTTCAACTCTCTTATTTTAAAATATACTAACTGTTTCCCTTTGCCGCGTTATTATGCGACGTAGTTTCATCTTCTTATTTTAAACAAAGCCCTTTCTGGGCGTACGCAAAACCATCTGAACTAATTGAAAAAATTTGACTTTGCCAAAATTATTGTATAAATCCGTAATAACCTTTGTTTTAACACTATGAGGATATAAGGGCGGTCCTTAATGGCAGCATAATATATAGCTTTGGGGAATTATGTAAGACCTAATTAGTAGGCAACGGTTTGTGAAGCAAGAATCTCCCTGATTTAGCTGTGGAGAGTGTCAAATTATTCAATAGATGGTATGAGCTGAACAATATAATATATTTTGAAGCAAGAATCTCCCCAATGTTGTATTTTCCAATAAGCCTACATTTAGCACATGCACCTTTATATTCCGCTTGAATAAATCATCTATAATAGCAATTCCCTCTTTTGTATTTCTTGCAAGGCGATCTAACTTTGTAACCACTAAAGTATCTCCATCTTGTAACGTAGATAGCACTTTCTGAAATTCTGGTCTATCCACTTTTGTTCCTGTCCATTTTTCTTGATAGATAATTTCACAGTTTTCAGATTTTAATTGACTAACTTGAAGCTCTAAATCTTGATTTTTAGAACTTACTCTTGCATACCCGTATTTCATTTCAAATTTCCCCCAAAAAGCCTTAATTTTCACGTTCACTTATGACCGTAAGTTATGACACAGGCTATTTACTACACCTCAAAAGTCATGTCAATACCGTTAAGTTTTGGCACAGGAAAGAGCAATAATGTAAAAACTCATTATAGAAACTTTTTCAATAAAAAAATATATGGTCAAGAACATTTTAAGTATAAAACATAGATTTTACTTTTTTTGCTAAATTAGAAAATATTTTGAATATTTTTGTAGTATAATAAAATTAAAGTTGAATTTTAGGAGGTTTGTTTTATTATGAACAAATTTACAAAAAGCCTTATTGCAACTGGCTTAAGTGTTGCAACTGTTCTTCCTAATACCAATATGGTGTCAAGTGCATTTGTACCAACAAACTACAAAGATTCAAAATGTATTGATATTAGAAAATTAGGTGTTGACTCAAATTATATTAAAAAAGATAAAAATGTTTGTGGTTGTAAAACTTGCGGTTTTGCAGCAATGACGTATGACAAAATTAGTGATTATGTTTCAGATTTAGAAAAAGAATTTGATGTATTATCAAAAAAAATATATGTACCAGAAGTTGCTACTAAGATATCTATCATAGAATCAATATTAGACCGTTTATCTGATAGTATTACCCTAGATCACTATAAAAATAAAAATTTTTTGCTAGTATCAGCTAACACGCTTCCTAGGGATTTGAGTACAAATGTAAACTTTGGGAAAAAAGATGGTATTAAATACGAAGATACTTATACTAAAAATTATTTTAATAACTTGAAAGAAACAAAAGTACAACCATTTTTAGAAAACGTAAAGGCATTTAGAAAAAATAATGAAGGAAAAGTTGATTATAATGATTTGGCAGGTTTTTTTAAAGGATTTTTATCATTATTTGGTGTTGCTTCTGCAATTTTAATAACTGTTTTTATTGGTGGATTGAGTATTTACTCTGCTGTTAAAAAACCAGAAATACTTGAAGGAAAAATTAATGAAATTACAGACTTTATAAATAAAGCTTCTCCAGAAGCAATAAACTTGGTAAAAAAAAACTTTCCCAATACAAATGCTTTAGTGGAAAAGAAGTTGAAATAAATAAAGAAAATTTAAAAAGACTAACTGATAAAGAGTTAGATGAAATTTTGGAATATATAAAAAAAATTAGAGGTAAATAGTAAATGAGCAAAATGTCAAAAAATTTAATTGCAATAGCTTTAAGTACTGCAATGATTCTACATAATGTCAATACGGTGGTAAATGCCTTTGTGCCAACCAATTACAAAGATTCAAAATGTATTGATGTTCGCGATTTAGGTGAAGACCTAAAAAGAATAACTAAAGAAAAAAGTGTTTGTGGTTGCAAAACCTGTTCTTCAGACGCTATGTTATATGGAGAAATTCCTGGTTACATAGACGATTTAAAAAAATCATTAATTTCAACAGATGAAGATATGGGTATTTATACACAGAGAAAAATAAACTGGGGAACCGGTAAATATACTGGTTTTTCAATTGTTCTTGCTACCGATGCTATAGCTGCTAAATTTAATAACCAAGTTAGAGAGTACACAGCTCCAACATTTAAAAAGAGCTATGGAATAATCTATTTTGTAGTTACTTCAGTAGGAGCTTTGGTTGGAGTTGTTTGTTCTTTGGGAGAAAATTCTTGCGAAATAAGGCTTAATAAAAATATGATTGAAACAAGCAATACAGAATCAATTTTACAAAAATTATCGACTGCAATTGAACTTAAACAGTATAAGAATAAAAATTTTTTATTGGTGTCAACTAATACTTTGCCAAGGGAACAAGGTGTAAATGTAAACTTTGGAAAAAAAGATGGCATGGAAGTTTCAAGTGCATTTGACCTTAGTGAAAAAGATTTTGAAGATTTAAATGAAAACAAAATAAAACCATTACTAACAGCGATTGAAAATGGTGAATACCGTCAATACGAAAAAAGACAATATGGAACTAAATTCAGAGACGTTATGAAAGGTATTTGTTGGGTATCTCTTGCTGCAGATACCATTGCAGAAACACATCTTCTTTTGAACAAAGGCTATAAAAAACAAGCATATGGAGTTTTAGCAGCCGGATTGTCTTTGGCTGGATATAAACTTAACGAAGAAAAAATTAATGCGATCTTAAATGAAATTAGAAGCTTAGATAAGAATTTCAACTTTTTAGATATTGGAGAAAAAATTCTAACAATTGCCTTTAACAATAACGCTATAGAAAGCAAGAATTATAAAGAATTATAACAAAATCTTATTGTTTTTTAGACAAAAGGGAGAAGATGTTGAAATCTATTGACAAAT
Source organism: uncultured Eubacteriales bacterium (assembly GCA_934463265.1). Classification (GTDB taxonomy): domain Bacteria; phylum Bacillota; class Clostridia; order Oscillospirales; family Acutalibacteraceae; genus CAG-557. The sequence continues at coordinate 4,163 of CAKSIU010000029.1, read as the reverse complement.
ACCGAAAAAGGAATAAAATGGAAAGTGTGTTTGGAAGCATACATGTATTTATTCATAATATACTCCTAAATAAAAAAATGATATAACAGACAGAAAGGACATTGGCAATAGTCAGTGTCTTTTTGTTTTCTTATCTAAATTTGAATAATTAATAAAAACAATGGTTAATTAGTCGCTCTTATTGGATAAAAGGGAGAAAATGCTGAAATCCATTGACAAATATCAGAAAAGGAATAAAATGTAAAAGGAATTTAGAGGTATAGAAAGCTTTTTTAGAGCATAAAAGCCCCCTTTACATGTTCTGCAAAAAGACATTGGCGAAAGTCAGTGTTTTTTTGTTTTTCTTTTTTATTCAATCAAAACTAAATATGAAATTCTTTATATCATACTTTCATTTAAAATGGAGATTTTTGCCAAACCATATTGTTTTTTGATGAATTTTGGATTATTCTTTTTCTGGGTATATTATCCCAAAATAATAAATCAAGAATTTTAATGCAAGGAGGGCTTTTTATGGCTCTAAACACTTCTAAAAAGGCGGTGGCTATTGGATTATCACTCTCTATGATAGCTAATTTTTCCCCGCAGGTTTATGCTTCCGATCTGGTGGCTTTTTCTCAAAACAACACTTCGGTTGTCATTCCGCAAAACTCTTCAATCATTCAATCTAACTCAACTGAATTCTCTATGAAATCCATTGAATCTCAAATAACTAATATTCTTAATCCAGCTAAAAAAGATGTATCAAGCAACGTGAATCGTAAAGTTTTAGCAACTAATTATTCTGGTAGCTGTGGAACTGGCGTATATTATAAATTCATTTCTGATGTCGGTATTTTAAATATATATGGTTCTGGAGCTATGGATACTTACTCATATGAAACCAGAGTTCCGTGGTACTCATATAAAGACTCAATAAAATCAGTAATAATAAATAATGGCGTAACTTCCATCGGCGATTCTGCATTTTCTGGCTGCTCTGAGTTAACAGGAGAACTTAAAATCCCAGACAGCGTTACGACCATCGGCGATTCTGCATTTTCTGGCTGCTCTGAGTTAACAGGAGAACTTAAAATCCCAGACAGCGTTACGACCATCGGCAAAGGTGCATTTTCTGACTGCACAGGTTTAACTTCAGTGACCATAGGCAATAGCGTAACTTACATCGGCAATTCTGCATTTTCTGGCTGCAAAGGCTTAACTTCAGTGACCATTCCTGACAGCGTAACTTACATCAGCGTGAGGGCATTTGATGCTTGCCAAAAATTAACTTCGGTGACCATAGGCAACAGCGTAACTTACATCGGCGATTCTGCATTTTCTGGCTGCACAGGTTTAACTTCAGTGACAATAGGCAATAGCGTAACTTACATCGGCAAGATTGTGTTTGCTGAATGCACAGCATTAACATCAATTAACATATCTGAAAATAACACAAAATATAAATCTATTGATGGAGTGCTTTATTCTAAAGATGGCAATAACTTAATAGCATATCCTGGTGGTAAATCTGGTTCCTTTACCATCCTAGACAGCGTAACTTCCATCGACGATTCTGCATTTTCTGGCTGCACAGGTTTAACTTCAGTGACCATAGGCAATAGCGTAACTTACATCGGCGAGTTTGCATTTAATGGCTGCTCTGGGTTAACTCAGGTGACCATCCCAGACAGCGTAACCTCCATCGGCAAAGGTGCATTTTTGGGCTGCTATGGCTTAACTTCAGTGACCATCCCAGACAGCGTTACGACCATCGGCGAGATTGTGTTTGTTGAATGCAAAGCATTAACATCAATTAACATATCTGAAAATAACACAAAATATAAATCTATTGATGGAGTGCTTTATTCTAAAGATAATAAGACTTTAATAACGTGCCCTGCAAGAAAAGCTGGTTACTTTATCATTTCTGACAAAGTAATTTCCATCGGCGCTAGTGCATTTTTTGGCTGCTATGGTTTAACTTCAGTGACCATCCCAGACAGCGTTACGACCATCGGCGCTAGTGCATTCTATCTCTGCACAGGCTTAACTTCAGTGACCATCCCAGACAGCGTTACGACCATCGGCAATTCTGCATTTTTTGGCTGCTCTGGGTTAACAGGAGAACTTAAAATCCCAGACAGCGTTACGACCATCGGCGAGTATGCATTTTTTGGCTGCTCTGGCTTAACCTCAGTGACCATAGGCAACAGCGTAACTTACATCGGCTCTTTTGCATTTGATGGCTGCTCTGAGTTAACAGGAGAACTTAAAATCCCAGACAGCGTTACGACCATCGGCAATTCTGCATTTTTTGGCTGCTATGGGTTAACAGGAGAACTTAAAATCCCAGACAGCGTTACGACCATCGGCAAGTATGCATTTTTTGGCTGCTCTGGCTTAACCTCAATTAACATTCCTTATTCTGTAAATAAGATTGAATCGAGTTCTTTTTTTGAGTGTTCAGATCTAACTTCTGTAAAATTAAATAATTCTTATGTTATAAAAAATTTAAAAACAATTTTCCTTTCAAATTATGAAAATTTTAAAACAATAACATTGGAGGATGGGATTCTTTCAATAGATGATTCTGCTTTTAAAGGTTGTATCAAGTTAAATTCTATAACAATAGGTGATAAAGTTACTTCAATTGGAGATTCGGCTTTTTCGGATTGTGTCGAATTGAATACGGTTACAATTCCTAGCAGTGTTACTTCGATTGGAAAGGATGCATTTTTAAATTGTACAGTTTTAAATAATGTTACTGTGTCTGGAAACTTAAAACATGTCAGAGAAGGTGCTTTCTCGACCTGTACTAATTTAGATAATTTTACTTATAAAGGAACTACTGCCCCAGGATATGATACTGGTACTAATGTTTTTTATAACTGTCCTAAATTAGAGAAAGTAAATGTGCCCGATAATTATGAAGGTAATGACTTTTGTGGCAAAGCAATAACAGGAAAGAAACGTTCAATAAAAGAATGGTTTTCTGATAATGTTGCATGGGTAGCACCTATATTTACTATTATCAGTGGAACTGTCGCAGCAATTGGTTTACTTCTTAAATATGATAAATTGAAAAATTTTTGTTTTTCTCATTGTTCTTGTTGTCCTTGTTGCAATATAGAACAAGAAACAGCTAGTGACGAAACACTAGACAAAACACTAAATGAAAACATTCTTTAACATTTAAGAAGATTACGAAAGGAAATCATATGAAAAAGACAATAAGTTTTTTAATAGCTTGTAGTATTTTTCTTTTTCAATGTCCTTCTGTAAATGCAAATAGTCCACTCTCTGAAAAAGAGTTGGGCTCTTTTGTAGAAAAGACAGAGGAAAGTATGCCTGTAAATAGTAAACTGGTAGCTATTCCTAAAGAGGATACGAAAGAGAAAAAGCCTTGTGAATTAGAAGAATATCAAGATGATTTTGAGGAAGATTATAGGCCGTCTAAGTGGGAAATGGCAAAGAATGTTGCAACATATTTAGGCAAGTCATTTGTGAATGATGTGAAATCATATGTGAAGTTTTATCCATTACACAAAATTGCACAGGCGATCTCGTTTTGTTTATGGTATTTTCCTGCTTATGTTTTGTATAAGAAAACAGGGTTTGATATTCCTGCTAAATTATCAAGTTATATAACCAGTGAAAATAAGGCTATTTTTGCTCGGAATCTTTATAATGTCATTCCTATGACTTTAGCTTCTTTCTTGTATAAATGGGGCAGAGATGCTTATGCATACATGAAAAGTTAAGTTTTGTGTGCGTTTTAATCAGTTTAAAACGTTGATATAACAGCGTTTTGAGTCTTTTGCACATCTCGAAGTGCTACGGAAAGAGATATATGATGTGCAGAATGAAAAGTCAACTATAATGACTTGAAAACTTTATATTATTTTCACACAAAAAAAGGGCAGTTTCAAATGATTGAGATTGCCTTTTTTTAATTGTGTATAATGAATGGGAGGTGATTATATGGAAGATAAGAAAAAAGAGAAACCGAAAACATTTAAAGAACTAATTGAAGGGCATGAGGGTGAATATCAATATGAGGAATGGGATACAGGGAAACCAGTAGGGGAAGAGGATATCTATAACAATGGACTACAGTCAATAAAAAGGACACAAATTTAGAAACATTTTAAGAAGTAGCACTATAAATTGTGCTTAAAAAA
>CAKSIU010000028.1 GCA_934463265.1 uncultured Eubacteriales bacterium | reverse complement strand
ATTGTTTTCATTCTGATGCTGAGAAAGTAAATTTTTTTAATGCTACAGTAGATGCAGGGTTTCATTATTCAACGACAGTTGAAACTCCGCATCATTGCTGAGATGTTGACGTATTTTAAATTTATTTAATTGGTAGCTTTGCAAAGGTTTCTACGAATTTTTCTACGAATTTTCTCAAGCCATAAAATTATAAATTGAAACGATTTTATAAAGAGAAAGTATGTTGAATATCTTTGGCCATATTATTTTTTCTTGTGTTGCTAATATGGGTGTAAACATCAGCTGTGGTTTCTATATCTGCATGTCCAAGCCAGGTTTGAATATCCTTTAACTCCCAGCCTTTGTCATACAGAATACTTGCGCAGCTGTGCCTCAAATCATGAAACCGCATCTGAGGAAAATCATTCCTTTTTAAGACCTTTTGAAATTCGCGTGTTATGTAGTCAGGTCTATATGGTTTGCCATCCGGCCATACAAAAATATAATCAGTATTTTGATATTCTTTACCCAATATTTTTTTGTTGTTTTGGGCTTCTTTTTTTAGGTTTAGCAAAACTTCCTTTATTTCTGGAAGAAGCGCGTATTTTCTTTTTCCGGCTGCAGTTTTTGTTTTGTCTTTTGCTACAATTGTTGTGTGTTTTACAACGGTGTGTTTAATTTCAAGCGTGTCGTTTTCAAAGTCTATGGCATCCCACTTTAATCCTAAAACCTCGCTTCGGCGTAATCCGTAATATAAAGTTGTGTAAATCAAAGGTTGCAAATGATGGCCTCTAAAAAATTTTAGAACTTCATTTGCACTTTTAGCGTCCAGAAAAACGCATTTCTTTTCCTCATCCTCTTTTTTCGGTAAAGGAACTTTTGAAGCTGGATTTCGTAAAATCAGTTCGTAAAAGGTGGCTTCATCCAGCACCGCTTTTATAATGAATGCCAACATTTTTATCGTTCGAATAGATAATCCGCCTTTGCCATCACAACGGCCATTTTTAAATTTACTTTCATAAAAATCTGCAATATGTGAAGGCTTTATTTCTGAAAGCTTAAATTTTTTCTTTTTAAAATAAGGGTAGATATGGTTGTCTATCAGCGTTTTATAGCCTTCAAACGTCACCGTTTCGACCTTATTTTTCTTTTTCTCCAACCATTGTATTAAATAATCTGTAAACAAAATGTCTGATGGGTCCGTAGCTGCTTTTTTTTCTTCGTATTCAATCATCAAATTGTTTAAAAAATCCATAGCCTTATATTTGTTGCCTTTAACTTTTAATTTCGTTGAAACCCACTTTTGCTTATATTTGCCACCCTCTTTCAAATTTAACACTGCATAAAACGTATCATTTTTAATTTTTAAACAACCTGTCATAAATGTATCCTCCTAAATTGCATGGACACATTCTCTAACATTATATATTATAACATACTTGTCAAAGGAACGTGTTAACTGCATTGTAGATACTCGATGATAAAACGTTTCGGGATTCGATATTGCCTACCGACCTTGATACTTTTTATTTCTTCGGATTGAAGTAAAGAATATGCTGTTTTTTTGCCAATATTAAGCATCGTCATTAATTCGTTTATTGAAACGACGTCTGGATAATTTGTAAACATTCTTTTCAAGATTTAACCATCCTTTGCTTTAAATTTTTTAGTATTTCAGCCTGCTGTTGGTAAGACAGCATCACACGAATTCAACGTTCCCCACACTGGGACTGCACTCTGGGACTTAACCTCGACTATGGACAGGAGTACCATTGTAAATTATTGGACTCATCGCGGATTTGCCACCACACAAATTTTATATCTGGATGTTTACCGCTCGCTCAATGAGGTCTTCGCGTATCCGATAAAACGCTTGTCCAACGATTTAATGTAACTGAAATATTTATATTCGATTTTCAAGCTTCAAATAGAGATATGGAAAAATATCCCTCTATATATATAAGAGTCTTTTGGGCTGTTTTTTGAGGCGTATTTTTTAAAAATTTTTTAGTTTCTACTTTATTAACAAAATAGACTTCAGCAAAACTAATATTTTATCAAATTTACGCCCGACTGTTCTTTGATTGATTCCACAAATTTTTGCCAGCTCCCGTTGAGTTCGCCCTTCTTTAACTATATAGCTTATGAATATTTGGTCTTCAATAGATAGCGATTTCACAGCTTCATATAATTTCGGGTTTTCAATTATTTCAATCCATCCGAGTAAATTTTGCTCTTCTAAATGCTTGTCCATGTTTTCGCCAACAGAAAGTTGGTCATACAAAATTTCATCAAGAGGCGTCTCACATTCATTTATTTTTGACTGTTTAATGTTATCTTTTATATCCATATTTTTTATCACTTTGTAAAAGTAAGCCAACTCATTTTTTATATTTTCATGACGATTTTTCATTGCCGTCCCTCCAATTTATTTGATTTTTTTCAAACAAATTGAACGGCTATGGATAGCGTATGTAATAGAAAAGCCAATGTCTCATAACGTCTCCTCCGCATTCACACGAAGATAAGAGAAAGACAACAACTAGTTGGCTTGATTGCTTTGACTTAATAAAAAAGCGGAGTTCTACACACGTGCAATTGAACGTGCATAAAACTCTGCTTTATTTAGTTAGGTGCAATGACCCACGCCTATATAGCTTTTATGTAGAAATATTTATTATTTTCCTATGATAGGAAATACTTAAATCCTCCTTTTTTGTGCTGCACCTAGTTCTGACAAAGGTTACACACTTCCCGTTTTTTTGTACTTCCTCGAAATAAAATATTAAATAACAAAGAATAAGGTTGAATTATGAGGTATTTGCCTAAATTGATTCACTAACACTTAAATATTAACTATTTTCCTCCAATTTAAATGTCGGGCTTTGAATGAGATTTATTACAAATTAAAGAGGATTTATATATTTTTTAGTAATAAAGACGAATTACATGTTATAAAAAGGCATAAAAAAACGACCAATTTTATTTGGCCGAATATCTCTTAATATAGCGTATTCCTTTTTTAACAAAATTATGTTTTTGCTGTTCTAAATAATTATTTTGGAACGTATTTACACCAAAGTATACGTTCTCTAAGCCACGCAATAGAAAATATTTTTTAAACTTCAAAACTTTAACAACAAGGACAACTTCAATTCACCAAGATATTGAGATATATTTTGTTTAATTTAAACTGACTGTAAATACTTGTAAATAAAACACTGTTTCCTTGTTTATTATAAGATTTTATTGTTTAAAAGGGAGATTTTGCTAAATGGCGTTGTTTTATTGAAAACAATGTCGTATAATTAACACAAGGTATCAAATATATTAACCCGGGGCATGGAGCTTATTGTCAAAAATATGTTGCTTGTGATATTAAAAATAGTAATTAGCTTAGAAAAAGGGGAACTTTATTATGGAAAAAAGAGAATACGTATCTCCTACCATTGCTAGTGTAGGACCAACAGCACAAAGCGTTACAGTTATGGTTTCAATTGCAGTTACGGTTGCTATTGCAGCTGCGAGTTTTGCTATAATTGCATCTGCTCTTGTGATAACTATGCCACTTTAAAATTTTATTAATATAAAAACAAATCCCCTTAAAACTGTTTAACAATGGTTCTAAGAGGGTTGTTTTTATAATCATCATAAAAGGAGAATTTTAAAACATGATAAAATTTGAAGGTGTAGATTACAAATCTAATTGTGTACCAATATCAAATGAATATAATTTACCATATATAAGAGAAGAAAATAATGGCTTTGTATCTATAGCTTTAGCAAATAGCAAATATCCAAGGTATGAGTTGATTAACGAAACAACACAATACATTTTATCTCTAATGGATGGGGAAAAAACAGTATATGATATTTTTAAAACCATGACTCGTACTTATGGGGAAGCTTATGAAAAAGAGATAGGAAAAGACCTGTCTATTTTACTTGTTCAGCTGTGGGTTAAAGGAATAATAAAATGGAAGGACGGAATAGAGCCTAAGATGAATAATTTAGAGAAAGAAATAAATAAAAATTATAAAATAAAAGTTGCGTTTGATAGTAATATGCAACAAATATATGACTTCCTTACATCTAAAAATAAAATTAGTGATTTAAACATATTTAAAAATCATATTTCCACTAATGCGTACAATACTCAAAGCAATATAAGATATTCTCTTTTTAATATGAGTGCAATTTATTTTATGCTACTAAACAATAACAAAATGGAAGGTCTTTTAATCATGGATGTTCCGAACACCTCCAGCGTGGCTACATTAAACTTTTTAATGTGCCCTGTAAACTTTATAGGGAAATTTTTGGGAAATGTAAAAGCAATGATAAATGATGCATCTGTTGCGCCTATAACAAAAATTAGAGCTCATTTAACAAAGCGCGAAAAAGACAGTGCGTTTTCTACAAAACTTGAAAGTATCGGATTTAAGTATATTACTCTTCTTGAAAAAGAAAATAATGTGGAAGATTTATTTATGTATGATTGTTTATTAAAATCAGGAGAATAAGTATGAATATATTTGAGGAACAATGTAAAAACTTAAAAGGCCCTTATCAAATTGGTCTTGATATAACTAATAAATGTAATTATAGATGCTTGCATTGTTATAATTCAAGTGGAGAAAACAATAGCTGTAAAAACGAAATGACTGATAGTGAAGTTTTAAAATTAGTAAAAGATATTGCAGAGATGAAACCTTGTAATCTTTGCTTTTGTGGAGGTGAGCCTTTATTAAGATTAGAATTGCTTTTGCAGTGTTGTGATATGTTACATAATAATGGTGTTAGGAACATATCTATGGTTTCTAATGGCTATTTTATGACAGAAGAAGTTGCGAAAAAATTAAAAATACATCATGTAAACCACGTTCAAATAAGTTTAGATGGTTCAAATAGAGAAACTTGTTATGAGTTAAGGCAACACGAACAGGCTTTTGACAAAGCTACAAATGCTATTAAAATTATCGCTGACAAAGGTTGTTTTGATTTAAATGTTGCATTTTGCCCTACTAAAAATAATATAAGTCAATTTGAAACGATATGCGATATATGTTATGATTTGGGGGTTCAGCAGCTAAGAGTTCAGCCTCTGATGATAATAGGAAGAGCTAACAAAAACCTAGAAAAAATAATGCCCTCGAATGCTCAATACATTGAGCTTATAAAAAAAATAAAACAAGCAAAAAAAAATTATTTGACAAAAAATTTCGATATAGAATATGGAGACCCTTTAGATCATATATTTAGAGCTAAAGATAATGAGTTTAATATCTCTGCTATAAGCTTGAATATAAAATCTGATGGTTCAATAACTGTATCTCCTTATTTACCCATCGTAATAGGAAATGTAAAAAGACATTCAATAAAAGAATATTGGCAAGCAAAATTATATAAGGCATGGTCATTAGACATTGTAAAAAAACTTGCAGATGAAGTAACTTGTGTTTCAGATATGGGATATCATAAGAGTCATTCACTAAGTACATGGATAGACAAAGATATAGAACTTGATATAATAGAAGAAGGATTATTTGAATAACCACTATGCGATAGGAGAATTAAAGCAATGTTAACAATTATAAATCTAAGCAAAAGTTATAATTCTAAAAAAGCAGTTAGTAATTTCAGTATACAAGTAAGCCCAGGGGATATATATGGGTTTATTGGGCATAACGGTGCAGGTAAAACTACAACTATAAAATGTATTGTTGGTATACTTGACTTTGAGCAAGGAGATATTTTAATTAACGGTAAGTCAATAAAAAAAGAACCATTAGCTTGCAAACAAACTTTAGCGTATATTCCAGATACACCTGCAGTTTATGAACATTTAACTGGATATCAATATATAAATTTTATATGTGATATTTATAGGGTTTCACAAAATGCAATGAATCAAAGAGTAAAAAAATATGCTGCTATGTTTGAGATGGAGAATTTTTTAAATAATTTAATTTCATCATATTCTCATGGTATGAAGCAAAAATTAATTATTATTGCTTCACTTGTCCATAATCCAAAGCTTTTGATTTTGGATGAACCGTTTGTAGGATTAGATCCTGTTGCGTCTATAAAACTAAAAAAAGTAATGAAAAACTTATGTGAGGAAGGTTGCGCAATTTTCTTTTCAACACATGTATTAGAAGTTGCAGAAAAGTTATGTAATAAAATTGCTATAATAAAATGTGGGGAATTAGTTACCTGCGGTGAAACTCAAAAAGTATTAGCAAATAGTGACCTTGAAAGTGTTTTCATGGAGGTTATCAATGATGTCAAATAATTTGCTTTGGCTTTTAAAATTGCAGATTGTAGGAAATTTGCAGTCCAAATCATTAAATGTTAGAAACAAAAAAACAACTTTTGCAACTTTTTTAACTGTTACGATACTTTTATTTGTATCTTTCTTTTTATATATCTTTTTTGTTTCAAAGTCTGTCATAGATTTAGGATATGGAAAACTGTTGCCAAACCTAACAGCTGGAATTTTAATTTTATGCATTTTTATATTTACTTTTTTAAAAAGTAGTTCATTGATATTTTTTTCAAAAGACACTGATTTTTTAATGTCTTTACCTATAAAAGCAAGTTTAATAGTAATTAGCAGAGTTTTATCATTATATATTCTTAATATTTTTATTACGTTAGGCTTCATTCTTCCGGTAACGGCTAGTTTAATGATCTATACACATATTTATTCTTTTACTTATTTTATTATGATTATTATGTCAGTTCTTTTTATCCCGCTTATTCCAATGGTATTTTCAACCTTTTTTAGCACACTTATTTATCTCATATCTTCCAGATTTAGATCAAGTAATATTATAAATATTGTTTTAAATTTAGTTTTAATGATTATTGTACCAATTTTTATAATTGCCAGCATAAAATATAATGTTATAAGTCTATCTCAAATATCAGATCTTTTTACAAACAGTTTAATATTACAATGTTTTATTCCTTTTCCATTAGAACCTACAAACATTTATATTTTTATTTTATCGTGTTTAATATCTTTAATAATATTTTATGTTTTCGTTTATCTTATATCTTTTAATTATAAAAAAATTTTGAATGCTTTAAAATCAATAAAAGTAAATCTAGTATCTGAAACCTCAATTTTAAGTTTAAAGATTACTTATGATATTAAAGCTCTTTATAAAAAGGAGATTTTACGCTATTTTTCTTCTCCTTCTTATGTTTTGAATACATCAATATTTGCAATTGCGTTAATTTTATTTTCTTTGGCTATATTATTTGTTTCTCCTGATCAAATAGAAGCTTTTTTAGAAATTCCAAATTTTTCTATATGGATAAGTAAGTTTACACCTTTAGTTGTTTCTACCTTGGTGGCGCTTACCTGTACAACTTCGATTTCGTTTTCTTTGGAAGGAAAAAATATATGGATTTTAAAAACGCTTCCTGTAGAAACTTCAAAAATTTATATAAGTAAAGTTTTAGTTAACCTCAGCATTACTTTACCTTCGTTAATTATTGCAAACATTATTTTTATAATTAAGTTGAATTTAAGTTTTTTTGATGGGATGTTTTTATTTATTACCCCAACTATATACACGCTTTTTTCTTCTTGTTTGGGCCTGTTGATTAATTTAAAATTTCCTAATTATGACTGGAAAAATGAAATAACTGTGATAAGACAAAGTTTATCTGTTATTTTAACATTATTATTCAATATTATATCTGTGGGTATTTTAATTGGGGCTATATTGTTAATTAATTTTATAGATTGGCATATCATTGTTTTTATTTACTCCCTGGTATTAATTTCAGTAACAATTTATTTAAGCAAACGTATAAAAGCGCTCAGTTTTTAGCAAAAAGATGACAGCTAATTTTTAATTAGTTGAAAGTTTAATGACAGGTAACGTTAAGCTTATTATAGGTAGTAAAAGCCTTGCAAAGAGGTTTAAGAGGAAGAAAAAAAGCGTTCAATTTTGCCTACGAAGGATTTTTTAGCAAATAGATATAACATTGTTTAACAAATCAAAAAGATAATTGCTTCCACGTGATAACAATATTCCAGTTAACACACAACCAACATATGGAATATTGGATTTTAAATTAAAATAGGCTGGCAAATCAAGTTTGTAAGCAACTGAGATGACTATGCCTAAAGCCATACTGAATAGCATCTGCCAGCAAAAATTTTCTTGTACGAAAAATTGATTTATGTAAGTGATGATACCTTCTATTAAAATTGCAAAAGTCGCGATTTCGAATGTTTTGTTTTTCATGTTTCACCTCATTGATTCGGTATTTTTAAGACTTGTCCCGGGTAAATTGTGGTTGAAGTCAAGCCATTTAAATTCATAATTTCGTTATATCTTGAACCGTTACCTAAAAATCTCCGTGCGATACTCCAAAGTGTATCATAGAGGCAAAACTTTTACAGATTTTAAAAGAGAGGCGACACGTAAGATGGTGAATGGGAAAGGTAGAAAAACAACG
>CAKSIU010000027.1 GCA_934463265.1 uncultured Eubacteriales bacterium | reverse complement strand
AAAGGCCTCCTTTTTTGTGTATGATTTATTGTAGCATGTTGTTTATTTTTGTGTCTACTTTTTTAGTATAGCTCCAAGATAAACTATCAGAAGAAGAACAAGCTGCACTGAATATAAACAAACTAAATTACGACCAAAAAGAGCAATTAAATGCCGTACTAGAAAGCTTGAGCGATGAAGCACTGACTCAGTCAAAAGAAAAAAATGAAAGTTCATCATCTAGTTCGGCAGTAAAAACTGGCGATGAAACAAGCTACATAGTGTTAATGTCCGCATCAATGGCACTTGTTGCAGGCTTATATTTGGGACTTTGCTTGAAGAAAAAAAGAAATTAATAACAAAGTTTAAAATAAATTAATCAAAAGATTTATTAATAAGGAGTGATTTAAATGAAAAAAAGAGAATTAAGCGATAATGAGCTAGACAGCGTTACGGGTGGCTGTGATAATCCAAACATTTTTAATGGTGATGGCTACACGATCGAAAAAAAGATGGCAGGTATGTTCTTAGTATAGAGCGGCCAAACGGCAAATCGATAATTTTTCTCATTACGATTCACGCTTTGATATAGAAGACGACGATCCAAATCTTTCGCATTTACAAGTAGATATAGATTTTAAAGGACTGCGAGATAGTAGGATATGAAGCTCTTCTGTAAAATTTTCTTATTAAACTCGAAAGTTTAATAGACTGTGGAAAAACATCCTCACACAGCTTTTGTGTGGGGATGTTTCATCTTTCTTAAATAAATGATTTAACTTTTCATGTAGGCATAAGCTTCTCTACCCCATTTATACAAGAAAGAAGCTAAAGTCATAGGAATACGTTATAAAGATTTCGAGCAATAATAGCCGCATTTTCACTGGTTATAAAGCTTGATAGTTTAGCAGGAATATCAAGCCCTGTTTTCTCATACAATGCATAAGCAGGAAAGTACCATAAGCAGAACGAGATCGCCTGTGCTATTTTTGTTAAAGGATAAAATAGTACATAGGATTTTACATCATTTACAAACGATTTACCTAAATATATTGCTACATTCTTTGCCATTTCCCATTTAGACGGCCTGCTATCTTCCTCAAAATCATCTTGATATTCTTCAAGTTCCACATCATTAGGAATTTTTATAGCTATCTCATTTGGCACGATATTTATTTTAGATTCCTCTTTGAGTGGTTCTTTCTTTGGAATTTCAACAGACAGACTTATTGGAGAAATGACGTCTTTATCAGAGTCCACTCCCTTTTCAGAGAGTGGACTATTTGCATTTACAGAAGGACATTGATAAAGAAAAATACTACAAGCTAATAAAAAACTTACTGTCTTTTTCATGTGATTTCCTTTCGCAACATTTTAAAGAATGTTTTCATTTATTATTGTGTCACTAGAAGTTTCCATCCCTTTATTGCAACAAGGACAACAGGAACAATGGGATAAAAAAAAGTTTTTTGCTTTATCATACTTAATAATTAAACTAATTACTGCAACAATTCCACTTATAATAGTGAATACAGGCGCAACCCATGCAACATTATCAGTAAACCAATCTTTTACCGTTACCGTGAGGCTATTCTTTTTTGTTATTGGTTTGCCACAAAAGTCGCTACCTTCATAATTATCAGGTACATTTACTTTTTTTAATTTAGGGCAGTTAGAAAAGACATTAGCGTCACATGCTGGAGCTGCTGTTCCTTTATAAGTAAAATTATCTAAACCTATACAGTCTGAGAAAGCGCTCGCACCAACATATTCCAAGTTACCTGAAACAGTAACATTGTTTAAAACCGTACAATTTGAAAAAGTATTTTTATGAATTTTAGTAACGCTGTTAGGAATTGTAACCGTATTTAAAGCTACACAATCCGAAAAAGCCGAGTCTCCAATTGAAGTAACTTTATTTCCTATTTCTATAGAGGTTAAATTATTTAAACCTTTAAACGCAGAATCATCTATTGAAAGAATCTTATCCCCCAGTATTATTGTTTTTAAATTTTTATAAGAAGAGAAAATTGTTTTTAAATTTTTTAAAACATAAGAATTATTTAACGTTACAGAAGTTAGCTTTGGACATTGTTTAAATACACCGGTGCCAATGGCCGTAACGCCATTGCCTATGGTTACAGAGGTTAAACCTTCGCAGCCCCAAAATGCTTCGTTGCCAATGGAAGTTACACTGTTTGGTATGGTTACCTGAGTTAATCCTTGGCAATTAAAAAATGCTTCGTTACCAATGGAAGTTACACTGTTTGGTATGGTTACAGAGGTTAATCTGTAGCAATTATCAAAAGTGCTAGAAGCGATAGCCTTAATACCATTGCCTAAGGTTACCTGAGTTAAGCCTGCGCAGACCCAAAATGCTTTCTCGCCAATGCTTGTAACGCTATCAGGAATGGTTATCGAAGTTAAGCCGTTGCATAACGTAAATACCGAATCTCCGATGGAAGTAACGCTGTCAGGGATGGTTAATGAGGTTATGTCTTTGCAACAACTAAATGCAGAACTTCCGATGGTTATAACAGTGTCAGGAATGGTAAAGGCGCCAGATTTTCCTGTAGTACAAAGTATTAAGTTCTTACCATCTATAGAATAAAGCACTCCATCAATAACTTTAAATTTTGTGTTACCATCAGATACAGTAATTTTTGTTAATTTTTCACAACCAGCAAATACAGCATCGCCGATGGAAGTAACGCTGTCTGGGATAGTTACCTGAGTTAAGCTCGAGCAGTGAGCAATTGCACAAAAACCGATGGACGTAACACTGTTAGGAAAGGCCAGCGAGGTTAAACCTTTACAGCAATAAAATGCAGAATCTTCAATTGTCGTAACACTATCAGGAATGGTCACCGAGGTTAAAGCTTCGCAATGGTCAAACGCAGACTTGCCTATGGTTTTTACATAGTCAGGAATGGTAAAGGAACCAGACTTTCCTGCAGGGTAAGTTATTAATGTCTTACCATCTTTAGAATAAAGCACCCCATCAATGTCTTTATACTCTGTATTATTATCAGATACAATAATTTTTGTTAAGCATGAGCAACCAGAAAATACACCCGATCCGATGAAAGTAACGCTATCTGGAATGGCTATCTGAGTTAAGCCGTTGCAACCAGAAAATGCCCTCTTTCCGATGGTCGTAACAGTGTCAGGAATGGTCACCGAGGTTAAGCCTGTGCAACCAGAAAATGCAGTATCATCTATAAAAGTTACACTGTCAGGAATGGTCACCGAGGTTAAGCTTGTGCAACGAGCAAACGCAGAATAACCTATAAAAGTTACACTGTCAGGAATGATTATTGAGGTTAAGCCTTTGCAGCCAGAAAATGCCCATTTGCCGATGTAGGCTACACTATTGCCTAAATTTACCTGAGTTAAATTAGAGCAACCAGAAAATACACTATCAGGGATGGAGGTTACTCCATTATTTATTATTACCGATTTAATTAAGTCTTTATATGAGTCCCAGCAGTCAACAGAAAAGTAAGAAGTATCCATAGCTCCCGAACCATATATATTTAAAGAACCGTTCGCAGCGGTGAATTTATAATATACACCATTTCCACAGCTACCAGACTCCTCCATTTCACAACTACCAGAATCATTAGTTGCTAATGCTTTACGATTCACGTTACTTGCTCCATCTTTTTTATCAGGATTCAAAACATTGGAGATTTTCGATTCAATAGATTTCATAGAGAATGAAATTGAGTGAGATTGAATGATTGAAGAATTATGTGGAATAATAACCGAGTTATTATTTTGAGGAATAGTAACCAGATCGGAAGCATAAACCTGTTGGGAAAAATTAGCTATCATTGATAGTGATAAACCAACAGCCACAGCCTTTTTTGTTTTATTTTGAAGCATAAAAAGCCCTCCTTTAAGTTATATTAGGATAAAATATCCAAAGTAAACTATAATTTATTTTTCGCCAAAAAACAATATACTCTGGCAAAAATCTCCATATTAAATGAAAATAGAATAGAAAGATTTTCATATTTAGTTTTCAATTTATAAAAAACAAAAGAAACACTGACTATTGCCAGTGTCTGTTTGCTTTTTGAAAAGAGTATTTTCAAAAAAATTTTTAAGTTCATTTATATTTTTATTCATTTTTCAATGTTTTTTAGCATTTTCTCTATTTTGTCTAAAAAATGAAGATAAGAACTCACTTTTTTATAACTTGTCAAAATCATTCCACTTTGTTCAAAAGTAGGTTTTTATTTTTTATATAAGCCAAGAAATTAAGTTAATTGCACTTTGACATATACTTGCTAAAACTATAGTTGAAAAAGCTTGTCCCAATGTGTTTTTGCTTATTTTTTTGTAAACAAAAAATGAAATGATAGGTTGGTAGTTAAAGTATACCATTTTAAATACTTATGCGGGAATTTTATAAAGTTAATTAAGACTATTGGAATCAATAGAAGAATAACAGTGGATATAGAAGAAGTGATTAAAGAAATTTTAAAACTTTTTTTATTACCACGGAGATACGTGACCCCATTTAAAATTAAAGTAGTGATTAAAATATACAACACGATCAAAACAAATAAAGCAGTTATTAAATTAACCCAAAATTATATTTTCCTCCCAATATACAGCTATAAAAATTGTTATGAAATTACTAATAAAATACCCGATTATTTTACGAGAATAATGACGGATCTTTGCTCCGTCACGCAATACCTTAAAAGATAGTGAGGTTGAAAAATATAGAAATAATGGTTCCTACCATTTCTAAAAATAGGAACAAATCTTTTGTGTATTTAAAAACGAATCCATATGTATAAAAAGTGCTAAATAGAAAACATATTCCCAATATTCCAAACGAAAAAAATGAAAAAATAGCTTGTAATAAAGACAATAAATAGTTATGAGTACGTATCCTCAAAATACATAACAGTCTTGGAAGTTTTAAAAAATCCATCATATAGCTTATTTTGCCTGTAGATTGATTATGACTACATTCGATACATTTTGTATAAGCAAATATAAAAGTAATTATTGCGACAATGAATTGTAACGAAAATATGAATTTTTTATTTATCAATATATTTTTCATATAATTCCAAAAAACTTTCTTCTGTTACATTTCTCGTAAAGAATAGTATTAAATATAACAAAAGCGATATTCCAATGGAGAATATTGCACTAGCAATTTCATTCATGTAAAGCATATAGACTGAAATCACAATGAAAAGAATAGAAAGCGCCCAATAAGAAATACGAACAAAATTACGCCCACCTATTTTCCCGCATTTTTTTGTTTATAAATATGAGATATGTGTTTTCACCCAAAATAGTTAGTCCAAATGTTCCCAATAGAAACATTTGATTGTAGCCTTTCTTAAATAAAAAGTAAATAGCCAATAATATCATTGCTACACCTATAGTGGCCATCCATTTATTTATCTTGTTTATGTTTTTTATTTCATAAATTTTTTTAACAATTTTCATATTTTCATCTAATATTTTTTTATGGTGTTTACTGCGAAAATGAAAAAAGACACGGCTAAAATAAACATACCAGAAAATATTTCATTTTTATAAAAACAAAGACTTGCCCAACTAAAAAACAACAAAGTTGCAAATGAATTAATTAGGCGGAAAAATTTATGTATGTTCAAACAACCACGCTTTTTTTGTATAGATATCCAGATATACTTACTAATAAGAAAAATAATCCACTTGTACCTATTATAAAAGCTTGATTAAATCCGTTTTCTTAGGATAAAAAATATCCACTTAAACATAAGGGCACCTCTAAAAACTCGCCCAAAAGAAGAATCTGTGGTATAATAAGAGAAGCGGGAGGCGATAAAAATGCAAATAGGATTTTGGGATGAAAATGCCCGACTGGAAAAATTAAGCCGATTAGGAGATTCTCTGAAACAACTGAATCAGACAATCAACTGGGATGTTTTTCATCCAAGACTGGTTAAGGTATTTCGGAAAGACCCCAAAGGTGCTGGTGGTCGTCCGCCATACGATTACCTGATGCTGTTCAAAATTCTGGTATTGCAGAAAATCTACAACCTGAGTGACGACCAAACAGAATACTAAATCAATGACCGTATGAGCTTCATGCGCTTTCTCAAATCTGAGTTTAGAGGATCGCGTACCGGATGCCAAAACCATCTGGTTATTCCGTGGCGCGCTGACCAAGTCAGATGTCATAAAAGACCTGTTTACAATCTTCAATCAACAGCTCGAAGCAGCCCATATCATCACCCATCTGCAATACCAGAATTTTGAACAGCATCAGGTAATCGTATGGCGGACGACCACCAGCACCTTTGGGGTCTTTCCGAAATACCTTAACCAGTCTTGGATGAAAAACATCCCAGTTGATTGTCTGATTCAGTTGTTTCAGAGAATCTCCTAATCGGCTTAATTTTTCCAGTCGGGCATTTTCATCCCAAAATCCTATTTGCATTTTTATCGCCTCCCGCTTCTCTTATTATACCACAGATTCTTCTTTTGGGCGAGTTTTTAGAGGTGCCCTATAGCATATAATCTTTAATATGGCAATTACTAAGTGTCATAATAGGAGAATATGCATGTATAAAAATAAAAATATAGACGGTAGCTTAAATATATCAGGTAAAAAAATTGCTATGTTACGCAAAAAAATGCAGCCAAAAACATCACAGAAAAAATTAGCCGATATGTTACAACTAAACGGATTAGATTTAGATAAAAATGCTATACAAAAAATAGAGAGCGGTCAAAGGTTCGTTACAGATATTGAATTAAAAACTTTAGCAAAAGTATTAAATGTTTCTTCCGACTGGCTTTTAGATGATTAGTTTTTTCACAATTTATATTAATTCGACCGTTAAAATACTTTCTTTGGTTATCAGATTTAAAAGGTCAACGTTACATACTTCACGTGTATCTATTAGTATTCGGACGCTAATTTCTTAGCATATATAATGTTGAACTCCCCGAATTTAATTTTTTAGCGACTTCTCGTTGCGTGTAACCTAGACACTTGTGGATAAACTTCATGTTTTCTGCAAGTTCTTTTTTATGTGTACCATGAACACTAGTTTTCCACTTTTATTAATTACATTTTATGAGGATTATAACCCCCATAATATTAACTGTCAAGATTAAATGTGGGGAATATATGGTTGTTTTTGATAAATTGTGGATACTGATGAAGAAAAAAGGAATTAGCACATATAAATTAAGAGAGCACTGTGGCATTGATAGTAAAACTATTCGTAGATTAAAAGCAAACGAAAACGTTGAAACAAAGACATTAGATAAGTTGTGCACCGCTTTAAATTGTAAATTAGAAGACATCGCGGAGTTTATTGACGCAGAAATAATTCTTAAAATCTAATTTTTTCATAACAAAAAAGCGCCTTTAATAAAGTTGAAGATGCCATTTTATACTTTTATTTTCTTAAAGTAATTTTTTAAATTTTTTTTATAATTCAAGTCAAAATTTACTCTATCAAATTTTATATCGGATTGCATAACTTTTGGATCAATATTAACAGATAAAACAATTATGTCATTATCCAACCATTCTTTATTTTTAACTAATCGGTGAAACTTTTCACTAATTTTATTTGCAAATGTTTTTTTGGTCTTTTGTTAAAATAACAACATATTTATCACCAAAGAGTTTTTCTTGAACGCTTTCTAGCAACCCTTTTCTGCCTTCCGGCCCTTATACTTCACATTTTCCAAAAGGACATTTTATTGGTACCTTAAAAAAGCTTGCTACAGAATCCAAACAAGATACAGCTATATCAGCCTTAGCAAACTTCCACGGACAAAAATAGAGGTCAACTCCCACAACTGCAAATATGCCAAATTTCTCCACCAAATTTGTCACAAAAGCCTCCTCTTTTTCATCTTGAGCGTCTTTATTTAATCCATCACACTTTGGCCACATAGCATAAGATTTGTTTAAAGTTGTTGAAACACATACAGATAGCGACGTTAAGAAAGCTACTAGACTTATTATAAGCTTCTTTTTCATAAAATTGCCCCCTTTCCTAATAAACGTTGTCATTCAAAATTTTGGTTAAATCGTTCTTTAATTTTTCAAAAGCTTGAGGAAAACTTTTTACTTCATTTTCTAAGTAAAAAGTTTGAAAACTGTTCTTTGAATTATTCTTACTCAAGAAGTTTGTAGTAGCCTCATAAGTATCTAAATCTTGATTTTCATGAATATAAAGTATATGGCCATATTTCCAATCTTCATCAGAAATATGATTCACAGCACTTTCCATTGCCATTAATGCATTTCTTTTTTTCATAAATAACTTTTTGTGTTCTTTAAGCTCAAAATTCGAAATCATATACTCAGCAAAAGTTTTACCTAAAAATGCAAAAACACCTGTACCCAAAATCGTAAAAAAAAGTTTAACCCATTTATCACCTTGGTTTGGTTTTTTGTTAATATCAGCAAGCTTTTCAGATGCTTCTTTAATTTTATTTGATTCATCTTGAACATTTTTATTTCGTTTATTTGCCACATAATATAAAGCCTTTATATACAGCGGCATAACAATAGCTCCTACAACTGCTCCTATTCCTGTACCAATCTTTTTTGCTAAACTAAACGTTTTTCCATATTTGTCTTGGATAAATTTATTTGGTTCTATTTCAAAAAGCAAACTAGGAACCACTTCAT
>CAKSIU010000026.1 GCA_934463265.1 uncultured Eubacteriales bacterium | reverse complement strand
GTAGCGCGTTCGCGCGGAATCCGGTTCCTGTTCGTATTGCAGAGTTATTCACAGCTTACGGCAAAATACGGACGGGATATAGGCGACATTATCAAGACGAATTGCAACAAGTTCGTTCCATAGGGATAGTAAATCATTAAAAAAAGGAAAATCAATAGGGGAATGAGAAAAACGACAAAAAAGCCAACGGAAAGGATTGAGATATACAATCCGAACACCGTGCGAGAGACGGACATCGGCAACGACACTGTAGGTGATTTTCTCTCTTGCGTGGACAAAATAAGAAGAAATCGGAGATGGAAATGGGAAATCAGATAACGAAGTTTATGTTCTATGAATTGTATTGGTCGCTTATCAAAAACGAGAGCGATCAGACGGCGGGACGGTTTATTAAACGTATCTGTCAGTATATGTTTACGGGGAACAAACTGCCGACCTTGAAAGACAAGAAAGAAGCGTTCATTTGGAGCAATATCGAGGACTTTTTGATACGTTCAAAGGAAGCGGAAAAGAACGGGAAAAGTCTGAAAACGCTAAATCAACAAATGCGGCATTTTGCCTTTCTTGAAACGTATTACAGGGCGATTGACCTGATGGACGACGAGCAAAGCGGAGCATACACGAAAGCCTTGTGCAAGTATATGTTCGAGGGCATCGAAACGACCGGACTTATACCGCCTGCGGACGCATATTTTGCACTTGCGAAACTCAGATTATCGTTATCAAAAAAGCGAAGTAACGCCGCCAAAACAAGCAGAAAAACGGAAAAGAAATCTTCCCGAAACGACCTTTCGGCAGTTGGGGAGAGCGATATAAAGGAGACGGGAAAAGCGATGGAAGAAGAAAGGATTCAGATGACTTTCGACGGGTTTATGAAATTGCATCCTGCAATAAAAGACGATATTTACCCGAACGGCAGAGGGATATTGAGAAGCGTGAATTGGGCAAGGTTAAACGAACTCATCGAGGCAGACAAATCGCTTGAACAAAGTCATAGTTTATATTGGTTGTTGCAAAGCGAAAAGTGCCGTGCGGCAATCAAAAACGGCTGACAAACTACCTGCAAAAATACAGGGGGGTATTATGGGCTTAACGGTCATAGCGAGGTACGCATTTGGCTTGCCAAATACCGAGCGTCACCGCTCGCCTCGTTAGGGCAACTGCGTTTCCCTAATACCCTTTTTTATGTACGCAAAACGGGAGGAAAAATGAAATGGAAAACAGAACAAGACCGTATGCCTATACGTTCAGGGCATCGGAAAATGAAAGGAAGATAATAGACGAAAAACTCAAAGCGAGCAGTTTAACGATGACCGACTTTATTATAAAGTCCATTACGAATAAGCCGATTATGATTTTTGAAAATTCAGGTGAAATTCTGAACGAATTGAAAAGGCAGGGCAATAACTTAAACCAGCTCGCAAGAGCGAACTACTGTGGTTTGACAACGAAACGAGATATTTTGTCTTGCGTGGACGAATTAAAGAATACGTATAAGGCTATTACGAAAGCCATAGGGGAATCGTAATGCCGCTATTCAAATGTTCGTCGAGCAAAAGTACACCGAGAAAAGCGATAGCCTATATAACAGATCCGAACAAAGCGGAATTGATTTCAGTGCGCAATTTATTCGAGGACGAGGACTATGCTTCTCAATTTGACGAAACGGCAAAACGATTCGGGAAAGGGACGGGATATAACGAAAGAAAATATTACCATATAAAATTGTCTTGTGCAAGGCAAGATAATGTAAGACCGCAGACGGCACAGAAGTATGCGGAGGAAATGGCAGAGTTGTTATTTCGCGATCACGAATGCGTTATCGCAACGCATACAGACACGAAAACGGTACATAGTCACATAATCGTCAATTCCGTAGACACAATTACGGGAAAGAAATTACATATCAATTCGGACGAATACGCAAAGATGAAAGACGAGGCAAATCGAATCGGTAAAAAATACGGTTTCAGCGAATTGAATTGGCGTAAAGGAGCAAAACATAAGCGCACGTCCGAAGAAAAACATATTATGTTGAAAGGCGGGACGAGTTGGAAGGAAGAACTCCGAGAAGTTATTCAGGAAGGCATAATGGTATCGCATAACGAAGAGGAGTTCATATCCTATCTGCAAACGAATTACGGAGTAGAAATAACGAGAAAAGGCAAAGATTTTTCGTATCTGCATCCACAGAAGAAAAAGGCAATCCGAGGACAACGGCTCGGGACGAATTATACAAAAAGCGAGGTGTTAAAGAAAATTGGAAAACAGAATAACAGGCAGGAGACCGCAGCGGATTATAGACGGCGAAGAAGAGATAGTCACGAACAATCCGGAACTTATAAAACTCGATTCGGCGGTGGACGAGTTAAAGGCAGTAACGCAGGGTGGCTTATTTCAGAAGGCATTGGCGCTATCGAACGAGAAATGCAACAACTTAATCAGACAGCAGACTATGCAAATCGAGGACTTGACGCGGCAAGTGAGGAACGTAAAAGAGAACAACAGCGAAAACGTGAGGAACTTGACGGAAAAAGTAGAGAGCGTGACGAGGCGGCTCGAAACGTTAATAAGCCAACAGGCGGCGATGAAAACGGAAACGGTTCAGGAAGTGCAAATAGCTACGGGAAAGGTGATTAAAGCCGGTGTGGAAATGTTTTCTGCCAAAATTGACGAGGAGACGAAAGAGGTGAAAAACAAGCTGAAAGATGCGGAAAAAGAGATAGAACAGGCAAAGTCGGACATTTATTACGAACGTGGATTTCGTAAATTTTTCTTTTGGGCTACGCCGGTTTTACTTGCCGTTCAGACAGCTATTTCGATAATCTTACTGTTAAAGTAAAAATTTAACGCAGAACCACTTGACTTATCTTGAAAAATATAGTATATATACGATAAACAAAAATTGTATGTGTTTGTTTCAAAAGGATAGTCAGGAGGTTCTGCTGCAATAAAAAAGAGAGGGGAACGAGTGGAGCAGAATCAATATACATATACAAGAAAGATAGGAAGAACTACTTTTTCAATTGTCGTAAAAGAAGCGGAAGGGGCAAAGGAAAAGGTGGATACCGGAATTAAAAAATTGCTGCTGAATGATTTATCGGGAGCAGGATAGGAGGCGGAATATGAAAGCAAGGACGGTGGCAGACGCGATTACGGCGCTTTATTGCAGGTTAAGTGTGGACGACGAACTCGACGGAGATAGCAACAGTATCGTTCATCAAAAGGAAATGCTTGGAGAGTATGCACGAAAAAATAATTACAATAACGTTAAATTTTATGTGGACGACGGCTATTCGGGAACGAATTTTAATCGTCCTGCGTTTAAGGAATTGATAAGGGATATCGACTCGGGATTTGTCGGAACGGTTATTGTAAAAGACATGTCGAGACTTGGCAGAGACTATCTGAAAGTGGGTTATTACAGCGAGGTGTATTTCGGGGAAGCGGGCGTGCACTTTATTGCCGTAAACGATAACGTGGATAATACGATAGAAAACGATAGCGATTTCACGCCGTTCAGAAACATTATGAACGAATGGTATGCCAAAGACACAAGTAAAAAAGTTCGAGCGGTTATTCGTGCAAAAGGGATGTCGGGGAAATCAACCTGTAACTGTCCGCCGTATGGGTACGTAAAAGACGAGCAAGGGAATTGGCTTGTTGAAAGAGAAGCCGCAGGAATTGTAAAAAAGATCTATGCAATGTGTATTCAGGGTTACGGACCGATGCAAATCAGCAGGAAGTTAAACGAGATGAAAGCAATCTCTCCCGTTGTGTGGAAAAAGAAAGTAGGGTGGAAATATAAACTGGAAAAAGTGGAACGACCCGAACTGTGGACGGTAACGGCAGTACGTCGTATTTTGTCAAATCCTATATATTTAGGGCATACGATTAATTTCCGTACCAAAAAGAAATCATATAAGAGTCATTCGGTGGTTTTTTTGCCAAAAGAAGATTGGGTAATCTTTGAGAATACGCACGAAGCGATAATAGATCAGGATACGTTCGATACCGTTCAGAAGTTGAGAGAAGGCGTAAAGAGAAGACTGTCTATCGACGGCGAGATGAGTATGTTTTCCGGGCTTTTGTATTGTGCCGATTGCGGTGCGAAAATGTATCTGAACAGGCACAGAGGCAGTGAAAAGGATTGTTTTAACTGCGCTTCATACCGAAAAGAGAAAGGACGGGGATGTACTTCACATTACATAACGTTACACGCCGTTGAGGACATTGTGCTTTATGATTTACAGCGCGTTTTAGGTATGGCGAGGAATAACGAAACGGAATTTATCGCTATGCTACAAGAAAAGAGCAAAAGAATGACTAAAAAAGATTTATCCGAAAAGGAGAGGGCGAGAGAAGAAGCTGAAAGACGCATTGACGCTCTTGACCGAATCATTCAAAATCTTTATGAGGATAAAGTAAACGGAACGCTTACCGAGGAACGGTTTATTAAGTTGTCGAAAAATTATGAAAACGAGCAAGCCGAGCTGACAAACAAGTTGAAAATATTGACAAACGAATTAGCAACGGCGCAGAAAGAAACCGCAGACTTAAACAAGTTTATGAGGCTTGTAAAAAGATATACAGAGATTACCGAGTTAAGTCCTGAAATAGTTAGAACGTTTATTGATAAGATTTACGTTCACAAAGGCGAAAAGGCACAAGGTGGGCATAGGCAGACAATAGAAATTATTTATAATTGTGTGGGCGCAGTACCTGAAATGGAAAATAACCGAACTGAAACAAATTCGCTCGACAATAAATCAGGATTATAAAAACGACAGAAAAAACTGCAGGTCAGCCAACCCGAATACGAATACAGCCTTCAAATGATAGCTTAAAGTCGGATAATCGTTGAGATAGTTCGACTTTTTTAATTTCATTTTTTACATGGGAGAGAACAGATTTTGGTTCTCTCTTATTTATTGCCTTACGAAATAAAAGGTTTTTTGTAAGCATATGCAGAATTATAATATAGATTAAGACAAAAAAGGGAGATTTACATGAAATATAAAATATGGCTGGACGAATGGTTTCGTAATTACATACAGCCATCGTCGAAGAAAAAGACGTGCGAGAGATACTCGGAAATTATTGAAAAACACCTGAAAGTAAAATTGGGGGAATACGAACTTGATGAGCTGACGCCGCTCGCGTTGCAGAGATATGTTACGGAACTGCTGAAAGGCGGCAATATCGTAACGGGAAAAGGCTTGTCGGCAAACTCTGTAAACGGCATTATTACCGTAATACAGAATTCACTGAAACTCGCGTATATGCTCGGCGAGGTCAAGGAATACTCGGCGAATAAAATCAAACGCCCGAAAGCGAAAGAAAAAGAAGTGTCCTGCTTTACTCTTTCGGAACAAAAAAGAATCGAATGCGCCGTATTATCAGGCAAAAAGCCCAAACTGTTCGGCATTGTACTCTGTTTATACACGGGACTCCGCATCGGAGAATTGCTGGCTTTGGAATGGTCGGATATTGACTTCAATAAAGGCACGATTACGGTAAGTAAAACCTGTCACGACGGGCGGGGCGAAAACGGGAAAATGTGCCGTATCACCGATACGCCGAAAACGGCGTCGTCAAAGAGAGCGATACCGATACCAAAACAACTTTTGCCGCTTTTGAAAGAGAAGAAAAGGAATAGCCTTTCCAAGTACGTGATAGAGACGACGAAAGGGGAACCGGTCAGGGTAAATTCCTACCAAAGGAGTTTCGAGACGTTACAAAAGAAACTCGGGATAGAGAAAAAAGGCTTTCACTCGCTCCGGCATACGTTCGCAACGCGTGCGCTCGAATGCGGAATGGACGTGAAAACCTTATCTGAAATTTTAGGACATAAAAACGCGACGGTAACGCTGAACCGATACGCGCATTCTTTACAGGAACACAAACAGGAAATGATGAACAAAGTCGGTAAAATTTTCCTGTAAAAAAATCCACCTATTATAGTAATAGGTACACTTATACTCTATCAGTATAGCACATTCATATTAAAATTTCAAGTATATTCCAATATAAATACCAAAATCGGTTCGTTAAAAAGTACACTTTTTCTCAACAGGGTTAAATGTTCTTGGGGACACAAATGCAATTATTAATATTAATGCAATCAGCAAGTTCAATATATGAAAAAACGGCGATAATTCTCGCCGTTTTTCTTTATGTCCGCAGATTTAATAATTAGATGTATTACAAATGTTATTTGCAAGCCTCGACTGTGTTATTATTTGTTCTTTTCGAAGAAATTGCACCCGCAAAAGCAACTACGAAATTTATAATCAATATTGTAATCTCTATAAGTGACTGGAGCCATATAAGAGTTAATTTTGCATGCATGCCAAATATTTTTACCTGTTGTACGTAGTATTTGTTGCGGAATTTTAAAAAAAGTGGTATAATATAAAATAATCGACCATAATCGATCAGGTGAGTCGCTATAGAGGTTTTATATGAGTAATACAAATAACGTAATGAACGAAGGGCTTCCTTCTAATGTAATCTGCTCCGATCCATACGGGTGTACTTTTGAGGAGATTGTAGAGCTTTTGGGAGAAAAAAGTGGAAGAGCTTTCTTTAGGACTCTTTATAAAGAGAAACCCAAAATTCAAAATCAAACAATTAAGGTTAATAGTATTGAAAACGGTGGCGATACAAAAAAATACGCTTTTGAGCTTAACGATGGATATTGTATAGAAACCGTTAGCATTACCAGAAAAACAGGGACAACCGTTTGTGTCAGCACAATGGTAGGTTGTCCTATTGGATGCACGTTTTGTGAGTCGGGTAGCAATGGATTTATTCGAAATCTTTCGGCTTCGGAAATTGTCCAACAAGTGATATTGATGAAAGACAAAATAAATAGAATTGTCTTCATGGGTATGGGAGAGCCTTTGTTAAATTATGATACATTGATAAAAGCAATACACATTTTGCGAGATCGAAATGGGTTGGATTTTCCCACGGATGGAATTACAATTTCAACTGTTGGACCACTTAAAGAATTAAAGAAATTACGTGAAGAGCATATTAAAATTCAACTCACCCTTTCTCTGCATGCGACAACGCAAGCTGTTAGAGATAGATTGATACCAAACATGAAAGGTCAAGATATTGGAAAAATTGTGGAATCGGTATTATCATATTCGGAAAGGCATAATAGAAAGATTACGATTGCATATCTGCTTATCCCTGGTGTAAATGATAAATCAAGCGATGTGCGTCAATTGGGAAGATGGTTTAGGGATAAGAATGTTTTAATCAATTTGTTGCAATATAATGAAACAAAATGTGGTAAGATTGTTCGTCCTAACAAGCAACAGTTGGTCGCCTTTAAACTGCGCCTAGAACAATCGGGTTTAGAGGTTAAAATTAGAGAGTCGAGAGGTGGAAGGATTAAAGCCGCTTGCGGACAGTTGGTAAGTGAACACAACAAGAAATCGAAAGCAAAAAATCAGCACCAATCTCCTAATTCACATGATGGCACAACTGTTGTGGAGCAATTTCATGTAAAAAAATGCAAAACCTGCCTTCAAAAAGAAAGCTGCGCACTCAGGGCGAGCGGAAAGCATTGTCAATAAAATTATACAAAATCAGTACGGTATTATAATGATGGAGAAACTCAAGGTCATTAATTTAGCTAAATCATACGATAGGGATGTCCCCGTTTTGAGGGATATTTCCTTTTGTGTTGATGACCGCGACTTCTTTGTTATTCTTGGACCATCGGGCTGTGGAAAAACAACCCTCTTAAATATTATCGCAGGAGTCGAAGATATAAATGGTGGAGAGATATACATTGATGGAATATCCCCAAGCATGGTTTCGAACAAGTTGCGATATAGATATTCTAATTCACCAGGAGGATGTTGAACGGACGATAGAACTATTAGTTAAAAATGGATATGAACATCAAAGTGATGCGACAACACACGATTACTCATTTATAACCCCGGGTAAAGTGCATTTGGAACTCCACTACTCATTGAATCAAGGAGAACGAATGGAGGCAATAAACGCAATTCTTGATATGGTTTGGGTGTGTAGTTCACCTTTTAAAGAAAGCCCATACTGCTTTCAAATGAGTAATGATATGTTTGTTTTTTATCATATTGCACATATGGCAAAACATTTTATTGCAGGAGGTTGTGGCATCCGTTCATTTATAGATTTGTATTTACTTAAAAAAAATGGTTACTGTAATAGTATTCAATTATCACTTCTTTTGGAAAAAGCGAATTTATCGATTTTTTATGAGTCAGCAATGAAACTCGTAGAAGTATGGTTTGAGGATCAACCACACGATAGTATAACCGAGTCAATGGAATCCTTTGTTTTAACAGGCGGCGTTTATGGAAGCGCAACAAATGCGGCAGCAGTAAAGGCTTCTAAAGGGGAAAGTAAATTTAAATCGTTTTTCAAATTAATGTTTTTATCGAGAAAACGCCTTGAAATCATATATCCAAGCCTTCACAAACATCCTATTCTTTTACCGTTATATCAGATTAAAAGATGGTTAAGAATATTTAACTCAAAAAAACGGAAACGAATACTAAATTTGGTGGCTGCAAGGAATTCGGTTTCAAAGAATGAAATAGATTGCGTTGGAGATCTGCTTGAAGCACTTAAAATAAAGGGGCTGTCGAATTAATTGCAATAAGTCTTAAAAAACGTTTTCATTTTTTTGCATAAATTTTTTAATGCGACAGCCCCCCTTTTTTCAATATTATGCGATTGATTGAGAACAAAGAAAAGAGATAAGTAGTTTTCTTTCAGAACTTGACTTGTAATAAATCATATATTGATTTTCTGGTTTTAAAACAGTACAATATTTACATGGGAAAAAGCAATGAGTTAAAATGTAAAAATTAAATTGCTTGTTCTATGGGTTATTCTGTGCAAAAATACCGATGAAAATCATGCGATGAACTCTAACGAGATACGCGAAGAACTTGCAAAACGCGGAATCAGCGTAATGCGCAAAGTGTAGAAAAAATTTTTTCCTGTCAGACCGTCAACTGAATGCCTCAAACTTTCCAATAGTAGTGAGGGGTACAATACCCGAACAAAAAACGGACAGAACAGGAGGAAAATCAATGACCGAAAGCAGGAATACATATTTACCCGATGAACTCCGAAAACGGTTTACTTTGAAGTGTTCGGAAAAGAATTACAGAAAAAGAAGAAAGGTAATTAAAAGACTTTAAAACTAAATAATTATATCGCAAGACGGCGTAACCAAAACGGTTGCGTCGTTTTTTCTTTTTAACTATCCCTATGGAACAAATAGGAACGTAAAAATCTTTATCGGCTCGGACGACAGCGAAACGAGAAAAGAGTTTTCGGAGCTTTGCGGAAACAAGAAAATCAAGCAGTTTTCGGTCAATAC
>CAKSIU010000025.1 GCA_934463265.1 uncultured Eubacteriales bacterium | reverse complement strand
CAGTTAAAAGCAGCTTTGTTGTGGAGCAGGATGACCTGAGCAGGCTGCAGCCTATGACTGAAGCTACCAATATCACAAAGCTTGTAAAATATATTAATGATACCTTTGCAGATAAGGAAATGCATAATCTTACCACGGTGGAGCTTGGCAGATGGTTGGAAAATACCGGTTATCTGCAGTTGCCGGAAGATGGGCGCAATAAAATTCCGACAGAAAAGGGTTCTGCGTTGGGTATTGTTACCGAAAAGCGTGTAAGACAAGCCACCGGAGAGATTTATTATATTAACTTCTATCCGCAGGCAGCGCAGCAGTTTATTTTTGATAATCTGCCTGCTGTGGCGGAGTTTTTGGCAAAGGAAAAAGAGGAGAAGCTTGCTGACGCATAACTTGCTGTTTCCTCATTGCCAGTATTTTGTTTTTGCGGTATAATATTTAGTACAGCTTGGGCGGAATGGCTTGAGTTCTGCCTGAGCTGTTGTTATGGTTCCGTAGCTCAGTAGGATAGAGCAACCGCCTCCTAAGCGGTAGGTCGCCAGTTCGATTCTGGCCGGGATCACCAAGAGAAGAACCGCTCCCAGACTAGGTTTGGGGGCGGTTTGCTTTTTCACTGAAAATGCTAAAATGCGCGAAAAAGTGCTTAGTATACAAAAACTATACAAGAAGCGATTTTGGGCGTAATATAACAAAACAAAACTGAACAAAAAAATAAAACAACAAACAACAGGAGCTAATGATATTTGAAGTTATATCATTAGCTCCTTTGTTGCTTATTATTGTTGTTTGAGGTATTCTTCGATGTCATAAGGCTTTACTGACTGGTCGTTATGCATAAGCTTCGCAAACAGATCAAGCTTTTCTCTAGATTTTTTTGTTAGCTTACTATCATAATAGCTAGATACATCACGATAAATTACATTGTTAATCAACTTGTCAATGAATGATTTTGGCGTTGCATTGTATTGTTGCGATTCTAATAAAGATGCTACTAAGGGGATATACTCGCTGTATATTAAAAAGACTATGGAACCCCTAGCTTTGGCAGTAAACAACTTGCATCTTTGCTCAGAGTCAAGATAATGCTTTTCAAACTGAGAGTATTTTCCGCTAGAATCTATTTCTTGCAGCTTAGCAAGAGCTGCTTCTTCAGCTGTTAATAAGCTGTCTTCAGTATATATTGTTTTACTTCGTCCCATGAGCCAATCAACGGAAATAGCAAACGTATCAGCATAGCGTTCGAGCAATTCATAGGATGGAGCTGCTTTACCATTTTCTATGTTAGTAATGGAAGCAGAACTCTTTAATTCTAAAATATTTGCTAGATTAGCTGCTGATATGTCATGTGAATAACGCAAAGCTTTGAAATTAATCACAGAAATGTCACAAATAGACATAATAAACCCCTTTCACTGAATTTAAATAAGTGATATAATACATATAGATGCTGATTTTAAATAAGCGCAAAGGCCGCAGGTATCATTATCTTTATTATTATATCAAAATCAGCGGAAAAAATAAATTAAGGAGTGACGATAAATGATAAAACGGAGAATGATATCTCTCGATATTATCAAATCTGACAACTACCAGGAGATGCCAATGTCAAGCAAATATTTATACATCGAGCTGCTTTTGCGAGCTGACGATGCAGGGATAATAGATGACGCTTACGCAATCATAAGATTGTTAGGAGCAAGTAGCGATGATCTTAAACTGCTAATTGCTAAAGGATACCTAATCGTGCTTGATAGGGGACTATATGTTGTGTCCGATTGGCCAATACATAATGATACAGTTAAGAAATGGTTTAAAAATGGCGACTGCACACTGCACAAAGAGATTTTTGAAAAACTGAAATGGATACCTAATACAAGATATGATTATCAGCCAGATGTGATAGATAATGTTAATGTATATAATATTGAAAATAGACAAAATAAAATGTTAGAATTAAAACATGAACTATTAGAACCTAAAGATATAATTAAGCAAAAAACAGGAGATGATATTATAAACGAAATGAACCAAATAATAGCATTGTTGGGATCATATGGCATATATCAAAGTAGCAAAAAAGGTCGTCAAATAGCAGAGAGCTGTAGCCTGAACAAAGTAATAGCTGGCATAAAATATGCAAAAGATAATATGCCTGATGGTTGCAACAATATACCTGGTTGGATAGTTAAGTGCATAGAGATGGAGCATAACGAAATAAAGCAATGCCCTGATTGTCATGGAAGCGGAAGAAAACAAATTGTTGAAGATGATCCAAACAAAGATGATGGTTCGATGATTAGCTATATGTCTGCTTGTCCAAAATGTAAAGGTACAGGTTTTATAAAATAAAAAGTTTAACCTTTGACTTCTAAGTATATTATGCGAGGGAGATTAAAATGCATAAAAATTTTTATACGGTAAAAGAATTTCATAAAATTTTAGGAAATACGACTTGTATTACCAGTATTTATAATCAGATAAAAGCTGGCAAAATACCGGTTACATATATTGGTAATCGTACGCTTATCCCTGGATATTGGGTTGAGGAGTTTTGTAAAATGTACAAATGTACTTCAGATTTAGGTAGTTATAATGGCTAAGCGTATACGCGGAGAGGGCAGCATATTTTTTGACGAGGGTAAAAGACTTTGGACACTCGTCAAAACCTATGATCTGCCTAATGGCGAGAAAAAGCAAAAGCGCATAACTGGTAAAACAGAAAAGGCTCTTAGGGCTAATATAGCTAAATTTGAAGAAAGTCTTGAGCAAGCTAAGGTTATTACTAAAAATATAACCCTTGAAAAATGGATTGCAGAGTGGCTTGATATTTTCGTCAAGCCACCTGTACTTAAGCAAAAAACTTACGAAAATTATCGCGATAGACTGGCTTACTTGTTACCTTTATTGGGAAAAAGAAGGCTAAATACGCTGACAACAAAAGAGTTACAGGATGTATTTAAAAAGTTATATGCTGAAGGTGGAGTGAAGAAACAAGGCTTAGCAGCTCATTCGGTTAATCGAATCAGAAGTTATCTAAAAACGGCTTTAAACTCTGCTATTGAACATGGTTTACTTGCTAAAAATCCAGTCAATGCTACCAAGCGATTAGCAGAAAAGAAAGCAGAGATTGTGGTTATGAATGAGCAGGAGGTGAGAAGATTTTTAGCAATAGCTAAAGACGGCTCTTATATAACTTTTGGAATAAGAAATCCCCAATACATTAAAAATAATTTTGGCACGCAGTATTTGCGGAAAAATTATTTCAATCTTGTGAATTTAGCGTTTGCTACAGGTATGCGTTGTGGCGAATTGCGAGGGCTGAGTTGGACCTGCGTAGATTTTGCAGCGGGAAATATCAGAGTTGAAGAGCAATTGGTCACGACGAATGACTATGCTGATATGTATGATGATCCCAAAACTTATCACTCTACCAGGACGATAGGTATAGATAAAGCTGTTCTAGACGAGTTACGAGAATTTAAGGATTATCAGAATCAGTATGCAGAACTATTGGGCGATAGATTTATAAATGAGCATAATTTGATTTTTACTAATACTTTTGGAAAACCAGTATCATATACGAATTTTAGAAAAAGATGTTTTTTAAAGATGATTGGTGCTGCAGGGATATCCCCTAAGTTCACAATACATTGTATGCGACATACACACGCAACGCTGTTGCTTAAAGCAGGGGTAAATATAAGTGTGGTTAGTAAACGATTAGGACATAGCAGTACAACAGTTACACTCAACATATATGCGCATGTGCTAGAGGAAATGGAAAAAACTGCTGCGGATGCATGGGGCAAACTGCTTGATACGGACGAATAAGGAGGGCAAATTGATATGAAACAATTAGTGTATAATCGTCAAATTGATAGGTATATAATTAAAGGGGAAGGAGATGAACGAGAATTGCATTGTGGTAGTATGTTTGAAGTTTTGCTAGATGAGCAGTGGATTACCACAACAATAGAAATGCAATGGACTAATGGCGTAGGTAAATATTACCTTACGACGCGAGCGTTATCTTTGGAAAATATTGTTGCCTATAAAGTACCGGTACGATAAAATAGATGAACTAACCTGAAGCGGTATTAATAAAATCAATATAGCATAGTTGAATGTATTGTTGTTTTTTTATGTGTAAGCTACAATATTAGTATTAAGGAGGAACGCAATCATGTTAAATGAACTTATCTTTTTTGAAGTACGTATCTTTAGAACGTTTTGCGAAAAATTGCAAGTTTCGTCTGCTGATACTAATAAATTGTTTGAGACGTATGGTATATGGAAGTATATTGAAGATACGTATGATATGTTAAGGTTAAATAGTGACGAGTGTGCTGTTAAAGATATTTTGGTGATGTTAAAAGTGAAAGGTATTAAGCTTGAAGGTAAAATTTGTAATAAACCAGAAACTGTTAATGATAAAATTAGCGAACAAGAAAGATTTTGTGCAGATTTGATTTTGACTGATGCTATTATGGATATGGCTGATGAAGAAGAGATCACATTGCAAGAAGCTAGAAACAAAATTATAAATTCTAATGCTTATGCAGCCCTATATGATTTTGAAACTGGATTATGGGAAACTGGACCAGATTACTTCAGATATTTCTATAAAACGTGGAGTATAAATGAATAAAAGCTTTAACATTAAGTCCTGGCACTCATAAGCTAGGACTTTTTTATACGTAAATATAAAAACAATCTATTGTAACCATAGAATTTATGCGCTAAAATATAATAAAAGAGTAACGATTTTTACGTTCTCTTCCTACGCGTAGCGTTAGGCGCACTTATGTGTTTCTCGTACCAAGGCAGAGCCTTGGTGGAAACCCGTGCAAGAAAGCTAAAAAAATAAAATGAAACATAATCCTTAAGCAAGGAGGATGAGGTCCATTGGTCCCTCATCAATTGCAGATTATATCTGCAGGAATTGCTTAAGGATTTTTTGTTTTTTCAGGAGGAAATCATAATGGCAACATATCATTTAAGCCTTAAAAATGGGAAAACTGGAACTGCAAAGCAACACGCAGATTATATATTACGCGAGGGGCGTTTTAGTGGTGGGAGGCGTGCAGAAGAACTAGTATATAAAGATGCAAATCTTCCGCGCTGGACTACGTCTGCGTCTGATTTTTTTGCGTATGCAGATAAGTACGAGCGCACTAATGGCAGAGCATACTCAGAATTTGAGATAGCATTGCCGAATGAATTAACGCACGCAGAAAACAAAAAATTGGTAAATGCTTTTATTGACGAACATATCGGCAAAAATAAAGTATGGGCATATGCTATACATAGTAAGCCAGCTACATTTGAAGATAACGAAGAACAGATACATGCACATATAATGTTTTGTGAGCGAACTGTGGACGATGGAATGGAAAAAGCTAAATCACCATCTAAATTTTTCAAGCGTTTTAATAGCAAAAATCCCGAAAAAGGTGGATACAAAAAAGATGAGCGGTTTACATCTGGCGATGCACGCGATATCATAAAGAAAATCCGTCAATCTTGGGAGGATATGATTAATGCTGAGTATAAATCGCGCGGAATAAACAAAGTTGTATCCTGTAAAACTTTAAAAGCGCAACGTGATATAGCAGCTGCAGCAGGAGATAATGATCTCGCTGATTTTTTTGATCGCGAACCCCAGGAGCATCTCGGCCCAGCTCTCGCATATAAAACCAAAAAAATCATTGAAGACAATGGTTATGATCAAGAAAATATCGACAATACCTTGGACAAAATTTATCAAATGAGTGCCAAGGCTTTTGGCGTAATTATAGATAAAATTCAAAAAGCACGTAAAGCTGCTAAATTAAAATACAAAAAGCAAATTGAGTTAGAACGTAAAGAAAAGGAATATAGTGAAAAACGATTAGCCGAGCTTACTATGTCCGGCGAAATAATCAGAAAAGATTTTGTAAAATTACTTGGTTCAGTTAATAATCAAATAAAATATAACGAATCTGCAATTATAAGAATTGAAAAAACAATAACTCCGATTGATCAAATGCCAAGCAAGGTACTTAATATTATGACCAGCGGCAGAGTTGAAAAATTGCAAAAAGAAGGTGAAGCAATAATCAGTCTTAAAACTAGACTAAAAGAAATCTTAAGCTTATACGGTCCCAAAGAATCTATGCCTGGTAATATACGAGCAGAATATAACGAAAAAGGACGAGCTTACAGAATTCTGAAAGCTGATTATGAAAAACAAGATGCAGAAATACGCAACTTCATCAGCTCCGATGCGGGGGATAAATGGTATAAAAAATTAATAAAAGAAATGCTTGAACAAAATAAAGACATGGAAAATCAAAAATTAAATCTGCTCAAATTAAATAGCGAATACAAAGAATTACGAAAGGAGACCATCGAAGTTGGCAGAAAAATAAACCCACACCTGCATTACAGAATGAAATCTAAATATCGGGCTCCAGAACTTGGCAATGGAGCATCAGCTATATTTGACGCAAGGAATGATATAAATAGTCTGTTGCGTAATATCATCAATGCAGGCAGAGAAAATGTAAAACAAAACAAAATGACCGTGGATTTAAGTAATAAAAACAAGAAAAATAATGGATGGGAATTTTAGCTTTAGCAAGCGTATTATTAAAGTTATCTATGTTAGTATTCTAACTACAGATATATTAATAATTCAAGTTGTAATACTAACTATAGTTATGTTAATAATTAACGTTATAACACTAATTATTATCATGTTCATAATCAAAGTTATGGTGTTTATGTTGCTATATAATATGTATACAATGGACTGATGTATCATGCTCTGCTATAATAAAGGCAAGGAGGGGATGAGATGGTAGAACAGGTATTAATGACACTTTTATTTGCTGAAGGATTAATGGGATGTTTATTGTCCATTCGCTATCTAGAATTAAAAATGACATTTTCATCGTATATTTGTATCAATAGATTTGGCTATGGCATTTTGAGGAAAAGAAGAACGCTAGAAAAATCATACGATATTGTTTTATTTCTGATAAGCATAGCTTTATTCATACTTCCGGTAAAAATGCAGATTTATACTGATATTAATTTGTTGTATAAGCTGTTGTTTTTAGATTTTGCTGTGATACTTATACTTGCTCGTATGAATGTTGTATTCAATAAAACTTTAGTCAATAATGTCCTCTTGCATTTGTTGATAAGAATTGAAAAAGAGGATATTGTGAGACGGTTTACCTATTCAGAGGCTGAAGAGATTTTGGCTGATTATAGAAAAACCTTGCCATGGTACAATGAAGGCCTTACGATACTTGCATGCACTCCGTTGTTAAACAAGCTACTATTGGAAGAGCTACACTATGTAAAGTATAGATATTGTGGGCATTGGTAAGTCTGCTAAATATAGTGATGCTGATATATATAAATTCACTGATTTTGACTCACACAAAGTAAAGGGGGCCTATAATTATGTTAGCTATAAACTACTCTACTTTCAGAAACAATTTAAAAGATTATTGTGATGAAGCAAGTGATAATAATCAAACTATTATTGTTACTCGTAAAAAAGCAAAGAGTATCGTTATTATGAGCCTTGATAATTATAATCAGCTTATGAAAAGTGCCCGCAATGCCGAATACCTTGCTAAGCTTGATAGAAGTATGGAGCAAATCAAGAACGGCTTTGGTAAAGTACATGAAGAAAAGAACCTTTAGATTATAGTAATAAGCCAGAACAATAAAAAACCAGATATGATTATAGTAAACATTATAGATATTATTAATGATAAAAATAATCTTTACATTCATTCATATAAGTGATATTGTCGAAATCAAATTAGCAGAGTTGGTATGAAAATGCCGACTCTTTTTTTGCTCAGAGGTGTGTCCTTATTAAATATTTTTCAAATGATTGCTCCACCCTGTTGACTTACATCGTAATTATAAATATAATATTATTGAGTTGGTACAATTGAGGTGAGTGTATGGATTACATGACTGAACTTACCGCTATTGCAAAATCGCATGGCGGAATTATCAAAACGAAAATAGCAACACAACATGGCATCTCCAAAGCGATGCTTTATAAGTTGTGTAAAGAAAATAAAATACATCGCATTGTAAAAGGTCAGTACATTCTTCCCGATGATATGCAGGATGAGTTGTTGGCAATCAGTAATCGTTCTAAAAGAGTAATATTTTCTCATGAAACAGCCCTTTACCTTCATGGGATTTCCGACAGAACCCCATTCGAGCATACGGTTACTGCACCGTCCGGTTGTATTCCGTCTGCGGCAATCAAATCTGAATGCAAGGTATATTACATCAAACCCGAATTATTTGAGCTTGGCAAAACAACGATGAAGACATCTGCAGGAAATGATGTTACCGCATACGATCTTGAACGCACGGTCTGCGATATAATCCGCAGTCGCAACAAGTTGGGAACAGAAACTTTCCTTGCGGCATTAAAACTGTATGCAGCTAACCCAAAGAAAGATTTGAATAAACTAAACTCTTACGCAAAAAAGATGCGAGTGTCTAATATCCTGCGTCAGTATTTGGAGGTGCTTCTGTGAGTAAAGCAATGAGTCTGAAAGCAAAAATTCGCAATATTGCCAAGCAGAAAAATATTCCTGCACAGGTCATTTTGCAGAACTATATGTTTGAGCGTTTGCTTGTCCGTTTGTCTGCTTCTGAATACAAAGAGAAGTTTGTATTAAAGGGTGGAATGTTGGTAGCAGCGATTGTTGGTCTCGACAACCGCGCAACGATGGATATGGATACCACGATCAAAAACCTTCCCCTAACACCGGAAGCAATTCGCAGTGCGTTGGAAGACATCTGTAGCATCACATTCGACGACGGCGTTGTGTATGAAATTGGCACAATCTCTCCCATCCGTAAAGATGACATTTACGGCGGATATCGTGTCATGCTAAATGCCAGGTTCGATATTATGCTAACACCGCTTAGCATTGATGTATCCACCGGAGACGTAATTACGCCTCATGCGGTGCAGTACAACTTCTCCGAGATTTTTGATGACGAGAAATCATATGAGCTGTGGGCATACAACATTGAAACAGTTATGGCGGAAAAGGTGGAAACTATTTTGCGGCGCGGCATATTCAACACCCGTCCAAGAGATTTTTACGATGCCTACATACTGACTACAACGCAGAAATTTGATATTACGGTCTTTGAGGATGCATTGAAAGCAACGGCAAATCACCGCGGTACTACAGATCAGATCGCAGATGTTCCAGGTATTCTTCATAACATTGAAGAAAGTCTGGAACTCAAAACGATGTGGGATAAATACCGCAAGCAGTTTTCCTATGCAAAGGATATTACTTACGAGCAAATTATGGATTCAATAAAGGCTTTGCTCAAATATTAAGCATTTAGATAATATTCGGAGGGGAATAGCATGAATAACGACCTTCTTAAAAGATATATTGATGATCAACCTACAAAGATTATAACAAAGCTCGAGTTTGCAGCAGGAAAACTTTTCTATGATAAGATTGTTCGTAAGCGTCAAACAGCTACCCGTTAAAACGTCCCCATATGAAAAAAGACCGCCGTCGGCGGTCTTTTTTCACATTCAAATTATTTCATTCTCGTAAATTGCAAGAACAAGTGTAAGCGTCAAATAAAACCACGACTTACAAATCGTACAATTTAATAGTATACTGTCTGCGTAGACGTGTAGTCTGC
>CAKSIU010000024.1 GCA_934463265.1 uncultured Eubacteriales bacterium | reverse complement strand
TTTTTTAAGCACAATTTATAGTGCTACTTCTTAAAATGTTTCTAAATTTGTGTCCTTTTTATTGACTGTAGTCCAATATTTTCACGATTTTTGAATTGTTTCCATCTCCATTTTTCAAAAAATAAAGCGCCATTTCAGGCGCACAAGAGGAAAAACTTAATTGGAAATTATTCCATGATATCATTTTAATACTTTTATTTCGTCATTTTTTTCTTACAAAATTCGCGATTTTGTCGGCTAAACTATTGAGAACATCTGCTGACATAACACCTGCGGTAACTACTAAAACTTTGTTTAACATAAAATCACCTTGTAAAAAAATATCTTTCTAATTATGATTTTCGTTATACAAAATTTTCGACAAATTTTCAAGCTTTACTTTGATATATTTACCATTTTATCATTTTATTTTCTTACTTTTCGTAAAATTTATTCTTTTAGGCCTTCGTTGCAATGATATTTTAATATGGTTTCATCTGAAATTTCAGAATAAAACTCATTTTTATCTGTTTTATCCCACGGTGTATCTTTTTTATGAGTTATTTTTACAAGCTGACTTGCTGTAAATGCTTTATATTTTTCAATTGTAGAATCAATACAAGTAAGTTTCGATATCCCTTCTTCAGCGAATAAAATTCTACTTCTTTGAGGGGATTCTAGCTCTGTTTGCTTGCCAAATTCTTCTGAATCTACAATTTCTCCTGAATCTTCATCTACTTCTTTTATCTCTTTTTCTACCTCTTCAATTGTGGGGTAGTCACCGAGCCCTACTATTGGTTCTCCACCGTATTTTTTGTACGTTTTATACACGCTTAATACAACTGGGCCATATTTAAAAGCATATATAGTATCATCAAATAATTTTTTCTTTTTTTCACAAAGATAATCTGCGAAGCAAAAGTAAACTAATTTTTCCAATTTTAAATGCGTACATGGAATTTTAGATAAAATATAGCGCGCAATATCTATACCTTTTAAAGTTCTATCCTTTTTTATTTCACCGATAAAGGTTCCTATATCGTTAATTACTTTTACGTCCTCAAAAAATTTGTCAGATTTGAGTACAGATTCCCAAGACTCAGAATCTGCCAGAATAGAATGAGTAGATAAAGAAACATCAGCCCCACATTCACTCTTTATTTTTTGGATTAAATCTGTAATGTATTCTAGATTAAGTTTGCTTTCATCGGTAATATCCATTGCTATTCTAGTACCATTGGTATATGAACTGCTCATAATTATATAATGCTGTTTCATAGGATTACTCCATCCTTTCTACCATTTCGCTTTCCCAATGGGTGTATTTTTGCTTGTATTTTTTGTGAGACTCAATATTATTGCCTGCATTTTTAGTATCCCATATTTGTAGTTCCCACTGAAAAATGCTATTATCTTTTTCTTTTTTAAAGTAAATATGTGTCGCTTCGTAACCATTTTTAGAAGAATTAATACACTTTAACCCAACTTGCTTATTTCTGAACGTTTCTTCAGTTTCTATAAAACTACTTATTGTAGAAAAACTTATTTCTTCATCTAGTATAACTCTCGCACCGAACAAATCATTTAAGCACTTACATATTGCAATCTTGCCATTTTCATGAATATCTGAATTATATCTTCTTATTTTATCTTCGATAGAATTTGGAGTCTTAACTCTGCTAATAACGTTATATTTTCCTTCTAGGGTTAAGTTTAATTCAATCGTAGCATCGATTAAAAATGATTGATATCCACGAATATTTCTAATGAAATTTTTATTATTATAAATATCTTTAACTAAGTTTTTCTTTAAATTTATTCTTTCATAGCTACTACCAACTAACCATAGTTTATTTATATTCAAAAACTGTTTTCCTAAAAAATCTATAATGTCATGTAACTTTTTCTCATTTCTCATATTTTGATACAACTCCCCAATTTACAATTATATCATCAAAATCGTTAATCGACAATAGTGAAATTAAAACGAAGATTGATTTTAATTATTTTTTCTTCAGTAAAAATTTCTCTTTCAAGTTCTTCCCAGCTTCTGCAAATCAGTTCATAAAGCCCCTCAAGCATAATAATTCGTAAACAATTTTATATTCTTAACTTTCTAAATTATTAGAACCTGGATTTAATTTTGTAAAAAAAAACACCGGAAGTTTTCTCGATTTTCTTCCGGTGTTCTTAGAATGCTCGTAAATTTTACGGCTTTTTTATATAGAAGAGTTTGCAATAAAAATTTGTGTTGATTTTTTAATACATATTTTCAATAAAAAATAAGGAGAAACGGCGAAAATAAACAAATTTCTACGTTTTATTTATTCTCGCCTTCAAATGAATGAAAAATTTATAAAAAATTTACCAGCTTTTTTTATTATAGCACATTGTGTTCGTCATTTTCGTCATATTTCAAAGCAATCTTATTTTTTGATGTCCTAAAAAATATGTGGTCATGCAATAAAGAATGCGGTATAATATTATATATGAATTTTACGAAAGGAGGAAGCTTATGTCGAAAAATATTTTAATCAGTCCAATTGTCAAATGGGTCGGAGGAAAAAGGCAGCTACTTTCAGATATTATGCAGTTAATTAACAAAAACTGTTTTACATATGTCGAACCTTTCGTTGGTGGCGGTGCAGTTTTTCTTGAATTTCAGCCGCAAAGAGCAATAATAAACGATTTAAATAGTGAACTCATAAATGTTTATTTAGCTGTGAGAGACTTCTCAGAAAAATTAATAGAAGAATTAGAAAAGCACAATAAAAATAATAGTGAAGATTATTACTATGAAGTCAGAGCACTGGACAGAACATCACAATTTTTGAAATTATCTAATATTCAGAAAGCAGCAAGAATCTTATATTTAAATAAAACTTGTTATAACGGTCTTTATCGAGTTAATTCTTCTGGCCAATTTAACTCACCTTACGGTAGATATAAGAAGCCAAATATAGTTAACGCTGTGGCTATACGAGCTATGTCTAAATATTTAAAAGATAATCAAATTGATATTAGACACGGAGATTACCGCGATGTCTTAAAAAATCTTCCTCGAGGAGCATTTGTTTATTTAGACCCGCCATATATGCCAATTTCTTCTTCGTCATCATTTACCGGCTATACAGAAGGCGGTTTTTCATATGAGCACCAAGTTATATTAAAAAAAGAATGTGATAAGTTAAGAGAAAAGGGTATCTCATTTCTTCAGTCAAACTCTGATTGTCCTGAAATTAGAGAATTATATAGTGACTACAAGATAAAAACAGTTCAAGCGAAAAGGAATATAAATAGCAATGCACAAAAGCGCGGAGAAATAAATGAGGTGCTGATATATTATGGGGAAAAAAAGTGAACTATCTGCCAATAAAGCATGGGAACAGGCGTATTTGATTTTACTGTAAATTCATACTCAAACGTAGCTCGAAAAGTGCATGTGGAAAATGCTCAGTGTGAAATTGACGGCGGCTTTGAAAATGAGACCTCAGTTGTTATCATGGAAGCAAAAAATGTTGTGCACGAAGACTTTCATATAAGGCAGCTTTATTATCCCTATAGACTTTGGAAAACAAAAGTTAAGAAGCCAATTAGATTGGTTTTGGCGGTCTACTCCAATATGATTTATAGGCTGTTTGAATATAGATTTGCTTCCTTAGAGGATTATTCATC
Source organism: uncultured Eubacteriales bacterium (assembly GCA_934463265.1). Classification (GTDB taxonomy): domain Bacteria; phylum Bacillota; class Clostridia; order Oscillospirales; family Acutalibacteraceae; genus CAG-557. The sequence goes on along the minus strand of CAKSIU010000024.1, from coordinate 6,866 downwards.
AATTGAGCTAGTACAGTCTAAAAATTATTCTCTTCAAGATATAACAATTACGATTGAAGCTTTGCTTGAAGTTAGAAATAATACGGTTGTAAAAACTGATGACAATATAAAACTCAATAAAGGTGTACCATTTATTCAAGCGGATTCGATGGATAGAATAATCTCGTTATTGGAAAATCTATATGAAAATCCTATGTCTAAAAAAGCAATCGCAGAATTAATGAATTTTGAACCAAGGCAAGCTGGCTACTATTTTAATGCTGGTAAATATCTTGGCATTTTCAAAGAAGTCTATGAGGACAAACAAAAACTTGTAATATTAACAACCATTGGAAATAAACTTTTTAAGCTTAATTATAAAGAGCGCCAATTACATATAGTATCATTAATTCTAGAACACAAAATATTTTTCGAGCTGTTTAACGAAACTATTGATACAGGCTCATTGCCATCAATAAAGCACATAGAAGATATGATATTAGAATTAAATATTTTAAATTGTAAAAACGAAACATCATATCGTCGAGCACAATCTGTTTAAGGATGGCTAACCTGGATATTCAACTTAACAAAATTATAATAGAAAAATGAAAACTCCGTATTATTGGACATAATATGGATTTTTACTTGTTTAAAAAAGCATTATGTTTTCGACGCGGATACTGTTCATCATGTTCACCGATAGCATAAGCTATTTTTTGCCAGGTGAAGCCCTTGATGTACCGCAAAGCCAGGATTACTCGCATTTGGCTGTCTTCCACATTTGCTATGTAGCGGCTCAAACGGACGTATTCTCGATACAATTAGTATAATTTGGCATCCAATTCCTTTTTCAAATCAGCTATTTGTATGGCATAATTTCCCACTTTGTCCGATAACTTTTTCCTTTTAGGAAGATCATCAATCCGCGTTGCACAGCTTGTCGCCGAGCTTTCCAGCTCTTTTATCCTGTCCATCAACACACGTGCTTCGTACTTTAAATGCCTCAACTGAGACAATTCCTTTTTCGTCATAAATACCTCCGTTTTTCTATTTTATGGAAGATTTCATGTTCTAAAAAACCTATCTTTTGAAAAAATTAGGGCCGTTTGCCGGCCAGAACGCCCTCTTACGTTAATCATTTGAGTGCTTTGATCCACGCTGAGTATCCAAAAATACGTATTGAGTTCGCTGTCCCAAAGCCATTCATTTACGCTGTTTTTTAGTTCTTCAAAATCCATTTTCAGCACCTCCTTTACACATCGTTTTCTGTGAGCACCTTAGCCAAATCCACGATTATAATCGAATTTTTGCTGTCCTCTCGCAACTCTGCCTGATAGTAAAATCGGCTGTCTTTTCGTTTTTTCCGCAGTATACAGCCCGTCATAATGAATTCTTTTATGCTACAGCCATCAAAATTTATCTGTCCGGTGTCGTAGTAAACCGATTTATTCATGTACTTTTTCACCTGTGCTAACTCCATATTTAATCCCTCCAAGCATTTTTTTCAGTAATCTTTGATTCTTCATAGACTCGGTCTAATTCGGTAAACTCCATGTAATTCCCGTTGAAATTAAAAAGCGTGACACCTGTTGTGCCACGCCGGTTTAAAGCCACGTCAACGCCAATTGTTTTTGATTCTACCAGACCTCGCTCATTTAAATTTTTCTCGATGCTCCACATCAAAATGACCTTATTCGCATCCTGCTCGATAGAACCGCTGTCACGAAGCTCTGACGGACTTGGCCGCGTACTCTCGTCGCTTGTTCGGTTTAGCTGCGAAAGGCACAAAATCGGAACTTCAAGCTCAGCTGCCAGGCATTTTAGTTCCCTACAAATCGCGCCGACTTCCAGATTTCGGGTGTCGTACCTTCTGCTGCTGCTCATAAGCTGCAGATAGTCAATCACAATTAATCCAAGCTCCGTGCGACTTTTCAGCCGATTTTCTGCAATCAACTGTTTTGTTTCAATCCGAATATCGTTGACTGTACATGACGGATTTTCGCTGATTTTTATCGGCAAATCGTAGTTTTTATCGATGGTTTCGGAGATTTTACAGAACTCGTTTACTCGAATTTTTTCTGGCCGCCGTTTATCTTTAAATTTTCGATCAATCAGGGTATTCATTGGAATCTGCGCTGCTTTTGAGAGCATTCTCTCATAAATTTCCACGCTGCTCATTTCGAGGCTATAAAACGCAACGATTTTGCCGGTTTTGGCCACATTTTCGGCAATTGATAAGGCGAAGGCTGTTTTCCCGATTTTGGGCCGAGAGGCAAGAATTATCAAATTGCCGGCACTCATGCCTTTTAGCTTTTCATCCAATCTCGAAAATCCGGTATTTATTTGCATTTCGTCGGTTTTCCCGTAACTTTCGAATAGTTTAATCCCAACCTCTCCGATATTTTGTAAATCCTTAAGCTGCCGTTTTTTCACCGTTTCAAATAGCTCAGAAATCATTTGATTGGCGGTTTCATCGGGGTTTTCGCTGTCTACTCCATCAGCTAAGACATGTGAAGCTATCTCTTGAATTTTCCGTGCTTTTTTCGAATTTAGAATTATTTTTGCATAATTTTCCGCGTTTCGAATTGATGGTGTCTGTGCTGCGCACTCAGAAAGCAGCTGTTTTAATTGCTGCTCAGAATAATCTCCAGATGATGCCAATTGGCTCAAAATGGTCAAAAAATCTATTGGTTTGCCTTGTGCTGAAACTTTTAAAATGGCTTTATAGCAAGCTTTTAAATCTTCAAACAAGAAGTCTTCCGGGGTTATCAGGCTGTTAATTTGCACCAAGATTTTTTCATCCAAAATTATTGCTCCAATTACGGATTGCTCTGCGATTCTTACGGTTTCGTCGTGCATTTTTAGGCCTCCCTTCGGGTCAAGATTTTTTTGCGAATAAGACTGTGATAATTGCTTTTAAATTCAGAAATACCGCAGATTAGCTGAATTTTAGCTGTTCATCCTCATAAGCAGCTGCTGATATTTTTCTCGCACTTTTTTCCCAGATAGAATATTGCTTTTCCAAAAACTGTCTTTCTGGCTCCAGGCTATCACTTCAGCGATATCATCTGCGTCGATTTTGTCTCGCCGAATCATCAAATCGAAGTCTTTTGCCCAGCGCTGTCGCTGCTGCTCACTTCTTGGAAATTTTGGGTTATTTGCTGCGATGCTCTTTTCCAAAAATTTAGCCAGCAGATACGGATCACTTTTTAAATCAAAAATTTTCTTTTCCTTAACTCCAATGTTGCAGATTTTTTGCTCCTCTTTTTTTGAATTTTTTCCCATTTCAAAAATCTGCGACGAAGAATTATATATATAATTTTTTTTATATATATTTTTTATATCCTGGTCGTTTGCGACTATACCCATAGTCATTTGCAACCAGGGAAGATGGTCGTTCATGACTACCATCTTGATCATTTCCAATCTCAAATTTAGCATTTTCTGGATTTTTCTCGTTCGCCAAAAGACACAGTTTTATTTTTCTTTTTTCAACTTTTCGAATCTCAGAATAGCAGCAAAAATCAATTTCCAGATATCCTCTTTTTACCAGCGCATTTATTATTTTCGATATTCTCCCTTTGCTCAGACCTAAAAGTTTTGCAAAGTATTCATTGTTTGCAAAGCAGCCATTATCCGCATCTGTCAGGGAATTTATTACAGACAGCAGAACTTTCTCTGTGAGGTTTAAATCGTCTAGAAACCAAAGTTCTTTTGGGAGCCAAATGCCTTTAAATTCTTTAAAAACGCAGTCCATAACTCATTTACCTCCGCGAAATTGCCAGAATTTCTGGCTTTTCTGCATCCAAAATGTAAATATTTGAGTGAAAAAAATTTTTGCAAATGCGGATGTGTCCACAACTTGACAGGATTTTTAGGTGTTTATCCAAAGTTCGAATACTGATATTTATTTCTTTTGCGATTTCTTTTCTTGGCTTCGAACAGGTCCAGTTCTTGCCAGAAATGCTGTAAAGGTAGGAAAACACTAACTTTGAGTACACACTTATTTTGTTATCTGTCATAATTTTTTCTAAAATTTTCATATCGTTTCTCCTTTAAAATGGTAAATAATCATCTTCTACTTTTTCGAAATTTAAAACATTTGTGTTATCTGAATCGCTTCCAGTTTTTTCTTTATTTTGGAAATTTTCAATTATTTCTAAAACTGTAAATCCTTTATAAATTTCAAGCCCGAGTTGCTTTGTATAAAATTTACAAATCAACTGAATGTCATCTTTCTCTCTATATTTAGATGCCAACATTTGTGCATTACGGCCAAACGCTGTGCAATTTGCAAACGTAGGTTTCCTCCATTCTCCAGTTTCTGGGTCTTTCCCATTGCTGAGTTTGATTGTAAATGAAACTACATCTTTGCTTTTTGCTTTAAACTCGCCGTATATTTTTCCTTTAAAATACACTGTGTTTACTCTTAAATTTCCAGAATACACTTCTTTTTCGCCGTCAAAAATTTTTAAAATTTTCATAAATTAAGCCTCCTCAACATTTTTTATTAAAACTTTAGTTTCGCTTTTTTCTGCGTATTTTTTGGTAAAGTGAATCTTGCAAACTTGTGAATCGTCTTGATAAGCAATCCCATTTAATGCGTCTAAAATAATCTTGATGCAGTTATCAGCGTCAGGCTTTTTAGTATGGGATAGCCCGCCGTTGAGCATCAGCTCTTTTGTTTTCCGGCTGACGTATTTCGGAATAGGGAAAAAGGCAAGTATACTGATTTCCAGCGGTAATTTACTTTCGAATTTCGCTTTAGAAACGGCTGTATAGCTTGCCTTTACGAGTCTTTCATATTCAACTGTCTCACGTGGCGTATAGGCTACATTTCGGCCATTAATTCTTCGCATTCTCGGCCTTTGTTTGCCTTTCGGAGGACCCGGAACTGTGAATTTTATTTCCATTTTGAACCTCCCTGTTTTTAGCCATTTGGTTAAGCCCATCTAAAATGTCAACTCGCTGCTTAATCGTCAATTCTTTAAAACTATTTAAGTTGTATCTTTTTAAGAGCGACGCATACAATCTATCAGGCTCACCAAAGTTTTTCACAACATTCTGAAGAATTTTTGCATCTTTGGCGCTGATTTTTTCAATCTCAATTTCGGGTAAATCCTCTCCGGCATATAAATAAAGCCCCAAACCATGCCGTGCTAGGGCTTTTGTTAAGCTTCTTTGAATTGCTTTATTAACATCAAAACTTGTGACATTTTCAAGGCTAATTGACTTGTTTTTGTAATCCATTATTGGCAAATATTCAATGTGTTCAAGCCCCTCAATTTCAACGCCAGTCTTCACCCAACAAGTTTTGCCATCTGTAAAATAAATACAACCATTTTCAGTTTCATAAACTTTATAATTTGCTTCTGGAAAACGCTTTTTCACTTCCGCCCAAGCATACGCCCAAGACAGGTATGACAGACCATTTTTCTTTTCGACATGGCCGTTCACGTTAATTTCAAATAATGTTTTAAAAATCGATTTATCCTCCATGTTTTTCACTCCTAAATTCAAATAAAAAATCCTCACTTTTTTAAGTGAAGATTTTTAGCTTATTATTTTGCTCTTTCCTCCGCTGCAAGAGGAATTGGTTTAATATCTTTCCATGGGTCAAGTGGATTCGATATTTTGGGCTTTTTTGGTTGTTGCTGTGATGATTGCTCTGAAACTTTATCTCCCATGATTTTTCCCCCTAAAAGCATATTAAAAAAGTCGCAATTGCAATAGAGAGTATAAATGAAACCATAGAAATTAAAATGCATGATGCACGTTTATCGTTGTTTTCTTTTTTGCTTTTGTGAATTGCAGAAAGGTGATACTTCCACTGCATATCAAATGCGGGTTGCGTTTTAAATTCTTCCCATCGAGCATAAACTTCATCATAAAACACATCTATACTTGGCATAGAGTTAGATTTAAATCGCCAACCTGCTATCACCGCAAAAATAAAGCTTATTAATAGTCCAGTTAATAGAATAACCGGCCCTAAACCGTCTGTTTTAGAAAGCAACAACGGTAACAACACTGCTGTAAGAGAACACGTTGTAAGCATTCTGTCTGCCTGATTAATTAAGCTTTCTTCTCTTTTTTCCTGCAGGCTGTAAGAAAATCTTCCAAGCTCTAAAATGTTTTTCAGCATTAATTCTGCCAATTTTTGTTGTTCTTCCATTTTTCACACCTATTTTCATCTTGTATCATGATGCTCTAAATCGGCTTTTTCAGCTTCTAAATCCAGCGGTTCTGCAATTTCCCGGCAATAACTCAGGCAATCTTCGCAGCATTTTTTCCCGTTAAGAAGGTAGTATGTATCGCCCTGATAAATATTTTCGTCGCAGAAATCGCATGTAAAAACCGCAACTGCCTCGTTATTCGGCGGAGTTAAATATATTTTTTCGGCATTTTCCTGCATCACTTTTCACCGGCCTTTAATTTTTTGCAGACCACTCTAAATGAATCCAGCGTTTTTTGCTCTAATTTTTTTAACTTTATTGATTGATAAACTAATACACTTGCCAAAATGGTTGAAATTATAATTAAGATTGTCATAATTTTATTTTCTCCTTTTATTTAAATCTTGTTTTTGCCAATTCTAAGATATCGTCGAGAGAACAGTCTTTCTTTATCAACTCCAGCGTTTCGCAAGTAATTTTAAGCGCGTGAAAAACTTTATCTTCCATTCGATTTATGTAATTTTGCTGGTATACGATGATAAAAACTAGCACTGCAATTGCAAAAACCACGGCGAATCCCATATGCTGCACCTCCTTTAAATGTTTTTGTATATAATAAAAGCCCAGGATTTTGATATGCTACCCATAAAGTAGACAGGTAAAAAATAAAAACTGTTTACGAAATGGGGGCATATTTTTATGTATGAA
>CAKSIU010000023.1 GCA_934463265.1 uncultured Eubacteriales bacterium | reverse complement strand
TGCCCTATAAATAAGTCTTTCGCAATCGTGTTTTCTAAACTTAAAAATTCTATGGTTTTTATTTGCATTACTTTCTCCTCATTTTATTTAATATTTTTAATTACATCAGTTGACATTTTAAAACTCAAGTTATATAATTTAATTAAGTTTTTTATATTATAAATTCTCTTAAAGTGAAAGTTTTATTTTGGACGTTTAGCTCAGCTGGTAGAGCATTCGCTTGACGTGCGAAGGGTCAGCGGTTCGAGTCCGTTAACGTCCACCACAACAATAGTATTGTAGATACCTGAAATTCTTTGCTTTTTTTAAGTTTTGTTTATATAAATTTTAAATGTAATTTATCTTTGCAATATTAAGCTCCATCACAAATAAATTTTTATTTAATATAATCATACGTCCGGGTGTGGCGCAGATTGGTAGCGCGCTTGAATGGGGTTCAAGAGGCCGCAGGTTCAATTCCTGTCACTCGGACCAGTTGAAACTCCGCATCATTGCTGAGATGTTGACGTATTTTAAATTTATTTAATTGGTAGCTTTGTAAAGGTTTCTACGAATTTTTCTACGAATTTTCTCAAGCCATAAAATTATAAATTGAAACGATTTTATAAAGAGAAAGTATGCTGGATATCTTTGGCCATATTATTTTTTCTTGTGTTGCTAATATGGGTGTAAACATCAGCTGTGGTTTCAATATCTGCATGACCTAGCCAGGTTTGAATATCTTTTAGTTCCCAACCTTTGTCATACAGAATACTTGCACAGCTGTGCCGCAAATCATGAAACCGCATCTGAGGAAAATTGTTCCTTTTTAACACCTTTTGAAATTCACGTGTTATGTAGTCAGGCCTATAAGGTTTGCCATCTGGCCAAACAAAAATGTATTCAGTGTTTTGATATTCTTTACCGAATATTTTTTTGTTTTTCTGTGATTCCTTTTTTAGTTTTAGCAAAACTTCCTTTATTTCTGAAAGTAAAGTGTATTTTCTTTTTCCAGCTGCGGTTTTTGTTTTGTCCTTTGCTACAATTGTTGTATGTTTTACAACGGTGTGCTTAATTTCAAGTGTGTCGTTTTCAAAATCTATGGCATCCCACTTTAAACCTAAAACCTCGCTTCGGCGTAATCCGTAATATAAAGTTGTGTAAATCAAAGGTTGCAAATGATGGCCTCTAAAAAATTTTAGAACTTCATTTGCACTTTTAGTGTCCAGAAAAACGCATTTCTTTTCCTCGTCCTCTTTTTTTGGTAAAGGAACTTTTGAAGCTGGATTTCGTAAAATCAGTTCGTAAAAGGTGGCTTCATCCAGCACTGCTTTTATAATGAAAGCCAACATTTTTATCGTTCGAATAGATAATCCGCCTTTGCCATCACAACGGCCATTTTTGAATTTACTTTCATAAAAATCTGCAATATGTGAAGGCTTTATTTCTGAAAGCTTAAATTTTTTCTTTTCAAAATAAGGGTAGATATGGTTGTCTATCAGCGTTTTATAGCCTTCAAACGTCACCGTTTCGACCTTATTTTCCTTTTTCTCCAACCATTGTATTAAATAATCTGTAAACAAAATGTCTGATGGGTCTGTAGCTGCTTCTTTTTCTTCGTATTCAATCATCAACTTGTTTAAAAAATCCATAGCCTTATATTTGTTGCCTTTAACTTTTAACTTCGTTGAAACCCACTTTTGCTTATATTTGCCGCCCTCTTTCAAATTTAACACTGCGTAAAACGTATCATTTTTAATTTTTAAACAACCTGTCATAAATGTATCCTCCTAAATTGCATGGACACATTCTCTAACATTATATATTATAACATACTTGTCAAAGGAACGTGTTAACTGCATTGTAGATACTCGATGATAAAACGTTTCGGGATTCGATATTGCCTACCGACCTTGATACTTTTTATTTCTTCGGATTGAAGTAAAGAATATGCTGTTTTTTTGCCAATATTAAGCATCGTCATTAATTCGTTTATTGAAACGACGTCTGGATAATTTGTAAACATTCTTTTCAAGATTTAATCATCCTTTGCTTTAAATTTTTTAGTATTTCAGCCTGCTGTTGGTAAGACAGCATCACACGAATTCAACGTTCCCCGCACTGGGACTGCACTCTGGGACTTAACCTCGACTGTGGACAGGAGTATCATTATAGGTTGCTGGATTCATCGCGGATTTGCTACCACGCAAATTTTATATCTGAATGTTTGTCGCTCGCTCAATGAGGTCTTCGCGCATCCGATAAAACGCTTGTCCAACAATTTAATGTAGCTGAAATATTTATATTCAATTTTCAAGTTTCAAATAGGGATATGGAAAAATATCCCTCTATATATATAAGAGTCTTTTTGGCTGTTTTTTGAGGCGTATTTTCTTAAAATTTTTTAGTTTCTACTTTATTAACAAAATAGACTTTAGTAAGACTAATATTTTATCAAATTTACGCCCGACTGTTCTTTGATTGATTCCATAAATTCTTGCCAAATCTCGTTGTGTTCGACCCCCTTCAACTATATAGCTGATAAATATTTGGTCTTCAATAGATAGCGATTTCACAGCTTCATATAATTTCTGATTCTCAATCAATTCAATCCATCCGAGCAAATTTTGTTCTTCTAAATGCTTGTCCATGTTTTCACCAACAGAAAGTTGGTCATACAAAATTTCATCAAGAGGCGTCTCACATTCATTTATTTTTGATTGCTTAATGTTATCTTTTATGTCCATATTTTTTATCACTTTGTAAAAGTAAGCCAATTCATTTTTTATATTTTCACGACGATTTTTCATAACCGTACCTCCAAATTATTTGATTTTTTTCAAACAAATTGGACGGCTATGGATAGCGTATGTAATAGAAAAGCCAATGTCTCATAACGCCTCCTCCGCATTCACACGAAGATAGGAGGAAGACAACAACTAGTCGGCTTGCTTGCTTTGATTTAATAAAAAAGCGGAGTTTTACACACGTGCAGCTGAACGTGCATAAAACTCTGCTTTATTTAGTTAGGTGCAATGACCCCAAATGCCTACATAGTTTTTATGTAGAAATATTTATTATTTTTCTATGCTAGGCAATACATAAATCCTCCTTTTTTGTGCTGCACCTAGTTTTGACAAAGGTTACACACTTCCCGTTTTTTTGTACTTCCTCGAAATAAAATATTAAATAACAAAGAATAAGGTTGAATTATGAGGTATTTGCCTAAATTGATTCACTAACACTTAAATATTAACTATTTTCCTCCAATTTAAATGTCAAAATATAGATAGAATTTATTGCGAAAATAAGATTGGTTTTGTGAATTTTTGTTGATAATAATAAAAAAATATCATCGTTGGTCATTTGCCCACGATGAAAAATTAAAAAGCTGCTAACAAAATTTTGTTAACAGTTTAATTACAAATCAGATTTTTGCACTATAAACTTTTTAGCAACTTCAAGTGCGGTAAAAAATGAGATTGCCAAACTTTCTCTAGCTTCTTTGCCTATTCGTTTTCCGTTGCATAAAAGTTTGTTATTATTTTTTATTTCTTCTGTAAACTCAGATAAAAGTGTTTCTATTTCAAATAATTTCGGTTTAAATCTTTTTTCTAATCCAAGCAAATAGTCAGGAGTAGTATTTAATTTTATGCACATACTAAGAAACGTTGGAAAATCAGGCTCTCGTCGCCCCTGTTCATACATACCAACTGTGGATGCTGCGACCCCGATAGACTCTGCCAATTCTGCTTGAGATATGCCTTGTTTCAATCTTAATAGTTTTATTCTTGTTGAGAAAAAAAGCAAGTCTTTATTTGCTAAATTTTTTACTGTTATACGTGGCTGATTTTCGTTTTTTATGGAAATTAAAAAATCTGATTTACTAATTAGCCAATCAAATAGACTCAATTTCAAAAGCTGTGACGACATTTCGCCGAAATTCAGATAAATTATTTCGTCAAATAATTTGTTTAAACTGACTTTTGATGAAAAATCGGTCAATACTAAGCTCAGCCTTAACTGTGGGCATTCACTTTTTATTTCTTTAATGCATTCTGTACATAAACTATCAAAATTACTTTCTGCGCAAACAAAAAATTTTGTAACATTAAAATTTATCAATAACTTTTTTATTTCTTGTTTTAGTTTTGGTTTTAGTTCTACAACGTTGATTTTCTTCTTTAACCAAGAAAAACAGCAAACTTTCTTTTCCATATTACCTCTCAAGTTCTCTAATCAAAGAACTTTTTATTCATCTTCACAATTATTATCTGTTAAATAATATATATTATATGATAGTCAATAATAATTGTCTTGTCAACCTGATAAAATTATTTTAGATGGAGTGATGAGATTTGAAAGAAGTATACAAAGATAAATATATAAAATTAGGATTAAAAATTTCTTACTACAGAAAATTGAGAGGGCTAACTCAAGAAGAGTTGGCCGAAATAATTGCTAAGGACCCTTCATATGTTGGTCAAATTGAAGCTCCAAATGTTTGTAAAGCTATTTCTTTAGATACGTTATTCGATATAGCTATTGCCTTGAACGTTGCACCAAGTAAATTTTTAGATTTTGAGTATGATACGTGAATTGGGTGGTATTTAATATTTTATGGCAATTATCAAAAAAGCTCACATAAAGTGAGCTTTTGAATAATCGTTTAGGTTCAAATAAATTTTAATAATAAAGATAAAAATGAGGAAAAAATAAATTGTAAGGTAACAACCTTAATAGTAATATCCCAACTTGATTGTGTAATCTTTTTGTAGGTAAATAGCAATATAAACTGACTAGCGTAAATAAGCAAAAAGGTTATACACTTAGACAGTGCAACTAAATCCATCTTAATAAACATATTTAATACTAACAAACATATTGACACCGGAAATAAAATTAATTTGGAAATAAAAATTGATTTTATTATTTGAAAAAATCTTTCTTTGAATTGTATTTCTTGTCTAATAAATGCATCGACAATAATTAAAAATAATGTGCCGTTTACGATGCTCAAGCCAAGAGTCAGAATAAAAATACATGTATTAACGGTCAAATAAACAAGATTAAAATTATCAAAAGAATAAAGAAGCCCAATTAATACACTATATACGAGTGTGAGACAAAAAATAGTCCTGTTTTTTGTGATTTTTATATAATCGAGTATTTTCACTAGTTTCTATACCCTTTCATAACATTTTGTATAAATTGATTTTCTACGCAAGCGGCTAAAATATAAATAGCAAGTAAAGTCAATACTAGCTCGACTGAAAAAATTAAGACATTTTTCAGAGAAGCATGGAATTTTCTCCTTTTATCAAAAATATATACTCCACCGAAAACAGACAAACACATTCCAACTAGCTCCATACCAGTAAAGACAAGCGTTAAAAAATCAAATGAGTTACTAATAACCAGACCTGCAACGTAAAAAGCAGAACAAAGAAAACCTAAACTAAGTATTCCAAAGCTAAACATACTTAATATATATGCAACAAGAGCTAAGCCAAAGTTATGAAAAGTTAGTTCAAATATCGTTGTTCGAGGTTCAACGGTTAAAAAGCGCAAATAAAATGCAACAGAATTAATCTCAATTGTTTGCACGCTATTAGCGTTTTGTTTTAATTGTTTTGCACTGAAAATAGCTATAAAAAAAGATACTAATGCAGAAACTATAAGAAAGCTGTTTATTAAAACGTATGAACTAACTTTCTTCTTCATTGTAGTCATTTATGAATTTTATCCTCCTATTTAATGAGATATAATTTGAAAACAAAGCAATTGGAGGTGAAGCATTAGCATTTTCTTTACTCATTAATGACAATGCTTCTAAACAACTTTTTTTCCCAAGTTTTTTTAAAGCATATTTATCAGCTGTAAACTCTACTTTTTCACTAATTAAACGACCAACTGTGCTATTATACAAAAAGAATAGCAGTAGAGGAATAAATGCAAGGACTTCGTCTAAACAAAAGGGAACTACCGTCAAAAATACAAGCAAGACTAAAAAGAACATTTTATGCAAAATAATTCTTTTTTTATCTTTTAAATGCCCAAGTTCATGAGCTATTACATAATCTTTCATTACTTGATTTGCTTTGAACGTTTTCTCCGTTATAAAAACCATATTTTTAAATTGATTTGTATATCCATATAGCCTATAGCGGCTTCTCAACGTGCTATAAGGATAAATTACATTTATCTTGGCATTTTCAGATTTACCAATATTTAAACTAAAAAATGTGTAAATAATTTCTCTTCTGAAATAAAGAAATACCGACATCATAAATATAAAAAAGCCAAGTTTCCACGAAAGATAAAAGAGTTCATTTGTAATGAGATAAACCATGGGAGTTAAAATTAACAATAAAACAAAATCTAGAAAACGATGAATACCTTTAACAGCCTTTTCTTCCAAGGTAAATTTGCAAATTCTTCCGCTTGAAAAGAAATTTATTTTTATACCAGAAAAGAAACTTACAAAATAACTTGGCTCAAAAGTAAGCATAGCAACGCTAAAACTTGCCAACCAACCTAGCGATTTACTTACGCTCAGTTCCCATTTACAAGTTTCATCTACTTCGCTAAATTTTTGTTTTTTCACAAATAAAGGTGCTTTTATATAAAGTGCAATTCCAAAAGAAAAAGCTATTATAAGGAAGATTATTTGAAAAAATAAAGGATAATAATGTACAGCAACGGACATCTTGTAAACATATGTGCTTAAAAATGTTAAAAACATAAGTATTAAAACAAGGTTGGCGGAGGAAAAAATTTTCCCTCCGTGTTTCTCTCCGCTAAGCAAGGCCACCAACCCCTAGTGCAACGACTATCGCTTCCGTTGCAGAAAGCAGACCAATAACTGCTCCTATACTAGCTATCCCAGATTCAGCTATAAGTCCTAACATAGCTGTTAAAGTACCTTCACTAATAAGTCCTGCCGCTGCACCAAAAGCACTTGCTAAAGCTGCCGCAACATTTCCACCCGTTGCAACAGCCCACACAAAAGAACCTACTGCTGCACACATATTAGTATTCTTTGTTGCTTTTCCACTTGTAGTGATGTCTGCTGTGGAATCAAAATTAAGTAATTCATTTCCACTTTTTAAGTCGGAAATAGCATAATGAAATTTACCATCATAAAAATTCTTTAAAAGCAAGACCTCATTGCTTGGCGCAAATAAATTGTTAAAGCTTAATTTTATTGTATCATCATCTTTTAAGGTTTCAACATAGATGTTATTTTTAGTAAACAACGAATCAGAAGTTTTAAAATAAAACATCGATTGAATAATACAAACGCTAAACATAACCAACAAAAGAAAGCTTCCAACTATTTTCTGAAAATTTTTTTGATTGTAATTTAAAGTATCCATTAAAAATAGCACCTCACTATTTAAGAAATATGCGTTAATAACTCTGATAATGAGTTCCAATGCATTGTACTTTTATAACGCACTTTAATTATATTACAAAAAAATGGAAATTGCAATATTTTTTAACTTTTTTTTCAATCAAATAAAATATATTATTTTAATTTTTTTATAGCGTAACATAAATGAAAACAGTAAAGAATTTGGTTAAATATAAAGACAAAGGAAAATCAACTTTAATAACGTCGGTTCTTTTATTATAAAAAAATAATTACCTAACATTTAAATTCTGGGCTTTTTACTTAAATTAAATAATTTTAATTGACATCTTTATTGTTATCAGTACTTTATAACCAGGTGTTGTTGACAACATGCTCTAGCAATTCAAAAATATAATTGCTCCCACGCGATAACAATATTCCTGTTAATATGTATCCAATATAAGGCATATCAGATTTTAAATTAAAATAAGCAGGTAAATCCAGTTTATAATCCACCGCGATAATGATGCCTAAAGCTATGCTAAATAACATTTGCCAGCAAAAATTTTCTTGAACGAAAAATTGATTTATGTAAGTGATGATACCTTCTATTAAAATTGCAAAAGTCGCGACTTCGAATGTTTTACTTTCCATGTTGCACCTCATTGATTTGGTATTTTTAAGACTTGCCCCGGGTAAATTGTTGTTGATTCTAAGCTATTTAAGTTCATAATTTCGTTATATCTTGAACCGTTACTTAAAAATCTCCTTGCGATACTCCAAAGGGTATCGCCTTTTTGTATTGTGTAGGTCGTATATGATTCAGATTGTCCATTTGTTGAGATTTTTAAAGTTTGTCCAGGATAAATCGTATCGTACGTTAACCCGTTTAAGTTTTTTAGCTCTGAATATTTCGACCCGTTGCCTAGATAACGTTCTGCAATGCCCCACAAGGTATCGCCGGATTTTACAATGTACGTTATAAAAGAATTTTCTGTTTCATTCGGCAGAGTAGGGACTGGGGAAGTTTGTGTTGCATCCTGCTTGAAGCCGTTAAGTCCGTTAGCTTTAATGATGGACGGATAGTCTTTATAACTTATGTTCATGTCAACATTTCCACTGATTCCACTTACCTTTCCATTATCGGAGTATTGCCAAATTCCGTATGGCTTTTTATACGTACAGGACGCATGCCATTGCGCTACCCATTTGTCAAATCGGTCAAGCTCACTGGAGTTTAGCTGATTATTAAACCAAGAAAGATTCGCGTACAGCGACGCATAATACCCGGCTTCTTCTAGACCCAGTAAGAAAGTTTTACAGATGTCAATTAAAGTTTGACTGCTCGGCATCCCATGATTTTTCTTATATCCGTCAGCATCCTCCATATCGAAAAAGACCGGGTACTCCGGCTTTTTGTTTTTTAGCAATCTCAATGCGTGCTGAACTTCGCTTTTTGCATCTTCTAAGTTCAATGCGTAACTGTAGAGATATGTACCCCATGGAAGTCCTGCACTCTCACAACCTTGTACATTTGCTTCAAAATAAGCGTCGTCCTGTGACTGCATATCGCTACCAAAACCAAGCCGTAAAATTGCAAACTGTATGCCGCTATTCTTGACTTTTTCCCAGTCTATTCGCCCTTGATGGGCGCTAACATCAATTCCTTTAAACATTTTTATTACCTCCTGCTTTTAATTAAGGCAAAAAATATAGACTTGTTGCCCTTTTGAAGCATCAAATCTATATTTCTGCCAATGATTTGATTAATTTTTAAAATCTTCGCCCACGATTTCTCTATATTGCTTGGCTGTAATTACTCCTTTTTCTACAGCTTTAGCCACCATCTGTTTGTTCCAAAGTTTGCGCTCAAAATTTTTCTTGATTTGTTCGTATGTCATGCTGTTTTCCCCCTTTTACATATTAGTTAAGTTTTGGTATTCTAGTGCGGCTGCGATTCTCTCTTCAGCTGTCGCTTCTGGCTCTGGTGCTGGTATGTTTCTGAGTTCTTCTATTTTAAAAATAGCTTCTTCCTCGGTCAAATCCGGGTTAATTCCCATCTGTGAGCGCACTGCTGCCAAATTTTGGACTGCAAAACAAACTTGGCCTGCCTCGTCTGTCTCGATAATATGAGGGAAAATTTCGACTGCGGGAAAATCTGCTTTTAATTTTTCAGCCGTTGCAATCGCTCCGTTTGGGTACATATAAGTTTTGTTGCCTGTGAATTTTTCAATTTTTATCATAATTTTATCCTCCTAAAAAATGGTTGTATTTTTGATTTTGACATATCCCGTGACAGGATATGGAATTGATATATTTTCTATATTCGAATTAACTGTCAGCTCATCTCCAATGTTTTGGAATTTATATTTTGATCCGCTGTACAATGTCAGTGCAAGACTTCCTTCAGCAATGCTATAAACGTCGACCACATCGCTGTTACGATAGTCTCCACCAGCAAAAAGTGCGTAATTCCCCACGCTTGCCGAAGACAGCGAATTATTCCCGGTATGCAAGGCTGTAAGCGTGCTTCGGACAAGATTTTTGTCTATCAAGTCCACGACATCGTAAAAATAGTCCTTGTAAGAACTTTCATCTCTTTTTTGTCCGCCTGCAAACAAAGCGTAATTTCCCAATTTTGTCGCAGTAAGTTGGCTTCTTTCAACACTCAATTCGGTAGGTGTACTTCGCACCAAATTTTCATCATAGACATCAACTGTGTCAAAAAAAATATCTGACATCTCGCCATCGAAGCAAACTCCGCCCCCAAATAATGCGTAATTTCCAACAGTTGTCGCTGCCAGATAATTCCTTGCTTGGCTCAACTCGGACACGGTTATTTTTACCAGTTCGTCTGTGTAGACATCAACGGTTGCATAAGCATTGTTGCTCATTTCCGATGAACCGCCGCCAAAAAGGGCATAATTCCCAGTTGTTGTCGCCGCAAATCGATTTCTTGCTTGACTTAATTCGCTGACGCTGGTTCGAGTCAAATTTTGGTCATAAGCATCGACCACGGCTGTTGTATCTGCAGTTCTCAGTGAGCCGTTCGGCGCATACCAAAATCCTCCACCGAATAGGGCGTAATTTCCCACTGTTGTTGCTGGAAACTGGTGCTACTATATAAAAGTAGACACATTTTGAAAAACTATGTATTATAAAATCAGACACTAAAAGGAGGTATCTT
>CAKSIU010000022.1 GCA_934463265.1 uncultured Eubacteriales bacterium | reverse complement strand
ATTGTCCTTGCCACGAAGATTATTAGGCAAAATCTTTTTTCGCAGTCCCACACCAAAATAAATATTAGTTTTGTTACTATATTTTTTGACTGCTTGTTCCAGTTTATCGAATTCACCCAATTTAAACCACAAAGTCCTGCGTTCAGGCAATAACGTAAGCGTTATGTATCCTTCATCACAACCTTTATAAATTTCAGTAAGAAATTCTTTTGTATCCATAATTTTAATCCTCCTAAATTTCATGTAATGTTCCAAATGTTTTGCCAACCTCAGCCTCTGCTATTATCGGTACATCAAAGTCTTCAAATGGCTGTTGCTCCATGCATTTTTTCACAAAATTAACCGCTTCGTTAACTTTATCTTCCGGTACTTCAAATATTAGTTCATCGTGAACCTGTAACAACGGCTTTAGCCACAAGCGCTCCGATAGTCCTTTGATAATCCGTCCCATAGCCAATTTTAAAATGTCTGCAGCTGTACCTTGTATTGGCGTATTGAGCGCACATCTTTGTGCAAAGCTCTTTTTACCCCAATCAGCGGATGTAATGCTAGGTAAATATCTGCGTCGCCCTAAATATGTTTCAACGTAGCCATCCTCTGCAGCCTGCCTTTTTACTTTGCGCTGCCACTTTTCAAGCCCTTTGTACCCAGCTTTCAAGTTACTGATTATTTCACAGCACTCATCTATCGATTTACTAAGTCCAGCCTTAAACTTCAATGTTCTCTGCAACCCTTTTGGAAACAACCCATAAAACACTCCAAAATTGCAGTTTTTGGCAATTGTGCGCCTTTCTTTATAATGACTATTACCTTTGTCAATAGCCTCTGAGAACGGGATATTGAATATAACTGAGGTGGTTTGAGCATGAATATCGCCGTTATTTCTGTATGTTTCAAGCATTTTTTCATCTCTGCAATAAAACGCACCGACACGCAGTTCTATCTGAGAAAAATCAAGTGATATCAGCATTTTGCCTTTCGGAGCTGCAATAAACTTCCTAATACCGATTGGGTCGTTATCCTTACGGGGACAATTTCCCGTAATGCAAACTTGTCCAAACCGCCTTACCACAATAAATTCGCTTGGTACAGATACGCAATAAACTTTTCCTTTATATGCAAAAACCTCCTTCTTAGCATTTGCTGTTTGGCTGAATAGGCTGTCTGTAATATCAAGCTGATAATTAATCGCGGAATTCGAATTTTTGTTCCAATATTCTCTTAAATGTGCTCTCGTTCCTGTCAAAACATAAAGTATCTGCATCCAATCTACATTTTCCTTTACTGAGCTACTATAAAAATTGCTCCGTGTAAAACAACCGTCCCAATGTTGAATTTCGTCAAGAATTGTTTTTACAGTGTTTCTATCATAATTTAATAGCCATTTCCCAAAACACTTCTTGTCTCCTAAAAGACTTTTTATCCATTCAACTAAAGGACCTTTCATTATCCGTATTCGATATTGGCCGCTTTTTCTAAACCCTTCGCCATACTTTGTTTTTGTAACATCCAAGGCATATTTTAATCTGTAATACTTTCTTTCTTTTGAAAAAGAAAACTCTATACCACCATCTCTATAATTTCCGTCTGCTTGAGTTGCACACAAAATTATAATTTGATGAATGTTCATTTTCTTTTTCCCAAAATGGTATTGACCAGCATGAAGTTGCCTTGCATCCATAAGATAGTCTTTAGCACTAACCACTGTCCACTTATTACTCTTCCTGCTTTTCAATAAACATCTATGTTCAGGCGTCATACAAAGGTTTATATGCTGATTTGTTATTTGTATTAGCTCTCCTTCATAATTTTGAGATATTATTTCCATAGGCTTTACAAATTCTATCTCTCCATTTTCCCATTGAGCTACTTCATCGTCATTTCTTAATTCAGAAAATAAAACAAATCCTCTTTTTGTAAGAATTTCAGTTTTATCATCAAAACAATTTTGAAGATTCGCGTTACGACTTGCAAACCTCCCTGTCTCCGTGGCCAACGGCATTAAATCGGGGTGTATGCGGTTTGTTGCTGTGTTTAAGAATTTTAAATAGCCGTCAATGTACGTCGACTTTAGCTTATTCCACTTGCGGTATTCTGTAATCATCTGAAATATTGACACCAGCTCAGGCCGATTTTGATCACACCACTCGGACAATAAAATTAATGCTTCATCGTCAACAGCTTCACTGAATTTTTCTGTTGTTTTCAGTACCGGCAAGCCAAGCGTTTTATACAAATAATCTTTAAAAGCTTTGGTACTTGCATTTGCGCCAACATCAACTCCATCAGTCATAATTGCAATATCCTCTTTAAGTTGATCTATTTGCGAGCCTGCTTCTATGCCTTTTTTATGCATCAAATCAAGGTCTAATGGTACCCCGTTATACTTCATAAGCCCAACGTACACCGCAGTAGGGGATTCAATTTGCTCTACGATAAACCGGTGCTTTGGCATGTTTTCAGCAAACCATTTATTAAAAAGATGATAAAGCTGCAAAGCGTAGTCTGAATCTGCACAGGCGTAGCGAATTGTTTCAAAATCCTCAGAATTTAGTTCGTCAAAGAACATACCATTTGTGACATCTTCAAATGTAGGAAGTTTATCCTTAATAAGTTTCTGAACAAGATTTTTAAGACCGCAGTCATTAAGTTTTCTAAACTCTGTGTCTGTTTTTAACGTCATTTGAGCTGCAGCCAGCGTGTCATAAATTTTACACTGTGGAATACAGCCCAGAGCATAGAAAAACATTGTCTCAAATGCCGCATTATGAATTACCACAGTCAGATTCTCATTCATCAAAATATTTTGTTTAATCCATCCCCAGGTGTCCACAAAGTCAGCATTCAAGCCGACTTTGTGATGGAACGGTACATAAATACCGCTGCCTTTTGAAGCCGAAAAACTCATTCCAGTAATGGTTGATTTATGTGCATCTAGCGCACTTTTTTCGTCATTTCGATACTGAGGCAATGGCGATGTTTCTATGTCCAAAGCTAAAATTTTAGAATTTTCAATATACTTTGCAATTTCTTCTTTATTCAAAGCCAATTTATATTCCATCAAACTTCCTCCTAATCACTCAAAGCTGTAACTTCGCCTGTATTTTCATCAACTTTTGCTGCATTTTGGCTGTTTTGAGCATAAAGTTTAATTTGTTCAGAAAGTTTTTTTATCAATTGAGTTTCTTTATCAGAAAGTGTCCTCTCAACCGCAAATTGAACTTGAGAAAACGCTATACCGCCTTTGTTAACCGCTTTTTTGAGTGAAAATTTAGTCACAACAGAATCTGATTTTTTGCCAGCAACAAGCACTCTTCTTATGTATCTTGAAAAGTCCTTATTGGAACTTGTTGGTAAAAACAAAATAGTCGGAAATATTTCATTTTCCCTGAGTAAATACATTTGATGCTTATTTTTACAGGCTTTGCTGCCGTTATCGCCGCTACCAAACCTATTGTTCGGACAGCTCTGACAAAAGCCACCCGGCTCGCCATGCCCATTTACTCCATCAAAACTCAAACAGTCTGGTGGATTACTGTTACCTGTGTATTTTTCTCGATAAAACGTGTACATCGGGTGGTGGTACAAAATTACCGCAGAAAATTCTTTTACTGCATCAGGTTCATTCGGATTATTCCCAGGCACTTCGAACATTGTTCCTCCGCCAGCAGGAATTTTTATTCGTTCAAAGCCACTATCTAGGCCAGCTAATTCTTCAGAAAATCCTTCGCTGATGTTAAAGTCTGCAAGGCCCATAAAACCTTGATTTTTTATTGTTAATTCATTATTTGTCATATATAAACACTCCTATTTTTTATTTTTTCTTATTGAAACTGATGTTTTTTCAAATACACTGACTAACCCTTCAAGCCACTGCGGCAGGGAATCGTTGTTCTCTGAAATTTGCTCTTTTACAAATGCTGACAGAGAACTTGGATTTACTGTCTCAACAACTAAATCACCGTATCCTGCATCTTTGAGCAATGCATAAAGCTCGTCTTTTCTGCCGGCTTTTGCCGATGCTTTCGTGCTTGTTGTTAAAGAAAACATTGTTCCGCTTCGCGTAAAATTCTGAGTTTCGCTCAACGTCATTAGTTCAGCTAGAGCCGACTCTACTTCAAAAATCATGTCATTAACACTTTTAAGAGATGTCTCAATCTCTTTTTTCTTGTCACGCAAATTTTTAAGCCTATCTGCCAGTTCAAACATTACATTGTTATCCACTTTTAAATACCTCCGATCTCGTATGGATTTAATCCACGTCTATATTCATCAATTAAGCTTTTTGCTAAATTTGCCTTGTTCTGAAGCGTAATTAAGACTTTTTCATCTACCGTTCCTTTTGCAATCAGATAGATATAAGTGCAGTTTTTTTGCTGTCCAGCTCGATGGATTCGAGCCTTTGTCTGCTCAAAATTACTCATTGAATAATCCATTGAGTAAAATACCATCGTTGATGCTGCCGTGAGCGTTATACCAAGGGAAGCTGTTGCAACCTGGCCTATAAATACTGATACTTTTGGGTCGTTTTGAAATTTACGTATCTGTTCTTTTCGGTCTTTAATTTCACCCGAAACTATTGAATACAAAATACGTTTTTTATCCAGAAGTTTCTCTATAGCTTTAATCTCCGGGATAAACCTTGCGATAACAACCAGCTTTTCGCCACTTTGTAGCGCTTCATCAATGATATCTTCCAAAGCTTCAAGTTTGCTTTTGCTTACTTGCTGATATATATTGCCGCCATCACTTCCAAGAAATCCACCAGTTAATTGAGATAATCTGAGCAATTTCGTAAGCACATTTGTTACTGTTATTGTATTTTGAGAATCATATGAATCTTCAGCGCAGGCATGGCTTTCTCTGTTTTCACAATTTTTCGTGTGCGAATTGCCTCCGGCGGCTCGCCGGTCTGCAAAGCTGTCTTTCACAAGACTTTGGTAAATATTCATAGCTTTTGGCTCAAGTTCTGTGTACCGGATAATATCTGTAGTTGGCGGCAAATCTAAACAATCAGCCTTTGTCGCTCTAAACGCTATGCTATGCAGTTTTTCCATTAATTCCTCTTTCATGGATTCCTTCAAAACCGGCGTATAGCCACCGTACCCAACCATGTCAAAATACTTATTCCGAAATGCATAAAAACTGTTTCCAAAGATTGTTGGATCAACAAATTTATACTGCGAAAAAACATCAATTGCTTTATTTGTAATGATTGTTCCAGTCAAAATCATCCGATATTTTGTTTTATAACCCAAACGGTGCATTGCTTTTGAAACTGCAGTATTATGCGTTTTGATTTTATGACTTTCATCAGCAATGATAAAATCAGGATTCCATTGTGCAATTTCTTTTTCCAACCTCCAAACTGACTCGTAATTTACAACCGCAACTTGGAGGCTGTGCCCTTGCATTTTTTGCAACAGCTCAGTTTTCTTAGCAGTATTGCCTTTTAAAATCGCTAACTCATACTCAAAGTCTGCAAATTTTTCAAATTCTTCTTTCCAGACTCCAACAATAGACAGGGGACAGACAATCAAAGCTTTCTTTATATTTTTTGCATTGTACAAAGCTCCGGCTGCCGCTATCGCAGTCAGTGACTTGCCACACCCCATACTCATAAGTAGCGCTATTCCATGCTGATCTGCGTGACTCATTGCAAAATCAAACGCTTCTTTTTGATGTTTAAAAGGCTCTGCTTTTATTGGCATTTTGCTTGTCATTTTAATCAACCTCTTTAATTTCTAAACTTTGTACACTGTCTTCTGATATTAGCAGCATCACCTTTTTGGCTTGACCAAACCATTTTGACGATAGCCTCTCAAATAAAGATAGTTTCCTAAATTCCGCAATGCTTATTGGGGGTTCACCATCCTTTCTTACTGTGATTTTTAATTGATGCTTACACATATATTTCACCTCAATTCCGAGACCTGATTTTTTACTTTCTTAAAAGTGTCTCTATATATAAGCCACGAGAATGGCCTTACCCCCTCAAGCATTTAAAAAAATCATGACTATATCTAAAAAGTACAGCCATGACTACTAAAATATTGTATAAATATTTACAGCTTTTCTCTACAGCTCATTTCTCATATTTACCGCATTCCTTTATTAAATTTTCAAGCTTTCTGCGTATTCGCCTTGATTTCTCCTGAACACTTTTTATTCTTGTTCCTAAGCGGTTTGCATATTGTTCTTGCGTAATTGTGTTGTCAGATAAATAAAGTTGTTGCAATAAATCTTGCTCAGATGGTTTTAATTTTGCTATTGCTGAATACAGCTTGTCCTTATCAAGTTTTTTCAAAACTTCTTCATAGACATCAGAAGATTCATCTGTATTATTTGGACTTTTCTCGATCTCACATAGACTTTCATGCCTTCTGGTTTCTTTGCGGTCGTTATTTTTAAGATTTTTATCAAGTTCCAGCATAATTTCCTCAAATTCACCATATACTTCAATAGATATGTCTTCACCCGTTACGAATTTATATTTTATTTTCATGTTCCTTGTCCTCCGAATTTTTGATTTATGTTCAAAAAACGAAGGAGTAGGGAGGACCTCGAATAACAGACAAAAAAACGTCCATTTGTCTTTCCTTTCTGATTTCGAGAAAAGAAAACAAATAGACGCCTTCGGTATATGATTTTATAAGTTAATACTTTTATATTCCCGAAATCTTCTATTTAATTTAAAGACTTAGGGAATACTTATATAGAATTAAATGAAAGCCTAAAAAGAACGCTGCAAAGACATAAGTCTCTGCAGCGTTACCCATAATAATATTTAATTTTACATTTTTTGCTCGAGAAAAATTAAAGTAACTGCTCAATAGTATTGAGATTAAAAATTTTAAATTTTTATGTAAAACTTTATACCTATAAAAGCTTCTTAAGATTTTATGGGTTTTACAATATACATCCATGGGAAATCAAATCCTATACGGACATACTTTTAAAACGATCTTTCATAAACATCACTCCTGTTTTGATTGTCCAGTTATATTATAAAACAATGTAAATTTAATCGCATGTCGAACTATAAACACAAAAAACGAATTTTTTATTTATCGGCAATAAAAATTTATGAAAAATACAACCATATGAAACTACATTGTCTTAAAATCTACATTAATTGATGCATTTACAAACTTTTATTTCATTATAAATCACTACATTTTTTGCAATTGGGTAGTAGTTAGATATCAGAGACGTTTTATGCCTGGCATATATCGTTGGCATAGTCTGATGCACGAATCCCGTATACGGCGCGACATCAAAATAGATACTAATTCAAGTAGATTTAAGATAATTTGCTACACTGCTTTCTTTCATAATATTGCTATCAGCAGTTTTGTGTTTTACTACACTTGGCGTAGCTACCTGTAGTTGGATTTTCATCAGCTAAAACTGTGTTATGCTCAACACACATAAAGAAATCGCATTGTTTTTACCACTATGACTTATAACTTTTGATATTTTGTTTTTTCATAAATTATGAATACAAAAATGTTTTTATTATTTGCGAGATGAACCATATTTTTTACTAAAATTTAGTAAGGGTGCATCCATTGTATTTTAAACCTTAACTTTTAAAATGTTTATCGAAAACTGGCTTTAATTTTTAAAATATACCATAAAAATTCGACAATATAACACTTTAAAATGTCAATTCATACAAATTTATAAAAATCATTTTAACATTACTTTTTCAATATAATTTACAAAACTATGACTTTCACAATTAATCCCTTTTTCTACATTTTAATAATTATTGAAGTTATTACAATTTTATTAATATTCGTCAACAGGCCGATTGCTTCTATGTTTCCGGCTTGTTATTTTATTAAAAGGTCAAAACCTTTTCTACTTCTTTTTTCACACAAATTAAATTCATAAAATAATTTTGTAATTGTGGATTCTTTGACTGCGATAGATCGTTCTGAATCTGAAACAAATAATCTCAGTGCTAAAACTTTAGCTTCTGACGATTCCGGCAACTGCGGAAATGATGTTACTTACTCATTTGTTGCTGCTACTGGTACTTTAACTATTTCTGGGTTCGGAGAGATGTCTAATTACAAATTGATTTCTAATGATTCTAGTTCCTACACATCTGCTCCTTGGAACTCATATAAAAATTCTATAACATCTGTAATAATTGAAAATGGTGTAACTTCACTTGGGATGTGTTCATTTTTTGGTTGCACATGCTTAACTTCTGTTAGCATTCCTAACAGCATAACTTTAATTGGTGGTCGTGCATTTGAGAAATGTTCCAGATTAATTTCCATCGCCATTCCTGACAGCGTAACTGAGATCGGTGCTTATTCATTTGATGGTTGCTCAAAATTAACTTTTGTTAACATTCCTAACAGCGTGACGAAGATTGGGTTTTATACATTTTGGGGCTGCAACTTATCTTCTGTTAACATTCCTAATAGCGTAACTGAGATTGGAAACTTTGCATTTTCTGATTGCTCAAACTTAACTTCCGTGCTTTATAAAGGCATTTATGATCCGGGAGCATCATCTACAGGTGTATTTGAGAATTGTAATAAACTGAACGAAGTAAAAGTTCCGATTAATTATAACAGTGACACCTTCTGTGACAAAAATGCCTCTAAATGCCTTGTTTTTGGTCAATGTGGACCAAATGCAGATTGGCTCTTTGATGAATGTGACAATTCCTTAACTATCTCTGGTTATAGCGACATGAATGGTTTTTCACAAGACAATTTACCTTGGAATTCATACAAGAATCCTATAGCTTCGGTAAAAATAGAAGATGGCCTGACTTCCATCTGCAATTCTGCATTTAATGGCTGTTGTAATTTAATTTCTGTATCCATCTCAGATTCTGTTACTTCTATTGCATATTCTGCTTTTGCTAATTGTGAAAACTTGAACTCTGTAACTATCGGCAATAGTGCAACTTCCATTGGCGAATCTGCTTTTCATAATTGCCACAAATTAAAACAAGTAAATATACCAGATTCTGTTTTCTCCATTGATAAAAATACCAGAAAATTTGACAAAAAATAATTATAAAATTTCAACTAAAATATATTGACTTCTTCGAGAATTTATGATATATTATACATTACATTAAAAATATGAATAATTTTAAGTTGAAAGGAAGTATTCAAATGACAAAAACGCATATTTTTAGAGAAATTTTACACAAAGTAAACAAAAACTTTATTAAAAACGTAGGTAGGAGGGGGGGATATGTATAATAAAATTACCCAAAAACTTCTATCAATCGGGGTTAGTACCGCGATGATGCTGGCGATGGTACCGCATAATGGTGCGTCTGCGGCGGAACCGTCTTCGTTTGTGACATCGGCGAAAGCCAACCACTGGGGCCGCAGCGACCTGCGCGCATATTTGAACAATGTGGAGAAAACTAACAACACATTGCCGATTAACTCGACAAATAGCGGCTCAAATGCTGCAAACTATCCGTCGCAGTTTAGCAAAGCGGAATATGGCTTGGTGCAGCCGTTTACATACAGCACGAACGTTTTAAATGACGGTGCAAAAACCGCTGCGGTGTATGAGACTACTGACAAATTTTGGCTGCCCAGTGCAAACAATAGCAATGACCAAGTTATCAGTTGGGCAAAAGAAGATATAAGCTCAAATAGTCAATATACAACGACGAAGAAAAATGAAAGGCAACGCCTAATACCGATTCCTTACTGGAGTTATAGCGCTTCGGACTACTCCTGGCTGCGTTCGCCTCGTCCTGGTTACAGCGATTACGCCGTCGCCGTCCTCTCGGGCTCGTATGTCCTCCCCGTACGGTGTGCCAGCGGTAGGCCCGCGGTGTCGGCCGCTTTTAAAATAAATCTGTCATCTGTCATCTTTGCATCTGCGGCGTCAGCCAAGGATATCGTGGGCAACAACACTAGAGGTGCGAAAGTCATTACAATTGGGGGTTCGTCAGATTTTGGCAAAAAAACGAGTGCTAAATTACCGGACTACGGCATGTACCTGAAAACCAAAGCCGCCGACAGCGTAAAGTTCACGCCGAGTGACACGTTGACTTACAATTTTGCAGCGAAAACTTTGACAGTGCCTTATTCCGACGGCGTTGCGGGCCAATATGTTGTGGTGCACGCGTTTAAAGAAGATTCGCTGAATGCGGATACTAAAAGTTACACTGCTGCAACAAAACTTACTATGGCTAATTCTTCAGCGGCTATTGATGTTTCGGATTGGGGCTTAAGCTCACTTGACGGATACACGATAAAAGTTTGGATGGAATATGATTCTGGAAGTTTGGCGGCTGCTACCACGCCGTATACATTTGTTGGCAGTGGCGGTTCGATTTCAAAAGTTGATGATGACTCTGAAACAAAAAATCATCGAGTTTTCGCGATGAAAGCGGATTTGCAGACTTCTTGGGGCACTCTCGAAAATGCAACTGATTTGGTCGGCACCAACCCAACAAACCAGAAGATTTATTTCGGTTCTAAAAATGGTACTCCGCTTGAATTCTGGATAGCCGGGCGTGAAACTGCAGCTAATGGTGGAGAAATTAATTCTACTGGAGAATTTATGACTCTGTATCATGCAAAATCGGTCGAACAAAAGCAGTTTACCTCGAGCATGAGCAACTACACGGGCAACAACAAAACTGTGACTTTGCAGTTGACTGATGGTCTGAATGCGGCTTACAGTGGATCACCCATAATCTATCCAGCAGAAAATATAACGTTTAAACAAGATAACACAGAATTAGAAAAATCTAACTTAAAATGGCAGCACAGAAACCCAGGCACAACCGCTTGGTCGGAAAATATGCCAACAGCGCTAGGAAAATATGAAATAAGATGTTATGCTGAAGGCACGGCTGATTACGAGCGAACGTATAGCGCAAATGTTAATTTTACAGTTTTCGGTACCCCAACTGCAGATGATTTTACCTTTACTGCACCAATTGAGTTGACTTACGATGGCACCCCAAAAACTGCAACTATAAATGGTAAAGAAGGTATGGGAGAAATTACAATTAAATATTATAATTCTGATGGTACTCAGCTTGATAATGCCCCAAAGAACGCAGGAACTTACACAGTAAAAATTGATGTTGATGCAGGTACACTATATGCAGCTGCAAATGATTTAACCGCTGATAGTTGGAAATTCACAATTGGCAAGCAAACAATAACCCCTCAAATAATCGCTGAAAACAAAGACTACGATGGAAATAGTAAGGCGACGGTTAGCGTTACATTTGATGGCTTGGTAGCTGGAGAAA
>CAKSIU010000021.1 GCA_934463265.1 uncultured Eubacteriales bacterium | reverse complement strand
TTCATACATAAAAATATGCCCCCATTTCGTAAACAGTTTTTATTTTTTACCTGTCTACTTTATGGGTAGCATATCATATTCGGCGCTTTTTTCTGTTATGTATAGATTATTTTTTATCAATCAGCAATTTTTTTAACTCTTCCAGCAAATTATCAACGTCATCAAATTCCTTATACACGGCGGCAAATCTAACATACGCAACCTTGTCGATGTCTTTCAACGCCTCCATAACAAGTTCGCCTATTTCGCTGGAACTTACTTCTTTTGCCATAGAATTTTGAATTTTCGACTCTATTTTGCTCACGCAATCCTCTATCACATTCAAAGAAATCGGACGTTTTTCGCAAGATTTCAACATACCACTCAACAATTTAGCTCTGTCAAAAGATTCCCGAGATTTATCTTTTTTAATCACAATTATCGGCAAAGTTTCAATCATTTCGTAAGTTGTAAATCTTGAGGTGCATTTAAGGCACTCTCTGCGCCTTCTTATTTTTTCACCCTCGTCGGCCGGTCTGGAGTCAATAACTTTACTCTCCTCAAAACCGCAGTATGGACACTTCAACAAAATCGCTCCTTTTTTACTATAAAAACGCGTTAAAAATCAGCATAGCGGTAACACCTGGCATTCCAACAACAGCAGCAATCGCCAATGACAGCAAACTTACAGGCAATGTGACACCAGTAAATACGCCCAAAATATTTACAGCCACCAATGTTGCAATACCTTTTAGCATAGAAAAAAACGTTTTTTTTAGTGGATTTTTTGCTCTAATGATTATTTGAATAGAAAATAGCAGTAAAAATATGATACCACAAACTATTAAAGTTATCCAGTCCGACATTTACAATAAATCTCCTTTTTGCCATTAATACTGCGCAACCGAAATATTATTTTCTTTCGCCTGCCTCAAAAGATATCTGTATCTGGCATTAAGCGCTTCTCTTTGATATATGCTGGCATCGATTAGGTCCTCATCGTCTTCCATCTCGAACCACATATCGGTACATTTAATTTGTGCACAAATTTCTCTAAGTTCATTTAAAAATCTTATTCTTTTCGCATTTAATATGGCCTCTTGGTTACTTTTGCCAACAAAAATATCCCTTATCGCATTCATATTAAAAACCTTCCTTTCAAATCAACAACCATGACTTCAAATTCTAGATTTATTCATTTATATGATATATATTGACCACTTATTCTGCTGATTATTCAAAAACGAACCATAATTGTAAAATTAATCCAAATTAAACTGGTATAAAATCTATTTTTCCGGCAGAAACGTCGGCAGATAAAACCTTAACCGTAATCTTGTCTCCAATCGACAGTGAAACTCCGGATTTTTTATTAATAAAACTCATGATCCCGTCAAATTCAAATCCATAGCCAGGGAAATATTCAATTCCAACAAAGCCTTCTATACCGCTTTCCAACTCCACAAAAATTCCCGTCTGTATCGCTCCGCTAATTTTTCCGTCAAACGTTTCACCAATGTGAGCCTGCATATACTCTGCCATATAACATTTTTCGGCATCTCTTTCAGCTTTCATCGCCCTAATTTCGCACTCCGAACTCTTTGCCGAAACATTTTTTACAAAATTTTTATAATTTTTTTCTATTTTGTCAACAGAAACTCCGCTAACTAGGTCCGACAAAATCCGATGAATCGCAGTATCCGGATATCTTCTAATCGGAGACGTAAAGTGACAGTAATCCTCAAGCGCCAACCCAAAATGCCCCAAAGGTTCCTCAAAATATCTGGCTTTAGACATAGACCGCAAAACCTGATTCGACACGATACTGCTTATGTCGGTGCCTTTTATCTGTTCAAGAATGTCCGAAATATCTTTTACTTTCAGGCCTTGACGAATCCGATAAGCCTTTAGGCCAAATAAAGACATAGTCTGCGCCAAAATATTTATTTTTTCCGGCGACGGCATCTCGTGAACGCGAAAAACAAACGGAATTTGTGAGCCTTTAGCATATAGCGCCGCTGCTTGATTTGCCATAATCATGAACTGTTCTATCATTTCTTCTGCGGCTCCGCGAGTTCTTTTCTGCACGTCCACGCAGGCTCCACTTTCATCGAGTTTAAATCTGGATTCTACGCTTTCTAATTCCATATTGCCTCGCTTTTGAGCATTTTCACGTAAAATTTTCGAAAGTTCATATGCCTCAAGCAAAGAATTTTCTATTATGGAATATTTCTTCTTTACACTTTCAGAAGCTTCCGAGGCTAAAATGCTGTTTACCTCTGAATAAACTCCTCTAACTTTTGAGTTTATGACGCTTTTTTTGAATTCAAAAGTTTTTAAATTGCCTTTTTTGTCGATATTCAAAAGCGCAGAAAAAGTAAGTCTGTCCTCATTCGGGTTAAGCGAACAAATTCCGTTAGATAACTCTTTGGGCAACATAGGAATAACTCTATCGGCAAAATAAACCGATGTTCCGCGCTCCATCGCTTCATTATCCAAGTGAGAGCCAGGTTTGATATAGTGCGACACGTCTGCAATATGAACTCCCAGTTTCCAGCCGGTTTTAGTCTTTTTTATCGATATCGCATCGTCTAAATCTTTGGCATCTTCTCCATCTATTGTAAATATCAGTTCTTTTCTCAAGTCAATTCGATTTTTTATTTCTTCGTTGTTAATTCCAAACTTAGCCAACTTTTTTGCTTCCTTTAATGTTACGTCATCAAAAACCGTAGGAATTCCGGCTGTATCTATGATTGCATCCGCGCAAACTCTTGCTGACTGTGATTGTCCGTAAACTTTAATTACCTTTGCAAAAATTTTTTTACTTTCTTTTTCCGAAAATAATTTTACCAAAACTTTATCGTCATTTTTAACGCCCTTAGTCTTATTTTTCTTTATTGGAATTTTGTATTTATATCCGCTGTCCGCAATAAACTCTGCACCGCGCTTCGTTCTTGATCCTCTTCCAGAAAGGATTCGGCTTCCCTGCGTCACAATTCGTTCTACTGCCGCATTCTTGCCTTTTGCAGAATCTTTAACCCGGTTCAACATCACGATGTCTCCGAGCATACATTTTTTACTTTTTTCTATCGGAATATATAAATCTTCGCCGCCAAAAAGAGGTTTTGCAAAAACGCAACTTTTAGTATGCGAAACCACTTTTGCGGGAATAAATCCGCAAGCTTTTGGTGAAATCAACTTATCTTTTTTCGTCAAAATTAACTTTGCCTCGCCTACAAGTTCATCAACCGCTTCATTAAATGCTTTTATATCGTCTAAATTAAGTTCGTTATAAACGGTTTTTATCGGCACAGCGCAGACCTGCGAGTTAATATAATAAAGCAAATCATTTTTTATATCGTTCAAACTATATCCCTCCTTGCGAAAATATTTCAAGTCAAAATTCCCCCATCACGCAAATTGTGAAAGGGGATAACCTCATCAAAAACGGTCTCCCCTTAACTTTTTGAAAAAAAGGGTATATCTTTAACGCCGTTTAAAATTACGTAAATTATTCCAAATTAAATAAAGAACAATACTGCATTAAGTGCTACAACCAGCAAAAAGAAGCCTATTGCAATAAATTTAGTCCAGCGCTCCAAAAAAACTTCTAGAGAACGAGATTTATTTCTCGTGTAAAAAGTTTCCTTAACAACTGCTGCCTCACCAGCGTTATGCTGATGACCTTCTTGCAGCAACACGACAAGTATAATTGCTACAGAAAATACCAATAAAATTATGCCGAGAGTCAGTTGAATTGTAGACATCCTCGCACCTCCTAAAACATCCGTTAAAATTTATTTCTATGATATCATAACAAACAAGCAAATGCAATACAAAAATTATAAAAAAATTTGAGTTCCTGTGTAAAATGAATATAAAACCTTTTCCGCCACGATTTTTCCTGTACACTCTCGTAAGGCTCTAGCATATAGCGCTAATTGTTTGCCATAAAGCTCTTTAAAAACTTCCTGCGAAACGATTTTATCTGTTTTGTAGTCAACTATTATCAACTTACTGTCTTCTTCAAAAACGCAGTCTATCGCGCCCTGCAACATGACTTTTTCATCAGAAAATTCCGATTTTATATCAGGAACTACCTCCGAAACATTAATATTTATCGCGAATCTAAATTCTCTTGCCACATTATTCGAAGCTAAAATCCGCTCGCACAAAATGCTATTTAAAAATGTTTCTATCTGCGCTCTGTTCAAAACGTTGCACTGTTCTTTAGAAATAAAGCCACGTTCCAATAAAGATTTTATCTCATTTTCGAGGTCAACTTTAGCCTTGGCAAAGTCCGCAAACTGCATAAACGCGTGCATTGCTGAACCTTTTTGTGCTGGGTTCAAACTTTCTTCCGATAAAAATGCCGGTTTTTTTGAAAAATCAAATTTAATTTCTTGGTTATTTTTCGAAACTAAGTCCGAAACCGTCACCTTAGGCGGAATTTTTGCTAATTCGTCGAACTTGTAAACATAATTCAATCTGCTGTTAATTTTCCCCAAAAGTTCTTCGTCTATTATTTTCTCTCGTGCTTGCTGAGGTTGCTCATCTTCCGCCTCAGAAATTTCTTCAGGCTTTAATATTTCAATTTTTAAGTCGGTATCATCACTCAGCACGATTTCTGGCAAAGCGCCGGCTATTTTTCTAAGCTGCGCACCGTCCGGATGCCTTAATGCGCACATTAAAATCCAGTCAGAAAAACTGTTCGCCGCGCCGACTACATACGGAGATATCACCGAATCTTGCGTAATTTGCGCGCTTAATTTGCTCAGCGTAGACTCCAGATTTTTAAGTGACGTCAGCATAATTAATTTTTCTTTTGCTCGAGTCATCGCCACATAAAGCACTCGCAGCTCCTCGGACATGGCTTTTTTGTCAATGTCCAATTTTATCGCGTCACGCTGAAATGTCGTATATTTTCGCATATTTTCACGGTCTAACAGCTTGATTCCAGGTCCCAAATCTGGGTGCAACAAAATGTCTCCAACATCTTTGTTAAATTTTCTAGAACAGTTTGCCAAAATGCAAATCGGGAATTCCAACCCCTTCGACCGGTGTATGCTCATTATTTTAACAACATTCGCGCTCTCAGATATCGAATTTGACGCCGCAATGTCCGCTTTTTGCTCCTCCAGCCTGTTCACAAACCGAATGAAACCTGTTAGTCCCTTATACCCAGAGGCTTCATAATTTCTGGCATACTCTACCAGCAGCCGTAAATTGTTCAGCCTCGGCTGCCCATCTTTCATTGCTTGCACTATCGCTGTGTAGCCGGTTTTATCGTATATCTGCTGAATTAATTTATCCGATGGCAACGTAGAGGCCAAACGTCTATAATTGTCAATTTCCGACAAAAACTGTTGATATTTTTTGTCGCCCAACTCTGCTCGTTTTTTAAGTGCAAAATACAACGGCACCTCTTTATCTACAGCTCTTATTTCGCTCAAATCGTCCGGCGTAAAGCCAAATATCGGGCTCATCAACACAGACAGCAGCGGTATGTCTTGGATCGGGTTGTCTATAATTTTTAGCAAAGACAGCATCGTGGAAATTTCTACCGTTCCAAAAAAGCTGCTAGACGTATCCGACCACGCTGGAATTCCGCATAACTCTAGTTCTTTTACAAAATCCGCCGCGTGTTTATTCGCACTTCTCAACAAAATGCAAAAATCTCCATAAGTCACCGGTCTAACAGCGTTCTCAGACTTTATTTCATAATTTTCGCCTACCATCTGCGCAATAATTTTTGCTATGTACCGCGCCTCCAAGACGTTCATGTCATCATCTTCAGACTCTGAAATATCCAGTATTTTTATTTCCACATCAGAATCATTTTTATCGCAATATGAAGCACCAAAAGATAATTTTTCCTCTTGATTGTACTCAATTTCGCCAACAGAAGTTGACATCAACTGCGAAAAAATAAAATTAGTTATTTCAAGAATTCCTTTTCTGCTTCTAAAATTCTTATCTAGAATAATTTTCGCCGGATAAATTTCTTTATTAGCATCAAAAAGCTTATATTTTTGCTTTCTTCTCAAAAAAATTTCGGGCATGGCCTGCCTAAAACCGTATATACTTTGCTTGACGTCACCCACCACAAACAAATTTTTTTCATCATCGGAAATAGCCCGAAAAATCAAATCCTGTGCCTCGTTCGTGTCCTGATATTCGTCCACCATAACAAAGTCAAATTGTCGTGATAAATTTTGTGCTATTTCTGTCTTTTCAAAGCCATTTTCCGTCTGACGCACCAACAGTTTCAAAGTTAAATGCTCTAAATCTCCAAAATCCACAACATTTTTCTCGTTTTTTAGCAAATCAAGCTGTTCTTCAAATTCTTTTACGAGCTCAAAAAGCTCGCTAATAATCGGTCTGAGCGCCTTTAAATCCTCCAGACATTGCGCTTCGTTTTGAAAAAAAAGGCGAGTTAAATTTTTTATTATTTCTTTGACGTCTTTTCTATTCTGCACAACTTTCAATTTTATCGAGTCATCGCTGTGTCCAGATAGCCTTTTGAGGCTCGTAAACTTCGTTGATTTCAGCGTTTTCGATATCTCATTCCAATTCTCGCTACCTAAATCCGCCTTAATGCTGTTAATTAATTCTTTGTCGCACAATAAAGTCTCTTCGTAGGCCGTTTTTATTTTTTCTATTTCCTGTATTATTTTTACTGAATTTTCCGTCAGCACCAAACAATGATTAACAGCCATTCGCGCGTAATCTAGTAAAATTCGCGCAAAAACGTTCTCATTTAAATTTTGTTTTTCGTCGTAAAATTTCAGCTTATCGTCTAACCATTTTTTGGGAAACGGGTGCGAACGTATAAAATCGTACAGCGTCAATACCGTAGAAATCAGCTTCTGGTCGTCTCTGCTCGAGCTAAACACCTCCACCAAATTTAAAAATTTTCGCGATGATTCTTTGTATTTTTTCTCCAAAACCGACTGTATTGCTTCATCTTTAAAAATCAACATCTCGTTTTCATCAGCAATTCTAAACTCCACCGACATGTCCAATTTGTAAAAATTTTCCTTTATCAATTCTTTGCAAAAGCTATGAATCGTACTTATCTGCGCACTGGAAAGCATTAATTGCTGTCGCTGCAAATTTTTATTTTCCGGTGCAGAAATTAACATTTCAGAAATTCTTGTGTTAATTCGCTCTTTCATCTCGGCAGCAGCGGCCTTTGTGAAGGTCACCACCAACATTTTGTCTACATCACAAGGCGCATTTTTATCTGTCAAAATTTGAATTACACGCTCGACCAAAACGGCTGTTTTTCCAGACCCCGCGGCTGCCGACACCAAAACAGCGCCATTTTTAGCCAATATTGCACTTTTTTGGTCAATCGTCCAACAACGCTCAGACATTTTCAACACCACCTTTCTGCTCCTGTTCTAAGCGCTCAAAAAATTCGTCCCTTTTCAAACGCTCAACTTTGCAATAATTTTCATCATCTATTCGCGCGCAAACAGGCTTATACTCGCAAAACTCGCACGCATCATAGCTTCCCTTGGCCGGCCTGGCACTGATATCTCCCTGACGCAACTGTTCCGCCATCGAAATTATAAACTTGTCAACGTGGCGCATGATTGCCTCCATCTGAGCAACATCCGCGAGAGAATCGGCACTTTTGGGCTTTCCGTCTTTCATCGCAACCGGAATATATACCCCATTTGCGTCGTGTTCCATTCCAAAAATCACCTGCTCATCGTTCAAAATAAGACCGTTCATACGCAATTTTTTCAATTTTTCTTTTTCTAATTTTTCCAAATTCTCATAGCGGTCCAGATTCAAAGTTGTCGACATCGATGGCAAATAGAGCACACCCGCTGGAATTTTTTCCCCATATTTTCCAGCATAATTTCTGCAGCACGCTTCAAGATAAATTAGCATTTGCAGGTTAAGTCCAAAAAGAATGTCCGACAAATTAAACTCTTTTGCGCCGGTTTTGTAATCCACAACGCGCACATAGCTTGTCTCCCCACGTTGCATCACGTCCACCCGGTCTACTTTGCCTCCAACAGCGACGCTCATTCCATCCAAAAGCTCGAATTCAAGCGGTTTCACTGTGTTTTTGTCAGAAAGTTCCATTTCAAACGCAACTGGATGAAATTCACTCTGAGATAACTCCCTCGTCATATGTGAAATCAACGGTACCACCGCATTTGAAGTTCTGTCAAATAAATATCTAAAGCGCTCCGTTTTGTCAGTCCAGCCACCAAGATTTTCCTCTATATACCAATTTAAAAGACTTTTTACCACGCTCAATAATTCTTTTTTAGAAAATTTAATAAGTTCGTCAACTGTAAATTTTTTCAATATTTTCTCAAAAATAAAGTGAATCACATTGCCATACTGAAGCGCATCAAACCTGGCTTTTTTGCGTTCTTTGGTCAAAAGTCCATACTTGCAAAAATAGGCAAATTTGCACAGATAAAATTTTTCTATTTGGGTTACAGAAACTCGCATATTTTTGCCAAAAAGAGCCTTTATCTTCTGGGAATTTTCGAGTTTAAACGGCAGCATCGAAGTTACTTTTTCTATCGCTCGCAATTTTTCTTTATAATTACCAGCACGAAAAAAATATTCCTTTAACGTGTCTGAAAATCGTGATTTATTATTCCAATGTTTGGCACAAATCTCAAAAGCTGGTTTATTTCCCCAAATTTTATCGGCAAGTTCTTCCGAAAAATCGTCAACGCACACCAAATTTGGCAATATAAATTTTACCTCTCGAACTATTGCCGACGCGGCCTTTGCGCCCCCCAAAGTTGTCGAGCAAGACCAGGTTATCAACAGTTTTTCCGCCGGCATCGTGACCGCTTTATATGCCCAAAATCGCTCGTTAATCGAAAGGCCCTCAACCGCGTCATAAAGCGGCAAACCCATTGAAATGAGCTGTTTTCTCTGCGCGTCAGTAAATATTCCAGTCGCCGCGGGAACTCTTGGAAACTCACTCTCGACGGCGCCAATTAAAAACACCACTTTTTTATCTTGCGCACGAATCCTGTCTACCGAGCCAAAAATAACCTCATCGGCCTTCCGCGGAATAAATGCGATGTCGTAAGATGATATAACTAATTTCAAAAGTTCTGCATATTTTTTGTGCGATATGCTTTTATTTTTCAAAATCATTGCCATTTTATCCAATATTTCGACTAGCAAATTCCACAATCTGACTTGTTCATCTGCTAAATTTTTCTGATTTGTCCCAATTAAATCTTGACAAAAATTTTTCAAGCCTTCCGTTATGTGTATATCGCACAAAAACTCATATATTTTTTTTGTAATAATATCACCTGTTGCATTGTCTATACTTCGTTTAAATTTCTGTAAAGGAAATATAATTTTTTCTCTCAACGCATTTATTTTCATCAATTTTTCTTGCGATTTTTCACTCATTTTTGCGTATCCATCGGGATTAGAGGTAAATTCGCTCAACCATCTTTTGCCGGTTATGTCCCAAAACAAAACGTAATTTTCCAACTCAGAAATTTCATCTATATCCGCACCAACTAAGCCAGTTTTTAAATATTTAAAAATGCTTTGCGAAGAAAAATTCCCAATTACAATTTCAAGAGCAGAAAGCACAACCGACATCAATGGTTTCGCGATTATTTCTTCTCTACGGTCCATAAAGTACGGAATTTTGTATTTTTCAAAAGCTACGTCCAAAATTCCTCTATATGTCTCGTCATTTCGCGTTATTACTGCAAAATCGTTGTATTTATACTTGCCCTCATAAATAAATTTTTTGATCGTCCGACAAACAAAATCCGCTTCATCGTACTTTGTATTGCCAGCAAATATCAAAACATCATCCACTTTTTGTGCCAATTTTTCTTTTCTCGCCCGAAAAATCTGAGATTCCAAGGTTTTAAGTCCTTCAGCCTTAAATTTTCTCGAATTTTCTAAATAAATCGGCGTTTTTATCGTAACATAATTCTTTTTTGCTAAATTTAAAATTCTTTTTGCAGTTCGATTTATTGGCGAAAATATACTGATTTCATCGCTCGAAAACGCAGTAATGTCGGTACACAACGTTATATAACAAATTTCGCATTGTTTCAAAATTATTTCTAAAATAGAAAGTTGCTGCACTGTAAAGCCATCAAATCCGTCAAAAATAACAGTGTATCCGCAAAAAAATTCGTGCTGAGAAAGTTTCTGCGCGAGCTTTGTCAGTTCATCTAGAGGCTCAATATAAGCATTTTTTAATAAAGCCTCATAAGCCGCTAAAATAAGCGATGTTTCTTTAATTTTCCCTTTCAAAATCGGGTCATCTATATCGGCTGAAATTTCTAAAAGAGAATTATTTGTCACGCTGCACATTTTAAATTCCGACAGCGCAGAAACCATCAACTCCACAAACTCCATTTTCCCAACTTGCCCCGAATATATCTCAAGCTGGTCTGCTACTTCATCAATCGCCAAACTCATCAGCAAATTTCGGTCGCCTTTGTTTATTTTCTGACCAAAATCTCCCCCAAACTCGCGTGAAATCAGGTCCGCTAATCGAGTAAACGTCGTCACCTGAACTTTTGCAGCTGATTTTGCGCCAAATAAATTTAAAATACTTTTTTCGGTGTCAAAAGAGCTTTGTTCCGGCACGATAAGCATCAATTTTTCTGCATTATCGCGCAGTTTTTCTTTTATAATTTCTTGTACTTTGAAGGTTTTTCCAAATCCGGCTCGTCCAAAAATGAATTGTAGCATAAAAATTCTCCTAAAAAATTTTTTTACTATGAATAAATTATACCACAAAAACAAAAAGATGACCAAAGTCGGTCATCCAAAATGTACTGAAGATTGCTCCATAACCTTGTTAAATTCGTCCAGCGAATAAAGTTCAACAGAGTCATATTCATCGCTAAAAATTTTACATATTTTGTAAGTTTCATCATCCGCGCCCAAATTTAAGCAAACTATTCGTCGATTTTCCGCACGTCCAAACCATTTTGCACTAGATATCGCATTTCGTAAAGTCATCTCGATTTCTTCCATATGTCCATAAATTGGTATAAGCGTTACAATATTCTCGTTAAATTC
The DNA here is from genome assembly GCA_934463265.1 of uncultured Eubacteriales bacterium. Lineage (GTDB taxonomy): Bacteria > Bacillota > Clostridia > Oscillospirales > Acutalibacteraceae > CAG-557. The sequence goes on along the minus strand of CAKSIU010000021.1, from coordinate 236 downwards.
TCGCTGAGAAAAAAATGATATCGATATAAATTTAAAAATTTCTATTAGCCCAACCACGGATAAGCACAGCACGAATAAGCTAAAGACAATCTCCCACACACATATCACCTCTCTGATAAGATATGTGCGCGCTGACAAGTTTGTTAATTTCCGCTGCGTTATGGTGCTACTATATAAAAGTAGACACATTTTGAAAAACTATGTATTATAAAATCAGACACTAAAAGGAGGTATCT
>CAKSIU010000020.1 GCA_934463265.1 uncultured Eubacteriales bacterium | reverse complement strand
AAGATACCTCCTTTTAGTGTCTGATTTTATAATACATAGTTTTTCAAAATGTGTCTACTTTTATATAGTAGCACCACGTATCAATTTTTCCTTTTGATTTACGGTAACTCTCAGCCGACTTCACCGAGCTTTTGACATTTTTCATTGCCAATCGGAGTATCAGAGTGAGCGTTTCAGGTTGTTACTCCCTCATTCCACTCATCGGGTTAGCAGTTCTCCTAAAACTGACTCTTACGTTCTTGTTTTAGTGCCTAAGCTTTTCACTTAGGAACGTGTCGCACTATTGTCCGAGTCTGGCTTCTTTGTCGGTAAAATATCACCTGTTAACATTGAATTTTTTAGTTTTTTACCCATGCTTTTTGGAATAGAAAAAAGAGCAATTATACTTATTTCAAGCGGTGTATCTTTATCAAAAAATATCTTTGAAACTGCAGGCGGGTAAGCCCCGCGGGCATATTTGCGCCCGTTGTAATTGCGCATGTCCGAATTCCCCAAACACGCATCAAATTCTGGGTGCGACTTAGCCAGTGCGGCCACGCATCTTGCTCTTACCAGTTTTTCATATTCAATTGTCTGTTTTGGGGTATAAATTACATTCTGACCTCTAATTCGGCTCATTCGAGGTCGCTGTTTGCCTTTCGGATTCCCCGGAACAGTGAACTTTACCTCCATTTTGAACCTCCCTGTTTTTGGCCATTTGATTAAGTCCTTCCAAAATTTCAACTCGCTGCTTAACTGTCAATTCTTTAAAACTGTTTACGTTATATCTTTTTAAAAGCGTAGCATACAATTTATCTGGCTCATCAAAACTTTTAATTACATTTTGAAGAATTTTTGCGTCTTTGACGCTAATTTTTTCAATCTCAATTTCAGGTAAATCTTCGCCAGAATATAAATAAAGCCCTAACCCATGCCGGGCCAAAGCCTTTGTTAAACTTCTCTGAATAGTCTTGTTCACATCAAAACTCGTGACATTTTCGAGTAATATTGACTTGTTTTTATAATCCATAATAGGTAAATATTCAATGTGTTCTAGCTCCTCGATTGTTACACCTGTTTTTACCCAGCACGTTCGACCATCGGTGAAATAAATGCAACCGGTTTCAGTCTCGTAAACTTTATAGGTGGCGTCTGGAAATCTCTTTTTTAGCTCAGCCCAGGCATACGGCCAAGATAAATAAGATAAGCCATTTTTCTTTTCGACATGGTCGTTTACGTTAATTTCAAATAGTGTCTTAAAAATGGATTTATCTCCCTGCATTTCAGCGTACCTCCACATCGTGATATTCTAAGTCGGCTCTTTCAGCTTCCCAATCCAGCGGCTCTGCGATAACTTTAAAATGCCTGTCCAGGCAGTCCTCGCAACAGTTAAAACCATCCAGTCTATAAAATTCGTCGCCATAATAGATCGTTTCGCTACAAAAGTAGCACTTTGTAACCGATATAGATTCGTTATTCGGCGGTGTCAAATATTCTTTTTCAGCTAAAAATGTTATCATTTCGAGTCCTCCTCATGCGAAAACTGCGATATGTGGGTGTTCATTCTATCTTTGTTTGTCTTAACTTCGTCGCAAATTATCCGAAAGGCTCCGAGCGTCTTTTCCTCTAGCAGGCTCAGTCTGATTGCCTGTTTTAAGATGAATAAGGCCATAATTAGGATTATTATTAATAAAATCGTTTGCATAATTTTTTCCTCCATTAAATTAAAAAGGAGCTGCAGTGCAGTTCTTCTTTTTCTATTTTTATTCTTTTTAGCAATTTTTGTTTTGAATTTTTGCCTTTTCTCGGTGCTCCGCATCAAAAAATGGTGCAGTCGGTCGCCATTTACGGCACACTTCTTTAAATATTGTCAACGTCAGTCCCTGAAAGTACCTGTATTTTCGTTCTTGATAGATTACGACTAAGGCTAATACTGCGGTTGCTGTTGTAAATAGTGTTAGCATTCTAGTCCCTCCTTTCGAATTCCTTAATTTTATAGATTGCGATACTTGCAAAAATCATAAAACCTAATATCTGCACGTCATCCATCATCGTCGATGAATTGGTTGCTTGACAGCATATATCAACGCTGCTTAGCGCTTTAAGGCCCTGCTCGCAGGAAAGTAGCTTATTTAGGACCGCAAGACTCTGCGGCGAAATTTTGTTTTCGTTATTGACGTCCAAAGCCGCCAAAGCAGCGGGGGAAAGGCCCGTCCGGTAGCTTATATATTCTTGATTTTCGAGTTCTTTTTCAAGGCGATTAAGCGCCGCCGGTGTCTGCTGTTCAAAAATAGAATACGAAAAATTTATAGCAACCTGGTCCTCATAAGACCGCGCGTTAACAGGTTTTTTCAATGCTTTCAAAATTTCATTAAAATTATATTTCTTTTCCAGCAATTCCAGCGGAGAGACTTCAAGAATTTCGCAAAGCTTTGATAAAACATTAAAAGGTGGTTTAACAACGCCCCTTTCATAATTTGTCAACGATGTCGGCGCGCACCCCAATGCAGTAGCAACATCGTTTTGTTTTAATCCCATTTTTATCCGTTGTTCTTTCAACCGTGCTCCAAAAATATTATTATCCACGGTGTTTGTTGCCTCCTTTTTGGTTTTATTTTTTCTCGTGTTTTTCTGAAAGTTTTAAAATATCCTCGACTGACAAATCTTTTTTAATTAAGTCTAAAGTCTCGCAGGTCTTCTGTAACGCGTTGAACGTCTGACCTTCCATGCTTACTATGCGAAATTGCTGATATATTGCTATAAACACAAAAATCACGAACCCTGTTATTAATATGCCTTCCATATGATACCTTCTTTCTATTTTTTGCATAATAAAAAGCCCTGTTCCCAGAGCTTTACATATTAACCCAGTTGTGCTAAAATTTGTCCATGCCTAATTTTCTGTTAGAGAATTTTAATTTAATTAATTTTTTCTACGAATTTTCTACGAATTTTTTTTGAGATTTAAAATGTTTAAAAATAATATTTTGAGCTTTTTTTATTTATTTCGACTTTAAAATCCGATTACAGCGGGGTTCTTCCTGATATCAATTGCTAATATTTGATTTTATTTACTTAGTATAAAGAATAAATGGGGTTCAAGAGGCCGCTGGTTCAATTCCAGTCACTCGGACCATAATAGTACGTATCTTTTGATACAACGAGAAATCCCAGTATACTGGGATTTCTTTGTTTTTAGGGTTGTTTTTATTGTTGTATTTTTAAAAAATACAGCCACATTTTGCTACCTTTCCTCTAGGGGTGTGCAGGTGTGTGCATTTTTTTGAAAAAATTTTCACAGGTGTGTGCATACTTTCACACGGTTAAATTAATCAAAATTATAGAATCGGCTTATAGTACGGTAGAAATCTGTACTGTAAGCTGATTTTTACTTTTATTTTGAAATTAACTTGACTTCTGGTGCGACAAGAGTTTAGATATGAATCACGGAATTTTGAAAAGATTTAAAGTTTAGTATGCGCGCGGTATAACTGAGATTTTAAGATTCTGAATAAAAATTAAAGAGGTTTGATAATGAACATTTTAAAAAGTGAAGAAGATATCTATGGAAAACATTCGCAGGAAGAATTGCATAAAGCAACAAAAGATTTTTTCATAGTTTCAAGAAGCATAAAAAATAAGCTGGAGGATAAATCGTATAAATTAGACCAGTATTTAAGTGCAGTACTGAAGATAGCAAATTGTAAACTGAATACTGATGCGGCAGAAGATGGGCGTAAATTTTTTAGCGAGCTTAGAAGATTATGTGTAGGCATATTGAACTATGACTCGAGCGTTACAAGCCATGAGTTTTATCAGACAGCGAAAGAATATATAGCAAAACACCGACTTTTATATAAAGAGCACCATACTTTATTGAATATTTATTATGCGTTGCTCACGCCCCAATTTACAGATTATGCAGTAAATAAATTTGCCGAGGAAATTGAAAGTAGGGCCAATATAGAGGTTGATACTGTACTTATGTCAGAAAATTATGAATTAATAATTGAAATTGTTGGCGAGGAAGATATGAATGCCTTAAACATGGCTATTAAAGGCAGATTTATCATATCGTCAATAATGGATTCATTTTTGCAATCGATTACTAATGAATATTTATATTGCTTATTGCACCGAGATCCAGAGACCTCAAAACAAGTATATCAATTGATGTTGAAGGAAAAGTTGTAATGGAAAATATGAGATTGGCGATGCTAGAAATATAAAAGCAAAAATGGCTTGGGACTTTTAATTAAGAGACCCAGCCATTTTTTATTAAGTTGCTATATAAAGTGAAAATTTAAGGGGGTGTGCATACTGGAGCACGAAATCTATAGATTACCACTGCAGAGCCATTTTACATTTTATAGTTGAATATTTCCAATTTTTACGCTATGTTTTTTAAGTTTTTCATCATAAGAAATTTCAACCGCCAATTTTTGACCGGTATAATCTTTCAATGCCAGCGCATAGCGTTTTTCGCGAATTTGCTTTAAAGCTTCATCTGGTGTTGAATTCTTTTTCAGCTCAATTATAAATGCCGGCTTGCTTTTATCATTTGGATAAAATATAAAGTCCGCAAAACCAACGCCAGCAGGCATTTCTCGAACAATTTTATATTTGCTTCGAGCACTTAAATAAACCAGCGTAATTATGCAAGCTAATGAGTTTTCGTCGTTATATTTTATAACTGGAATATTGATATCATGGGCTTCCTCTATTAATTTTTCCATTGTTTCGGTGTCTTTATTAAATTTATAAAGTTATAGAGGATTTATTGCAAAACGTTACTCCAATGAGCCGCTTAGTTGTAAGACAAAATGCTACTTGCTTATGGACCGTGATTACGAAGGTAACGAGACACAAGCTCTTGCACTTATGCAAGGGCTTGTTCTTGTTATTCCTCCGAAGAAAAATAGAAAAACACCTTGGATTTATGATGTGGAAACTTACAAACGTCGCAACGAGATTGGGCGTTTTTTCATCGTGTCAAGCGATTTCGCAGAGTTTTTACTCGCTATGACAAACTTGATATTATCTATTTTTTATTGTAATGTAGGCTTTAATTTTTGATGATCTTTTTATGTGAACACGCTCTAATCGGCATAGTTATAAACCTCCAAATAATTTAATAAAAAATTTGTTCTTAAATCATTTGGATTGCTATGGATACCGTAGGTAATACCAAAGCCAATGCCTCATAATTTGTCCTCAGATGCTTTAAAATTAGGCTTTTGGGGCCTTTAATATAAAGATATCCAACATAAAAGTATGCGATCTTTAAATTTATTCATTTTTATGTTTTACATCTCAAAGCTTCACTCTAAAATCTCCTTTTTTACTCTGCCTAATTTCTGCTATAGGTTACACATCTTTCAATTTCTTGTAATCTCCCGAAACAGAATTTTAAATAACAATGAATTATGGTCTTTTTTGATTCGTTTATCCAATTTATGTATCTATATTCCAGTTTTGCACGTTTAATTTGGATTATTATGTCAAACTTATAGAAAAAAGGCTATCAGTAAATATTTACTGATAGCCTTAATCCATATCGAGAGTAACAAAATCAATAATAGTAAGATTTATAATTTAATAAAAAGAATGTGGATCACATAGAATTTTTTTAATATATAACTATGACTGCACAATTAATAGTAAACTTCCTTATTTCATAATTTTATAAGGAAGCATATGTAAGGCAAAAATTATTTTACCAAGTAATTAATTCTTATATAAATTATATATTTTTAGACAACAATTTATTAATTAGGTCTTTTTGATCTTCATACCAATAGCATTTCTTAACTTTATTTTTATTGATTAATGCCATTGAAGAACAACTTCCACAATAATTATTAAGCTTACAATCTTTACAAGTATCATGAGAAGGAGTATTTAGCTGAGAAAATATTAAACCTGATTCTAACATTATTTTATCGAAAGTTTCATAATTTAAATTACCTAACTTTAAATCCATCATTGGGCAAGCTGTTATATCTAAATTAGGACGAATTCTAACTAAATTATATCCCCCTCCACAATTTTTATCACAAGATTCATGTGGCACCCGCACTTTAAAAGAACCAGACGCATAGTTTTTATTAAGTCTTATTAGTAATTCATTCATACCATTTAAATCATATTTTGGTTTAATTATATTTTTTTCCGCTTGCCCCTGAACCGAAACCAAACCTAAAGCATAAGAAAAGATTCCTTTATTTTTTAGCAATTCAACTAATTTAGATATTTCATAATCGTCTTGATTTATTAAACAAGTTGCAACTGCACAAGGTACACCTCTTTTTATCACTTCATCTATAAAGTCCATGCTTTTTTTATATGCTCGAGGGTTATTTCTTATATAATTATGAGTTTCTTTTAGACCATCTATACTAACTCTGATACTTCCACTCACTTCTTTTAATTTTTCTAAAACATTTAAAATTTTATCATTATAATGTATACCACTTGTTAAAACAGTTATTGAAAGTTTACGTTTTATGAGCTCTGATATTATATATTCAAAATCCGGATGAGTAAGTGGATCCCCGCCAGTTATTTCTATATTGTAAATTCCAGACTTATCTATTAATTCTAAAATTTGATTTATTTGCTCTTTTGATAAATTTTTTAAATTTTTTTCTTCTAAATAACAATGCCTACAATTTAAAGGACAATAATTTGTTATTTCCCATGATAAGGAATCTGGAAAATAAATGTCACTACTCCCTCGAATCTGTGATTGAGGAAAACTTGATTTCTGAGTATTATATGAAATAATTTTATTTTCAAATCTTTTTAAGAAGTCACATACAAAAGCTTTTACTTTTTCTTTACTTTCCTTGTATTCTTTCATCAAAATTTGAATTATCTCATCAACTGCATTTGTTCCATCACATAACTTCAAAATATCTAACGCACTTTTATTAATTAAAACTGCTGTTCTAAAATTGCAAAAAGAATATGATAACAGATATGAATTCGGTTTTAATTTTACAAAAGCGTTGTTTATCAATATAGGGTATATATTAATCACCTCATTAACTTTTTTATTTATATTTATAGCTTTTCAAATATAAATTTTGATTTTATTTTAAATATTTGTTCACAAGTAATACCAATTAAACTCATATATTCCTTTGTTGAACCATATGTTTCTTTAAACATTTTAAAAAATTTTTCTATATAATCCGGTTTAGTATATATGTAAAATTCTGGAATATGGCCATTGTTATATCCTAATTGTGACGCTACTGTGCTTTCATTAGATTTTATTATCGATGCGTATTTCCAAAAATACGTACTTGAAATACTATAATCCACCAATATATCTTCAAAGCATACGTCAACTAAGTCTAACAATAATGCTGATATTACTCCTGTCCTCTCTTTGCCTTCTGCACAATGAAAAAGAATACCTTCATCGCATTCAGCAAATACATTGAAAATTTTATAAACAGATTCTTCATCTTTAACTATTTCCATAAACATATTAATATATTCTTTTTCATCGTTAAATAATTTATCACCATTTTTTAATGGGATGTTAATAACATTAAACTCTGATAAATCTTTAAAACAATTTGGCTTTTTCTCAAAAGAATTCTTCGATCTAAGGTCTATAATCGTTTTAATATTTTTATTCACGAAAAAACATTTTTCATTGTCTGACATTTTCTTTGGTAAATCACTTCTTATAAATAAATTATTTGTTGTATAACCATTAGAATTTGTCGCATACCCACCTAAATCCCTCATATTTATTGTATTACAAAATTTATAGTGTATCATTTTATCCTCCTAAAAGACATTTATAACTTTATTATTGTGTCCGCACAAAATACATTGTTATTCCATCCATAATTTTTTTCACAACATAATATACCTTCAAGAAAATTAATTGAATTTATACAAACATCAGCCTTATACAATGTGTTATCATTTGCCTCTTGATAGTATATGGATGCATATATTTCTCCTGTATTGCTTAAAAACTTACTTATTTTTATATCTTTAACAGTTATATTAATGTTACATTTATTGTCATAGAAAGAAGTGTTTTTTACATTTATAATTATCCTTTGATGTTCTATAATTCCCTGAGTATGAACACTGTTATTTCCTCCTGACTCTTTTAAATTCAAATACTTAGAATATAAATTATTAGATAGCAAATCAATTAAGGTACCATCCTTTACAATAAACTTTTTACAAATGATGGTACCCTCTGCATCAAATTTAATATTTTCAAATGAATCAAACATTAAATCAAAATTGCTAAAATATCTCTTATTCAGATCATTTATTGATACAATAGAATTACCTAAATATATTCTATCTGCATAAAACATACTTACACATGTATCTAAAATAATAGCCATTGCCTTTTGAGAAAATAATATAATTTTATTATATAAATTTACTGGTTTATTACACAGAATTTTATTATTTTCTAATATTAACAAGGAGACCCTTTCCGAAAGTTTTTCATCAAACATACAACCTGATACTTTAAATATTAATTTAAAATTAGTATTCTCTGCAAATATAAAATTTGAATTTTCACTGTATTGTTTGTAGTAAACTTTGTCGTCACAAAACTCTTGTTCGTAAAGGCTACAAGTCATAATTGAATTAAAAGACAGTGGATTATTTTTAATAATATCATCTATTTGTATTTTAAACCAATTACTGCAATTATCATAGTTAAATTTATTATATTTAGTTATGGCAGGGCTATATAGAATAATCGGTTCTAAAGGTTTAACCGAGATTTTATAATCCCTTTGTTTTATATCATAAAAATTTAAAATGTTATATATAGAATCTTTATCTGCAATATTAAGTTTTATAATATTATTTTCAGTATATAAAATAATGAAAATATTAGTACCAGTATAAATTTCCGAATTTTGAACATCAAACATATTTTTGAATATTATTTTTTTCTCCGTTGTTTTTATTATTTTATAATCCAAAAGAAAGTATTGTTTTAATATATTGTTTAAATAATTTATCAACTATAACATTCCCCCCTTATAAAAGAATCAGAGATACTTATAGTAGGTGTCATCATACCTACACGTACTATCTGGCCAAATTTAATACAATCACTAGTATTAAATTCTAAATCATTGCCTACATATTTTACTTTATTTAAATCTTTTAAAAGTTCGCCTACTAATGTTATATTACCTATGTAATTAACGATTTCTCCATTTTCTATTAAATATCCATTACCTTTTAACGTGTATGATATATCTTTTGGATTTATAAAGCCATAATAAACACGATCTAAAAGTATTGCTTTTTTATATTTCGTAATGATATCATTTTTATTTAAGCTATCAAATGGTTGCACTAATGTACACCGCATTCTTGGTTGTGCATTGTGTTTAAAATTTTCTCTTCTTTCAAAGCCATATAAAACATTGTCTATGCTGTTATCAGAATTAACTGCCATTATATTTCTTAATTTTCCTTTTTCTATAAGCATAAGTGGCGAGATTTTATTACCCTTATCATCGTATTTATTAAGACCTATATATTGACCAACACCATCAATTTTATCTAAAATTGTTAATTTGCAGGATATATTCAATTTTCCCAAATTATAATTACAGCTTTTAAATATATCTTCTTCTAATAAATGGCCTAATATTTCATGAATAAAATATCCTGAAGCTAATGGTGAAAAGACAACCGGTACATCCGCAAATGTCATTTTTTTTATGCTTTTATTATCTATAAGTCTTCGCTTTTTACAGTATTGATTTACACATAATAGAATTTGATCTTCTAAATCACAATAATCATCCTTAATGGAACAATTGATATCGAACGTATCAATGTTGTTTTCTTCGTCTTTAAATGATATTTTTATATAACCGTAATTTCTTCTATCAGTTAAACCTTCACCTATATTTATAACTTCATCATGATATTTTATATATGAAATAAAGTCAACATTATATTTTGAAACATTTTTTTGTATCTTGGCAAATAAATGTTTAAATGATAAAAAATTTACCTTATGAAAATTAACATGACCGCAATAATTTGAAAAATCATTTACCTTAACAAAATTTCCATGGCTCGAGGTGTATCTACTACCGCAAATTTGATCTGTAGTAACCTCAAAATAATTGTTTAAATAGTTAGCTGTAAATTCCCATATATTCTGTTTATAATACAAAAATTTATCTCCTTAAATCTATAAAATATATTACGTACATAAGAAGTTATCCTTACGTACGTAATAATGTTAATTATAAAACTAAACTTGCTCCACTTTCAGCCACCCAAGCTACTGGACCACAAGCTGCTGCAAGTAATCCTGCTGCCTCTGCTGCTCCTAATGCTGAAATCGCAACTGGAGGATTCGCTACACAGGCTATACAATTAACTCCAATAATTTCTGGTTTTTCCATTTTCATTACCTCTCTAAAAAAATTAAATAACTCAGATATAGATTATCCGGATAATTCTTAATCTTAAGTTATCTTAGTTGTAATATTATCAAATAATATTACAAAAATCAATCTGTTTTTACATTTTCTCCCAGTTACACAAATTTTGCAATATATATACAATTTATTTGTTCACTTATAATTCTTTTGTATAAATATAATATTGTTCATAAAAAATTAATGGTGAAACTAGAGTGTGTTCACATAAAGGGAAAACAATCAAGTAAATAACTGATATAAGTAACATATGAAAATAAGTAAAAAACAGATTGAAAAGATAAAAAAACTCATGCCAATTGAGAGGAAACCAGCAAAAATATCAAATCAACAGTTCTTGAATGCATTATTATATATGGTAGAAAATGGCTGAAAGTGGAGGGCATTGCCAAAAGAATTCGGAAACTGGCATACAATTTTATATGAGGTTTAGCAAATGGACGAAAAACGAACCCTACAGCGAATTTTCGATGAGCTTCAAAAACAGAACATTATCGAAGCTCAAAGCAGAGTTTTGTGTTTGGACATCACTAGCATCAAGATCCACTCTAATGCTTCTGTAGCCAGAAAAACAAGTGGTAAACAAAGCATTGGTCGCTCAAAGGGGGGCTAACAACAAAGATACCATGCAGTTTGTGTATCTGAAAAATTTGCTTTAAAAATTCAACTTTCAGCAGAAAACTGTTACGATGCACCAGAAGGCCGAAAACTTATTGAGTCGCTTAGTTGTAAGACAAAATGCTATTTGCTTATGGACCGTGCTTACAAAGATAACAAAACACAAGCTCTTGCGCTCATGCAAGGGCTTATTCCTGCTGCTCCTCCAAAGAAAAAACACTTTGGCAATATGATATAAAACTTTACAAATGTCGCAACGAAGTGGAGCGTTTTTTCCTTCATATCAAGCGATTTCGCAGAGTTTTTACTCGCTATGACAAACTTGATATTATCTATTTTTTATTGTAATGTTGGCTTTAATTTTTGATGCTCTTTTTATGTGAACACGCTCTAAACTAGTACACGACTGTCAATATTTACTGGGCGCATGGATAAAAAGTGATAAAAAATATTTCTAAAAAAGAAAAATCTCGATGCAATCACACCGAGATTTTTTATCTTATTCATCAAATTTTTTTCTTGTTTATTTTCGAATTCAGCATTAAACCAAGTGCTAATGTCATTATCAGTCCTAAACCAGAGACTGCAAAATATGTAACTTCATCTCCAGTTTTTGAAGTTGAATCCGACTGTGAATCTTCGGAATTTTTTTCTTCCTGTTGAGAATTAAGTCCATCTGATTCAGTACCGTTTTTATTGTTTAGGTTCTCACGTGCAGCTTTTTCTTCGTCTGTCAATTTATCGTAAATGAAGTATGGTGAGAAGTGCGATAAAGTCATTATTCCAAACTCATCTTCGCCTTCGGGATAATTTTCTGTGCCGAATGTTACTGGAATTTTTTCATCTTCGCCTTGTGTTATGTAAAATGCTTCCAGGTCTTCTCTGTCCCAATCATCTCCAATTTGTACGTAAAATTTAATCGGTTCACTTAGCTGCGCATACGATGTTCCATCGGGCTTAATTACTCCCACTTCAAAATAATAGCAATTGTTGTCCTCAACCTCGTGCGTTTCGTCAATGTCAGTAAATTTTTCAGGATTTTGCTCTTTATTATACCAATGCACATATGCTCTGGAGCCATTTTCGAAAATGCCTTTCGAGTTATCAAATCCATACCAAGCTGCGGTATCGTACCCTAAGTATGGGTCGTAAGATTCTTCTTTTATCCAAATTATTCCGTTTGCATCTGTATTTTTTTCTGAAATTTCTACACTCCTGCTTCCGTCTTTGCTGATGTAATGTTTAATTCCTTTGATTGTTATCATCGTTTCTCCCCACTCTGGCCGGTCGCTTGGCTGTTCTACTTTGCTGTCATTTATAGTAAATTTCCCTGGCACAAATGTAATTGTATAATTTAAATTATTTTCTTCCGTCAAAGTTCCTTGTTTTATTTCGTAACTTCCTGGGGCTTCACCTACAACACGCTCCAAGCTGCCAGTTAAACTGTCTCCTTCAATCAATCCATCAACCGTGTAAGTTAACTCGGGGTCTGTTACACCCTCATTCTTTGATCTATCATTCGCTGTAACCGTTATCCTTTTTTTGTTTATGTCTGCTGTTGTTGTTGCTTGGGTTGAACTTAATTGATAATTATTTGCTTTGTCGGACTCTGTTAAAGAAATCGTTGCGGTTACAGTTTTGTTTTCTCCTGCATTTGCATCGGCAAATGTAGCTGAATCTATTGTATAATCGTCATCCAATGTCAAAGTCTCTCCAGCTACCAAGCTGTCAAACTCAACCGTAACCGTTGCCTCCCTATTTCCATCGTAGTCTTTGTTTTCAGCGGTGATTTGGGGCGTTATCGATTTTTTATTTATGTCCGCTGTTGCTGTTGCTTGGGTTGAACTTAATTGATAATTATTTGCTTTGTCGGACTCTGTTAAAGAAATCGTTGCGGTTACAGTTTTGTTTTCTCCTGCATTTGCATCGGCAAATGTAGCTGAATCTATTGTATAATCGTCATCCAATGTCAAAGTCTCTCCAGCTACCAAGCTGTCAAACTCAACC
>CAKSIU010000019.1 GCA_934463265.1 uncultured Eubacteriales bacterium | reverse complement strand
GGTGAAGGTTTGCGAATCTTAACCGATAAACTTGACAGCAAAAACTTTTATGCATTTAATCCTTCCTTTGATAAAAAATGCAAATAATTTAAAGGCGCCGCACTATATCGCGCGGCGCCTTACTTATCACAAATTTTAAACATTCATTAATACAGGCTGACATTTACTTAGCGAAACTCTTGCATTAAGAATTCTTTGATTAGATGAGCCTCTAAACAGTAGCAATAAACTTTTTTTTTCTTCTATAAACGGACCATCAATCAAAACGTCGATATTTTCTAAAAGCAGCTTCCAGTCAGGATGTTCAGCAAAACCAGAAACTAAATTTTCAAAAGTATACCCGGTGTAAGAAATCACATCTAATCCAAGCAAATGGCAACGCTTAGCTAATTCGGTAAAAGCACCAGCCTGCAAGAATGGCTCGCCACCCGAAAAAGTAACACCTTTTAAAAGCGGATTCTTTTTAATTTCGCTCATTAAAGCATCAATTTCAACAAGAGTGCCGCCATTCAAGTCGAAAGTAGAAGGATTATGGCAGCCTTTGCAATGATGATTACAGCCCTGAGCAAAAATCACAAAACGTACCCCCGGTCCATCAACAATCGACTCCGGAACAATACCAGAAACTCTCAAAGTACTCAAAAACAAACTACTTCCTTTCGCAATCACTACAAAATGCAAACTCAAAAAAATAATTTAAATTTTCACGCTAATCTTAACATAAACATATTTCCACATTTTTCAAAATCACTCACAAGATTTACAACTAACCGAATGTTTAACTCTGTCATGTTCCTCAGCTTGTTTAGCGTTATTAAATCTATCTAACGTTCCTACCAAATAGCCGGTTATTCTGCGGATTCGTTCAAAACCTGGGCCGTTTTGAAATTCTTTTCGACCGCACAAAGGACAAACATCGTCGATAATTCCCGTGTAGCCACACACGGGGTCTCTGTCAACCGGATGGTTAATTGAGCCATAGCCGATGCCAGATTCTTTCATACAGCGGACAACCTGTTCAAAAGCGTCAATATTTTTAGACGGGTCGCCATCGAGTTCAATATAAGAAATATGCCCACCATTCGTAAGCGCATGATATGGGGCTTCTTTTTTAATCTTGTCCCACGCAGAAATGCTATAATAAACCGGCACATGGAAAGAATTTGTATAGTAATCTCTGTCAGTAACGCCTGGTATAACGCCATATTTTTTTGCGTCAATTCTGACAAATCTGCCGGAAAGACCTTCCGCAGGAGTAGCAATAAGCGAAAAGTTCATATTATATTTTTCAGTCGCATCGTCCATACGTTTTCTCATATGACCGATAATTTCAAGGCCCAATTTTTGTGCTTCATCGCTCTCCCCGTGATGAACACCGATTAATGCCTTTAAACATTCAGCCAAACCGATAAATCCCGTAGTCAACGTGCCATGTTTTAAAACTTCTCTGACTTCGTCATCCGGGCCCAATTTTTCAGAGTCAATCCAAACGCCTTGCCCCATTAGGAACGGGAAGTTTCTAACTTTTTTAACAGCCTGCAACTCAAACCTTGCCAATAATTGTTCTATAACTAAATCTATTTTCTCATCCAATAATTCATAAAAAAGGTCGACACTTTGGCTGCTTTTAATTGCCAACCTCGGCAAATTTATAGAAGTAAAACTCAAATTTCCCCTACCGTTCACAATTTCTCTGGTCGGGTCATAATGATTGGCAACAACTCTGGTTCTGCAACCCATATAAGCCGCTTCCGTTTCAGGATGGCCGAGTTTATAATACTGCAAATTAAACGGCGCATCAATAAAAGAAAAGTTAGGAAATAATCTTTTAGCACTGACTCTGCAAGCCAATTTAAACAAGTCATAATTAGGGTCTTGAGGGTTATAATTGATTCCCTCCTTCACCTTAAATATATGAATCGGGAAAATCGGAGTTTCGCCGTTGCCAAGACCTTTTTCGGTTGCCAAAAGAATATTTTTTATAACCAGTCTGCCTTCAGGAGTTGTATCCATGCCGTAATTTATTGAACTAAACGGAACCTGTGCACCAGCTCTGGAATGCATAGTATTTAAATTATGAACCAAAGCTTCCATCGCCTGAAAAGTAGCCCTGTCGGTTTCAGTTTTAGCATGATTATAAGCAAATTTTTGCACTTTTTTAGCCATATTCAAATCAAAAATCTCAGCAAGAAGTTCAAGTTCTCTCGCCATATAAGCTTGACCATTTTCAAGAGAAGCCTTGTCATTTGTGTCTTTTTGAGCCTTATTTGAAAGTTCCTCATAAAAAGCCGTAGGATTTTCATTGTCATTTAAAATTTCCAAAGCTCTAATCATATTTTGCTTATAAAATTTGCTATAAGTTTTGGCCACACCTTTAGCCATCGCGTAATCGAAATTTGGCACACTCTGACCGCCATGCTGGTCATTTTGGTTTGCCTGAATAGCAATGCAGGCCAGCGCCGAATAACTGATAATATCGTTAGGTTCGCGCAAAAAGCCGTGACCGGTAGAAAAACCATTAGTAAATAATTTATCAATGTCAATTTGGCAGCAAGTAGTTGTTAAAGTTAAGAAATCCAGGTCATGAATATGGATATCGCCATCCGCATGAGCCTTAGCAAAACGAGGGTCAAGTATGTACATCTCATAAAATTGTTTAGCACCCTCAGAGCCATATTTTAGCATAGTACCCATAGCGGTGTCGCCATCAATATTGGCATTTTCTCGCTTTACATCATTGTCTTTAGCGTCCTTAAAAGTTAGTCCTTCATAAATTTTCATCAACCTCGTGTTCATTTCTCGAACGCGAGTTCTGTCTGCTCTAAACAAGATATACTCTTTAGCGGTCTGAGCGTGGCCATTTTCGATAAGAATTTTCTCAACCACATCTTGAACATGTTCAACTGAGACATTGTCATTTAAACTTTCTTTTTCCAAATAAGCAACAACTTGGTCGGCCAAACTTTCAGACAAATTATAGTCATTGCCTCCCATTTTATAAGCTGCTTTAAAAATAGCCTGAGCGATTTTTTCCTTATTAAATTCTGTTTTTCTTCCATCTCTTTTTGCAATAGTGCTAATCATAGAAAATCCTCCTAAAGCTCACTGCACAATATATTGTGTTAAAAATAAATTATATAAACAATTATACTCTACATATAGATACGCGTCAATAGTAATTAACATAATTTCCATAATAGCTACAAACTAATATAATCAATGCAAAAATTTGACACAAAACTTATAAATTCTCCAAAGTTTTCATAAAATTCTCATTTGGTGTAACATATAAAGTTCTGTAATTGTTATAAATAACCATTCCTGGCTTTGCACCGGCAGGCTTTTTAACATTTTTTACAAGCGCAAAATCCACCGGAACATTAGAAGAATTTTGGGCCTTGCTGTGATAAGCTGCAATCTGAGCGGTTTTCAATAAGATATCATCATCAATAGAAATTCCGTCCACAGCCAAAATAGTATGCGCGCCAGGCATATCCTTAACATGAAACCATAAATCTTTTTTCGAAGCCATTTTCAAAGTCAGCTTATCATTTTGATGATTATTTCTTCCGACCAAAACCTTAATATTTTCGCTCAAATTGTACTCCAAAGGCGGCAACGATTTGACTTTTTTGTCTTTAGCCTTGTTTAACTTTATATATCCACCCGAAGACAGCTCATTTTTTATCTCTATTAAATCGCTTTCGGCGTTAGCCCTGTCAACCTCGTCCAAAACCGTCTCCAAATACGCAACTTCCTGACGAGCTTTGTTTATCTCCAGAGTCAATTTTTTTACCGCTACCTTAGATTTTTTGTATTCTTTATAAAGTCTGGCTGCGTTTTCTGCCGGAGATAACGCAGGATTTAATTTAATTTTTATTTTATTCAAATTTTCATCAAAATAATTCTCCAAAAAAACTTCCTCAGCGCCATCTTTTATCTTATAAATGTTCGCATTAATCAGGTCAGCCCGAAGCTTCAAATCATCTTTGTTCTGATTAATTTCTATCTCCCGCATCTGAATTTTCATCTTTTTTTTGAGCCTAGATATAATGTTATTAACTTGTTTTCGCAAATCATGAGATTTCGCCTTCATTCGGTCGATGCTGTCACGCTGCGCAAAAAATTCATCGAGTAACTCAGAAAAGCTGTCAAACCTTTTCACGCTTAACTTTCCATCATACTGAGTTGGCTCAATAAAAGAAAAATCCTTAGGTCTTTCGCAGTTATAAACGATAAAAGGAGCGCCTTCGCCGGTCACAACGGTATATTTCAAATCGGATAGAGCCTCATTTAACGTAGAAAATTTGCCTGCATTTAATTTAAATTCAATCTCGTCGCAAACTATCGAAGACAAACCTTTAACAACTGATAAAACCTCGTCAGAAAGCGACTTTTCAGCTGAGTTTCGCTCTAAATTTACACGTTCTACAATCGTCGATACTATACCATTTTCAAGCAAACTCAATTTATTTTGTTTTGGTGGCAATTTATAATTAATCCCCGGCAAAATTTGCCTTTTTGAAGAAGTCATAGCATCAACACGTTTTAGTGCGTCAATAATTTTCCCATTCGCTTCAATCAAAATTATATTGCTGTAACGCCCCATTATTTCTATTGCAACCGTCAATGCTACGTTTTCGCCCAATTCATTTTTCGCCTCGAAGTCCAAAAACAGAACTCGTTCCAAATCTGGCTGTCTGACACCAATGAGTTTTGCGCTTAACAATTTTTTTCTAAACAGCATGCACAACATTGGCGGTGCAGCTGGATTTTCCGGCAAATATTCCGTAAAATGAATCCTGGCACTGTTTGCACGGGTACTCATCAACAATTTGTGTGCCCCCGATTTACTTCTCAGCGAAAATACAAATTCTTCCTTATTTGGCTGATAAATCCTGTCGACTCTTGCGCCCAGGGCCACAGACTCGATTTCGTTTTTTATGTGTCTTAAAAAAGCTCCGTCCAGCGCCATTTTTACGCCTCCCAAAACAATTTTTTGCTCTCAAATCATATATATTTGATGGTATCCGTGCACATTTTTGATTTAAAAAATTCCACATCCTCAAATTTTTCAGACAATTTCTTAACCAACGGCGCTATAACGACATCTTCCGACTTAAAATGCCCCGTGTCGACCACACAAACTTCATTTTGAACCGCAGACAAAATTTCGTGATGTTTAATTTCGCCGGTAACGAAAGCGTCCACATTTTGGCAGATGGCAGAATCAATTAAATCTCCGCTCGCACCCGAACAAACCGCAACTTTTCTTATTTTCTTGTTTAAATTCGTATACCTAACTCCCGCACAATTCAGCCTAAATTTTACAAACTCAGCAAATTCCACGCAAGAAAAATCTTTTTCCAACTCTCCAACTAAGCCCATAGGCAACGCACCTCGTTTAGAGTCATAATACGACAAGGCTTTCAAATTTTTCAAAGATAAAGCCTGCGCCAAACAAGTATTCACGCCAAAAGATGCCATATCCAAATTGGTGTGCGCACAAATTACTGAAATTTCTTTTTGCGCCAAAACGTACGGAATCGAATCTATACGCAAAGTTTTAATTGCATTAAATATTACCGGATGATGGCTTATTATCAAGGTCGCACCCAATAAATTTGCCTCATCTATCACAGACTTTGTCACGTCTAACGTAGCCAAACAACGCTTTACTTCTGCCCTATAATCTCCCACCAAAACGCCAACATTGTCAAAATTCATAGCAGAATCAAACGGTGCAAAACTGTCAATAAAGCTGAATATGTCCGAAACTTTAGTCATTAATTTTACCTCCCAAAAGCGCTTCCAACTCCGATATTATGTACTGCAACTCGTCTGCATTTTCAAAATTTTTCGTAATTTTGTAGCCTTTCAACTTATTTTTCAAATCTCTTGCGGTTTTTTCCACGTATAAACAAGCTTCTGGTGTCAAATTATCCCGTAATCTGCCAACATAAGGATAAATTCTATCGAAATTACTAAAAGGAGCGTCAAAAACCGCTGACATGACCGTGTAAACTTTTCCAGAAGAAACAACTGCTTTCTCCGAATTTATTTTGAAGCCTTCCCTCGCCAAAAACTCTCTAAGCTCCGGCTCAGCGGACATCGGTTGCAAAATTAATTGTTTAGAATTATCTTTTAACCACCCGGCGCGACTTATGATTTTCACGATTAATTCCCCGCCCATTCCGGCAATAAGAATGTCATCAACTTCGTCAGGTTTAACGGAATCAAGCCCATCAGAAATCCGCATACTCACCTTATTTTCGACATTAAATTTTGCGATGTTTTTTTGTGCATTAAGCAACGGTCCCTCCCGAACATCTGTAGCAAGTGCATACGGTGTCAAATTATTCAACACGAGCCAAATTGGAAGATACGCGTGGTCTGTGCCAACATCTGCAACGAATTTTCCTGGCCTGACATTTTTTGCGCACAAAAAAAGCCTGTTATCGAGATTTATTTTTTGAAAATTCTTCATAAATACAATCTCCTGCGTGAAAATAACCGCTCGGCAGTTAATCCGAGCGGCCGCGTAAATTTTAAAATTTTACTTTGCACAAATATGCTCATTAATTTTCTTTACAAGCGCATCAGCGTCCGTTCCGTGAACCTCACAAGCCTGTTCGATAGTTTCTCCACGAGAAGAAGGGCAACCCAAACAATGCATTCCGATTTCAAAAAAATACTGCGCCGTAGTCTCGTCAAAATCCAATATATCGCCAATTATGGTGTTTTTATCAACTGTCAAATTAAACGACCTCCTTTTTCATTTACAATTATTATTTACATCAAATAATATATTAAACTTCTTAATAATTATTGTCAACACAAAAAAGAAGTTTCCAGAGTTACAAAAACGCTCTGGAAACCGATAAAATCTAAAAATAAAGGGGGTAAAAATAAATTATTCTTCCCTCATCTTAGCGAAGCATTCACTGCAGTAAACAGGACGGTCTTCACGTGGTCTAAAAGGAATTTTTGCTTCTCCTCCGCAAGCAGCACATTCCGCAGAGAACATTTCGCGTTCAGGTCTAGCAGCATTTTTGCGTGCATCGCGGCATTCTTTACATCTTTGAGGCTCGTTAACAAAACCTTTAGATGCATAAAATTCTTGTTCACCGGCGGTAAAAACAAATTCCTTGCCGCATTCTTTACAGATGAGAGTCTTATCTTCGTACATTATAAATATACCTCGCTTTGGATTAATAAAATTTTTGCCCCCGGACGGACTTGCACCGACACCTTTGATGAGAAAACCAACGCTCTTCTAAGCTAAGCTACATGGGCACATCGAAAAAATTTAAATTATTTTTGTAATAAAAGTAAAATTCATACATATAAGAACATTATATTCAAAAAAGTTTAAAATGTTTTTAACAAAAACAAATTCACTTCAGAATTAAGTCTTGTAATATGATACATCATTAATTCTTTAATGTCAATAAAAATTTTAAGTATTTTTCTTTAGAATTATCTTATATATAAACTAATAACGAAAAATGTTGCAACATATAGCAAAACCTGGCAAAATTTTGTCGATTTGCACCATCATGAACTGACATGATATATAAACAATAATTAAATATTTGCAGCAATATTTTTTATATGTTAAAATAAAAAATACCATTAAATCGGAGGTTTTTTAGGGTATGATAGGAATAATTGGCGCTATGCAGATAGAAATCGACAGCATAGTAAAACTTTTAACAAACACAAAATGTGAAAGTTTTTCACACATAAATTTCTTTTCAGGAAAAATAAATGATATCGACTGCGTAATAGCATTGTGTGGCCCTGGCAAAGTAAACGCAGCAATTTGTGTTCAACTAATGATAACAAAATACAACCCAAAAGCAATCATAAACACAGGCGTCGCCGGAGCGCTTGAAAAAAACATAAAAATCGGAGATATTGTTTTGGCAGATTCTGTTGTGCAGCACGACATGGATACCTCTGCTGTCGGAGATGCTCGCGGATTTATTTCCGGAATCAACCTGGTTAAAATTCCCTGCACAAAGTCCATAAATGAGAAAATAAAGTCCGCCGCTGCCCAACTTAACGAGAATCTTCACAGCGGAATCATCGCTACCGGAGACCAGTTTATTTCTGATAAAGAAAAACTTTCAGACATAAAAAGCACATTTAAGGCCATTGCCTGCGAGATGGAAGCCGGCAGTATCGGCCACGTTTGCCTTGTAAATAACGTAAAATTTGCCGCATTGAAAGTAATTTCAGATAACGCCGACGATAATAGCTCAATTGACTACGAAAAATTTAAAATTGTCGTCGCTGAAAAAACTACTAAGTTAATTGAAACAGCAATAGCAAATTTTTGAAAATTCTGTCAAAATAAATCAAACTGTGTATGTTTTTATATTTTAAGCTCGTTTTAATTTAATATTTTTAACACTTTCAACAAAGTTTTAAACCGTTGCGAAAAATGCTTATTTTTCAAGGAATTTTGCTATTTAAATTTCTAAAACAAAAACTTTTGTCGATTTTAGTATTTATTATTTCAAATTATTATTTATTTATCAACATTTTCAACAAAGTTTTAAACCATCAAAAAATTCCCTTGTTAAGGTTAATCAGAAATCTGTTTATTTTTCATATATAGAAAAATAAATTCTCAAAAAAAAGCGAAAATATCTCGAAAAAACTCAACTGCTAAGCTGAATTTTCAGGCTATTTAAAATTATGCGTTCTCTGCGCGACACTTGAACTTGAGTCATTCCCAAAATTTTAGCTGTTTGAGTTTGAGTATGATTTTTAAAAAATCTTAAAAAGATTATTGACCGGTCCTTGTCGTTTAATTTATTCACTGTCTGTTTCAGCGCAATCAGTTCCGACAATCGCTCGTCTGGCGCCTCAGTTGGAATGTCGATTTGAATTTCGCCATCTTCTCCGTCCGCCGTAAGTGACATTGGAACCCTAGAAACTTCCAGTGCCTGAGCCGCCATAGTAGGCTCGACGGCTAAAGCTTGCGCCAACTCGTTAATAGTGGGTTCTCGAGCATTTTGAGTGGTAAATTCATTAACGAATCTTGTCGCTTTCAACGATAATTCTTTCAAACTTCTTCCAACTTTTATCGCGCCACCATCACGAAATAAGCGCTTTATTTCACCCAAAATCACGGGTACCGCATAAGTCGACAATTTTACTCCTCGAGTTTTATCAAAAGCATCCACCGCCTTAACAAGTCCTACACACCCCGCTTGAAAAAGGTCATCATATTCGATTCCTCTTCCTTTAAATTTCTTTGCACAAGCGTGAACAAGTCCGATATTTTCGCTTATAACTTGTCCACGATTATCCATTTTTGGCAACTCTCGGAATAATGTTTTTCGTAAGCGTTATAGTAGTACCCTTTCCAACTTTTGATATAACTTTTATATTATCCATAAAACTTTGCATTACCGCAAAACCCAGTCCAGCACGCTCTGCGCCACCTGTCGTATACAAAGGTTCCATCGCCTGATTAACATTTTCGATGCCGCAACCTTTATCTCTAATTTTTATGATAACTTGTCCATTGTCAAAAATTTTCACCGATATGTATACAATTCCCAACCTGTTTTTATACGCGTGCACAATACAATTTGTGACGGCCTCGGAAATCGCTGTCTTTATGTCCGCAATCTCCGAAATGGTCGGGTCGAGCTGCGCAATAAACGCCGCAACTGTCGCCCTTGCAAAGCTTTCATTTGCCGATTTGCTTATAAATTCAAATTTCATTTCATTTTTCAACTCTGCCATTGTCAAACTTCTCCTTCTTCGATGACGCCCAGTCCTAAAAGTCCTGATATTTTTATTAATCTTTTCAAATGAGCTGGAATATTTACCACTTTTACGTTGCCGTTCAGCATTTTCATAATCTTGTACCTGCCCATGATTAAGCCTATTCCGGAGCTGTCCATAAAGTTTACCTGCGAAAAGTCCAGTTTTAAAAGCTTTGCTCGGTTCTCCTGGATATATTCGTCAATTTGCTCCCGGATTTCTTTTGCTGTGTGATGGTCAATATCCCCTTGGATGAAGGCTGTTACCGTTTCTCCTTCTTTTTCGATTTTTACTTCTATCACGATTTTACACCACCTCTGATTTAAAAAATTTTGCGAATTTACATTCGGTTAAAATGGGGGGCCGCAGGAGTCATTAAAAATAACTCCTGCGCCTGACAAAATCATCTTATTTTAATTCATATAGAAATTTTGTCAGGCGCAGGCTCAGCTTTGCTGAGCCTGCGGCCCCCCTTTTTGCGACTTATAATCCGCAAAATTTTTTAATAAAATAAAAATTACTAAATAAATGATAACTTACTTATTTATCAAAATAGCGCAAAAAATGCGATAAAAAAAAATAGAAATTCTCAAAAAAACGACAACAATATCGGACGAATCTGCGAAGCTAAATACAGCGAGCCAAAAACCAATAAAACCGAATCCTCGGTTAATTTTTTGAAAGCTAACCCGACAGCAACGGATAAATCCTCTGCAACGACGCTGTTTTCATTAAAGATTTTAACCAGTTCATTTAATTCAAATTTATCCATCGCACGAGGATTATCCGGCTGAACTACGATAAAATCCGATATTAAAGGTGCAACTAGACCTAAAACTTTTGAAATCTCCTTGTCCTTCAGCATTCCGACTATTGCAACAACACGTTTTCCGCTCAAATATAAATTAATCGCATCTGCCAAAACCCTAGCTCCGTCTAAATTATGCGCTCCATCCAAAATAACTAATGGAGTTTTTGAAATAATTTCTAATCTAGAAAAAAACTTTGCTTTCATTAACCCTGATTTCATGTCCGCAACAGAGATTTTTAAACCGAAATTGGCCAATGCTCTTGCAACTGATATCACTGTAATAGCGTTGTAAATTTGATGTTTTCCAAGTAAATTAACCGTAAAAGTCTCATTCATATAAGTAAATTGAGTGCCATTTAAATTAAATTTTACATTTGATAAGCTGTTCAAATCCGGAATAATTATCTTATTTTTTAAGTTCTCGGCAATATTTTTTACTGTTAAAAAAGCCTCCTCATCTTGATTGGGATATAAAACCAACGTACCATTTGGCTTTAAAATTCCAGCCTTTTCTGCGGCAATTTCTCTTATTGTCGGGCCCAAAATATTCATGTGGTCATAAGAAATCGAAGTAATGACTGAAATCAAAGCGTCTTCGAGAACATTAGTTGCATCAAGCCTGCCACCTAGTCCGACTTCCAAAACAACAACGTCACAATTTTTTCTTTCAAACCAAACCAATGCGATAACCGTAATTAATTCAAATTCTGTTAATTCGTTTCCATTTTTTGGCATTTTTTTTACAAAAGGTATGATATACTCTAAAACGTCCACAAAATCTTCTTTAGAAATCATGTTTCCGTTTATCTGAAATCTTTCTCGAAAATCCAGCACAAAAGGAGACGTAAATAGACCCGTGTTTAATCCGGACGCTTTCAAAATAGACGAGATAAACGTACAGGTTGAGCCTTTTCCATTCGTTCCCGCTACGTGAATAAATTTTAATTTTTTTTGTGGATTGCCTAACATTTCGAGCAAAAATTTAACCCGCTCCAACCCCGGTTTAATTCCAAACTGCAAAAAAGAATTAATATAATCTATTGCCTGTTCATACGTCACAGCACTCACCTACACAAATTATTTACATAAAATCATATAATATAATGGTTATATTGTCAAAAAAAATTGAAAGGTCTTCCAAAGCACAAGAAAATTTTTTGCCAAGTTTTTACTGCAAAAATCTTGTAAAAGATACAAAATAATGTTATTATAATTTATATGGATTTATTTTATGTTTTCCAAAATATACAAATTAAGGCAATTATTTAGTGACTTATTTTCACTAAAGTACCGTAGAAAACATGAAAAAAATATAATGAAAGAATATAAATTAATTTTAATGTTTATATATTTACAAGTCCTTTTTGGGGCAAATACTCCACTAAAAAGAACTTTTGGCGGGTTTAAATCATTATACTGTAAAAAAGAAACTCAGCATACGCGGTTAATATTCTTTTTAGGCAGTAACAAAAAGGAGGAATTTTTATGGATTCAGCTAGAAAAACCATATTCAGTGCCATTCAACCCAGCGGAACTATCACCATTGGCAACTATTTCGGCGCTATAAAAAATTGGGTAGAACTCCAAAACAATTATAATTGTATATTCGCGTTGGCTGATTTGCATACAATAACTGTACTTCAAGAGCCAAAAAATCTTCGAAAAAACACGCTTGAAGCTTACGCATTATTGTTGGCCTGCGGAATTGACTTAAACAAAAGCTTGTTTTTTATACAAAGTCAAGTAAATACTCATGCGCAACTAGCCTGGATTTTAGACTGCTACACTCAATTCGGAGAACTTTCTCGTATGACGCAGTTTAAGGATAAGTCGAAAAAACACTCGGACAATATAAATTGCGGATTATTTGCATATCCGGTTCTAATGGTGGCTGACATTTTGTTGTATCAAGCAGATATGGTGCCAATCGGTCTTGACCAAAAACAGCATCTTGAACTTACTCGCACGGTGGCTGAACGCTTTAATTCTTTATACAACGATACATTTAAGATTCCTGAAGCTCAAATTCCCCAAAACGGCGCTAAAATTATGTCTTTGCAGGAACCTACCAAAAAAATGTCAAAGTCGGATGAAAATTCAAATGCTTGGATTGCCATTTTAGATTCTCATGATGATATAATTCGAAAATTTAAGCGTGCTGTAACGGACTCTGACTCTTGCGTGCGGTACGATAAAGACAAACCAGGAATAAGCAATCTGATGACTATCTATTCTTGTACAACTGGCAAAAGTTTCGACGCCATCGAAAAAGAATTCGATGGCGTAGGTTACGGAACTTTTAAGGAAACTGTTGGCGAATGTGTTTCGGCTAAGCTCGCTCCTGTGCAAAGTAGATTCGCTGAAATTATTAAAGACAGAGAATATCTGGAAAAATGCTATAAGGAAAACGCAGAAAAAGCTTTATATCTTTCTAATAAAACTTTAAATAATGTTATGAAAAAGGTCGGTTTTATTCAGTAAACCTTTTATAAAAAATTAAAAGCGTCGATTATTGAAGTGCCCCCTGTCAAGTAGACAGTGAAAAAATAAAAGGATCAATTTAAAGATTTTGACTTTAAATAATTTCT
>CAKSIU010000018.1 GCA_934463265.1 uncultured Eubacteriales bacterium | reverse complement strand
TTTTTTAAGCACAATTTATAGTGCTACTTCTTAAAATGTTTCTAAATTTGTGTCCTTTTTATTGACTGTAGTCCAAACTGGTCTCTATCATGGCTTAATTCCGTCGCTGTGGTGCGCGTTAAATTTTCGTCATAAGCATCGACTATGGCTTGAGTATCGCTGCTGTAGCTGCTTGCTGAACCGCCTGCAAAAATTGCATAATTTGCGATAGCTGCGGCCGTAGCTCCATGTCTTGCCACGCTCAACACGCTTGGTGTGCTTTTAATTAAATTTTTATCATAAGCATCGACTGAATCTTTCATAATAAAGCCGCTGGAATAGGTCTGACCGCCGGCAAAAAAGGCGTAATTTTCGGTTGCAGTCGCGACCACGTCTTCCTTTACTTCACTCAAATTGATTGACGCAATTTTGCTTGGCGAATTGCTGTAATTTTCAAATTTAATCGTTGCAGAATCCCTACCACGCCTTGATATAATCGTGGTGCCCATTTGTTTCACCACTTTCTAAAAAATAGTTGTATTTTTGAACTTGATATAGCCAGTTGCAGGGATTTGAATTGAGATGCTCTCAAAGTTTGAATTAACGGTTTTTTCCTCCGTCATGTTTTGAAATTTGTACTTCGAATTTTTATATACTATAAGCTCTAAATTCACGTAATATACATCTACTATCGTGGAGTAATAATATCCTGAAGTACTGCCGCCACCTCCAAACAGAGCATATTCTCCAACTGTAGTTGCGGCGATTCTAAATTTATCTTTGAATAGCTTGCCTGGATTGCTTCTTAACAAATCACTGTTATATACATCTACATTTGATTTTGACCCATTGTTAGTTCCGCGACCGCCAGCAAATAATGCATAGTCTTTTGTTGCCGTTGCGCCAATCTCTGTTCTTGCCAAACTTAATTCTGTTGAATTAATTTTTGTCAAGCTGCCGTTGTATATATCCACGGTTGATTTTGCGCTTTGATCGTTCAATCCAGCAAGTGCAAGCAACGCATAATTACCTAACGTAATTGCGGCAACATTTGCAGTATAGGAGTTAAGTTCTGGTGCTGTACTTCTTGACAAACTTTTATTGTACGCGTCTACAGTTTTTACTGTGCTATTGCCAACATATCCACCGGCAAATAAGGCATAGTTTTCTATTGTTGTTGCACCTATATATTCCCTCGATACGCTTAAACTCGTTGGCGTACTTCTTGCTAAGCTGCTGTTATACGCATCCACTGTAGAAAGTCGGGAACTCCCATTATATCCGCCGGCGAATAAAGCATAATCATCAACAGCGGTTGCTGACAATTTGTTTCTTTTTACACTTAGAGCTGTCGGAGTGCTTCTTGCTAAATTGGTGTTGTACGCATCTACTGCAGAATAATACGTACCGTTATTATACCCGCCTCCAAAGAGAGCATAGTTCCCAATCGTAGCAGCAGCTAATTCTCTTCTATCTGCGCTTAAGGCTGCTGGGGTACTTTTTGTTAAACTGCTGTTATATGCATCTACTGTGGAATAATATGAACCGTTATTATAGCCACCTGCAAATAGGCCATAATTACCAACTGTTGTAGCAGCTAAATAATCCCTTGCTTGGCTCAATTCAGTCGAGATATGGCCTGCAATACCGGGATTATAATTGTCAAATTTTATTGATGTGTAATTATCTTTATGCCTTGATATAATCGCATTTCCCATTTACCGCACCACCTTTAACTGAATCGGAATTGCAACTGTCGGAGCTTCTTCCAGACAAGTTACAGTTATGCTACCGTCATAAGTTTCGATTTTAGAAATAAGGCTCCAGGACTCTAATTGAGCCAACGCTGTATCTTTTTCGTCATCCAAAACCACGTCAACAATCGGGTTGTCGGTGGCTAGGATTCCGCTCACCGCAACGGTTTGAGTATACTCGCCAGTCTCCGCGGTTACCCAATTTGTGCCAATTTCTGCAGTGTATGTCGTGCTCGAACTGCCGCCTCCGCTGACGATTACATCGACAATTTTTTGGCTGTCCGGCTCAATTAAAGTTCCGTTTAATTTTACGCCTTGAATCGCAGAATCGGCCTTTACTCCTTGCTCTACCGTTGCTCCTCCGAAATCTTCGAGAACTATGTTGACTTGGCGGTTTATGTCCGGCGAAATATGCGTACCGTTCAGCAAAATTCCTTGAATCGCATAATCGGCTTTTTGCCCTTGTTCCTGCGTTGCGGCCCCGATATTTTCGGGCTTTATCTGTTGCCAGGTATTATCATTCCTAAGAAAAACTGAGTTGTCCGCAGCCTGCACTGCCGGAACGTGCTCACCATGATTAATCGGTGCTGCACCTACGTCTGTGGCCGAAAGCAAAATATCGTTCGACAGCGCTTTTTGATTAATCGTCCGAGTTTTGGGCACGGCTTCAATATCTGCGGCAGTTATCGTGATGTTGTTGGATAAAGATTTTCCATTTACCGTCCGTGAAATCGGTACTGCTTCTATGTTTTCGGGCGTTATGTTAACAATTTTGCTTTCATCTGACAAAATCATAGTTCCGTTGCCACGAATGCCCTGAATGGCGTTGTCTGCCTTGATTCCCTGCTCATTCGACGCTGCTCCGATATCTGAGTAAGAAAGAGTTATATCGCTTGACAATTCTTTTTTATTAATTGTTCTATTTTTCGGTACAGAGCCGATATTTTCGGGCTTTATACTCACTGAATTATTCGAATCCGGAATAATAATTTTGCCTTCGCCTAAAATATTTTGAATGGCACTGTCTGCTTTTTCACCTTGCTCTGACGTTGCATACTCTGAACCGTGTTTTCCGTCAAGCAAATCGGCGTCCAGCCCACTGCCTTCGCCGTCCATGGACAAAATTTTGCCCATGATGTTTTCATCAGAATACGCATCCATCACTTTTTTTACATCAGCCAAAGCTTCGTCAAGTACTGTAAATTCAGATGTACTTTCGACTGCCGATTCAAAATCGGTGCACCGGACAATCTCAATACTAAGGCCTTTTATTTTGAGTTTTGTAAGCTCATCGTCCAGAATGTCAATCTCGCAATCCCGCATGATTCCTGCGATAATCGACATTTGTGAGGTCAGCGCAAGATTTACAAGGCCTTTTTGAGCGTCGATAACCTCGCAATAATTGAAAATCAAGTTTCCATCGGGTTTTGTGGCATAAAAAATGACGGTTTTATCCGTCAAGTTGAATGCTTTTTTCTTATCTAGAATTTTAATTTCCAAAAATCGCGAATTAACTTCGCCCTGATTAACTTTAACTCGAATATCATTCGGCTGCCAAACGTCGAGTGGCACTAGTGTTGTTGTCATTTTGCTCCCCCTCAATATTTAAATTAAATGTTTGTGAATTTTGCGATTGAGAAATTTCCTGTGAAGAAATAATCTCATCTTTACTTTCGTCATCTAAATCATTAACTTTGTAAATTAAATATCCTTTCGCCCAGAACTCATTAAATTTATCCGGATTAAGAAAAATCGCTGTTCCATTGCGTTTGGCTTTATAAATTTCCATCGGATACCTCCTTAAAATCATCAATTGACGCTGTATGTTTTT
Organism: uncultured Eubacteriales bacterium; assembly: GCA_934463265.1. GTDB lineage: Bacteria > Bacillota > Clostridia > Oscillospirales > Acutalibacteraceae > CAG-557. The sequence goes on along the minus strand of CAKSIU010000018.1, from coordinate 9,985 downwards.
CAACTTTTTCTTCGCTGACTGTTGGTATTTCTTTGTTCAATTCAAGAATTAATTTTTCTAAATCTTGGTTTTTTAATTTTCTTACTTGGCATAATACACTTTCCAAAATTTTTTCAATAAGCCCGGCAGACACTTGGCTTTCCTGCATTTTTTGATAAATAAATTCTTCAATTTCAGTTTGCATGAAACTTATTGCGTGTTCGATTGGTATGTTCATTCATTTTCCCCCTTATAGAGATGTTGTCATAAGTCCCTTTGTGAATGTGATGGTTCTTGTGTTCCAAGAAATAGTACCGTCGCCATTGTCAGAGATATTTGTGACAAACGTTTGGGACGCGGATTGCCCCTGATAATATGTCCCACTTGTACCCGGGCCTAAATAATCAGCAACACCAAACTTGGGCGTTGCAATCACGAGTCCATTTGTCCCTGCAAGCCGTGGTCCAGGATTTCCATCTACTTGATGGTTAAATGAAATGTAGCCCGACTCTCCAGAACTGTTTCCGCCAATTAATCGGCCATTGCTTAGTTTTACGTATCCGTAAGTGCCGCCAGTCTCGAGTGTACCGGAAATATCAGCACTTGTGCAGGTTATTTTCCCACTGCTGCTAAGCGTAAAATAAGTTGATGAAATTGAAAGACGGTTGCTTGAAATTGTGATTTTATCGCTTTCTGCGCTGATTTGGCTGCTCACATCCCCTTTTGATACTTTCAGTGTAATATTGCTGGCGTTTTGAGAAATTGATGATGATAAAGTCTCTTCAACACCTTTTGCTCGGGATATTTCTTTATTTATTGTACTCGAAAGTTCACCGTCAGCCGCCTTGAATGCTTGAGTTACAGAAGTTTCAACACCGTTTATCGAGTCTGTAACGCTCTTTTTATACTCTTGCGAAAGGCTGCCTGCCTCGATGGAACCAGCCTTTATGAGCGCACCGTTGATTGTTCCAGCAGTGATGAAATCGGCAACAATTGCTCCATCCATAGTCATTGCAAGAGCGAACGGACCGTTGATTCCAGTCGAGCTGTAGCCAAGCCCAGATAGGTTCCAGCGCCAGACTCTTTGAGCACTATTCATATCGGGCGTATCCATAATGAAAATTTCCTGTGGTTTTTCGGCTGGGTGCATAACGATATAACCGCCCGAATTGCCTGTGATTAGCTGCGTTGCATTTATTATTGCTTGCTCGAGAGCTGTGGTCGTTTCCTCTTTTTGCTGCTTTACATATTGCTTTTGAATATCACCGTACTTTGGATTTGCGTTTCCTAGAATTACTTTGTTGTAACGCCCCGACAGAGCGTCAAACTCATAGCTTATGACTTTGGCTGTCAACTCAATATCTAAATCTTCATGAAAAATCTTGACAGTATCGCCTAAATAAACATTTTCTAACACCGCAAAATCTTTATATTCTTCTGTATCCTGAAGTGGGATAAACTCGACCGTGGCGGTGATTTTCGGCTTATCAAGACCATTTTCAAATTCCTGTTGTGCTGCGTTTCTGAGGACCTCTAAAGCTTGTAATTCGCTTATTTCATCATCAACTTTTATGTCAGAATAATGAATCCGAGTGACTTTTTCATTTACATAATTGCCGATGAGCGGCGACTCTACATACTTTTCCGGCAACTTCAAAAGTGTCTGTCCGTCTTCTTTTAGCCCTGTCGGCATGATTTTTGTTGCAACACTTGATAAATCTGTTACAAACCGCAGTCCAATGAGGTTTTTGTGATATCGAATCGATACACCTCTGTCTTCTCCAATGTGATTTTTCATTCTGATTTGGAAATTATCTCTCTCGAGCTCGCCACCCCAGACTTCTATAAAAGCATTATCAGCTCCCAAAATTGCTTTGACTGAGCTCATCATCTGATAATTTGCTGAACCTTGATTTGTGATGTCTGACGTGCCTGTAAAGGGTGTGTTTTCTAAAATTTTTGTTATTGCCAAAGCTCCGCTGCCGCTTGGGCGAGTATCTTCAATAAAGTAGTCCAGAAGGTCGTAAAAGATATGGCGTGCGTAGAATATAGGGTTTCCCAGCATATCAGTATCGGAGTTGTAAACTCTAAAGAGTTGGCTTGATTTGGGTGTCGGTACTTTTATTATCTGTTCGTTTTCAATCAGCTGGGAACCGCGTGGCATCGTAAGTTTTAACGAATAATCGCCATTTAATTCCTCTGTCACAACAGCCTCAATTGGCTGCAAAATACACAGACCATTATGATTAAAATTTGTCTCTGTTTTAGAGTATAGGTTAATAATTATAACCACCTCCAGTTTGGCTGTATTTCTAACTTCGTAACGTTTCCCAGCCATGTAATATGATTCTCTCCAAAACTTAAAATTGGAAACTCACCTTGCATTTTGTTGTTCATGGAAGTTACTCCGTTGTATGCATTTTGCATTTCGCTATCAATTGTGATTGAGCCTGCGATTCCTTTTAAAGAAATACTTTGATTGTTTACATACAAAGTTATATTTCCAGTTCCGAAAATTGTAATTATAGGCTCAGATTCAAAAGTTCCGATGTTAAAAAGGCTAAATGGTGCGGTTTTCGTTATCGTTTGTTCAAAAACATCATACCCAAACGGCTGAACCTCAAACTCCACAATAAATCGCTTGAAGTGTCGGATAACATGAGAAAATTCAATCTGATTTGCGACCTTTGCTTTGTATTTTCGGTCAGGTTCATTGCTGAAAACTAGCCAACCAGAACCCTTAAAATGTGCGCAAATTTCATCAATCCTTTTTTCATCTTTTACAATAAATTCGGCGCTTTTAATGTATGTTTCAAATGCACCGTCAGTTGTGGTTAAATTACCGTGTCTACCAGGAACCGTAAAAGTTTCATCACGTCTTTTTGGACTAACTTTTTCAGGGCAACGTTCCATGAAAAGCCCAAGTTCACGCGAGTTTGTGCCTTTAAATATACAGTAATTCAAACTTGTTCCCTCCATTTATCCTAATGCCAACGAACTTCTTCGTGAGTAAAACTCCAGTTCTTGAGCGAATGCTTGCACGTCTTGAGCTCGGTTGTTCACAAAATTTTCTATATAAATATTAAATCCACTTGTTTTAACTTCGTTTGGATAGCTTGCAAGTGGCGTTTTTGCTGTGTTTATATTCGTTTTTATGTCTGTTTCAAAACTTGTCGGGATTGCATTTTGCATTTCCTTTTGGATTGATTTCATTTCATCATTAAAACCGTCTCCAACGCCAAGCGCGAGGTTTTTACCAACTTGTTCCTTAAACAATTTTGACGGCGAGGCAATTCCGAAAAAGCTTTTGATTCCGTTTAAAATCGATTCTCCGAAACCCTTAATTTTGTCCAAAACCCAATTCTTTGCGTCGTTTATTCCGTTCCAAAGGCCTTGTACCAAATTTTTACCGATGTCAAGCATTTTCCCAGGCAGCTCACAGATTGTGTTCCAAATGCCGGACACTAGATTTTGTGCGGTGCTTATTCCAGCTGAAAGCAGTTGACTGCCCCAGCTCGCGACGTTAGAAACCGCGCCAACAATGCCATTCCAAATTCTGCCCGGCAGTTCTTTCACAAAATTTATAACTCCAGTTACGAATTCGCTAGCCTTAGAAACGCCTGTATTTATAAGGTTCGCAAAAAATGTGCCGACATTATTGGTAGCGTCACATAGCCAACTCCAAATCATCCCCGGCAACTTCATAAAAAATTCTCCTACTTTTTCTAAAAAGCCCTTTGAGCCTTCTTTGCCCTCGGCTTCACTTTCGCTGCCCCAATTTATAAACTTGCCGATGCATTCCGTTAAAATGTTCCAAATTAGCTCCGGAAGTCGCGCGAGCCCTTGGATTATCGCAAATACAATCTGAGGAAGATTTTCGGTGAGGGTCACAACAATCTCTGGAATTGCCTGTACTAAGGCCATGAAAAGCTCGATTGCAGCGGCTAGTAGCACTGGGATATTTTCGACTAAAGCATTAACAACGCTCCTTATTATGTCTGGGATTTTCGGCACTAAAACTTTTACAACTTCCGGTATTGCCTTAACAAGTCCCATCAAAAGGTCAATTCCAGCTTGGAGTATTAGGTCTATGTTGTCAATTAACGCCTGCGCCATTAGAACTACCGCCTCAACAATTGCCGGAATCAGTGTTGGAAGCGCCTGCGATATGCCGCTGACAAGTGTTGTTATTACCTCTATTCCTGCTTGGATGAGCTGAGGTAAAGAGCTAATTAATGCAGTCAAAAGTGTTGTAAGTATCATTGTTGCTGTATTTGTAAGCTGTGGTAAAATGGCGGCTATTCCGCTGATTATTTGAGGAATTATCTGACTTGCAGCTTCCAAAATAGAGGGGAGAGCAGCAGTCAAACCTTGCAAAAGTGCAGATATTAAATTTCCTCCGACTTCGAGCAATTCAGGGACAGCAACAGTTAAACTTTGTACCATGTCTCCAGCCATATCTGAAAATCTTTGCACTGCCGCATCAATGTCTCCATTATTTAAAACTGCAGCCATAATGCCATTGAAAGCCCCGGCCATGCCGTTTGCCCCTGTTATGACTTCCGTAATTGCTGGTGCAAAAGTCGCGCCCAAAAGGTTTGAGGTTGAGGACACCGTGCTTTTAAAAATTTGCATACTGTCATCCATGGCACCGAGGGAGTTCATGGTATCATCAGATAAAACAGCCCCCATTTCATGCGCTTTTTGCGTAAGTTCAGCCATTCCGGCACTGCCTTGAGCAATTAATGGGTTTAAGTCCTGTGCTGATTTTCCTAAAATCTGCATTGCTATGCTGTCTCGTTCGGTTTCGTTTGGAATTGCCCCCAGCGCGTCAATTACTTCTCTGTAGACTTCTTCGCCGTCTCTAAGATTTCCGCTTGAATCAGTTACCGATACGCCAAGCTTTTTATATGCCTCTGCTGTTGCCCCTGTGCCGCTTGCCGCACTTGTCATGGATTTTATGTTCTTCGCCATTGACTTTGTCATCGTCTCAACATCTACGTCCACAAGCTCCGCAACTGCGCTGTATTCCTGCAATGCCTGCGTTGATAAACCTGTCTGAGTGGACATTGTTAAGATATTATCGCCGTAACTTGCCGCTGCTGCTATTGAATCTGACAAATAATCCTTAACTTTTGTGATTCCCTCACCGAGCTTTTTGATGCCACCAATTATCGCTTCGCTTATCAAATTAGCTTTGACTAAGTCTCCAAATTTAAGGGCTTTTTGACCCGCCTCATCTTCACTTTTAGAAAATTCATCAAGCGATTTACTGCCATCATCCAAATTCTTTTCATTTTCATCAAGCTGTTTATTGTTTGAGTCGAGTTCTTTTTCCATTTTGGTGAGTTCAGCTTTGGCTTTGTTGAGTGTTGTTTTCCAGTCATTTGTCTTTTTGTCGTGTTCACCGTATTTTTGTGCCGAATCCTCAACTGCGCCTTTTAAAGTCGCAATTTTTTCTTTTTGCTTGTCAATTTGCTCTGTCAGTACTTTGTTTCGTTCAGTTAAGCCTTTAGTTGACGTATCATTTTTACCAAACTCTGCAGTTAGTTTCCCAACTTCCGATGAAAACACTTTTAAATCTGAGTTTATCTGCGAAATGGCTTGGCGATAGGCTTTTTCGCCTTCTAATTTTATTGTTCCACCAAATGTATTTGACCCTGCCATGTTGTTTTCACCTCCTTAAAATGGAAACATAAATATGCCTAATGTATTTACAATGGGCACATAATGTGTTATAATAAGCATATAATAATTATGAAAGGGGTTTTGAATATGTCGAGTGTAAGTATGAATATAAGAATGGATAAAACCATAAAAGAACAAGCACAAGAGCTTTTTAGTGAGTTCGGACTTGATATGACAACAGCTATAAATATGTTTTTAAGGCAATCTATCCGCGAACAAAAAATTCCTTTTGAACTCAAGTTGAATATTCCAAACAATGAGACTTTAGAGGCTTTAAATGAAGTAAAACAAATGAAAGAAAATCCTTCAATTGGAAAATCCTATGATAATGTGGATGATATGATTAAGGAGTTGCTTGTCTAATGTACACCATAAAGCCTACTGTAAAATTTCAAAAGGATTTGAAGCGGATTAAAAAAAGGGGTTATGATATATCTTTATTGACAGAAGTAGTAACAAAACTGTCATTAGGAGAAACTCTGCCCCCTAAAAACAAAGACCATTTTCTAACTGGTAATTTTGAAGGGTGTCGTGAATGTCACATTACTCCAGATTGGTTATTAATTTACGAAATAGCTGAGGATTCTCTTTTCTTGTATTTAACCAGGACCGGTACGCATAGCGACCTTTTTAAATAATCTTAGGGCAGCCATTCATCACTAGTTGATGAAGTGGCTTTTTCTTCTTTAAAAAGCTGATTTGTAGTACAAAAGTTGTGATATGCCCTAAAGTGTTTGTACAAAAACGACCATTTTCTTAAAGTAAAATGCCCGACCTCACGTTCAGCGAAACCGAGCATTTTTGTTCCTACAAAGAGTAACCACGAAAAATCAATTATTCCGGCTGATTCTCCGTGGTATGAATGTTTTTTGTTTGTTCACCTGTTTGTACGCTCTCTGAAATTGTTTTCATGATTTTATTGGCTGTACCTGAAAGGCCTATCTCAGTTAGTATTCGTCCTGCTTTTTTTAATGTTATCGGTTTGCGTTTTTCCCCTGATTTTTCATTCTCAATTTCGATACCTTCATTAATTGATTCTGTTATGAAAAATTTAAGAGCTTTAATGTCTGGTTCCCCGTCCCGTTGAATTAAGTCAGACCAAGCTTCGATTGACCCATATTTTTCTTGTATGGATTCCATTACATTTAATGTGAAAACCATAGGAAACTTTTCTTCGCTGGTCTCTAAATAATTAATTTTATCAAACAATTATTATTCCCCCTCAGTCGATTTCACAAAGAACCCATCAAGTGCCGTATTTGCTTCTGATTCGGTGTCATAGACTTTGTGTTTTTCCCAATCGCCATTATCATTTTCAAAAATTGTCGCTTCAACTGATGGAGTCGTGAATTCTAAGTTATCACCTTTAGTTTTTGAATCTGTTATAAACGGTTTAAATTTCAATTTTGGGAAAAATTCTACCTTGTATTTTCGCTTACCTCCAACCATTTTGGGAACGATATGTCCAAAACCTACATAAATCGGTTCATCTCCAACATTTGATGTTACAACTCCAGTTTCTTCATCAACCGTTTTTCCTAAAAGCTCCGCAAAAATTGTATCGTCATCATCGTCAATTCCTGCGGTCATAGTCCCACTTTTAAATAATGAAACTTGTTCTTTGAGTACGTCATCAGCGTAAAGTGTTGCTTCTGATAAATCCAGTGTAACTTTACACTCAATCGCTCCGGCGAGCGTTTTTACCTCTCCATAGGTTTTGCCATCTTCATTTAATTTTGCATATTTAAAACTTTTAAGTCCTATTCCTGCCATATCATTATTGCTCCCTTCATTTGTTGTCTTGACCTGCTAGACAAAAATTCACCGGGACATGATAATATCCTGTATCTCTTTCAAAGCTTTCAGGGCCATTATCAGTCCAAGTAAATCCATTTTCCTTCAGCCTTTGTTTTACTTTTTTTAATATGGGTTTAAAGTTTCCTTTTGAAAAAATATCTATCGTACAATACACAATTTCAGCGTGGTAATCGTCATCGTAGAAATTTTCTGGTTGTTCCTGCCAAGTGTAGTAAGTTAAATATGTGTCGACCTTTCCGGTATAACTTAAAAACGCAATCGGGATATTCCTTTCTCCAACCTTAAAATTTTTAAAAGTTTCCTCAATTATCGGATTTATATTGATAAAATCACCCCTTCGTTTTTTCAGCAAAAACCTTCTGCATGGCAGCTCTGACGCTACTTTCACAGCTTTTTATCGCCGGTCTCACAAATGGGTCTGCATCCTGATTTTTTGCGCCATACTCAATCCAGAGCGCTTTTGACCAGTTCTGCATCCCATTTTTGTCTTTGCCATAAAATTTTATTCGCCCAACCACGTCTCCATTGCGGTTAATTACTGGCTTTGAGCATTTTACCGAGCTTGCCATGCTGCCGGTTTTTTTATGTTTTCCGGCTGCGTTTTGAATCGCCCTTTGCATTACCTCTTGACCGGCTTTTACCATATCTAAAGCCAATTGCTCGTCATCTATGCCACTTGGAAAAAAGCTTTCCAAGTCTATTCCTGCTTGAAAATCTGCCAAATTGTCCACCTCATTTTTCTAAAAATTCCGCTATGATTTCGGTGTACTTTTTACCGTAACAATAATCATTGATATATACGATGTTGTAGATATTCCCAGCGAATTTTATAAACATATCCTTGTCCAGAATAATTTTCGGAGTTCGCATTAAAAATCTTGTTTTAACTTCTGAAAAATCTGAATTTGAGCGCAATATTTCAGTTCCGCTAGTTTTCGTAACCTGTGCCCATGTTCTTATCACAACTATTTCTTTATTTTCTGGAAATCCGTCAGAATCTTTTATTTGTTCAAACTTTATTATCTCGATTTTTTTATCGAAACTTCCTGGATTAATCAACATAACTTTGCCCTCATAGTAAATTAACCGAGTGCATACCTAAAATCATCTCAACCACACGGTTTAAATTGCTTTTATCAACATAATAACTGCGGTTGTCATACATGTCCTGAGCCAGCACGTAGACTGCAATTACAAAAGTTTCGTGTTCATCAATTTCATTCTCGGAAAGCCCTGTGTAATCGGCAATGAATCTCTGTGCCGCCTGTAAAAATGCTGATAATTCAATGATTTCTTCTTCTGCAAGTGAACCGTATTCCAATTTTAAATAATCAGCCAAATTTTTGACCGTAATTTCGCTTACTTTCATGCTGTGAACCCCTTTATTCGCTGTCTGTAAACATAAGCCCAGCAGACTTTAATTTTTCTAATAAAGAGTTAAAATCAGCTTTTAAGTCGGCAATTGTAGTTGCAGTGCTATCTGCTTGATTTTCGGCGGTAGGGAAGCCACTCAAAGTGGCTCCATCCGCTAGTTTCAAATTACCGCCGATTATTAGTACATCGCCGTTTTCTGAGTAATTTTTAGTATTGTAGCTCATAAAACCACCTCCTTAGACATTTGCTGCCATTTTAAGTCCGGCAATCATTTGATGATTTTGGATTTTTGAATCACACTCAGCCCAGCCAACAATTCCGATTGCGTTTTTGTCGATATACTTTTCACGCATGAGTTGGATTTCTAAGTCCTGAGATATTTTCATTGCCATGCCGGAAAAATCGCCGTAAAGCACAGGGACATTGCCAGCGGAAGTTGGAGCAGGCATATTTTCAGAAATATACACAGGTTTCCCGAGAAATTCCCAATCAAAGCCGCCAGTTAAGCCTTTGCCGTAGGCCATGTAGTAGTTGCCGTTGCCGTCTTTTGCCTTGCGAAGCTCAGTAAATACAGCTTTATTCATAATCCACATTGCATTTTTCTGATATTGCTGTGGCACGGCGAGCTGCAGGTTGATTAAATTATCGATTTTAGCTGCATTGGCGGCAGTATAAGTTGTGTTGCCGGTTGCAACCAGATTTGTTGTTGAGATAGCGCCTGTCATGTGATTATTGGATGCGCCTGTTCCAACTAAAAGTTCTTTTTCCCAAAATTCTGCGAAAGCCTGCGCCATCTTGTTTGTTAAGAAATTTGCAACGTCAATGTCTGTATTATTTAAAAGTTTACGGCTGATGACCGACAAAGCTCCATGTGCAAAGCCTTTGAGCTCGATTGACGTAAATTTTCCTTGCCCTGCAACAAGGGACGTAAATTCGTCCCCCTGGTATGCAACATTTACGTCGCCTGTCGGACTGTCTACACTGGAATCGACGTCGTAGACTGGAATTTCAAGTGTTCCTTTGGTGTTGAACTTCTCGACTTTTTCATAAATTGGTGCTACTATATAAAAGTAGACACATTTTGAAAAACTATGTATTATAAAATCAGACACTAAAAGGAGGTATC
>CAKSIU010000017.1 GCA_934463265.1 uncultured Eubacteriales bacterium | reverse complement strand
CAATCAGAATCAGACAAAAAAGCAAAATATTATGTTCAGGTTGGAGCTTATTCAAGCAAAGAAAACGCAGAAAAACAGCTTCAAAAAGCAGAAGACGCCGGATTCTCCGACGCCTTTATAAAAGAAAATTAAACTATTGACAAGTAAAAAAAAGTCTGATAAAATAAAAACCATAGAAGGACTTTTGTAGTGATTAGTCCTTGTGTATAGTTAATATTACGACAGAATTAGCAGCTTCAACGTTTATCGTTAGAAGGTGCTTTTTCTTTTTATGTAATCGCTTTTTTAACCATTTAACAAGTCTAAAAACCAGTTCCTTGATAATATCACCTCCCGCCACAAAAACGCATTTAAAGTGCGGGCGGAGGCATACTACAAGGACTTAAAGCCCAACTATGGTCTCATTATTTTACCATAACTTTCTTTTTTCGTCAACAAAAAGGAGTTTATTATGGAAAATAAAACATTTGAATTTGTAACTTTCGCAGTCTTAATCGAAAGTTTTATAACTTACATAAATCAATTCTTTGTTCAGGAAAATTTTTGCTGGCAGATGGCTTTAAGCTTAATCTTAGGTATAATTATCGCGTTGGCATATAAATTGGATTTGCCTGCGCATTTTAATTTAAAATCAGAAATACCATACATAGGTCGTATTTTAACCGGAATATTGCTGTCACGCGGGAGCAATTACCTTTTTGATTTGATAAGCAAAATCGCGAATATTAGCTGATAATTTTTTATCATTAATTTTTCCGTAGCACTTCTGCATTTTTAAAGCGCACAAAACATTATTATATTAACGTTTTAAACTAGTAAAATGAGCATAAATCTAACTTTTCATGTATGCATAAGCATCTCTGCCCCATTTATACAAGAAAGAAGCTAACGTCATAGGAATGACATTGTAAAGATTCTGAGTAAAAATAGCCTTATTTTCACTGGTTATATAGCTTGATAATTTAGCAGGAATATCAATCCCAGTCTTTTTATACAAAGCATAAGCAGGAAAATACCATAAACAGAATGAGAACGCCTGTGCAACTTTTTGTAATGGATAAAACTTCACATAGGATTTCACATCATTCATAAATGACTTGCCCAAATATGCAGCTACATTCTTTGCTATTTGCCATTTAGACGGCCTGTAATCTTCCTCAAAATCATCTTGATATTCTTCTAATTCGCAAGGCTTTTTCTTATTTTTCTCTTTCGTATCCTCCTTGGGAATATCTACCAGTTTACTGTTTACAGGCATACTTTCCTCTGTATTTTCTACAAATGAGTCCACCTCTGTTTCAGAGAGTGGACTATTTGCATTTACAGAAGGACATTGAAAAATAAAAATACTACAAGCTATTAAAAGACTTATTGTCTTTTTCATATGGTTTCCTTTCTTAAACTTCTTAAATATTAAAGAAGTTTTTCATCTAGTATTGTGCCAGTAGAAGATTCTAAATCTTCATGACAGCAAGGACAACAAGAACAATGAGATAAACAGAAATTTTTCGCTTTATCATACTTAATAATCAACCCGATTGTTGTGGCAATTCCACCTATAATAGTAAATGCAGGTGCTATCCATGCAACATTATTAGTAAACCAATCTTTTATCGTTTGACGATTCTCTTTTGTTGTTTCATAACCGCAAAAATCATTGCCTTCATAATTATCAGGCACATTTACTTTTTCTAAATGATAACATTCAGAAAAACCTACACCACAATTGCTATTACCATGATATATCGGTGCGGTTGTCCCTTGATAAGTAAAATTATTTAAACCAGTACAGCTTGAGAAAGCATCTTTACCAATAACCTTCAAATTACCAGACACAGTAACATTATTTAAACAGCTACAGTTATTAAACGCATAATTATAAATATGAGTGACACTTTTAGGAATCGTAACTGTTTCCAAGCCTGAGCAGCCCTCAAATGCTTGCTTGCCGATTTCAGTAATGCCATTGCCTATGTTCACTTTCTTTAAACTAGAACAACCATTAAATGCAAAATCGCTGATAGAAGTTATGTTGTCGCCTAACTCGATAGATTTTATTGGTAATGAGGGAAATGCTGATTTAAAATCAGAAACGCATTTGTTATTATTTAATTTCACGAAAGTTAAGTTAGAACAACCCTTGAATGCATTACCGCCAATAGAATTCACCTTGGAAGAAATGTTCACTGTGGTTAAGTTAGAACAACCAGAAAATGCAGAAGCGCCAATCGAAGTGACGGAAGATGGGATTTTAAGTTCTCCTATTAACCCAGAGCAACCAGAAAATGCTGCGTCGCCAATCTCAGTCACACCTTCTTGAATGGTGCAGAGTACCACAAGGGGCATGGAAAAATCCAGCAACGATGCGGATTCAAGCCACTTGCAATGTTTACCAAATTATGCATTCGTCCTAAATCGGTAACTTTTATGTTTATAATTGTACCATAAGACGATAAAAAAATTCAATATTAACTTTCATGTCATCTTAAAATTTTTAAGGTGGCAATTTTGTTTTTACGGGGGGGGGGGAATTAACTATGCAAATATAATAGTAATTTTCATTTTAACAGTTAAGGGCATTTTTGTACCTTATTTTGTTGACCAATTTTTTAATTTTAACGATGTGGAGACGTTTCTTCGCAGCTTTTTATTTTATATGCCGATCATGGCACTAGTCTTGCTGGTGCAAGTGGTGTAGATGGAGTCCGTGTCGAAAAATTGGGAGCTTATGTAAGGGAAAATAAGGATCCAATCGTTGCATTTATTAGAAATAGGACTTATATTCCAAAAACAGTGTGAATAGTATATATCCCAAAAGATAATGGCAAACGACGAAAGTGTCATGACGCAATCAGATGGGTAGTGGATATTGATATTGAGCCGTTTTTCGATAAAGCAAATCATTATGAGTTAATTAAGATACTAAGAGAGCAAGTAAATGACAGTACCACGCTAATGATGTGCTGATATTTACGAAAAGTGAAATAGCGTCTAATTGAGTGATGAAATCTATATGTAGCTGGTTAGAGAGGAAATTGTTTTTGGAAGTAAATGCCACAAAGACGAAAGTGGTCAGACGGACAAGGAGTAAATATCCTGGCTTCACATATCTTAAGGAGGAACAACAAGAATAAGCGCCATTGTATAGGTGCAAGCGCGCTTGTGTTTTGTTATTTTCGTAAGCACATTCCATAAGCAAATAGCAATCTGGTGCATAGTGTCGGTTTCCTGCAGGAAGTTGAATTTTTAAGGCAAATTTTTCAGATACACAAACTGCGTGGCTCTTCGTTGTTAGCCCCCTTTTGAGCGTTCTATGCTTTATTCGACACTTGTTTTTCTGGCTCCGGAAGCATTAGGAATGGCGGAAAATTTTATTCTCCCTCTACCCTATTTAGACTTTAAATATCTTTTTGTTTCGTTTACAACTTGCCTGGATAAAAATATCAGAGCGATTAAGTTTGGAATAGCCATTAATCCGTTGAAGGTGTCAGAGATGCTCCAAACAAGGTCTAATTTCATAACAGAGCCGAACAGAATAAAGACGATGTACACCGCTTTGTAGACCAATAAATTTCTTTTACCGAATAAATATTCCACGCAGCATTCGCCGTAATAAGACCATCCGATGATTGTTGCGAAAGCAAAAAGAGTTATGGATATGGTGACGAAAAATTCGCCGAAATTCCCGAAAGTAGAGCTAAAAGCCTGAATACTGAGCAAAGCGCCATCTTTGTCTTCGGGCAGAACTCCGGAAGTTAATATGCAAAGAGCCGTGATACTGCACACTAAGATTGTATCAACGAAAACTTGAAAAATACCCCACATTCCTTGAACAACTGGCTCAGTTTCGTTGCTGGCGGAGTGAACAATTGGAGAACTTCCAAGTCCGGCCTCGTTTGAGAAAACCCCGCGAGAAATTCCATATTTTATAGCATTTGCCACCGCAAACCCACCGACGCCACCCGATACAGATTTAAAATTAAAAGCGCCACAAATTATATCGAAAAAAGCTTTGGGAAGATTGTTTATGTGAGCAATTATTACTATTAAGCCGCCCAAAATGTAAAACAGAGCCATAAAAGGAACGATTTTTTCGCTGACTTTTGAAATTCTGGTTATCCCGCCGAAAATAATAAAACTGATGAGCAGTGCAACTACAATACCGGTTATTGCGGGAGAAAATTTAAAACTTTTTTTTAACGAAACTGCAATAGAATTAGCCTGCGTCATGTTACCCATTCCAAACGACGCTAAAATACACGCAAAGGAGAAAAAATATGCAAGCCATCGTTGACACAACCCTTTTTCGATGTAGTACATAGGTCCACCGATGTTTTCTCCATTTGCGCTAATTTTTCGATATTTTAAACCGAGAATATTTTCCGCGAAAATTGTCATCATGCCTAAAAAAGCCGCAATCCACATCCAAAAAACAGCACTTGGCCCTCCTAAAGTTATTGCGGTTGCGACGCCGACTACATTTCCGGTACCGATGGCGCTAGCCAAAGCAGTGCTTACAGCTTGAAACGGAGTTATTTCATTTTTTTTGCTTTGCGATTTTTTTAAATTAAATATAGTACCAAAAGTTTGTTTTATCCATAATTTGGCGTGAGTAATTTGAAAAAATTTTAATCTTAAAGTGAATTGCAGACCGACAATCGTGATTAAAATCAGCATTGGCGGCCCCCACACGATGGAGTTTACCATATTATTTATTTTTTCGATGCAATTTAAAAATTCGTTCACTTTTTGGCCTCCACATATATTTTTTTATTAATTTTATGTGGAAAAGCTGTGAATAATTCAAAAAAGAGCAATTAAAATATTTAATATTTTGTAATGACGTTACTATGGTGAATGCGCACAAAATCTAATATGTTTTTTTACATAAAATTTGTTGACTTTTTAAAAAATATATGCTATAATAACAACAAATAATTTTGAAAGGATGATTAAAATGACATTAGAAGAGTACAAACAGCAGGTAACAGAAATTAAAGAGGCAAGCGAGAATTTTAAAGGGACGACACAGGAGGAAGCAGTTAAATTTTTTGAAGATTTGGCAAATAAATATCCTCAAGTTAACGAATTTAACACAAAAGGGATGGATTGCAAAGATTTGAAAGAGTTTAAAAATTTAGCGGACGCGTTTGGTATGAAGTTTAGTTCAGAGGATTCCGCCGAAAAACTTTATTCTATGCTGCAAGAAGGTAAAAAGCAACTAAACACGCTAGCGATAAAATATGAAAATGGTGCAGAACTTGATGACGAGATATTAAATTCTGTTAACGGAGGGGTTGTTATTACAGCAAGTTTAATAATGGGTGGGCTTGGTATTGGGAGTTGTTTAGGATTTGCTGGTGGAATCACTGCTGGTTTAATTTTGCGACATAAGAAAAACAGAAGGTAGAATGAATTAATGCCATAGTCTCTGAACATTTTCATTTGTAGCTTTAAAAAGTTCGTCCACGGAAATGCCACGTTCAGTGGATATTTTTTCTGCAGTAAATTTTATCATGCTGGAGTCGCAGCGAGTGCCGCGATAAGGAACAGGCGTCATGTATGGGCAGTCTGTTTCGAGCAGAATCCGGTTTAGTGGAGCAGCTTTTGCAACTAGCACCGGATTTTTTGCATTTTTAAAGGTAACCGCGCCACCCAAACCAATGTACATTCCCAATTTTATGATTTCTTCGGACATTTCGAGGCTGCCGGAAAAGCAGTGCACAACGCCTTTTGGACGGTATTTTTTTAAAAGTTCAAGCGTGTCGAAGTGAGCCTCCCTGTCGTGAATTATCACTGGAACATCCAGCTCTTTAGCAAGGTTTAGCTGTTCTTCAAACAACCGCTTTTGAGTTTCGCGTGGAGAAAAATCATAATGATAATCAAGACCGATTTCTCCGATTGCAACAGTTTTTTTGTCATTAAAATAAGCCTGTAAGGTGTCTAGATAATTCTCCGGGACATTTTCGGCTTCGTGCGGGTGAACGCCCACGGAAGCCCAGATTAAAGGATATTTTTGCGCGAGTTCAACGGAAATTTTTGAGGTTTTCATATTGCACCCGACGTTGATTATCCCGCAGACATCGGTTGCAAAAAGTTTAGAAAGCAACTCATCACGGTCGGCATCGAAAAATTTGTCATCATAATGGGCGTGAGAATCGAAAATCATAGCGCGTGAACCTCCTATTTGACACATTTGTTTAAATCTTCCAATTCTTTTTGAACGTCGATTCGAGGGAAAAGCACCGCGCCTTTTTTAATTTTGGAATTTTGTGGCAGCAAACCCCATTTGTCCGCATTGCACCAAGTAAGCATATCCTTGTTTGCACCGATTTGTTCTGCGATAAGTGGAGAAATATTGGGCATAAAAGGCGTAATTAAAATCGTTACGATGCGCAAAACTTCGCATAAGTTGTACAGAACGCAGGCTAATCGACTTGACTTTTCTGGCTCCCGATTGAGCGCCCATGGCATAGTTTCGTCAATATATTTATTTGCGCAAGCGATAACTTTCCAAACCTCGGCGAGAGCGCATGAAAATTGAAATTTTTCCATATAATTTTCATATTTTTCACGCAAAGAAGTTGCCATTAAAATCAGTTCATCGTCGACGTCATCTTGTGTAAGATTTTCAGGCAAAGTTCCTGCAAAATATTTTTCAACCATAGCGGTAGTTCTGGAAACAAGATTTCCGAGGTCATTCGCCAAATCTGAATTTATTCGGTTAATCAAGGCTTCATTTGTGAAAATACTGTCAGAACCGAATGAAATTTCACGCATCAAAAAATATTTTATTGCATCGACGCCGTATCTGTTACATAAAATTTGTGGGTCGACGACGTTTCCCTTAGATTTTGACATCTTAGTGCCATCGCCGAAAAGAAGCCAGCCGTGTCCGTAAATTTTGTGAGGAAGAGGTAAATCAAGTGCCATAAGTATCGCCGGCCAAATAATCGCGTGAAAGCGCACAATTTCTTTGCCAACAAAATGAACATCAGCAGGCCAGTATTTTTTGAAATCAGAATCGTCATCAGAGCCGTATCCGAGAGCGGTAATATAGTTTATAAGGGCGTCAAGCCACACATAAACTATATGTTTTGTATCAAAGTCAACCGGAATTCCCCAACTGAAACTAGTTCGGCTAACGCAAAGGTCAGTAAGGCCGTTTTTGATAAAGCTAATCATCTCGTTACGGCGACTTTCAGGCTCCAAAAATTCTGGATGTTCTTCATATAAATTTAAAAGTTTGTCAGCGTACTTTGATAATTTAAAAAAGTACGCTTCTTCTTTTGTCAATTTAACTTCTCTGCCGCAGTCCGGACATTTTCCGTCTATTAATTGAGTTTCAGTCCAAAAAGATTCGCATGGAGTGCAGTACCAGCCCTCGTAATTTCCTTTATAAATTTCGCCCTTATCGTAGAGTGCCTTAAATATTTTTTGCACGGCTTTAACGTGATAATCATCTGTGGTGCGGATATATTTGTCGTTAGAAATATCCATAATATCCCAAAGCTTTCTGAATTTGGAAACTAACTCGTCGACGTATTCTTTAGGCTGCATATTTTCTTTTGCCGCGTTTAATTCTATTTTTTGTCCGTGCTCGTCTGTGCCGGTTAAAAACATGACGTCGTACCCCATTAATCTTTTGTATCGAGCCATGACGTCAGTTGCGACGGTGCAGTAGCTGTGGCCGAGATGAGGATTTCCGGACGGATAGTATATTGGTGTGGTGATGTAAAAAGTTTTTTTGCTCATAATTGCTCTTCCTTTTTTGATAAGTTTTATAAATTTATTATACGCCAATGCCCGAATTAAATCAAGAAGCAGCGCAAAGGGCTGGAATTTTTATAAATTTTATTTTATAATGATAAAAAGGAAACCGAAAACACTGGTTAAAGTGTTCTCGGCTTTGTTAATGTTGTTTTTACCAATTTCGATTATCGTACCTAACGCTTGTGCTAGTTTCAAGTCGTCTTGCCATTCGCTCTAAATCTGATTTGTTAGTGTAAGTACCCTGGTTTTCACCGCACCCATCACCATAAAGAGTTCTAGAACCATCTGCGTTTATTGCAACATATCCACCGGCAACGTTTTCTTATGCATTTTCGTTTAAAGCTTCGGCTTGCACTGCATTTTTCTTTTCTTCTTTTTTCATAAATTTCACCTACTGTACGATAAAATTTTAGACTTTTTAAAAGTCTATGTTCATTATATATAATTATGTATATACAGTCAAGATGTTTTTTGAGAAATATGACATCATTTTTTGTTAAATATGTGTTTTGAGGTATCAATAATGACTAATAATGATTTTTTAAAATTGAAAAGCGGGACGGACATCCGCGGAGTTGCCGTTGATGGAGTTCCGGGTGAAATTGTAAATTTAACTGACTACATCTTAAAAAAAATAGCAATTTCATTTGCGGTTTGGCTTTCTCAAGAAAAAAATAAAAAGTTTGAGAATTTATCCGTATCGCTAGGGCACGACTCTAGAATTTCTGCGGCCAGAATAAATAATGTTTTAATCGAAACTTTATCGAATTTGGGCATAAAAATTTTTGACTGCGGTTTATCGTCCACTCCGGCTATGTTCATGACGACGATTGACCTAAATTGCGATGCAGCGATTGAAATAACCGCAAGCCATCACCCGTTTAATAGAAACGGCCTGAAGTTTTTTACAGATAAAGGTGGCTTAGACAGCGACGACATAGAGAAAATTTTAAATGACGCGGAAAAAACGTTTAATTTTTCAAAAGCAGATAAAGTTTTTGTAAGAAAAGTGGACTACATGAAGACTTATGCGGCAAGATTAAGAAAAATGATTTGTGACGGCGTAGGAGAAAAAGAGGAAACTAAACCTCTTTCGGGATTTAAGATTATCGTGGACGCCGGAAATGGCGCAGGAGGATTTTATGCGACGGATGTGCTAAAACCGTTGGGTGCAGATATATCTGAAAGTCAATTTTTGAACCCTGACGGAAATTTTCCAAATCATATGCCAAATCCAGAAGACAAGACCGCGATGAAGTCGATTACCAAATCAACTTTAAAAAATCACGCAGATTTAGGATTAATCTTTGACACAGATGTTGATAGAGCCAGCGCGGTAGATTGTTACGGAAATGAAATTTGCAGAAATAGCCTGATTGCACTTGCGTCGAAGATAGCGCTTAGAGATAATGTGGGCGGCACTGTGGTTACGGATTCAGTTACTTCTGACGGTCTTCACGATTATATAGAAAGCGAATTGCATGGAGTACATAATCGTTTTAAGCGTGGCTATAAAAACGTGATAAATGAGGCAAAATGGCTAAATTCTCAAGGAGTAAATTGTCCGTTAGCGATAGAAACTTCAGGTCATGCGGCACTGCGAGAAAATTATTTTTTGGATGACGGTGCATATCTTGTTACAAAAATTGTAATTGAATTGGTTAATTTAAGACGTCAGGGAAAAGATTTTTCGGATGTTTTGAGCAAATTAAAAAAGCCGGCTGAAAGTGCGGAATTCAGACTTAAAATTTTGTGTGATGACTTTAAAGTTTACGGCGAAGCAGTGATAAATGGCCTTTATACTTATGCAAAAAATAAAAGCGATTGGCATATTGCGCCAGACAATAAAGAAGGAATACGCATCTCATTTGATAAAAATAACGGAGATGGTTGGCTTTTGCTGAGAATGAGCGTCCATGACCCTGTAATGCCATTAAATATTGAAAGTAATTTGCCAGGTGGAATAAAATTAATATTGTGCAATTTTAAAGAGTTTATAATAAGATATAACGCTCTAGATTTGTCATCAATTAACTTTTCGTCAATCCGACAAATTTTTTAATTTATTTTATTATTTGGTTATATAAAAAGGAGAAATTTTCGTATAAATTTGAAATTGGGCGGCTGTTGTGATATAATTAGAATATAAAATTAAAAAGGATGATAAGTTTATGAAGAAGTTTATTGTAACAAGTTTAGCTTTAACTATTTTGCTCAGTGCATCATCACCAAGCTTTGCTTTATCGACTAGCGTTACGTCTGACTTATGCTCGGCAACTTTAAAAAAATCTTCCACATACCCGTGGGACGGCAAAGATATGCAGGCTGGTTGTTTGGGGATTATTGAAGTTAAAATTAAAAATCCTGGTGCATTGATGAAGAATAGTGAAATACAGGTAAAAATAAATGAAGAACCTTCGCATTATTTTAATTCATTAATGTTTTTTCAAAGAAGGCCATTGAGAAAAGAAGTCAATAAATTTCAGCTGGATGGAGTTAGAAAAAAAGCCTCTTGGTATAACATTCCGGCCAGGTTATTAAATTGGCTATTTGATAGACGTGTTCCAGTTGAGTATCGTATTGTGCCAATATCCAAAGATGATGCAATGCCGTTTTTTGCCAGAAATGTGAAAGAGGGCGAAAAAAAGCCGGCAGAAAAAGCTTTTGACGATTTTTATAAAAAAATTGAGAATGAAAACGGCAAAAGTAAGGGCGATAAATTAGCTAGTGAACTTGTTGATAGAGCTTTAAATGGTTTAAATGACCCAAGTGTTGATCGCTATGATCCATATAATGCGGTGGAAAATGGAAACATACTTAAATTTGTAAATTATAAAGCACCAACAGATATTTCTCATTTTTATTCCAAAAAAGAGGCTGATGAAAAAAATAAATCAGATGCTTTACAAAGAAGTAAAGTTTGTGATGGTTTTGTAGATAAATCTGAAAGTGATTTGAAAAAATTCGGTTTAATAACAACTCTTTCTAAAGAAAAACCGGCTCAATATTTTGCAATTGTTGTTAATAATAAAATAGATGACAATGCAGAAGCTTATAAATTGTTTAATTTGCTTGCATTAAATGGTTACGATTTTTTACATAATGACAAATCTGTGTTAGAATTTAGCATTCAAAAAGTATTTAAAATGCCTGAAGATGGTAAACCTATTGATGAAGAAAAATTAAGCGAAGTGGAAAGTTTAATAAATTCCACTAAAGAAAAACCAGGTATGTGCCAATGGTTTAAAAATTTAGGCAATTTAACGTTGAAATCAATAGACTCTGTTTTACCACAATTTATATCTGACTTTATTAAGGCTTCTTGGTCTGGTATAAGTAATGGCGTTAAAAATGCTTCAGATATTATGAATAAAGTAAAATCTAAGTTACCAGCATCAGCAGCACCAGCAGCACCAGCAGCACCAGCAGCACCAGCAGCACCAGCAGCACCAGCAGCACCAGCAGCACCAGCAGCACCTGCAGCACCAGCAGCACCTGCAGCACCTGCAGCACCTGCAGCACCTGCATCTCAACCTGTAATAAATGTTAATGTTGTTAATATGCCTGTAGGTCAACAAAAAGTTGATGGCAACGTTAATGTTCTTGGAGATATGGCGCATGATGCTGCCGCGGCGGCACAGCCACAGCCACAACCACAACCACAACCACAACCACAACCACAACCGGGAGCAGCTTTAGGCGCACCATAAGCACCGTAAGGTTAATGAAATTTAAATAATGTTTAAAATTTAAAGAATATTTAAAGCGATTGCTAGCACATAAGCTAAAGCAGTCGCTTTTTTGGCTAAAAAGAAACTGAATTTTTGAAAGTCTTGTTTTGTTTTTATGTAGCTTCTTTTATAGCGTAGTTATTTAAAAGACCGAAACTTATAGACAGCGCTTTGTCTACCAAATTCATTGCAAAAGTATCCAGACAGCCCATTTTTTCTTTTAAACGTTTTTTATCGAGAGTTCGAATTTGCTCCAACAGTACTACGGAATCTTTAGAAAGACCACATCCATGAGCTTGAAGTTGTATGTGAGTAGGAAGGTCGGCCTTTGAATGTTGACTTGTGATAGCGGCTGCGATTACTGTTGGACTGAATTTGTTTCCGACGTCATTTTGAACGATTAAAACCGGCCTAATTCCACCTTGTTCTGAGCCTACAACAGGACTTAAATCAGCATAAAAGATGTCCCCACGTTTTATAGTCACCTTTTTCACACTCCGAAAATTTTATTATAGTTTTGACAAGAATATTTTTACCGGATTTTAATAGAAATAAACATCAAAAATAAACTTATCAATACATAATATTAATTTTGAATTTTAGGTGACAAAAAAAGACTTTTGAAAATTGCGTCAAAAAATTTTCTCATTGAACATTTCTTTTAACAAGGTTTTCTGCTTAGCCGGATTCTGATCAAAGGTACTGAAGCGTAAACAAAAAAATTTTCAAAAAAACACTGCTTTTATCAAACGTTTGGCAATCGCTGCTACGCACACTCAAATACTGAAAGTCGTATTAAATAAAATACTTTTAATATCTCTCATTTAGAGCATTGACAGTAGTCAGTGTTTCTTTTGTTTTTTATAAATTGAAAACTAAATATGAAAATTTTTCTATTCTATTTTCATTTAATATGGAGATTTTTGCCAGAGTATATTGTTTTTTGGCGAAAAATAAATTATAGTTTACTTTGGATATTTTATCCTAATATAACTTAAAGGAGGGCTTTTTATGCTTCAAAATAAAACAAAAAAGGCTGTGGCTGTTGGTTTATCACTATCAATGATAGCTAATTTTTCCCAACAGGTTTATGCTTCCGATCTGGTTACTATTCCTCAAAATAATAACTCGGTTATTATTCCACATAATTCTTCAATCATTCAATCTCACTCAATTTCATTCTCTATGAAATCTATTGAATCGAAAATCTCTAATGTTTTGAAGCCTGATAAAAAAGGTGCAGAAACTAAAGTAAATCGTAAAGTTTTAGCAACTGATAATTCTGGTAGTTATGAAGAGGGTAACTCTGGTAGCTGTGGAAATGGTGTATATTTTACTTTCACTGCTGCAAACGGTTTTTTTAATATATATGGTTCAGGAGCTATGGATACTTCTTCCAATGTCCCTTGGGAATCATATAAAGCTTCAATTAAATCGGTAATAATAAACAATGGCATAACCTCCATCCCTGATCGAACATTTTCACGTTGCTCTAATTTAACCCAGGTAACCATAGGCAATAGTGTAACATATATCGGCAAAGAGGCATTTGCTGATTGCGAAAAATTAACCTCGGTGGTTATCCCTGACAGCGTCACGATCATCGGAGAGGGTGCATTTAAGGGCTGTTCGGACTTAACCTCGATGACCATTCCGGACAGCGTTATATGCATCTATGATTTAGCCTTTTATTGCTGCAAAGGATTAACATCCGTAACCATTCCAGACAGCGTTACGCACATTGGCATAGGTGCATTTGCTGGTTGCACAGGCTTAACCGAAATTAATATATCTGATAAAAACACGAAATATAAGTCTATTGATGGAGTAATTTATTCTAAAGATAGTAGTCAATTAATAGTCTGCTCTGCGGCAAAGTCTGGTTCATTTACCATTTCTAACAGTGTTACGACCATCTGCGATTATGCATTTGTTGATTGCGAAGGTTTAACATCTGTGACCATTCCTAACAGTGTTGGGACCATCGGAGAATGGGTATTTTCTTACTGCAACGGCTTAACCTCTGTGACCATCCCTGACAGTGTCACGGACATCAGACCTGGTGCATTTTCTGGTTGCTCTGGCTTAACCCAGATTAATATATCTGGTAATAACACAGAATATAAAGCTATTAATGGAGTGATTTATTCTAAAGGTGACGATAAATTAATCAGTTGCCCTGCCGGTACTGGCGCGTTTACCATTCTCAACGGCGTAACGTCCATCGGCGAGTGTGCATTTCAGGGTTGCTATAGATTAACCTCTGTGACCATTCCGAACAGCGTTACTTCCATCGGCGATGAGGTATTTTATGATTGCACTAATTTAACCTCTGTGACCATTCCAAACAGTGTGACTTCCATCGGCGATAAGGTATTTTATGATTGCACTGAGTTAACCTCTGTGACCATTCCGGACAGCGTAACTTCCATTGGTAACGACGCATTTTATGGTTGCACTAAGTTAACCTCTGTAACCATTCCGGACAGCGTGACTTCCATTAGTAATAATGCATTTATTGGCTGCTCTGCGTTGACTGCTATTGACGTTGATGGGAATAATAACAATTATAAATCTATTGATGGAGTGCTTTATTCTAAAGATGGAACACAATTATTAGCAATTCCAGCCGGAAAAACAGGGGTTTATGTCATCCTAGATTCTGTTACAAGTATTGACAAAGAATTATTTATGATGGGGCACATAGAACATTTATCTGCTGTTTTTTATCCATCATCTATCGAAATATGGGGAGGAGGAATGATTCCCATGATACAATATGAAGTTATTGGTAAATATTCTGAAACTGGTGTTAACAAAGTTAAATTAATCAGAATGAAAATGTATGAGGAGAGTGCTATTGCTTGTGATTATATGGGAGAAGGTTACTCAATTGTTGAATTAGGTAATGATGCAAGTCTAGAAGGTAAATCAATAGTACACGACATGGAAGAAGTAACTGCAACAGATGCTTCTTGCTAAGGAGAAGGAAATATACAACACTGGAAATGCTCAAGTTGTGGCGCACTATTTTCTGACGCAGAGGGTAAAAATTCAACAACAATCGGTGACGTTACTATTCCTGTACTTGATCACGACTTTGGAGACTGGGTAATAAGCAAAAAACCAACTTGCACAGACGCCGGTGAAATAACAAAAAGTTGTAAAAACTGCGATCACATTGAAACAGAAACCATTTCTGCAACTGGACATAACTACGTTTTGCGGAGACGAGTATTGGACTGACTTCACAAAAGATGATAACTACGCGCAAACAATGATGCCAAACAGAGAAACAGTTTATCATTATTCTACGCATAACGGCTTAGCCACCGAAACGACTGTTGATATAGTTGGATTAGACGGCCAAAAAGCGACAATAAAAGTGTTTTTGCAAGATCCATTGGGCGTGCTAAAGAAAAATGATACCGATGTATTGGGCATAAATGTTGAATATATTGAAGAAGGCACAGCTCACTATAACGAGTTAATGAACCAGGTTGACGGCGACTATCCAATTGAACATATCAATTTTTTTAATGTATATCCAACTGTAAATGGCGTTCCAGTAACTGGTGCATTAGATAGCTCAGTTTATATGGAATATGAGATTCCAGACGGTTGGGATGAAAGCGACCTCGAAATGATTTTGGTACAAGACGGTGACGATCAAGAATTTGATGAAACAGTGCGGAAATAGACGGGAAAAAATATTTAGCAATGTGGAAAAACCACTTCTCGCCATATGCAATGATAGATTGAACTATAGTCAAGTAAGTAGACACAAAAAAGTGTAAAATTTTTTAATAAGCATCTTAGTTAAGGATTCAGAGTG
>CAKSIU010000016.1 GCA_934463265.1 uncultured Eubacteriales bacterium | reverse complement strand
CACACGGTTAATGATAAACCGTGTGTTTGTATCAAAACTTAAGTGATTAGACATAATAGTACGTATCTTTTGATACAGAGAGGAGACCCAGTATTGCTGGGCTTTCTTCGTTTTTAAGGCTGGTTTTGATGTTGTATTTTTTGAAAAAGCTACCTTATTTTAAAGATTTTCTCCATAGGGGTGTGCATTCTTTTAAAAAATTTTCACAGGTGTGTGCATACTTTCACACGGTTAAATTAACCAAAATTATAAAATCAGCTTATAGTACAGTAGAAATCTGTACTGTGAGCTGATTTTTATTTTGAAATTAACTTGACTTATGGTGTGACAAGAGTTTAGATATAAATCACGAAATTTTGAAATAATTTAAAAGTTAGTATGCGCGCAGTATAACTGAGGTTTTAAAATTCTGAATAAGAATCATAGAGGTTTGTTAATGAATATTTATATTGCTTTTTGTACCGAGATCCGGAAACTTCAAAATTGATATTGGAGGAAAATTTATAATGCAAAATAGTGAGATTGGCGATGTGAGATTTTTTAGATGATTTTACTTGATGATGTTATTCTAGATTTAAAGATAGAAAAGTCTAAATACAAAGCCTGCAAAGAAGAAGAGAAAAATAATGCAGATAAGTTCGAAGAACTACTTGATCGACTGCCGCAAAAAAAAGACAGAGATTTTATAAATAAACATGAATCGAATATTTTTATTATTGCGTCAGCAGAACGAAGCTATATTTACTATCAAGGCTATAAAGATTGCATTAAACTCCTTAAAATACTTGAAATGCAAAAAAATAAAAATTGGTATTGGAAAATTTTTAAATTATACTAAAATAGAAAGGAGGTAAAACCAGGAATATATGCCAAAAATTTTTAATTTGGCAAATCATTATGCAATCTAAAGAAAAAGGGAGTTTGATGAAAATGAAGATTATCAACATTGAAAGTTTTCTAAACACGCCAGTGTAAAATATTATGTTTATACTTTTGAAAGTTAATTATAAAGTTCTGGAAAATATTAAAATGATATATTGCATAATGAAAGATACAGTTTTTTATAAATTAGAATTTTTTTAATTTTTAGTTTAAAGGATTACTATATGATAATATAAAAATAAGTTTGGTTGATTTTTCTAGTTATACATAGTATAATTTACTGGTTAAATTTGAGAGTTTTTCTGTTTTAAGTATCAGCGATAAACTACATATTTTAGGGGATGTTCTTACGAATACAAATTGTTCAAAATATTTAAACCTGTTAAAAAAAGATTTTCTAATATCTAAAAATATGATATTTTTACTTATATACTTTTTTATTATAATTTTAGGATCTCCGTTAATTTTTGCAAATGATGCAAACGACAATATATTCAATATAATAGCAACAGTTACTCTTTTCGAAATGATTGCGTTTGGAAATCAACAAGTGCTGATTTCAGAAAAATGTAAAGGTAATGAATTAATTATCACAACTTCATATACACGTAAAGATATTATCTATTCACGATACTTGTTTTTTTACCTATTATCATTAATCTGTATGATTTTTAGCTTTGTAGAAACAGCTGTTCTTTATCCAAGCCTCATTATGAATTTTTTTGTCATCATTGAATATATCTTTATGGTCTGTATTGGTAGTGCAATATTAGTAGCACTGACATTCAAAATTAAGAGTAATTTAAGTTATACAACCGTGGCATCTATCCTTACGGTACCGATACTTGCATTAATAAACACTGTAAAATTTATTAATGTACTAATTAGTCCAGCAATGACATGTGCTTTAGTATTTTTATTATTTATTGCGACAGTGCCGATTTCACTAAAAATATCTGAGAAAATATATTTAAACAAAAGTTTATAAAAGGGGGACATTATTATGCAGAGGGAAAATATTTTAGAAGTTACTAATTTAACAAAAAAATATGACTTGTTTACACTTAACAATGTTAACTTCAATATAAAAAGAGGTCAGATAACTGGGTTTATAGGAATAAATGGCGCAGGAAAAACTACAACTATTAAATCCCTTGCTGGCCTTGTAATTCCGGATGCAGGAGAAATAAAATTTTTTGGTGAACTGCTAACAAAAAAGAATGAGAGTAAGATTCGTGATAAAATCGGTTTTTTACTTGATGGAGACTATTTTTACCCTGATTTTACAGTTAAACAGATGAAAAGTATTTTTTCAAAGACTTATACAAATTGGGATGAAAAAATATTTAAAAGTTTAGTGTCAAAATTTGATTTGCCACTTAATCAAAAAATATCAAAATTTTCAAAAGGCATGAAAGTAAAATTTTCTTTATCTCTTGCTTTATCACATCATGCAGAAATTTTAATTATGGATGAACCTACAAGCGGTCTTGATCCGTTAGTTCGTGAAGAAGTAATTGAGATATTTAAAGATTTAGCAAATGAGAGTGTAAGTATTTTATTTTCTTCACACATCACTTCAGATTTGGAAGATGTTGCAGACAACATTATATTAATTAATAAAGGAAAAATCATTTTTCAAGAAATGACTGAAATATTAGAAAATTCCTACTTTGTAGTTAGAGGTAATGTAGATGTATTAACAGATGAAAAAGAAAAATTATTCTTAAAAGTAAAACGTGAAAAAGATAAGTTTAAAGGTGTTTATTTGGGTGACAAAGAAAAATTAAAGGCAGAATTTCGGGATTCTACAATTGAAAGAGCAGATATTGAGGATATAATGCTGGCCAATGTTTTCAAGACTAAAAGATGAGTAGGACAACTATAAATAAGGTGATGTTTATTATGAAACTAAAAAAATACATGAATTTATTTGTTATAGAAGTACTGCAGCTTAAATTTTGGCTACTATTTGCTCTTTTTCCAGCCTTGAGTTTGACACTTTTGGAAAGAAGAGATTATGTATTCATGGGCCCAGGTCTAGCAGTGTCAATGATGATGTACACATGGATTTTTTATATGTTTCAAGCATATAAAAATGAAAAACAGCCATTGGGGATAAGGCTGCTTTTGACAACTTCATATACAAGAAAAGATCTCATTTATTCAAGATATTTTACATATTTAGTCATTGTAGTTTTAATGACTATATTAAATGTAGTATATGTAGTTTATGCATTAGATTATCCCAAGATAATTGATTTTACATTTTTCATTGAGAGCTTGATGTTTTCTACATTACTGCTTTTAGTTTTAATTCCGATAAGTTTTAAGTGCGATACAGGTAATTCGTTTACTTTTAAATCTTCTATATTCTTTTTACCGTATGAACTTTTATGTTGTGAAATTAGCTCCAGAATAAATAAGCTAAATATTGACAGCCGATTAATTTTTATTTTAGCTATAGTTTTAATATTAATACTCTTTATAATTTCGGTAAACATTTCAAAAAGAATATTCTTCAAGAAAGACTTATAAATAATAAAAAAGACTGCAAAAAGCAGTCTTTTTGCAACATTATAATTACACTTATAATGCAGTTGCACCACCTCCTAAAACTCCAATGGCAGGTAAAAGGCATACAGCAGCTATAAACCCACTTGCATATATACCTGTTCCACCAATTGCAGCAAAACTGGCATTTTTATTCGCTGCGCACCAAAAAGCTTGCGATTGTTGACTGGAAGCTAAAATACGAGGTTTTTTCATGAAAAATCGCCTTCTTACTTAATTTTAATTAATTATATAATGCAGCTGAAGCGCTTGAAGCTACTGCAAAGGCAGGTGCTGCACATATAGCAGCTATCTCTACACTTTCAAATATACCACCGATTATACTAGCCAGTGAAAGCAGTATTTTTTACTATAGTGCAGTTCCACCCGCCATCACTGCGCCAACAGCAGGGGCATTACAAACAAAAGCAGCGACGACAGGACCAACAACGTAGCCGCCCCCCGTTCCAGCAAGTGCAAAAGCCGCATTTGCAGTACTAGCGCACCAAAGAGCATTCACTGAATATAAAATTTCTGGCTTTTTCATAAAGAATCACCTCCTTCCAATTTATGTATATAATGAGGGCTCACCTCCCTTCAGTTGTCGAAAGAAAATTATTAAAAAATTTTTGAATATCAAAACTTAATGATAAGTTTAGTCTTTCATAAAAAAAGAATAGCATAACAATATGAGTACTGATTCACAAATAATTTGCTGTTTTCTGGGGTATTAATCCTTAGTTCTTATTCCGATAAGCTTTAAATGTGGTACAAGGAATTCATTTATCTTTTCTTACCGTATGAGCTTTTATGCTGAAAAATAATTGCTAGGTATAGATAAGTTAAAAGTGGATAACTGATTAGTATTTTTATTTTATTCGTAGTTTTATTCAGCTGGACTGCTTTCAAGTTCTGCAAAGGCAGGTGGTGTCATACATACAACAGCTGTCTCCACAACTCCAAACATACTAATTACACCAAGCGTAGTGAAAACAACATTTTTATTCGCTGTGCACCACAAAAAGTTTGTTATTGCGGAGTTTAAGCTAAAATACAAGTTTTTTCTATGATAAACTACCTCTTGTACTTAATTATTTACAAAGCAGCGAAGGATTGATAATTAGTAAGTTAATTACTGGCATATGTCACCATTGGCCAATATCTAGGGAAATAGTCGCCAGAATCATAGTGTTCGATACCATAATAAAAGAATCCTTTTTTGTCGCTGCACACCAGGCAGCATGTGGTTGCAAGTTTACAGCTAAA
Source organism: uncultured Eubacteriales bacterium (assembly GCA_934463265.1). Taxonomy (GTDB): domain Bacteria; phylum Bacillota; class Clostridia; order Oscillospirales; family Acutalibacteraceae; genus CAG-557. The sequence goes on along the minus strand of CAKSIU010000016.1, from coordinate 11,884 downwards.
ATGCAAGGTTTTTCCATGATAAATTACCTCCTCTCTCTTTTTTTATCAATGATTTTTTGCACTATAAATGATATCTTGACAAAAAACATTATCGATAAGATTTAGTTCTTTACCTGTTGAGTAAATATTGTCAAAAAAATTTTTTAAATCAAAATTTACTGATGTACAATAAGTCCCGTTTTTATCACAACAATTTGCAATCATAGTAATAGAACTATTAATTGGGTTGATATTTATATTTTCAATTCTATTTACGATTACTGTAGGATTTAGATAGATTCCATTTAACATATTATGAACATTAAATTTTAATATCTGATGTGTAATTTTTTTATCAAATGTAAAACTTGCGTTTCCGCTATTTTTTAATTTCAAATAATTTGAAAATTTTTTATTACTTAATAAATTACAAAGATATCCATCTTTTAAAAGTATCGTTTCTCTAATATAAGAACCTTCTCCATCAAATACATTTCCCTCATATGGAAATGATTCTAAGCAAATGTTATTATTTATTATTCTTTTTCCTAAACTGTTATTTTTGATGATAGAGTTACCTAAATAAACGTTATCTGCATAAAATTGGCTAATAAACAAATTTACTATTTGGCTTACAGCTACATCTTTTATTAAAATAGTAGAGTGCTCAATTTTTTTAGGAAGAAAATTAATTTCTTCATTCAATTTATTTACGATTTTAGTTGACAAATTATCGAGTGAAGTAAAGTTTTGTAGTAATGCTTTTTTACTAAAATTTTTATTTTCCATACAAATACATTTTGATGAAAAATGATATTGTATATATTCTACTTCTGTCGTTATTAGTTTGTTTTGATATAAACGGATATTAACTGCCGTATTTAAAGTTAACGACGTTGCTTTTTGGACTCTTTCTATTTCGTTGTGTATTTTTGAGAGGTAAGACTTTATATCAAATTTATTAAAGATATGATCCAATTTATTTGTTGAAAAAGTTTGCTTTTTTATTTTATCAATATTGTCCCAATCAAAATTTAATGAAAAAGCATTTGCAATACTTTTTTGTATAATTTCATCTATTAAATCTTTGCCTAAAGTAGATGACATTGTAAATGTAGATATTTTATCTTTAATTTTCAAAATGACGAATATTTCGGATAAATTAAGCTCTTCATAACTAATTTTTTCAAAAACATTTTTATACATAAGTTTTTTTTCATTTGATATAACTATATTATATTGATTTATTCCCAGTTGAAAAAGTTTATGAGTAATATATTTATAACTTTCCATACACATCACCTTCGACCGTCATTCTATGCAGACTAATAGTAGGTCCTCCCATTCCAACTCGGATTGTCTGATTTAGTTTCATACAGTAACTTCCATACATTTTAAAATCATTTCCAACAAAATCAACTGATAGTAGGTCATTTTTTATATTTCCAGTCAATTTTAAATTACTGATAAAATTCTTCTTCACTCCATTTTTTACATAAAAACCATCGCCACACAAAGTATAGATACCGCTGGCTGGATCAACACTACCTAAGTATGATTTATTTAAAAATATTGCGGTTGAATATTGTTTTAAAATATCTAATTGACTCATGTTATCATGCGGTAAGACAAAAGTTCCTCTCATTCTAGGTATGATATTATGTTTGTAATTTTCTCTTCGGGCTGCTCCATATAATTTTTTATCAAAACTTTTATCTTCATTTATTGACAAAACATTAACTAATTTTCCTTTTTCCAATAAAATCAAAGGTTTTATTGGAACACCCAAATCATCATATTTATTAAGTCCTACAATGTCCTTAAAATTTTCTATTGAATCATAAATAGTCAATTTTTCTGATGCTTTTAAATTTTTATAATTGTTTAAATAAAAATTATAAAAGTCCTCTTCTAAAAGATGTCCTAGTATTTCATGAATAAAGTATCCAGAAACTTGTGGCGATAATATTATTGGAATAGAACTAAATGACATTTTATTTTTGCTCAAACTTTTATTATTAATATTTTTTATATAATCTTTAATATGATAGAAGATTTCGTCCTCTAATTTATCAAAGACACCATTTACTATAGAAATATCTTCCATAGTAGTAATATTAAAAGTGTCTTTTAATATTAATCTAAGAAACCCATAATATCTATGATCAACTACATTATTAATTACTACAGATTCATTATGGAAGTTTAAGATCGCTGAAAATTTTATATTTGCCTTTTTTAATTCATATTTTATAGATTTTAATAAAGATTTTAAGTTTTGGAGCTGACCTTCATTAAAATCAAGCTTTATTTCAAGATCAGGTAGTGGCTTAGAATGGGTATTTATTTCTATTCGTTTACCAATTTCTCGTCGTTTTCCACTAAAACAATTGATGGAATATTCAAATTCTTCTTCCATATAACTTAAATTTATATCATATACACTTTGGCTGTAAACAAACATAATAGCCTTACCTCTAAATGTAAGATTTCAATAATTTATTTTCAGTCTCATACCATTTACACTTTGGAACTTTATCTTTATTAAAAATAGCTTGTGCAATACATGATTTACAGGTATCATATTGCTCACATTTATTACATGTTTCTTTGCATGGAGCAACTAAGTCCTGGAAATATGCAAAACAGCGGGCAATAATATTTTTTATATTTTCTTCTTTTAAATTGCCAAGTTTCATTTCCAACATAGGGCAAGGAGAGATATTTCTATTAGCTTTTATACATATGACAGTGTGACCAGCACCACAATTTTTTTGAGTTAAAGTATGAGGTGTTTTTAATAAAAATTTATTATTTTCATATTTATTTTTTAATTCATATAAAAACTCATGAAAATCTTTTATTGTCATATTTGAATGTAACTTATTTTGTTTAGCATTTCCTTGCTCAACAATTAAAGCTAATTCTAATAAAGAAACACCTAAATCTTTTACTAAAACTGTTAGATATTCAATTTCCTCTTTAGTCTGATTTAATATAACACTTCCAACTTGGCATTCTACCCCTCTATTGATTATGTTCTTTATAAATGTAATAGCATTATTATAGGAATTTTCATTTTGACGGATATAGTTATGCGTTTTCTGATTTCCATCAAGACTAACCTTACAGCAACTCCCCTTTACAAACTTTAATTCATCTAGAGCATTCAATATATCATCATTTAAGATCATTCCACTGGTTGATATAGTTGTTATAATTCCTCTTTTTATTAATTGATGTATGATATATTCAATATGAAGATGCGTTAAAACTTCTCCACCAGTTAATTGAACTTGATAAATACCCATTTCATCAATTGAATCTAAAATATTGTCTATTTCATCTTTAGAAAACATATTATGGTTTTTCTTAGACAAATAACAGTGACGACAGTCCAGTGGGCAATAATCTGTTAGTTCCCAAACGAGTGTATCAGGATAAACTATGTCTTTATTACCTTTTATAGTATTGTAAAAATCTTTACTTTCAATTTCTTGCACTAATTCGTTAGACATAAATGGTTGGAGAAACTCAATTACATTCTTCTTAACATTTTCTTCAGTATCATTGTATTTTTTCTTTAAAATTGAAATTATATTATCTAAAGTATTAGTCCCGTTGCACAACTCTAATATACTACATGCTGTTTCATTTATAATTAGCTGATCTCTGATACCATCTTTGTATAAACTGTAGATATACACAGATGGTTTATATTTAATATATGAATTTTCTGTTAGTTTTAAAAACATATAATTTTTCCCCTTTAAATAATAGTTCTGTTAAGAAAATTGTTGAATTGATGTGGTTATATGGTTATTATAAATTAATAAATCATATCTCTTTTATTATTTTACAACAAACATGTATTTTTTTTTAGTATAAATTACCTTATTATATCCTAAAAGTCTAACTTAACAAATTTTTCCATTGTATAATCCTTGTTTATATAAGGGGCTTTTTTCTATTGTCCATTTTTTACGGCCTTGTTCAATTAAAGGTGAGTGCTTTTGAGCGAAGGTTTTACTGAATTTACTTTAAGTACAAATTGTTTCAAACAAAGCAACACACACAGTCACCTACATAACAAACATTTAATGACGCCTATAAAAATTGTAGCTACAGTTGCCCCCAAAAAAAAACAGCCTAAATTTTTAAGGAATTCCTTTACAGGCGCAACTAATATTGAGTCCTGCGGCTTCTACCTCCTTGCGAGCTTCCTCAAATGTACATTTTACTGGATATGGATACGAACTTTCAGTATTAGTAGCTGATTTTGAAACTTCAGATCTGGTGGATTCCAAAGGAGCATCGTTGGAAGATACATACGAACTATTCACTGATTGATGGGGAGGTTCAACATTAAATGATGATGGTTTATTAGAAAGTGCTAACACTGGTTTGATTGTTAACAATGCTAGTGAAATGGCTATAGAAATAGCTTTCTTAAAATATTTAATAGACATAAAAATCTCCTCACTAAAAATATAATTTTAAATAAATTTACAGCAAAACATTTTCGAAGAAAAAATGTAACATGTACTTTCACATAATTCAAAAAATTTCATATAACTTTTACATACCATTTCGGTTCGTGTGACGATAGTATTTTACTTTTGTAGTTTTTCAAAAACCCCTTGAATAACTCCATTTTTCAATCATCCACAAAATTTCATTTAAATTGAATGCAAATTTCCATATTTTTTCGGCAGTGCTCTCTTTTTGTATCCGTTTCCTATCAAGACAAACTGATTCAATGATGATTCATATTGTTAAAGCTAATGGAATAGTAGTGTAGTAATATAATTTTTTGAATTTATTTAATACACCAAGAAAAAAATTAAGAGCTCAGTATTTTTTAAGCTAATAAATACATGCTTTAAATTTGATTTATTTTTGACAGGGTGAAAGAAGGCAAATTTAGCGATAAACTTAGACATAATCGCTCCTCCTTGTAATTAAAATAAAATGTCTTTAAATTAAATTTAAAGACATTATATTAATACAAAAAAGAAAAAAATGTCGAATAAGGTAATGTTTAAATAATTTTTATAAATTTGTATGAATCAATATTTTTAAAGATTATATTGTCGAATTTTTATGATATATTTTTTAAGAATTAGAGCTAATTTTCAATAAAGATTTTAAAAGTAAAATACAAAATATAGAGTACTTTATAAAATTTTCATAAAAAATGGATCATCTCACGAATAATAAAGATGTTTTTGTATTCATAATTTATGAAAAAACAAAATATCAAAATTTATAGGTCGTAGTGGTAAAAACAATGCGATTTCTTTATGTGTGTTGAGCATAACACAGTTTTAGCTGATGAAAATCCAGCTATAGGTAGCTACGCCAAGTGTAGTAAAACACAAAGCTGCTGATAGCAATATTAAAACGAGAGAAAGCAGCGTAGCAAATTATCTTAAACCCACTTGAATTAATTATCTATTTTTATATCGCGCCGTATACGAGATTCGTGCATCAGACTATGCCAACGATATATGCCAGGCATAAAACGCCTCTGATATCTAACTACTACCCAATTGCAAAAAATGCAATAATTAATAATAAAAAAGTTTGTAAGCACATCAATTAATGTAGATTTTAAGACAATGTAGTTTCATATGGTTGTATTTTTCATAAATTTTTATTTCCGATAAATAAAAATTTATTTTTTGTGTTTATAGTTAGACAGACGATTAAATTTACATTGTTTTATAATATAACTGGACTATAAAAACAGGAGTGGTATTTATAAAAGGTAGTTTTAAAAGTATGTCCGGATAGGATTTGATTTCTAATGGATGCATATTGTAAAATCTATAAAACCCTAAGGGTCCTTTATAGGTATAAAGTTTTACATAAAAATTTAAAATTTTTAATCTCAATACTATTGAGCAGTTACTTTAATTTTTCTCGAGCAAAAAATGTAAAATTAAATATTATTATGGGTAACGCTGCAGAGACTTATGTCTTTGCAGCGTTCTTTTTAGGCTTTCATTTAATTCTATATAAGTATTCCCTAAGTCTTTAAATTAAATAGAAGATTTCGGGAATATAAAAGTATTAACTTATAAAATCATATACCGAAGGCGTCTATTTGTTTTCTTTTCTCGAAATCAGAAAGGAAAGACAAATGGACGTTTTTTTGTCTGTTATTCGAGGTCCTCCCTACTCCTTCGTTTTTTGAACATAAATCAAAAATTCGGAGGACAAGGAACATGAAAATAAAATATAAATTCGTAACGGGTGAAGACATATCTATTGAAGTATATGGTGAATTTGAGGAAATTATGCTGGAACTTGATAAAAATCTTAAAAATAACGACCGCAAAGAAACCAGAAGGCATGAAAGTCTATGTGAGATCGAGAAAAGTCCAAATAATACAGATGAATCTTCTGATGTCTATGAAGAAGTTTTGAAAAAACTTGATAAGGACAAGCTGTATTCAGTAATAGCAAAATTAAAACCATCTGAGCAAGAACTAATATATAAGCTGTATTTGGATAAAAAGCCAATAGCGCAAGTAGAATACGCACAAATTCTTGGAGTAACGGAAAATGCAGTTCAATTAAGATTAGCAAAAATAAAAAAGAAACTGAAATCTTTGATACGCTTATGATGATATTTATATATTTATTTGATTTAGTTTTAAATATTTAGTAAAAAAATAGAAAATTAAAATTTTTAGACGGGTTTTGCTTCTGCCGTGGCTTATATATAGAGACACTTTTAAGAAAGTAAAAAATCATGTCTCGGAATTGAGGTGAAATTTTATGTGTAAGCATCAATTAAAAATTACAGTGAGAAAGGATGGTGACCCACGAATAAGCATCGCGAAATTTAGGAAATTATCTTTATTTGAAAGACTATCGTCCAGATTGTTTGGTCAAGCAAAAAAGATGATGCTGCTAATTCCGGAAGATAGTGTACAAAGTTTAGAGATTAAAGAGGTTGATTAAAATGACAGGCAAAATGCCAATAAAAGCAGAGCCTTTTAAACATCAAAAAGAAGCGTTTAATTTTGTTTGTAAACTTTTTGAAATTACAGAGAACTGTGGTGATTTGAATGATAAAGAAAAGATGTATCCTATGTGGGAAGATATTTCTAAAAAAAGAAAGAAATCGGAGGTGGTGCCAATGAACATTTCTAGAGGTAAAGCAGCTGCATTACTTATGGAAATGGGCTAGATAGGCACAGGGAAAACAATAGTTTCAATTGCAGTTGCAGGAGCATTGGCTAAAGAGTCAAAAATCAGAAAGCTGCTTATAGTGTGTCCGCTTTCAATCTGCGGAGTATGGGAAGAAGAATTTGAAAAATTTGCAGATTTTGATTATGAGTTAGCGATTTTAAAAGGCAATACTGCTAAGAAAACTGAGCTGTTGCAAAAAATGCAAGGGCACAGACTTCAAGTTGCGGTTGTAAATTATGAGTCAGTTTGGAGGTTGGAGAAAGAAATTGCAAAATGGAATCCTGATTTTATCATTGCTGATGAGAGTCATAGAATCAAAACGCCTAATATTGCAGCTTCAAAAGCAATGCACAGACTTGGAACAAAAGCAAAGTACAAGATTATTTTGACTGGCACTATTATTACAAACAAAGCTATAGATGTGTTTTCGCAGTACAAGTTTGTAGAGCCCAGTATATTTGGAAACAGTTTTTATGCTTTTCGGAATAAGTATTTTGATATGGTTGGGTACGGTGGATATACGCCGGTTTTGAAGGAATCCATGAAAGAGGAATTAATGGAAAAACTGCATAGCATAGCGTTTAAAGTGACAAAGGCTGACTGTTTAGATTTGCCGCCAACCACAGATATTATCCGGTACACAGAGCTTGAGCCAAAAGCTATAAATATTTACCGAAGTCTTGTGAAAGACAGCTTTGCGGACCGGCGAGCCGCCGGAGGCAATTCGCACACGAAGACTTGTGAAAACAGAGAAAGCCATGCCTGCGTTGAAGATTCATATGATTCTCAAAATACAATAACAGTAACAAATGTGCTGACTAAGTTGCTCAGATTATCTCAATTAACCGGCGGATTTCTTGGAAGTGATGGCTGCAATATATATCAGCAAGTAAGCAAAAGCAAACTTGAAGCTTTGGAAGATATCATTGATGAAGCGGTACAAAGTGGCGAAAAACTGGTTGTTATCGCAAGGTTTATTCCGGAGATTAAAGCTATAGAGAAGCTGTTGAATAAAAAACGTATTTTGTATTCGATAGTTTCGGGTGAAATTAAGGACCGAGAAGAGCAGATACGTAAATTTCAAAACGACCCAAAAGTATCAGTATTTATAGGTCAGGTTTCAACAGCTTCCATTGGTATAACGCTTACTGCCGCATCGACAATGGTGTTTTATTCGATGGATTACTCCATGAGCAACTTTGAACAAACCAAAGCCAGAATCCATCGAGCTGGTCAACAAAAAAACTGTACTTATATCTATCTGATTGCAAAAGGAACGGTAGATGAAAAAGTCTTAATTACGCTTCAGAATAAGGCAAACTTAGCGAAAAACTTAATTGATGAGTATAAACGTGGATTGAATCCGTACGAAATCGGAGGTATTTAAAAGTGGATAACAATGTAATGTTTGAACTGGCAGATAGGCTCAAAGCCCTAAAAGATAAGAAAAAAGAGATTGAAACGTCCCTTAAAGGCGTAAATGACATGATTTTTGAAGTAGAGTCGGCGTTGGCGGAGTTTATGACTTTGAGCGAAACTCAGAATTTTACGCGAAGCGGAACAATGTTTTCTTTAACAACAAGCACGAAAGCATCGGCAAAAGCCGGCAGAAAAGACGAGCTTTATGCATTGCTCAAAGATGCAGGATACGGTGATTTAGTTGTTGAGACAGTAAATCCAAGTTCTCTGTCAGCATTTGTAAAAGAGCAAATTTCAGAGAACAACGATTCCCTGCCGCAGTGGCTTGAAGGGTTAGTCAGTGTATTTGAAAAAACATCAGTTTCAATAAGAAAAAATAAAAAATAGGAGTGTTTATATATGACAAATAATGAATTAACAATAAAAAATCAAGGTTTTATGGGCCTTGCAGACTTTAACATCAGCGAAGGATTTTCTGAAGAATTAGCTGGCCTAGATAGTGGCTTTGAACGAATAAAAATTCCTGCTGGCGGAGGAACAATGTTCGAAGTGCCTGGGAATAATCCGAATGAACCTGATGCAGTAAAAGAATTTTCTGCGGTGATTTTGCATCATCATCCAATGTTTACTTTTTATAAAGAAAAATATAGCGGTAGTAGCACACCACCTGACTGTTTGAGTTTTGATGGAGTAAATGGGCATGGTGAACCGGGCGGCTTTTGTCAGAGCTGTCCGAACAATAGGTTTGGTAGCGGCGATAACGGCAGCAAAGCCTGTAAAAATAAGCACCAAATGTATTTACTCAGGGAAAATGAAATATTTCCGACTGTTTTGTTTTTACCAACAAGTTCCAATAAGGACTTTTCAAGATATATAAGAAGACTGCTTGTTACCGGCAAAAAATCAGATTCTGTTGTGACTAAATTTTCACTCAAAAAAGCTGTTAACAAAGGCGGTATAGCGTTTTCTCAAGTTCAATTTGCGGTTGAGAGAACACTTTCTGATAAAGAGATTCAATTAATAAAAAAACTTTCTGAACAAATTAAACTTTATGCTCAAAACAGCCTAAATACAGCAAAAATTAATGAAAATACAGGCGAAGTTACAGCTTTGAATAATTAGGAGGAAGTGAAATGGACTATAAATTGGCTTTGAACAAAGAAGAAATTGCAAGGTATATTGAAAATTTCAAACTTTTAGCTTTGGATATAGAAACATCGCCATTGCCTCAGTATCGAAATGACGAAAAAAGTGCGCTGGATGCGCATAAATCAACAATTACTGGGATGAGTTTCTCAGTTTCAAAAGGCAGCGGTATTTATGTACCGTTCCATCACAAAGTCGGCTTAAACGCTGACTTTGTGGACATTTGGGAATGGATTAAAGAAAATATTTTAATGAACGAAAACTTAACGCTCGTAATCCATAATGCGGCATTTGAGACGATGTTTTTCTATGCACTCGGCTGTGTTCCACAATGCAAAGTTTATGATACTTTAGCCGCTGCGCAGATGACGCTTAAGACTCAAACGAAGTTTAGAAAACTTGCTGATTCCGGGCTTAAAAAGCTTGTGCCTGAACTTCTAAATATAGAATTACCTAGTTTTGAAGATGTAACGCAGGGAGTTTACTTTGACATGCTGGACTCAGAAAGTTTTGAAACCATACGCTACGCCTGTGCAGATTCAGATTACGCTTTGCAGCTTTACCATGTCTTCAATAAATGGTTTGATGAAAATATGCCAAAGCATCGATTTATTGTTGAGCAAATTGAATCCCCTACTGCGGTATACGTTGGGCTTATGAAATATAACGGAGTACATTTAGACCTTAATTTGATGCATGAAAAAGGCCTAGAAGCAGGCTTGCAAATAGATCAACTTAAAGAAGACATTGCAATTATGACTGATGGAGCCTCTATTGGTGCAAATGCGAGTACCAAAGCTTTTAAAGATTATTTGTACAAAACTCTTGGCTTGCCGGTACTGAAAACAACAGAAAAGTTCAGCGAAGCTGTGGACGATGAAGCATTGATTTTATTGTCTGAGTGGTGCGAGCAAAATCGGCCTGAGTTAGTACCGATATTCCAGATGATTGCAGAATACCGCAAGTGGAATAAGCTGAAATCAACTTATATATCTGGCTATTTAAAGTTTTTAAACACGGATACAAAGCGCATACACCCCGATTTAATGCCATTGGCAACTGAGACAGGGAGGTTTGCAAGTCGCAACGCAAATCTTCAAAACACACCTCACAAGGATAACGACCCAATCGGTATTAGAAAATTTATCGCTGCTCCGAAAGGCAAAATGCTGATATCACTTGATTTTTCTCAGATAGAACTGCGTATCGGTGCATTTTATTGCAGGGATGAAAAAATGCTTGAAACATACAGAAATAATGGCGATATTCATGCTCAAACTACCTCGGTTATATTCAATATCCCGTTTTCAGAGGCTATTGACAAAGGTAATAGTCATTATAAAGAAAGACGCACAATTGCGAAAAACTGCAATTTTGGAGTGTTTTATGGGCTGTTTCCGAAAGGGTTACAGAGAACATTGAAGTTTAAGGCCGGACTTAGTAAATCGATAGATGAGTGCTGTGAAATAATCAGTAACTTGAAAGCTGGGTACAAAGGGCTTGAAAAGTGGCAGCGCAAAGTAAAAAGGCAGGCTGCAGAGGATGGCTACGTTGAAACATATTTAGGGCGACGCAGATATTTACCTAGCATTACATCCGCTGATTGGGGTAAAAAGAGCTTTGCACAAAGATGTGCGCTCAATACGCCAATACAAGGTACAGCTGCAGACATTTTAAAATTGGCTATGGGTAGGCTTATCAAAGGACTATCGGAGCGTTTGTGGCTAAAACCGTTGTTACAGGTTCACGATGAACTAATATTTGAAGTACCGGAAGATAAATTTAACGAAGCGGTTACTTTTGTGAAAGAATGTATGGAGCAACAGCCATTTGAGGCGTTTGATGTTCCGATAATAGCAGAGGCTGAGGTTGGCAAAACATTTGGGACATTACATGAAATTTAGGAGGATTAAAACTTATGGATACAAAAGAATTTTTTGCTGAAATTTATAGAGGGTGTGATGAAGGCTATATAACACTTACGTTATTACCTGAACGCAGGACTTTGTGGTTTAAATTGTGTGAATTCGATAAACTGGAGCAAGCGGTCAAAAAATATGGTAACAAAACTAATATTTATTTTGGTGTGGGACTGCGAAAAAAGATTTTGCCTAATAATCTTCGTGGCAAGGACAAT
>CAKSIU010000015.1 GCA_934463265.1 uncultured Eubacteriales bacterium | reverse complement strand
AGAAATTATTTAAAGTCAAAATCTTTAAATTGATCCTTTTATTTTTTCACTGTCTACTTGACAGGGGGCACTTCAAAAATGTGTAGGGCTGTTTTTATTTGAATGCGATATAAAAGTATTGAGAACCACTCGCATTTAAATTTTTAAATCTGCCATTACTTGCGCTTGTACTTTGAGAAACCGTTAAAGTGTCTAAAAACAAAGAAGCGCCAATCGTTCCGCCGCCACCGTTAGCGGCAACAACAGCGGCATTGACTTTTGTATATCCATTTGATGAATCGTATTCTGTAAAAGGAGCATTTCTTAAAAACACAAACACAATTCGTGGATAAAAATCGAATGTAATATCTTGGCTGGAAGAGCCATTCCCGGCGAAAACACCGATTTTAAATGGATTTTTTAACAAAGTTCGGTCGTCGCTAGAAAAATGCAGGTCGAAATCGTTTAAGTGATTAGTTATCGCTGTATCGATTATTATATTATCCTCTACAAAATCGGCGCGCTGGGGTTTATCTGTACCAAGCCAACTGTTTAAGCCTAAATTCGCGGTTTTATTTTCTGTAGGCATATTTGTTCCTCCTTATATTTCGTCAAAAATATCTATCTCGTCCCAAGTTAAATTTTTGCTATCAATTGTGTTAAAAGTATTATTTTTTCCGTCAATTGTGTTCCACTGAAGATTTCTAAAATCAAAAATACAATCAAGATGTGCCGGCAAAAACTCTTCTACCATGCTTTTTATATAGCTTTTGTCTGCTGAAGGGTCATCTAAACTTAAGCAGTTTATATAAATGATATTTTTATCCGGAACCTCGATTATGTACCCGTTTATACCGACGTTTTCCATTACTTTTTTTATACTGCTTTCATTAAAGTCTTCAGAATTAATTGCGTATCTGTACAAGAGCATATTTCTTCTTGATTCAGCGGATTTTTCATTTTGTTCTGTACCGAAAATCCGTTCTCTCATGCTTAAACCGTAATTTTCTGCGGTGGCAATAAAGTATTCTTTTTCCATTTCTGCAAGCATAGATTCAATTACATCTAAGGCGACAGAATATGCAGATAATTCCGCACTAATCAAACTGGTATCATTAAGATTATAAAATCCAAGTGGTCGAAGTTTTTGTTTTATGGAATTAAGTGAACTCATTGTAAAATTTTCACCTCTTTGAAATCTGCACAGAACCTTTTACTGCCAGTTGTTTTGCCGTCATATACCTGTCTGTAGTTACGCTTGACAAAATATAATAATTTTCAACGCCGGGCACATTGTAAATTGCGCTGCCAAGCGCCGCAATAAGAAATGGGTCGCCTATTTGTAGTGAATTAAAGTATTCTGTTATTTTGGCTGCACATTGTTCTTTTATCTCGTCGAAACTGTAGCCTGTTTTTACAACAATGTCCACTGCAACAGGAATTTCTGTGGCTGTAGCTTTATTCACTTTTACGTCAACATTCAACTCTCTTATTTCGCTAATTTCACTTTGAATTTCTTCTATTAGCTCGTCGCTTGGCACACCGCCTTTTGTGGCGACGTAAATATCAACTGTTCCAACGCCGCGCTCTTTTGCCATCACACTTGCAGAGTATATTCCATCGTATTTTAGAACATGAGATTTATAAAATGCGCTATTTGTTCCGTTTGAAACATTTTTATAGCTGTCAATAAGTCTCTCTCGTAATTCTTCATCACTTTCGGCATCGATTCCGCCAACAAAAGCGACCTCATTTGTTACAGAAGTTATTCCGGTGGGCGGAGTTACCATAATTTTAATAGTTCCGATGCCTGTGTTTTTCGAAGCACCGCCAATTTCTGACTGCGCCGCTACTGTAACCGAAAGTTCCCCTGCACTAAGAATCGCGTTTTCGGTAGTCTTAACTCTTATAGAATTTATTCCGTTGGTCGCACAGATTGTACCTTCTGGAATTTCCAAATCATAATCAAGCGCAACTTCTCGCATAAACTTTATCGTCCCGCTGGAATTAACTGCTGATTTTCTATAAATTCCGCGTTCGAGTGCCAAATAATCGAGCTGTTCACCGGTGGCTGTCTGCGCAAACATTTGATTTTTTAACCACTGCACATTATTTTGCAACGAAAATACTTCTCCGGCCAAGACTTTCATTCTAATTCCAATATCGGAGTCGTCATTCACGTTGGCACCGCTCAGTTCTGTAAATTTATTTTTCATTCTCTCCAAAATTTCTTCATAACTTTCCATTATATTGTTATCACCATGTCTTTCTCCTCGTTGTTTACCGACAATATTACAGTTAATTCCAGATTTTTGCCGTCGTTTGTCAAAGTCGTAAGTACATCTTCAACCACAACCTCGCTGATATCTATTAGAGCCTCTCTGACCAAAGACAGCGCGCGTTCTTTAATGTTACCGTCAGTGGCCTTTAATGTGTACAATCTGCTGCCAAGTGAAGTGTCATATATAAAGCTGCCTTTTTTTACCGTTAATCGTATTAAAACTCGTTGTAAAAGTTCATCATAGCCCGTCAACTCAACAGGCACCCCTTTTGAGTCGCAGATAAAATCCCCATTACTGATTGCTGTGTCCAAAATATCACCTCTACTCTAATGCCGTGCCGTTTATCAGAACTTGACCGTCATTTTTTAATATAATATTTGCGCCTCCGCTCGAATACAACATCAGTTCGCCGGATTCAAGTTCAGAATTTTGTCCGATTACTCCGGTGTAAATAAATCCTTGCTCGGTTGGCGTAACAACAGCTTTAACTCCTACAGGCGGAACGGAGATTATTCCAAAAGGAGCGACATTTTTAATTTCTCGATGTTCTTGTTCAGCCTGAACTGTTACGGTATTTCCTAGTGTTGAGGTAACTTTGCCTATCTTTGTATTTCTCAACAATTTGCAGGCGTCGCTTATTTGTTTTGATATCCACATATTCAAGCCTCCAATAATGTAAATACTGTAAATTCGCCGTTTTTGTTTAAAGTATACTCGATCTCGTATACAATCAAATTTGATAAATTACCTAGTATAGAATCACGGATCTGGCATTTGTTCCCAATATTAGAACGAATTGCACCGGGACATTTAATTACAATTTCGTTAAACTTCTTTTTTGAATCTAAAATCATCTGTTTTGCAGTGTCAACAGAGATTTTTTTTGCAGAAGAGGTATCTTCGGACATAGTAATAAATTTTTTTCGACAAATTCCATTGTTTATTAACTCATTATCTTTAACTTTACCAGCATAAACAGCCGAGTAAGGCTCACAAACGGTAATTTCCGAAATTAATTTATAACGATTGTACTTCTGGCTTAAATAGCTGTAATTTACGCCACCACCTGAGTTAGAAAATAAAATTTTTTTGTTTTCAGTTTGACCTGAAGCGTCAATTGAACCGTCTGCGTTTACTATCGGAAAAGTGCCTAGACACGAACTGCAAAATTGCTCCAGAACATCCCATTCACTCATGCCCTTATCAACTTCTATAGTCGCATTGAACGTTGAATTATTTCCGCTAATTGATGAAAATCCATAAGGTTTAATGTGTCGTTTAAAAATAATATCCAGTGATGGACGTTTGTAAATCTGCGGACAGGCTTCGTTGTCGATTAAGTAAGCAGCCTTGCTTCTGGATTTTATCGTTAAAAAACAACCATTTTCAGCCACTTCAAATTTTTGTTCATCTACAACCCCGGAGAAAAATAACTGATTTTCACTAATGTAAACGTCAATAAGTTTGTATTCGGGGTGAATTTTTTGGCTAAAAAAAATTGCGAATAAAGTATCTGCAGGAGCCTCTCTAGACTTATTTATCTGCATGCTGTAAGCCGCACCCAAATCGATTTTTTGTCCGGAAATGGTTGTAACTATGTATGTCATTTTAGTTTCACCTTCTCACCAGGAACGAGCTGGTTAGGACTTTTGATGTTGGTATTAAGTGTTAAAAGTGTTTCAATAGGAATTTCAAATTTCGAAGTAATACTCCATAAAGTATCTCCGTCCAGAACAGTGTAAAAATCTTCGTGCAAGTCTAAATTTGCCAGGTCAGACGAAAGTTCTTCCCAGAATTCAAAATTATAGGTTAAAATATTTGGCATAGAATTTCCGACCAATTTAAGCTCTTTAAAAACAGCCAAAAATGAATCCATTCCCGGCAAATAAAGAAAACCTCTGCCACCTTGTTTAAATACTAAAAATAACGAATCAAATTGTTCAATGCAGTCGTCGCCGAAGAACTGACCGCTTCCGGACACAATTCTTTTTTCTCTGCCGTAATCCTGAATAATGCTTCCTTTAAAAGGTATCAAAACCTCTTTCAAATCTCTTTTTA
Organism: uncultured Eubacteriales bacterium; assembly: GCA_934463265.1. Classification (GTDB taxonomy): domain Bacteria; phylum Bacillota; class Clostridia; order Oscillospirales; family Acutalibacteraceae; genus CAG-557. The sequence goes on along the minus strand of CAKSIU010000015.1, from coordinate 13,623 downwards.
CAGAAATATTTATCGTTGACGGATTGTGTGGCCAAACATAATTTTTAAATTTCATAACGTTTAAGTTCATAACAAAAAAGCTCCAGTCTGAGAATCAAAATTTCTGTTGTAGCGCCGAGCATCGAACTCCATTTTTTCATAAAAATCTTTGATGTCACTTAAGTTTTCGCTGTAATTATAATAAATTTCAGTGGTTTTAGGCAGCGTATCTAAAGCTTTATTTGATGTTATAACTTCCGCATCGTTTCCGACAGAAAGTAAACTCTTATTAAAATTTAAGCTTTGCAAATTGCGTTTATATTGACTGTTTATCGAAGCTAATTGCGTATATTGTTTTAATATTTCATCAAATATCTGCATCAATATTCACCGCACTTTCTTTTGTATTCGTCAAGATTAAAATTTTCATTAAAAGCATATTCTTCATAGTGAGACGTATCCTCATCGAGAATCATGTGCATGTAACAATATAAATAATCAAGTTCTGTCATGCCCATAACAACAGGGTCGTTTGGCAATTTGTTAAATTTTTTAAGAATTTCCCAACGAATTCTTTCGAATGGAGAACTTAATTTTTTTTTAATTTTTCAATCTCAAAGTCATTCAGAACGTCAAATCCCAAATAATCTCTTCGAAGCGCGGAATACTCTTTAACCACGCAAAGAATATCTTCGGCGGTCAATGTGTTTATCAGTTCAGAAGTGTCGTCGAAAATTGGAAAAGAGTTATAATCGGTCAAGCACATCAAACACAAGCAAGCATTTTCGGCTACGGTTTTAGCTTGAGTTCGCTCAAAGCCTTCGTTAATCAGCTTTAAAACCAGAGTTTGAGATAACCTTTCGCAAAGAAGCATATCATAAACCGATAGCAAATTTACGTAGGCTTTTTTATTTTTTAATAAATTAATTTGTCGTCTAATTTTTCCTTTAAACACCTCAAAAGGGTTAACATTTTTCTCCATAATCAAACCTCCATACGCTTAGCGGCAATCAAAGTTACGTTTTCGAGCACAGAACTATTAACAGAAGCAGATTCATTTATACCGGACCATTCGCAACCTGAGTAAATAATTTTTCTGTCCGGCTTAACAATAACTAGGTTAAAGTTATGCAAATCGTAGAAGTTGACCTTATTATTTTGATTTTCTTCGCAGGCGTAAACCCTTGATAACTCTATGGTGTGATGTATTTTTCCGGTAACAGTACCAATAGGTTCGCTCAGACCAAAAGCTTCTATGTATTGGCTGTCGCAAGTAGATTTAGCTTTATAACTTTCGACAACAGCCAGCTTTTTTCCATTTACCTCCAGATAAATATCCTTGCTCGTAGGAAATGATATATTCAGCATAAAGTGCCTCCTTTAAACGTTAATATTGGCCGTAATGTGAATTTGGTTTATGCCCTGAGCAACGGTGAAATCAATTTCGACAATACAAATGGAGGAGTCGTCGCTGGACTGATAAACATTTGGGACATCATAGGCGTCGATAATGTTGGCGTCTAAAAATTCCTGAAGTTTAACCGTCACCTGACTGCTTATAGCGTTTCTGGTGGTTACATTATTTTTCACCACGGAAATATTTTTGCTGAGCATTTCTCGAATCGACTTAATGACTTCATCAATGATTAAAATCGTGTTGACTTCTTTAAAAGTCTTGTCAGAAATGCCATCAGTTGTCGTTTTAGAAGTTACTGCGCGTATAATTTCCACACGTCCCGCAACAACTTCAAAAGGAATAATTCCATTGTTTATGTATTCATCGACTTCATCTTCAGTGAGGGCTTTGCTTAACTTTGAAATTCCCTCAAAATCGACGCCGTTAAAAGATTGAGACGGGTCGGTGTACTGCGAAATTATTGCAGCAACAGCCGCGGTTAAAACACATCCAGAAAGAGTGCTACCATCAGTGCCGATAGGATTTTGCGCAACTAAAAGAATCCTTTCGTTGTTAAAAGAACTAGCCCAGTCGTCAAGTTCAGTTTGACTTTCATCCGCAGCAATGATGCCAATTCTTTCTTTTTTGTTTAAAGAAGCGGCAACAACGCTTTGCATAAGTAACTGTTGAATTGTAACGTTTGTGCTGTCACATATTACTACGCTTATACCGTCAGTTTCTTCCAAAATTTTAAAAGCTGACGTATAGTTTTCATCGGAGTCCCCAGCAGAAATGGCTAAAATATTGCTGGCACCGTTTTCGAAGATAGTTTTGCATAACGAATACATAATGCTACCGTCGCCGAAAATTGTTTGTACGTCGGATAACTTCTGTATGCTGTAAATTTTATTTGTCTCAGCGCTGGATTTTGCAACGATTGCGATACTTTTGCCTGATTTTTTTGAATATAATATTCCAGAAGTTTGATAATCGGAGTATACTCCAGGCCTTTGTTTTGCGATAATAGCCAAAAAATCACCCCTTAAGCTTTTTTCTCAACATGAATCTCATCGATGTTAATATCTTCGGTTTCGTAGCCGAGAAAAGCATTTAAATTTATATTGCAGTCGAGTTCAAACGAAAAAATATCGTTATTATAGGTAGTTTTTCCACAAGAGATGTTCTTGATGTAAAAATCTTTTTCTCTAAACAATAATTCCTCAAAAATTTTAGAAAAAACCGAATAACATTGTTTTCCGCCACTTTCGCGAGGAGAAAAAATTTTCATTTCAATATCAATTTCCGCATTGTTACCGAATTGCTCGCCGATATTGCTCATTCCGAGATAAGAATTAAACGCGGCGTCTTTGATAAAAACTTTGCTTATGCCCAGCGACACGTAAATATTTTTAATAGGATTCGGAACTTTTTCTTCTCTGTCAGCGTCGATAAACTTAATAGCAGACAACTCCGTGCTACTAGAAAGACTAGCCTTAATTTTGTCAACTATATCGTTAAAAATACTCATAAAGCGTGATCCTCCACGAACAATTGGATTACAGCCCAAACGTACAGAACGTTTTCTCCTAGATAAACTGCTTGAGCTCTTTTTACAACGTAACTTTCTTGGTTTGTTAATATTTTTGTGTTAAAAGGTAACAAATCAAGTCGAGTATTTTTGTCGCCAATGTACAAGTAATTTTTACCATTCAAATAGCCAATATCGATACATTTGCCACCTAAGTAAGTCTGGTCTTTATATCGAAGAGGCTGAATGAAAGCTTTCGTAGAAGTTTTACTGTTATCGCTGAGAATAACCTCAACACTTCTGCCGAATTTATTTATCAAACTCGAAACACGATTACTAAACAAATTAAATCACCCGCCCAAAAACAAAATCGTTGTCCAGGAGTAAATCTGCAATTTTAGCTTTTTCGTCCAACCAAATCTCGTAAGCGATTTTGACAGCCTGACTCATATTTTCTTTCACGGAGATATCTCCAGCAGAAAACGATTCTGTAGTCTGATTTAAAGCCTTAAGCTGCATGTACCTATAAAGACTTAAAGCAGCAGCGGCGGCAATAAGCCGCTCGCTGTGCAAAGTTAAATCTGTATCGGGTAAAAGTTTTGAAATAATTTCATTTTTGGCATCGTTACAAATGTATGTAAAGGTACTTGCTTCTTCCAGAGTTAAACTAGCTAGTAATGCAAAACGTTCAACAATTTTTCCAGTATCCAAAACTAATCATCCCTTCAAATTAAGCAGCAACGTAAGTCATTTTTTTAGCTGAATCCGCAAAAATTTTTGCAAAACCGGCAGTAGAGCTAACAGTAGCTCTTTCGAGTTGCTTGTCTATGAGTTTGTCGTAATCCACAATCAAGTCACCAACCTGAACCATTTCCAGAGCGCAGTTTTTATCAAAGCCTACGATTGTATTTTCCGCAACAGCGTCGACACGGTGCAGAGTAGCGCCAAGAGGAGTAACTACTTGACCAGCGCCTTTAAAATTGAGAATAGTTTGAGCGTCTTGCAGTTCGGATAACGCAAGAAGAGCCTGCATAGTTTCTGTGTTGGCCAAAATAGCGTTTAGCTCGTAGCCAGAAAGATTTGCCCATAACTCGACTAAATCAGCATAAGCAATGCCACTCGAACTAACCGGGGAAACAGTTCCCGCAGCAGTTCCGGACTCATCACCGTTTACCAAAACATCAACCGCGTCACCAAGTTGAGCTCTAGCGATGTCGGCACCGATTTTTCTAAGAGTAACAGCGAATAAATCAAGGCGTTTGTGGCGCAAAGCCTCATAGGAAGTAGCAATAACTCTGCCGCGTTTTTTCATCGTAACTAGGTTGGTTTTTGTCTGAATAACGGTTTTCGGCAGTTCATTTGTCTCGCTCACAGCGGTGTCGGCAGAGCTGTCCGTAGTAGATTTTATAGTTCTGTAGTCGTTATTTTCGACATTAGTGATGGTTGCAATGATAGAAGGCAGCGTGTTAGAAGCTTCCATGCCCATCAAAACGCTTCTCTTAACGAATTCCGGGAAAAGAACAGCAGAGTCAGTCGTTTGAAAGAAGCTGTCAACGATGTCAGAATTTTGTCCTTTAACCTTAATGTTAAAGCGTTTTAATTGACGTTCATAAGCGTCCAAACCGGCCAAATCGGTACCCTCATAAGCTTCTGATGGGTCGATGGACTCTAAAGTTTTGGTGAAGCCCAGGTTGTACATACCCTTTTCAAGTTTTAAAGAATCATAAAAAGCCATTGATATTCCTCCAATATTTTCATTTAATTTTTTAATAAACTACATTTTAAAATCATTATTTTTTCGTAAAACAGTATTTTTTTTCAAGGAAGTCAGCTGAGGTTTAGCCGGCAAAATTTCTTCGGATTTCAACTCAAAAGCTTTTTTAAAGGCCTTCAGTTCAGACAAATTCATCTTAGAAGCCACACTATCCATAACCTCGCTGTTAATTTCGGGCTGAGTCAAAGCGCAAAGCCGAATAACTTCGCGTTTCAAATCATTAAAGTATTCTTTACCCTCGCTTGCAAGACGTTCCAACTCACAAATCAACTTAGACAAATCGCGAGCTTGTTCAGCAGAAATACTAACAGCCTCGCCATTTTTAATAGATTTAATAATGTCGTTCATAAAATTAGCACCTCCTTTCGAAGAAGAATGGAACATTTTTATAACACCCGCATTTTTTTGTGCTGGAACCGCAACAAAAGACCATTCGTAAGCATCCAAAGGCTCACTCAAAATGACGTAACAAAGGGAATCATTATAAATCTCACCTTTTCTGTGAGTGCAAGGGTCAGACTTAATATCGCAGCCGCAAATAGAACAAGTCATATTTTTAACCGCGCATCCCACACTGACTTCTTTTTTAATTCCGGAATCAATTTCCAAAATAAAATCATTATTTTTTTTGCATCTAGGCATATAAGCCTTAGCCACGAGCCGAAAATATGGTTCGCCGACGGAATTAACTTTTCCAGGAACTTTTTCGACTTCGCAGGCAAAGATTCTAGCCATCTGATTTTCACTTTTAGCGTCGTGATTCAAAATACCGGTTTTACCGATAAATAACGGAGCCAACTGTTCGAGAGCATCTTTAGTAAACTTTTCAAATTCCCTGTCTATTTCATTGTCGCAGAGCACAACAGAGAAGATATAAACCTCGTCTTTAGAAAGTTTGCGACGAGTGTAATTGTTAATCAAATCCAAATCGCGCTGTTCCAAAATGTAATCCGAACTACTTTTTATAACAAAACCGTCTTTCATCAAATATTCTCCAATCTTTTTTCAATTTCGGCGGCTCTAGCGGACATCAACCTAGCGTTAGCACTTTCGACTTCATCCTGCAAATTGATGTTGTCCCAAACGATGTTAAAGTGAGCCGAAAGGCCATTGAAAGCGAGCCATTTGTTACAAATTTTCTCAATAACGGGGTCGAGGCATCGTCTATAAAATTCCAATTCACTTGTTAAGATATCGGCTTGCTGAGCGGACATTTTCTCGGTAGTAGACCAAGAAAGGCCCAAAATAAAGGGAGGAATAGCCAATTTAGCAACGATTTGTTCCAACATTTGACGAACTGGTACCTGGCTGTCCAAAACCTGATTATCCGCCCCGATGACTTTAATGCTCACATCTCCCACAGAAACGAAATCGCTAACGCCTCCAGAAGAATTCATAGCGCGGCTCCACTCATCAGCCACCTGCATAGCACGCTCTTTTGCATAAGCTTTTTCGCTGGCGTCAGGGCCAGGCTTATAAGTAACAGCAAAGCGTACATTTCCGACGCGTTCCCAGTTAGAGTTAATGCTGTGATAAATGTTAAGCAAAATTCCGCTGATAAAAGGCAGTCCTTTCAGAATAGAAGTACCGTAAATCTTGCCAGGTTCAGGTTTTAAAGAGGTAACTAGCAACAAATTCTGATATTGCAACGGAATAGCCTTACCGTTTTCACCTTTTTTGCAGACCTCCAAATTAAGCGGATTTTTTCCAACTTGCAGTTTAACGTCCTTGAGAGAGGCGTTGTAAAGGGCAGCGATGTCGTTGTTAAGAGTGTTCGGAACGATTTCGCCAATAGCCGTGCCGTAAGTGAGCAACTGGTCGAGGTAAGTAGAGATAAAAGCGTTTAAGCCGTTTTCGCAAGAGTTTACCTTAACATGAGAAATGAATTGGTTTAATAAAAATTCCACCTCCTTGTCCTCGCAGTTAATTTTGAAGCTTCCCACGAGCCGAACGGTTTTACAAATAGCCGCATCGATAATTGGAACAGCCTCACGCAACAAAGTGTAAAGCTCATATTCGGCGTCGGCCTTGGGATTATAGTTGTTCAATTCGTAAAAAGGATGAGTTTTGGAAGGAGCAGGAACAGTTTGAACAGCCGAATACTCATTTTTTTTACGAATTTTAAAAAACTTCATCAAATCACTCCTTTAAATAAAATCAACGTCGTTTGCAGGCGAAAGCGAAAAAAGTATCATCGTCGCAAACATCGTCCATCAAAGTAGAAACAAAATAACGAATGTCATCCATAGCGTGGTCATTCTCCTTAACAGGAACGTCTTTGTTCAAAGAGTCCTCCCAGCGATAGAGTGAAAATTCTCGCATAGAATCCTTACAAGAGTTGCAAATCATTAAAGACTTGTTTTTCAAAGCCGTAGAGACTTTCCTAATGCCGTTGATGACGTTATTTTTAGCAGGAATCACCTTAAATTGGGCACGCTGACGAATAAGTGTAATAAAGCTGGCAGCGGAAGGGTCAACAGTAACAGCCTCGATTTTAAGATTCCCAGCCAATTCGCAAAGTGCAGCATAGTGTTCCTCGTCGGTTCTAGAAGTGCCAATTTTTCTGGAGTCATAATAATATTCACGAATTCTGTACCAAACGCCGTTAAATTTGGCCCAAAGCCCAATAGAAGTCGGATTAACGGTACCGTAGTCGCAAGAAATCATGTATTTTTCAAAATTGACGTTCGGAACATCAACAAAAGCATCGGCACAGCACATTTCCGGATAAACATTTCCCTGAGCAGCCACCCAACGTCCCTCGATAAAGCGCTCATAAAAAGTTCCGCTGTATAAAGCCGCATAACGCTGTTTAATTTCGGCAGAAAGGGATGGATTGTCGTCCATAGTAAAGTGCAAATAAAGCACATTTTTATCGGTAGCATTTTTAATCCATTCCTGATAAAACCAATGCTGGGGGTATTCCGGATTGCAGTTGAACCAAAATTTTGACCCGGCAACAGAGCATCTTGCCAAAGCCTGTTCAACGAATGATTGAGGCATTAAAGCGACCTCGTCAAAGAGGATACCGGACAAGGTGATTCCCTGAATAAGAGAAGCACTGGCTTCGTCTTTGCCGGAGAAAAGATAAAATTTGTTTTGAGCGCGACTGAAATTTATAACAAGCAAATTTTCAGAAATTTTAAAACGACAAAAAAAGCCGACATCATTTAAAACCGGCAAAATAGGATTAATTATATTGCGTTTAATGGCGCCGATGGTTTTTCCGCAGATGGCGAAAGAGGAAGCGTTAAAATTTTTCATAGCCCAAGCCACAAAAGAAATTCCCATGCAAAGGGTTTTTCCGCTACGAATGGCGCCATCGCAAATCAAAGCATCATACCGACGAAGAAGACAAGGGTTACACCACCAAGACAGAGCAGTTATTTGTTTTTTAGAAAAAGAATAGAAATCCAAAAAATGCACCACCTTAATCGTCTGAATTAGCAGCGATGTTTAGCGATTTAATACTGTTTTCTATGGCGTTGTAAAATGACAAATTTTGATTATCGCTCAAAAAATCAAGTTGCTGAAGTTTTTCGAGAGCTTTAAATCGGTCAAAGAATTTAATTTCAAGCATACCGTCGCGAGGTTTTTTGATTTCAGCAACATTAAAAAGGTCCATTTTGCAAATGGTGTCCAAAGGCAGATTTTCAGAATAAATCAGTTTAATAGCATCAGAAACGCTGCCGAAAGCTAATTTTTCATAACCGCTGCAAGCCTTATAAAGAAGATTTTTCTTTTTCTGAGTGTATAGCTCATCGATTTTAGAGTTTATGTCAACCCGCTGTAAAAGTTTGTATCCGACGCATTCAGGTTCAACTTTGTAACCGGCCAACAAAGCGGACTTTTTAACATCGCCTGAATTAACATAATTGCCACAAAATAAATATTCACGATGAGTCAATTTTTTTTTAGAAGAGAGTTTCAAGATAAATAAGCCTCCTTTTTATGTTTTCAAACAACGTAAAAAAAGCATAAAAATTTGTCTTTTTGAAGAAAACGCAGAGAATAAAAATAAAAAAAATACAGGAATATTGTTTTAATCCTGTATAATGTGGTATTATTAAAAAGTAAAAAAATAAACGCAAGAGGAGCGCAAAGCATGAAAAAAGCGATTAAAGTTTTAAGTCTTATAATTTTATTTATAGCAACGTTGTTATTACCAACGAATATAAATAAAATGGGAGAAATTAGTGTAAATATGGCATCAGCAGAGGAGAATGTAAGCGAAATCGATGAAAAACTTTCAGAAAAAGACTGGAAAATCGAATTAAATGAAAACACTCAAAAAGGCTCACAAGAATTTGATTTTATTCAAAAAAATTTAGCTTCCTCGGATTTAGCTGATAATGGACATCTTTTATTGATTACAGGCATAGTTCTGGTAGTGCTGGCTGTTGCGGGGGTAATATTTTTCTCATTTTGCCTGTATAAATTGTGCCAAAATAAAAAAAGATATGCAAAAGGCACAAAAAAGAAATAATATAAAAAATAAACCTCTTAATGAAAAAATAACGTTGAGAGGTTTATTTTAATAATGGTTTAATGTTTATTTTATTACCTATCCTAAAATTTCTGTGGGGTCTATGAATTTGTCATCTTTTTTTATGGAAAGATGCAAATGATATCCGTCAGCGGATTCGCAGGGAATACTGTTAATTGAGGCTATTTCTTGACCTGATTCCACTTTATCGTCAACATTAACCATAGTTGTTTCGCCAAGTCCCGAATAATATGCAGAAAAACCACCATCATGTTCAATCACCATAGTTGTTCCGTATAGAGCGTCATTATAGATTTCTTTAACTTTGCCATTTGTAATAGCTTTTATTTTGCTACCTTGTTCTGCCGCCAAGTCGATGCCCTTGTGAATTCTCCAATCATTTAAAGTTTTAGAAAAAACAGGATTTTCGCCACTGAAGTTTTTTATAATATTTTTTGATGTTGGATAAACAATAACGCCGCTGGATTCAGCATTTGTAGAGACTACATCCTGCGAATCACTTGTGGGATCTGTTTGACTTTTTATTCTGGACTTATCGAGACTTTTATCTATAATTTTTGCTTTATTTGACGCATTTTTAGCGTCGTTTTCAGCAGAATTATTATTCTGTACTTTGTATCTTTGTTGCGTTTTAGATGTAATTACGTCATCATCAGAGCCGGCAAAACGTTTAATGCTGTCGTAAGTTGTGTAGGCAGCCACGCCAACTGCCAAAATGCAAATTCCTAAGGCTGCATAAAAATGTGCGCCTTTCTTTTTATTTTTTTCTTTTGGATTATTTATTTTTATTTCGTTCATGTTCACTGCACCTCCGAGTATATCTTTACCTAAAAAATGCAGCAGTATACACCACAAAATAAAAATCTTGCTAAAAGAAATTTACTTTTTAAACACAAATCATGTCTTTAAATTTTTCAAAAGTTTTGTCACCGATTCCGGAAACATTTTTTATTTCTTCTATAGAAGAAAATTTTCCGATGCTGTTTCGATATTCAATGATTCTTTTTGCGATAACTGGGCCGATACCGGTTAATTTTTCATCTAATTCTTCAGCTGTTGCCGTATTAATATTCACTTTTCCGCCAACATTGCTTGAAGACGAACTTGAGTTTGAACCGGAGTCAGACTTATTAGTTGCTGCAGAGTTATCATTTGTTTCGCTGCCAGAATTTTCATCAGTATCGTTTTCTTTCGTGTCAGAAGTGGCAGAATTCACGTAAATCACTGATGGAATGGAGATGTCTGGAATGAAAAACGCATTGTAAAATAATATTCCCGCGCAAAGAACAAGTGCTACGATTATTAATATTTTTTCGTGATTTTGTTTGACATCCATGGCGCAAATCCTTTCGATATTTAATTTTTCTACATAATTTTACAATATAATTCAAAAAATGTAAACGATAAGAAAATTTCTCAATGAATATGCGAGCTTTATTTTGATAAAGATATTTTATATTGTAAATCTTATACATTATTTTAAAAGCGAGGCTTAAATTATGAACATTATTGTCTATGGAAACGACGATGACACCGGCCTTGATGAAATACTATTTAAAACTTTAGCAAGGTATGGAGATGTACATTTTTTTAGCAAAAGGAAATTAGTCTGTACTTCACACGAAAAAAGTCAAGTTAAAAAAAAGCAATTTTTTGTCTATGAGATTGAAAATTTACCGGAATTAATTAAAACTGATGGAATTTTTCTTTTTAAGAAGTCATTTAAAAATTTTGATAAAAATAAATTTCCAAAAAGCTTTTTGCCGATTGTTGATGAACAAAATTTAAATGCTATAAAATTCTTAGAAAAAACTAATCAAATTGTCATAACTTGCGGGACTTCAGCGAAAAATACGTTGAGTTTTTCTAGTATTTCGCACACAGAAGCAATCGTGGCGCTGCAAAGATATTTACAAACCGAAAATACAATAATTGAGCCACATGAATTTACTGTAAGGTTAAAGTCATCGTGTGAACCTAATATTTTATTAATAATTTGTACAGTTTTGCTTTTATCCGGAGTTTCGTCAACAAATGGTTACGAAATTTAACGAATTTTATAAATATTTTATCTAAAAAATACCGATTATAATTAAAATACTTCCTGCAAACAATATTCTTGCAAACGCAAATAATAATGACATTGAATATTTGAGAAGGAGTGAATAATTATGTCTAAAAATTCAGTTGTTGTTCCTGAGGCACGTGAGGCTCTTGACAAATTCAAAATGGAAGCTGCCAATGAAGTTGGCGTTAATTTAAAAGAAGGCTACAATGGAGATTTAACTTCAAGAGAAGCAGGCTCAGTTGGTGGGCAAATGGTTAAAAAGATGATTGAGCAGTACGAAAATAACATTAAGTAAATTGGCATTAATTAAGGCGGCAAAAAGTTTAAATAAAACTGGTACAGCCATACAATTTGGCTATACCAGTTTTTTACTTCTGAGGTGAATTTATGTATTTGTTATGTTATTTTGAATGTTGAATAATATTTTTTGTAAATGGCTGATGAGATGAAAAAACTTGATAGAAAAATTATTTTAATAAGTCTTAGTGTGGTAGTTGTGGCAATTTTAACAGCGTTTTTATCTTCAAATTTATTGGAAAGTAAAAATAATTTGAAGCAGACAAAAAAAGCAGTAGATATGCAGTTGGCTTTATGCAACCGATAAATTTTGACTCTATGCCGTACGAATGGTGTATAGGAGTCGCAACTAATGCAGATGAAAAGGATTTACCATACATATTAATTCATGAATATGGCCATTATATTTCGCTAAAGGACACGAACCTAAAATTTAGTTATGGTTTAAGTGGCATTAAGGCTGAAGGAGGAGAACTTTTGCAGAGCTTTATAGAAAAATGTTTAGGCCACATAGCAGAAGAACTTGAAAATATAGAAGATGATAACCACTATTTGTTATACGCGCGACATAAAGATGATTTTGTTACAAAGTATGCCGCAAGCAATTTATTAGAAGACTTTGCAGAAAGTTTTGCAAAATTTGTAAAAGGGCCCGAATTTGACTCCGAGGTTTTAAAACAAAAAATGGAGTTTTTTAACAGCAAATCAGATTTAGTAGCGGTAAAAAATCAAATAATAGCAAACTTAAAAAATAAGGGCATAGAAGAAATTGCAGATGCGACACAGTAAAAAGTAAGTGATTCAATATCTTTAGAAAAATTGATAAAGATATTTTTAAAATAGACTATAACTAATTTAGAAATTATCTTGTATATTTTAAATGCCAAAACTCTTGACTTATATATTTTTTTACGATATAATTACATTTATCGTTGCGGCATTGTGTAATGGTAGCACAGCAGACTCTGACTCTGTTTGTCTGGGTTCGAATCCTAGTGCCGCAGCCATAAATTTTTTTGCTGTTTATAGGCTTTTATCTTTATTTTATTTGGAGGTAGATTGTTTGAATTTATATGAGATATTTATCTTCTTAATGCCCGTTTGGTATGTTGTTTATTATTGTGCCAATCATAGTAATTTGCGCAAACAAAATATAAAATTAAAGATGAAATTGACCGATTTAGCTTTAAAAACAAGAAATGATATCTATGCTGTTTATACGGGAAGTGATGAAGACAAGGCCAAAATTCGTGTACTTAAAAATCAGAAAAATAAAATTGCTGCAATCAGATTATTAAAAGAAAATTATCGAATGAACCTATTTGAAGCCGAAACTTACGTGGATTACTTATGAAAAAGGTGACGAAATGATTAGGTGGCTTAATAAATCTGAAATGAAATTAGTTTACATAGTAAAATATGGAGTATTGATTTTATCATTAGTTTATTTAGGTCTTGTTGCTTACAGATGTATAACTGTAAGTAAATTTGACAATGAAGCATTGCTAGGAACTCTTAGTAGTTTAATGTACCTTATTTTTGTCCTCAAATTAAATAAGCTAATTAAATTGAGCAAAAAGAAATACGGTTCGATAAGTATGTTTCAGGTAAAAATTATGTTTATGTATCTTTGCAGAATATCACTTGTGCCTATACTGATATTTAGTATTAATAATAAAGATGTGTCTGGTTCAATTATTATTGCTATTTTTATTTTCGTTACGTTTGCTGGAGATTTTCTATTTAGGTATATAGATATGAAGCAAAATCCTAAACCAAATTTAGATAATGAAAAAAATAAAATCTAAAAAATATTTTTTCTTTTATAAAGTTAATAAAAATTTACGCTCAAAATAAATTGAGCGTATTATTTCGAGGTGTAGCTCAGTTTGGTGGAGCGCTGTGTTCGGGACGCAGAGGCCGCAAGTTCGAATCTTGTCACCTCGACCAATGTGGGTAGTTATAAGGGACTTGAGATTTCTTATAACTACTTTTAGTATTTAGGGCCTGGTGAGTCAGATTGTTTTAACAGGCAATCTGCTCTTTTTTTGTGCGTCCAAAAGATTTTTTGTAA
>CAKSIU010000014.1 GCA_934463265.1 uncultured Eubacteriales bacterium | reverse complement strand
TTTTTTAAGCACAATTTATAGTGCTACTTCTTAAAATGTTTCTAAATTTGTGTCCTTTTTATTGACTGTAGTCCAGTTTATGGATTAATTTCTGGAGATCGCTTAAATGGAGGTTTAGAGCGTGATAAAGGCGAAACGGCAGGAAGTTACGAAATAAAACAAGGGACTTTAACGGATGGTAACAATCAACGGAATCAAGCATTACATCAGCAAAGATGGAAGCAGAAGCGTATAAATTTTTGAAGAAAATACAGATAAAAACGGCATAATTGGCTAAAAGAAAAATCTTATGACCCATATTTAGGACACGACACCGTAGCTTGATACGGTGTCGACAACTCTGAAGGTGTTTTTGAAAATGGCTCAAGAGCGTAAGTTCATTGGTATAATAAAGAGCAAAATCCTGAAAAATTTAGTTACATTGATGAAACTCATGAAATAGACGAAGATAATCGCTATTATTTCAAAGTTGGAGTAATTAAGCCGAATGGGACTGAGTACACCCAGCTAAGTAAACTGATTAAATTTTGGAGATGACTGAGACAGAGACGATTTGGAAGCATTTTACATAACACAGAGTGAAGATGAAAAAGTCACGGTGACATTCGGTATTGAGAATTACCCGGAAAGTACGGATGAATTTGGAATAATGATTCTATCGCACTTTTCGCCGTACTTTATTTACGATAAATTAACCGACGAAGAAAAGTCAGAAATTGACAAGTTGTCAGATGAAGAAAAAAGTAATTTAGATGAAATTGCAAAAGAAATGGCAACTCAGCAAGAAAATAAAACTGAAGCTAAGTCTAAAGAAAATTCATCAAAAGATCTAGCAAAAAACGGCGACGAAGTTACATATTTAACAAATTCAGGGCTCGGCTTAATAATGACTTTAGCGCTCTGTTTAATGCTAAATTGGAAAATAAACAAGAAAAAGTTCGATGAATAAAATAACTTTTCTCGATATCTCAATGATGTCGGGAATTTTTTCACTTTTATAAATGCTGTTGTGAAATATATTCACACAACCTTAAATTTTTTATCAAAAAATTAAGGTAACTCCATACAACAGAGAACTTACAAAAAATGTGGTATAATAAAGTTATGAATAAGCAAATGACACTATCATATTTTTGCGATGATTAGCGCAAACAAAAACAAGTAAAAAAACATTTTTAAGGCAGCAGCTCATAATGTTCAAAAGTGATTGCTAAAAAAGCGCAAAACAAAAAAGCAGGGACAGCTCATTGCACCCTGCTACAATGATGTTATCTATGCAAATTCAATTAAACCAACAGAGATTTTCTTTTAGACAAATAAAGATTTGCTAACCGCAAACATCATATTAATTTTTTAAATTTGCTTTTCAATCCCCCGGTATTGCGTTTTTCGATAATTGAAAAATTTTTTGACTACACAAAATACGTGTTCTACCTTCGCGTTTACCGATGTTTTCTGATGTTCTGATTCTTTTGTCCGCTATTTCTCGCTCTTGGGCAAGTTCCTTATTTGTGATGATCGCATATTGATTTTGTACCTAATTTTCTGCCCACTTTGATTCCTTACAACTGCATTTTCTTGCTTATTCGCACCAAGATATCCACGCCACCGTACACAAAATTTTCTTCACCCATCAACAATTCTGATGTAACCGTTACGCCGTGCACACTCGCAGCCGTGGTTTTAACTGCACGAACTAAACCTGTTTTGCTGTCAACACCTACATACGCTTTTTAGACGAAGTACCATACGTTGCCTTTATTTACAAAATTAGCTTGCGGGTCGCGTTTTTTCTCCTTATTTTTTGTAGATGAATGTGCGCAGATAATTGTTGAATTAACAATAATTCTCTTTTTCAAAATCAAACCTTTTTGTTTCAGTATTTCTACTACTTGCAAAAACAGTTTTTCTTTTATGCCATTTTTTGTTAAAATATTGCAAAACCTTCCGATAGTATCTTTATTTTAGAAATATTTTTTATCGCTTCTTATCCTCGATCCCAGTAAATATTGACAGTCATGCGATAATTTTGAAATTTGTTCATACTGTTTGGGCAAAATGCAACCTTGCTCTCGGTCAAGTAATGAAATATACTCCATAATTTTCACATTAGTTAGTGTAGAATATTGAAAATCCGAATGTTTTTACATACTTTGTAAATTTTTGCTTTGCACAAAGATTTCATTTGCTCTATAAATATTTTCCATTAATCCAATGTAAGATTTTGCAAGTGAGAAACAAACGTAAAACGAAAACATTTAGGTGATTTGTTGGTTGCAACTAAAACTTAGCTGCATAAATTTTTTGCAGCCGTTACTACACGTAACTCTGAGTTTGAGTTAGATACTATAGATGTCCTCACTATTTTTCGATTTTGGAAATATTACACCATCAACAAACTTGACTTTAATGCTGATTTTTATAACGTGAAAAACTTTCTTAACAAACATTCGCGATTTTGTTTATTAGGTCAAAAAGATAATTTGTTATTGTCAACATTACTTTACACATTTATGTCAACACTTTTTAAACTAAGCAAACGTTCGAAAAGAATCGTAGAATTTTTGATGCTTAAGCATAGGCGGTAACCCACCATTTGCTGAATAAATTCTTCTATTATTCCAATAGCTGATGAAGTACCACCAAACGAGAGTTTTTTTGCTGCTTAATTGCCAGTTTAGTGGTGTCGTAGCGCCCATAAGCAATTCTTCTTTGAATCTCCCCCATCCATGGCGTCCTAATGCTTTTGTTAAACTTCATTGAATCAACTTATTTACATCAAAACTCGTAATGTTTTCAAGACTAATCGACTTGTTTTTGTAATCCATTACCGGCAAGTACTCTATGTGCTCAAGGTCAGCAATTTAAACACCTGTTTTTCCTCAGCAAGTTTTGCCATCGGTGAAATAAATGCAACCAGATTCAGTTTCATAAACTTTATAATTTGCTTCCGGAACGCGCTTTTTACCTCCGCCCAAGCATATGGCCAAATCAGGTACGAAAGACCATTTTTCTTTTCGACATGGTCGTTCACGTTAATTTCAAACAGTGTCTCAAACACTGATTTTTTCTATATTGAATTTTACCTCGACTCTTTAAATCATCTTAAAAATTTTTAAGATGACAGGTCAATTGATATTGAATTTTTTTATCGCCTCTGGTACAATAATAAGCATAAAAGTTATCGATTTAAGGCGAATGCATAATTCGGCAAACATTGCATTTGGCTGTGGCTTGCGTTATCGCCAGATTTTCCCATGACATTTATGGCACTCCGCACCACTGTGAGTATTTATAAGGGACTTGAGATTTTTTATGACTACTTTTAAGATTTAGGTCCCCAAGAGTCATATTGTTTTTAACAAACAATATGCTCTTTTTTGTGCGTTCAAAATATTTTTTTAACTTTTCTTTTCTAAGCGGTATAATTTATACCTCTGCACGTGTTTTATCAACTTTTAACAAATCTCAAAATATCGTTTCTTCCTCAATTATAAAGTGTATAACAAAAAAAACATACGATTAATTATTTTTATTCAAAGTTTTTTATGCTGCTCCAATATTTTTCAAAAGCTTGCTCGTTTCGGTTTTTATCAGGAATATAATATTTTTTGTTTTTGAGTTCGTCAGGCAAATATTGTTGCGCTACCCAATGATTTTCAAACTCATGCGGATAGAGATAGAATTCTCCCTTATTTTTCACATCGGAACCGTCATAATGCTTGTTTTGAAGATGCCGTGGAAAGGGGAAGGTTTTGCCGGAATTGATGTCATTAGTGGCTTCGTTTATAGCATTATAAGCTGAGTTTGATTTTGGCGAAAGACAGACCATTATAACTGCGTCGGCAAGGGGAATTCTGGCTTCAGGAAGGCCAACTTGCGTAGCAATATCAACGCAGGATTTTACAATCGGAATAATCTGCGGATATGCCAGTCCAACATCTTCGCAAGCACAGACCATTAACCGCCGGCAAGCAGAGATTAAATCGCCGCTAGACAGCAATCTTGTAAGATAATAAACAGCCGCATCAGGGTCGGAGCCGCGCATGGATTTTTGAAATGCTGATAACGTGTCATAATGTTCGTCGCCGGTCTTGTCGTAGCGGATATTTCCGGAAAAATTAAGCTGGTTGGCGGTTTCCATGGATATTTTTTTTATATTATTTTCAACCGACGAAGATAAACTGCACAATTCCAAAAAATTTATGGCTCGACGAACATCTCCGGCGGCGAGATTTGATATATAGTTTAAAACCTCTTCAGAAATTTCGACTGTTATTTTTTCGGAATTTTCAATAAATTTTACTGCGCGAATTAGTGCTTTTTTTATTTCATCGACAGAAACACTCTTAAACTCGAAAATGGTAGAACGGCTTAAAATCGCGTTGTATATGTAAAATGCCGGGTTTTCGGTGGTCGATGCAATCAGTGTAATTTTGCCGTTTTCTATGAACTCTAAAATTGTTTGCTGTTGCTTTTTATTGAAATATTGAATCTCATCTAGATACAATAAAATTCCATTCGGAGCAGTAAACGTGTCAATTTGTGAAATTATGTCTTTTATGTCGGAGGTTGAAGCAGTAGTGGCGTTCAATTTGAACAATTTTTTTTTGGTATTGTTGGCTAAAATTTTTGCCAGAGTAGTTTTTCCCACACCAGAAGGACCATAAAAAATCATGTTTGGAAGTATTCCGGAGGCGATAACATTGCGCAGTAATTTACCTTTGCCAATAAGGTGCGTTTGTCCGACCATATCGTCGATGGAGGTAGGGCGGAGTCTGTCTGAAAGAGGAGCTGTCATGAAAAAATTTCCTTTCTCAAAAAAAATACAAAATAGGTGCGCTTTCAATAAGTACACCTATTTTTTGTTTAATTTAATTATATATAGGGTATCTTTCACAAATTTCTGTCACAGATTTTTTAATGAAATCTTTACTATTTTCGAAGTCATTTATAGCCAAAGCGATAAATTTTGCAATCTGTTTCATTTCATCATAACCAAGTCCGCGAGTAGTTACAGCGGCGGTTCCTATGCGAATTCCGCTTGTGATGAACGGACTTAACGGTTCATTCGGAATAGTATTTTTATTCACAGTAATGTAAACTTCATCGAGTCTTTTTTCAAGTTCTTTTCCCGTAACGCCGGTGTCACGCAAGTCCAAAAGCGCCAAATGATTATCGGTTCCGCCGGACACCAAAGTTAAGCCATTTTTTATTAGTTCTTGAGCTAAAGTTTTGCAGTTTTCTACGACTTTTTTATTGTATTCCTTAAATTCTGGTTTTAAAGCCTCGCCAAAAGAAACCGCTTTAGCGGCGATTATATGCATCAACGGACCACCCTGAGTACCAGGAAAAATAGCTTTGTCTATGGATTTTGCGTATTTTTCTTTGCATAAAATCATACCTCCGCGAGGTCCGCGCAAAGTTTTGTGCGTTGTAGTTGTAACGAAGTCTGCAAAAGGCACGGGATTAGGATGCAAACCGCTTGCAACAAGTCCCGCGATGTGCGCCATATCTACCATCAAATACGCGCCAACAGAATCTGCGATTTGCCTGAATTTTTCAAAATTTATCGTTCTCGGATAGGCGCTGGCCCCGCAAACAATGAGTTTTGGCTTAACTTTTTGAGCCTTTTCGGCAACTTTATCATAGTCAATAAAATGAGTTACCGGGTCTACACCGTACTCGACGAAATTAAAGTATTTTCCCGAAATATTCACAGGGGAACCATGCGTTAAATGTCCGCCTTCTGTAAGATTCATGCCCATTACGGTGTCGCCGGGATTTAAAATGGAAAAATAAACCGCAGTATTTGCTTGTGTTCCGGAGTGTGGCTGAACATTTGCATGTTCGGCGTTAAAAAGTTTCTTTGCTCGTTCTCTAGCAATATTTTCTACCACGTCAACGTATTCGCAGCCGCCGTAATATCTTTTATCAGGGTACCCTTCTGCATATTTGTTTGTCAAAATGCTGCCCATAGTAGCCATAACAGCAGGAGAAACGATATTTTCAGATGCAATAAGTTCCAAATTTCTTCTCTGACGACCAAGTTCTTCTTTCATAGCAGAAGCCACTTGAGGGTCATAATTATCTAAAAATTCTAAATTATTTTCAACGTAATTCATCTTAAAAGCTCCTATTTTCAAGTTATAAATATTATAAAACATTTATTTTATGATATCAACTAAGTAAATTTTTAAGGTTTGCTGGCATAAATAAATTTGTTGAATATAATGGATTTTAGATTATAATAAAAATAGGTAAATTGAAGGAAGGCTAATTTTTAATGGAGCATTTTTTGAAAAGAACGTGGGCACAAATAGATTTAGACGCAATAAAACACAATTATTTGCAGATAAGAAATAATATTTCGGATAAATCTATGCTTTTGTGCGTGATAAAAGCGGATGCGTACGGACATGGCGCAGTTGCTTTAGCAAAAGAGTACGAGCGACTTGGTGCAGATTGGTTTGCGGTTTCAAATTTAGAAGAGGCTTTTCAGCTTAGGAACAACGGTATTAAAAAACCTATATTAATTTTAGGCTATACGCCGGCAAATATGGCTTATGAGTTGTCTAAATTAAACATATCTCAAGCAGTTTTTTCAGAAGAATATGCCAGAGATTTGTCGAAATATGCGCTTCAAAATAATGTTAAGGTCAAAATTCATCTCAAAATAGATACTGGTATGAGTCGGATTGGGTTTGTTTTTAAAAATAAAAAAGAAAATCAAAAGACGATAGATGAATTACTTAGAGTTTGCAGCTTAGAAAACCTTATTACTGAGGGAATTTTTACACATTTTGCGGTTGCTGACGAACCCGGTCAAAGCATAAAGACTACGAATGGACAATTTTCTGCTTTTACAGATATTTGCGGAATTTTAAAAGGTAACGGTATTGACATAAAAATACGCCACTGCAGTAATAGCGGCGGTATTTTAAATTATCCTCAGACAAATTTAGACATGGTTCGAGCTGGAATAATTTTGTATGGATTGTTTCCATCAGATTATGTGCAAAATAAATTGGATTTGCACCCTGCAATGAGTTTAAAAACAGTTATTTCGCAAGTAAAAACAGTGCCGAAAGGCACCGCTGTAAGTTATGGTGGAACTTTTGTGACTCAGCGAGAAACTAAAATTGCTACGGTTCCGATTGGCTATGCGGACGGATATTTGCGAGTTTTATCCAGCAAAGCCAGTATGCTCGTTAATGGCAAAAAAGCGCCTGTTATCGGCAGAATTTGCATGGACCAAGCTATGTTGGACATAACCGATATAGAAAATGTTAAAGAAAATACAGTGGTTACGGTTTTTGGCAAAGATGGCGACGCCGAAATAAAAATTGAGGATATTGCTAATATTGCTAATACCATTAATTATGAAATTTTGTGTTTGATAAGCAAGAGAATCCCGAGAATTTATATAAAAAATGGAGAAAAAATAGGTCAGCTGAATTACTTATGTCCTAATGACACATTTTAATAAAATTTTATAGAGGCTCAAAATTTATATTTTGGGCTTTTTTATATGAAAAAAATGTCGAAAAATACTTGCATTATACATAAAAATATGATATAATTTTGTTAAATAAATAAACTAAAGGATGGGTATATATGAAAAAGTTTTTACCAGTAATTTTGTCATTGTCTATGTTGTTCGGACAGACAAACTTTACATTTGCAGATGAACCAAATAGTACATTCAATACGGAAGAACAAGAGTATTTAGCTGTAAATGGTGTGATACCGTTTATGTGGAATGGTGCAAAAAAATTCTACAACGGAACTTCCGGTATATTTAATAAAGTTGTAGGTAAGATTGAACAGTTTGGTCAGGTTGGGTACAGATTAAACGGAATTAGTTATGGCCTTGCTGCGATTACTTCATTTGGACTTGCAGGGAAAAATTTGTATGAAAAAATAAAATTAAAGCTTTCAAAAATTAACCAGGATGTAAATAAGGTTATTAAGGACCTCGATAAAGAGTTACAATGCATTAAAGGCCAAGAAAAAGCTAAAAATAAAATAAAAGAAACTGTGGCGTCGATTATAGACGCGAGAAATGAAGCTAAAGAAAATGTCAAACCTTATGGAAAAGGCGATGTTATTTATATGCCGGGTCCTTCTGGTGTGGGCAAAACATTTTCTGCGGAGTGTTTGGCAAGGGCTATAATGGGTCCTAACTCTGAGCCGATTAGAATTGACTCGTCTTGCTTTGATAAAAAATCTGAAGTTAGTCTAAAAGAGCAGATTCTTTATATGAGAGAACAGCAGAAAAATAACGGAAATATGAATTTTTATTATGTAGATAATTCTCTTGCGGCTAAAATTGCCACTAATCCGAATATAGTCTTGATTTTTGACGAGTACGACAAATGGTGTACGCCGGAAACAGATGAGTTGCTCAGGACAATTATGGACAAAGGCGTGATTTATAAAAACGGCGAAAGAATTGATTGTTCAGGTTTGCTTGTGCTAGTTCTTTCCAACGAAGACCACTCTTCTGTGACGGCCGGAAATGGTATGGGCATTTTTCAGGACGATGGAACCGGCTCTCGAACCCATGTTGTGCACGATAAATCATTTTTGAACAGATTGCAGATTATTGAATTCGATAATTTGTATGAAGACGATTATGCGGAAATTACGCAAGACCAGCTAAAAGTTATTGCGGACAGATACAAAAAATTGTATTCTGTTGACTTCGATTTTGGAGACGTAGCAAGAAAAATTGCGATTAAAGTTGCAGGGTTGAATCAGGGCGCGAGAGAAATTGCTAAAATACTTGGCGGACTGAAAACAGCTATAATAGTTGAAAATCAAAAATTAGCCGGAGCCTTTAAAAACAAAGAATTTAAGGTGTACTACAACCCAAACAGAGATAAATTTACTCTCATAGAAAAAAATGGTGAAAATACTGACGATGAATATATCTCGAAATTGGAAGCTGAGAGTGAAGTGCAGGAAGTTCAGGAGGTAGAGCCAGAAGTGGCAAGCGAAGACTCAACAGAAAGTTTAACAGAAGAAAAAGAAACTGTTGAAAATGTTGTGCCTGAAGTTTTAGAAGAAACGGTAGAAAATGCCGAAAAAAATGAGCAAGAAATTTTAAAAGACGAACCCGAAACAGAAGAAGCAAAAGGATAAAAAATAAAAACACCTATCACATAGCTGTGTGATAGGTGTTTTTGTTACTATTTAATGAAAATTATTAAATTAAAGAGAACTAAGATCTCCTTTAAAACCAGCTTTGTTTAATCTAGTAACTGCATCAGAATACTCTTCGTCATCAACGAGACCGCCTTTATTTTTCAAAGCTACAGTTTTAAATGCACCATTAACTGCATCTGCATTATTTCTGGTTGCATTAAAGCCTGTTAAATTTACACTATAATCACCATAAGATACCGTAAAACCTTTTCCACGGCCGTTATCAGTTACCGATCCGCCACTGACATTATCTAAATCTGCATCAGACATGCCTCTTTTTAAATCTTTTTCTGACATAAAAAACACTACCTTTCTTTAAATAAATTAATTAAAAATTATACAGAAGATCTTCTTGATGTTAATAATAACATAAATATTTTATCCTGTCAAGTGTTTTTTTATTATTTTTTTGAAAAACATTTTTTAAAAGCACAAAAATGAAAAAATTATCGATAAATTTATGCAAATTAGCACTATTCTTTTTCAGCCGTATTATGAATATTCCAGGTGAACGATAAAAATATTATTGCCAAAATGCTGCACGAAATTAACATAATAAACCCACCGTTCCAACTGAACTTATCCACAACAGCACCGATAGCCACTTCTGCGAGGACTTGTCCGCCCATGTAGCCAAACAAACCTGTGAATCCCGCAGCAGTACCTGCGGCTTTTTTCGGCACTAAATCGAGCGCACTCACACCAATTAGCATAACCGGTCCGTAAATTAACGCGCCAATCGAGGCTAAAGCGCAATTAATCGCAAATGAATTTTCGCTTTGCCAATAAATTACGGTCGCAATCGCCACGCCTACCATACAAATAATTCCAATCGGGGCTCGTCTGCCATGAAAAATATGGTCGCTTATCCAGCCAATAATAATCGTACCAGGAATGGCTGCATATTCAAAAAGCGCAAAAGCAATCGACGACTCATGAATACTGAATCCGCGCATTTCTTTAAGGTAAGTTGGCGCCCAGTTTATCACGCCGTAGCGGACGAGATAAACGAATATATTAGCTATGGCGATGCACCACAAAAATTTATTATTTAGAACGTATTTGAATAAAATTTCTTTTCCAGACATTTCTGCTTCGGCATTTTCGAGGCTTTTTTGAACTTCCGGATAGTCGTTTTTAAACTCTTCAATGGGCGGCAAACCAACAGATTGAGGTGTGTCCCGAGCCAATATTATATAAACAAATCCGCCGGCGATAGCGATTATTGCAGGCAGATAAAAAATGCCCTTCCAGCTGGAAAACAAAGTTATGCCAACCAGCGCAACAGTTGCGATTAATCCGCCACCAAAATTATGAGCAGTGTTCCAAATTGCCATTTTTACTCCGCGCTCTTTGTCAGAAAACCAGTGCGTCATGATTCTTCCACACGGAGGCCAGCCCATGCCCTGAAACCAGCCATTTAGAAACATCAAAACGAACATTAACATGACATTTGATGTATTCGGTAGGAATAAATTTACAATTCCGGACAAAATTAAACCTATAGCCAAAAAATATCTGGCATTAGATCTGTCGGAAACATTTCCCATAACAAATTTACTGATTCCATAAGCAAAACCCAGTGCTGATGCGACAAAACCTACCTGAGTTTTAGAAAAACCCAAATCAAAAAGGTAATCTTTGGCAAAAACAAAATTGCTCCTCACAAAATAATACAGCAGATATCCAAAGTAAATACTAATAAAAACCTGCAATCTATACCTTTTGTAAGCTGCTGAAATTTTTTCTTTTGGAAGCCTTTCAATGGGTTGGGCTGGCTTTAAAAAGTCCAACATGACAACGAACATCTCCTTTTTTAACGTAAAAACTAAATATAAATATACCATTAATACAAATTTTTTACAATAAAATTTCCTGCTTAGAAATTATCTTCTCAGATTGCGCAAATAAATTTATATTATATTGACTTTTTATAATTTAAAAAGTATCATATTTTGTAATATAAAACTAAATTTTGAAAAAGAGGTAATGCTTTATGAATTTTTATCTCGAGGACGTCAATAAAGTTTTTGATTATGTTAAAAGCAGCTCTTCTGGACTTACTTCTGAAGAAGCTGCTAAAAGACTTCAAACCAACGGAAAAAATGAGATTACAAAAGAAAAAAAAGATTCGTTGATAAAAAAATTTTTCCTGCAGTTGGCCGACCCTATGACGTTAATTCTTTTGGCGGCAGCAGGCATTTCAATTGGAGTTTCAGCTTATGCCGGCGAGCCTTTTACCGACACGTTTATCATACTATTTGTAGTTTTTGTGAACGCAGTTTTGGGAGTTTATCAAGAGAGCAAAGCAGAAAAGGCCATAGATGCACTAAAAAAATTGTCGCAATCGACAGCAAAAGTATTTCGAGACGGCGCAATAAAAAGTGTAAATACAAATGAGCTCGTTGTTGGAGACGTAATTTCGTTTGAGAGCGGAGATGCTATTCCTGCCGATGCTAGAATTATAGAAAGCAGCAGTTTGAAAATAGAAGAATCTGCTTTGACGGGAGAGTCTGTTCCGGTAGAGAAAATTTTTGAAAAAATTACGACAAAGAACGATGAAAATTTACCTCTAAATGACCACAAGAATATGGTATATACCGGAAGCACAGTTTCTTATGGGCGCGGACAAGCTGTGGTAGTCGCAACCGGAATGGATACTCAAATGGGAAATATTGCAAAATTTATTGCAAAAACTACCGACGAAAAAACTCCACTTCAAAAAAAATTAACGCAACTCGGCAAAATTTTAAGTTTTGTCGTAATCGCGATTTGCGTATTTATATTTATTTTCAGCTTGGTAAAAACAAGAAATTTAACCACAGAAAATATTCTAGATGTGTTTATGATTTCGGTCAGCTTGGCGGTGGCTGCAATTCCGTCCGGATTAGCTGCAGTCGTTACGATTCAGCTTGCAATCGGCGTGACTAAGATGGCAAAGCACAACGCGATAATTCGAAAATTAACTGCGGTGGAAACCCTTGGTTGCACGCAGGTGATTTGTTCTGATAAGACCGGCACGTTGACTCAAAACAAAATGACGGTTATTGAAAATTATTCGTTTGATGAGGGCTGCCTGATTAAAGCGATGGGCCTTTGTAATGATACCAAAAAAGATAAGTCCGGAAATTTGGTGGGAGATCCGACCGAAATGGCACTTTATAATTATGCTGAAAAATTTGTAAAATCGGATGATTCATCGGCAAAAAGTAAAAGAATAAGCGAGATTCCTTTTGATTCTGAGCGAAAAATGATGTCGACTTTTCACAAAGAAAAAGAAAAAATTATTCAGTATACAAAAGGTGCTCCAGATGTGATTTTGCAGCGGTGTACACATTACATCGAAAATGGAAATGTTTATAAACTAAACGAAGATGTGAAAAAAAATATAATATCCGAAAATAAAAAAATGGCGCAAAAAGCGCTTAGAGTTTTGGCGGCAGCCTGCAAAACTTATGAAGCTTTGCCTCAAGACATAAATAGTGAAAGCTGCGAAAAAAATTTAATTTTTGCAGGACTTGTTGGAATGATTGACCCTGTTCGTCCGGAAGCAGTTGAGGCGGTTGAAAGCTGCAAAAGTGCCGGAATTAAGCCTGTAATGATAACCGGAGACCACAAAGATACGGCTGTGGCCATTGGAAAGCAACTTAATATAATTGCAGGCGAAACGGAAGCGATTACCGGAGCGGAACTTGATAAAATGTCAGATGATGAGCTGAAAAAAATTATATACGACATCAGTGTTTATGCGCGAGTCCAGCCAGACCATAAAGTACGAATCGTTGAATGTTTTAAAAAGTTGGGAAAAATCGTTGCAATGACTGGTGAT
The DNA here is from genome assembly GCA_934463265.1 of uncultured Eubacteriales bacterium. Classification (GTDB taxonomy): domain Bacteria; phylum Bacillota; class Clostridia; order Oscillospirales; family Acutalibacteraceae; genus CAG-557. The sequence continues at coordinate 6,372 of CAKSIU010000014.1, read as the reverse complement.
GGTGTGAATGATGCGCCGGCTTTAAAAAGAGCGGATATTGGTGTAGGCATGGGAATAACTGGCACTGACGTAACAAAAAATGTTGCAGATATGGTTTTGTCAGATGATAACTTTGCTACGATAGTTTCGGCGGTAAAAGAGGGCCGTCGGATTTATGACAACATAAAAAAAGCTATTCAGTTTTTGCTGTCATCAAACATCAGCGAAATTATATCAATTTTCGTCGCGACTGTTATGGGCTTTAAGATTTTTTCGCCGATTCACATCCTGTGGATAAATTTGGTGACTGACACTTTTCCAGCGCTTTGTTTAGGCATGGAAGACGAAGAGCATGACCTCATGAAACAGCGTCCGCGCCCAGAAAACGAAAGTCTTTTTGCGGGGAGACTGTCATTTAATATCGCGTATCAGGGCATTTTAATTTCCATGATTACACTTGCATCATATTTTTTAGGAGTAGTAGCAGAAACAGGAAAGCTGCAAATTGTGAACAGTGTATATGGCACTTCCATGGCATTTTTAACGATGTCCATGGCAGAGACGTTTCATTCTTTTAACGTGCGTTCATTAAGAAATTCGCTGTTGAAAATGAAAAAGCACAACGTATATCTCATAGCGTCAATGATTTTTTCTACACTGTTAATAAATGTGGCAATTTATGTAAAACCTTTGGCGAAATTTTTTGAAGCAGTTCAAATTCAGCCGATAGGTTATTTTCAGTGCATAGCGCTTGCGTTTTCGATAATTCCGATAGTTGAGGTAGTGAAGTTTCTTCAGAGGAAAAAATAAGCTTAACTTTATATGATACTTTTTTGCAACGAAAAAAGTATCCAAAAACGTTCCGAGAGGATTTCGATTCCTCTCGGACTCTCCTAAACGACCAGCGTTCCGCTGGACCATGCTAGTTTTTTAGTGTGCATTTAGAATAGATTTTAGAGCGCGATTTTGTCTGCGAGGTCACTTGCCGACAAAGGAAAAAACATTTATAAGCAAAGAGAGCTCTTTATGTGGCAAACACATCCACAAAAGAGCTCTTTTTATTTAAAATTTTTTATTTTATGACTTTTTCGGCTATTTCTTTATGAATCATTTTTACAAAATTATCTAAGCTCATTGCGCCCAAATCTCCCGCACTTCTGGAGCGCACCGAAACTGTGTTGGTTTCGACTTCTTTATCACCGACGACCAGCATATAAGGAATTTTTTTAAGTTGAGCTTCTCGAATTTTATACCCGATTTTCTCGCTTCGGGTGTCCGTTGTAACGCGAATTTTCGATTTTTTAAGTCCGTTTTGAATTTTTATTGCTTCGCTGTGTAATCTGTCACTTATTGGCAAAATTCTGACTTGCTCTGGCGCCAGCCAAAGTGGAAAAGATCCGGCGAAATGTTCCGTTAAAATTCCGATGAATCTTTCGATGCTGCCCAAAACCACGCGATGAATCATTACCGGACGATGTTTTTCGCCGTCTTCGCCGACGTAAGTTAAATCAAATCGTTCAGGCATTTGAAAGTCGAGTTGAATTGTTCCGCATTGCCAAGTTCTGCCTAAGTAGTCCTCAAGATGAAAATCAATTTTAGGACCGTAAAATGCGCCGTCGCCCTCATTTATTTTATATTTTTTGCCAATCGTATTGAGAGCATTTTTTAAGCCGTTTGTCGCACGTTCCCATTGCTCATCGGTTCCCAAAGAGTCCTCCGGACGAGTTGAGAGTTCGATATGGTATTTAAATCCAAATGTAGAATAAAATTTATCGATAAGCTCCATTACGCCAATAATTTCTTGCTCGATTTGTTCAGGAGTCATAAATATATGAGCGTCATCTTGTGTAAAACAACGAACTCTCATCAGTCCGTGCAACGCACCAGACAACTCGTGACGATGAACAAGACCCAATTCTGCAACACGCATAGGAAGTTCTCTATAAGAATGCGGTCTGCTTTTGTACACCAACATTCCACCCGGACAATTCATCGGTTTTATGGCGAATTCTTGCTCATCAATTTGAGTGGTATACATATTATCCTTGTAATGCTCCCAGTGCCCAGAACGCAGCCATAAATCTTTATTTAGCATCATTGGCGTTTTAATTTCTACGTAGCCAGCTTTATCGTGTTCCTCGTGCCAAAAATCAAGCAAAGCGTTTCTGAGTTTCATGCCGTTCGGAAAGAAAAATGGAAATCCTGGACCTTCATCGAATAAGTCAAAAAGTTCAAGTTCTCTGCCGAGTTTTCTGTGGTCACGTTTTTTAGCTTCTTCTAGGGTTGTCAAATAATTTTCCAAGTCGGCATTTTTAGGAAAAGAAATTCCATAAATGCGTTGAAGCATAGGACCATTAGCATCGCCGCGCCAATAGGCACCGGTGCAATTCAATAATTTTACAGCCTTAATCTGGCTGGTTGAAATTAAGTGAGGGCCTGCGCATAAATCAACGAAATCGGCTTGCGTATAAAAAGATAATTTTTCTCCGTTGCCGGCGTGTTTTTCTATTAACTCAAGCTTATAATTCTGTTTTTTCTCTTTCATCAAAGCAATAGCTTCATCATAAGGCAATTCGAAGCGTTCCAGAGGCAAATTTTCTTTTATGATTTTTTTCATTTCAGCCTCAATCTGCTCTAAATCCTGCGCGTTGAGCGAGCGTGGCAAATCGAAATCGTAATAAAAACCTTTGTCAATCGCCGGACCTATAGCCAATTTTGCATCCGAAAATAATCTGAGAACGGCCTGCGCCAAAACATGAGATGACGTATGCCAATAAACTTTTTTGCAAAAGTCATTGTCATCAAAAGTTAAAATTTCCAAATTAGAATCCTCAGTTATAGGAGTTCGCAGGTCAACGAGTTTGCCGTTTAATTTTGCAGCACAAGCGGCTTTATAAAGTCCCATACCAAGCGATTTTGCTACTTGTTCAACGGTTGTATTTTTTTCGTATTGTTTTACGGCATCATCTTTTAATGTAACATTTATCATAACTTCACGCACCTTTTAACTAAAATTATACTTAATCATTATAATATCACCATGAATTATTTAAGTCAACAAGTGATAATTTGCTTGACAGCACCCCGTCTGAAGTAATAAAATAATATTTGAGACTTTTATAAAAAAATCTCACAGTTATAGGTGTATATTCGACTTTTTATCGTTTTTTATATATTTTTGGTAAATAGAATTTTTTTCGATTACAGAATTAAAAATTATAATTAACTTTGAACTTGAATTTATCCTATAAATAAAAAATAAATTTCTTTAAAATATTTTAAAAATCATCAAGGAGGTGCCTATTTTGAATGTAGGACTTATACTTATACTGTCTGGCATAATCTGTGTAATTACAGCTTTTATATCATTTAAATTGGGAGTTTCTCATCGCAAAAAAACTGCTGAATCCACTATAAATTCCGCGGAGCAAGAAGCTAAAAAAATCTTGAGCGAAGCTATAAGTGAGGCGCAGGCTAAAAAAAATGCAATTATAATCGAGGGCAAAGACGAAGTACATAAAATGCGTACGGATTCGGAAAAAGAAATCGCTGAAAAACGTAAAGATATTCAACGGCAAGAACGTAGAATTTTGCAGCGTGAAGAATCACTCGATAAAAAAATCGATAATTTAGACGCTAAAAATGAAGAAATAACCAATAAATCTAAATTAATTGACGAAAAATTAAAAGAAGTCGATGTACTTAAGCAAAAACAATTCGAAGCGCTTGAAAAGATTTCCGGATTTACGCTTCAGCAGGCAAAAGAGTATTTACTTCAAAACTTAGACGAGGAATTAACTCATGAAAAAGCGGTTAAAATCATGGAATTTGAGCAGAAAGTTAAAGATGAATCCGAAAAAAAAGCGCGCGAAATCATTTCTTTGGCAATTCAGCGATGCGCATCAGACCACGTTGCCGAAGCAACTGTAAGCGTTGTGCCTTTGCCGAATGACGAAATGAAAGGCCGCATTATTGGCCGCGAAGGCAGAAATATTCGGGCAATCGAAACTTTAACCGGCGTCGATTTGATTATTGATGACACTCCGGAGGCAATTACAATTTCCAGTTTTGACCCGATTCGTAGAGAAGTTGCTAGAATTGCGCTGGAAAATCTTATCACAGATGGAAGGATTCATCCTGCACGCATAGAGGAAACTATCGAGCGTGCCAAACGCGAAGTTGACCTGAGTATTAAATCCGAGGGCGAGCGTGCTGTAATTGAGGCGGGCGTGAATTTGATTCACCCGGAACTGATTAAATTACTCGGCCGGCTTAGATATCGCACCAGTTACGGTCAGAATGTTTTGGAACACTCTTTGGAAGTAGCACATTTATCTGGTTTGATGGCGTCAGAATTAGGCTTAGACCCAACAATGGCGCGACGTGCAGGCCTTTTGCACGATATTGGAAAAGCCCTCGACCACGAAATCGAAGGCTCGCATATAGAAATCGGTGTTGATGTAGCTAAAAAATATCGCGAAAATGAAACCGTAGTCCATGCGATTCATGCGCATCACGGGGACATCGAAGCCAAAACTGTTATTGCGTGTCTAGTCCAGGCGGCAGATGCGATTTCTGCAGCAAGACCGGGTGCTCGACGTGAAAATCTTGAAAATTACATCAAGCGCCTTGAAAAGTTAGAGGAAGTAGCTTCTTCATTTAACGGTGTGGAAAGATGTTTTGCAATTCAAGCCGGCAGAGAAGTTAGAATAATGGTTAAGCCGGAAGTGGTTAATGACGAACGCATGACGATTTTAGCGCGTGAAATTTGTAAAAAAATCGAAGACGAACTTGATTACCCTGGCCAAATTAAAGTGAATATTATTCGCGAAAGCCGAGTAATTGAATATGCTAAATAAAGTAAAACCGGAATCCAAATAAATTGGATTCCGGCTAATTTTTTGTAAAAATATTTATTTTTCGATTTTACTTTTAAAAAATGATGCGCTTGAAATATTCGGCGGACGTAAAATTCGGCAAAGACCGTATAATTTTTCTGGATTTTTTGTGAGTTTATTTATTTTACCTTCACAATTTAAAGTTGCTTTAAAACCGAGCTGTCGCAATATGTCCGTTGAACAATTGCTTATTGCGCCAAATGGGTAGACAAAAGTTGTTGGCGTAGTATCAAGAAATTCCGTAATTTTACTTTGCATCAGGTTAACGTCGCTGCAAAAGGCTTTTTGATAATGCTCGAAACTTTCGTTTTTATTTTTTTTAGTTCCGCGCCGGTTTTTGGTAATAGTGTGCATATTGTACGAATGATTTTGAATTTCCACAAGTCCGGAATCTTTCATTTCTTTTAGCTCAACCCAAGAACAATGCGCGTAGTTAGGATTTCTGTCTTTATTTTCGCTGTAAACGTCACACTGCTTGCCGATGGGTGAGAGAACCATTTTACATTCATACTTTTTTAAAAGCGGAAAAGCATACAAATAATTATTATAATATCCATCGTCAAACGTCAACATTATTGGCTTTTCGGGCAAGTCTTTATTTTCGTACACATAATTTATTAAATCTTGCATTACAACCGTAGTGTAACCGTTTTCCTTTATGTATTTTAAATCTTCTTCGAAGGTGTCGGGCGAGATAATGAATTTTCTTTTTGACTTGTTTGTCTTTAACACGGAATGATACATAAGTATCGGCAATTTTACATAGTCTTCTTGTTCAGAAATCGCAGTCAATATCAAATCTTTGCTCCAGTTTAAATAAAATCCGAACAAAACAAAAAATATTATTGCAAAAAAAATAAACAGTGGCTTTTTTATTTTTAAATTTATATACATATAAAATCAGTCCTTTGCTACCATGTATATGATTAAAAACTACTGTTAAGAATATCAATATTATTATAAAATTAATTTCAGACTCTTCTACATCGTTTGAAGCGTTACTTTGAGGTTGTTGAACTTCTTCCTAATTTTAGGTTGTTGGTCTTCTTTGCTAGCATTTTCTGTAGCTAGGCGCGCGCGATGTCCCGCGAAGGCACTCGCTTTTTAAAAACAAAATGACATCCAATTTGCATATTATACACTCCTTATTTTTTTAGAAACAAAAAAGACACCTAAATGGAATTTAATACCATCAGATGTCTTTCAGATGTAATCTTGTCGCTTTTTCTAGCACTTGAAAATTTATATGTTTTTTTCGGTTAACAGGTTATACGCTTGAAAATAAACTTTTTATGAAAAATTTAAGCTATTTTAGACTTCTAAATCTCCGGGGAATAATAAAAAACCCCGATTTTTCGGGGGTTCTCTGGCTCCCCCTGTTGGATTCGAACCAACGACAACTCGGTTAACAGCCGAGGGCTCTACCACTGAGCTAAGGAGGATTATTTTTCTTTTTTAGTTTTTACTTTTTTCGCTTTTTTATTCTTTTTTAGAA
>CAKSIU010000013.1 GCA_934463265.1 uncultured Eubacteriales bacterium | reverse complement strand
ACTCTGAATCCTTAACTAAGATGCTTATTAAAAAATTTTACACTTTTTTGTGTCTACTTACTTGACTATAGTTCAATAGTAACCTCCATGTATTTGCCTTGTCATTTTGACTAAGGGAGTGAAGAATGGCAGTAGCAATCAGCTTTGGCTGGGTGTCCTCTTGCTAAGAATTTTAATAGGACCACCCAACGGACACATAAAACTGCGTCAGAATAGGTGTTTTGCACCATAAAGTTCGTTTACTACAAGTCATTCTGCGTAAGGGATGATATTGGAAGTTACATCCGAACCGTGTATCACATGGTAAGCCATACTCCTAAGCAGTAGGTCGGACGTTCGAATCGTCTTGGGGACGCCAAATTAAATTTTTAAGCATAACTAAAAGAGCAGGTGGCCAGCCTGCTCTTTTCTAAGTTACAAACGTTGGTTCAATAAACTTCCCATTCTTGTCCTCTGTTAAAACCATGTTTCTGTTTATCTGTATATTCTTTTGCATCGAAAGTATCCACAAATTTTTCATCTATCAAGTTTCCAGCGTCATCAACTAATTGCTTAAGCCCATCATGTCTGTGAATAATTCCATAACCTCCACTTGCATTTTCAAGTTGCTCGTCATCCAAACTTACATCATTTCGTTTTTTGTCACTCATTATAATTGCCACCTTTCTAATTTTAAAATAATAAAGAATAGCTATTCTTATTTAATTATACAACTTTGCAAAAAAACACAAGAGTTTTTTGAAAATTTATTTATTTTTTATCGCCATGTCTATTTTGCCAATCATTGCAATTGCATTTAAAGCATATTTATAACTTTCAAATAAAGGCACCGCGCGGTATAGTGCGGTGCCTTTGCTATTTGCGGTCAGATAATTTTATCGCAATCACCGTTATATCATCGTCAAAATCTGAACTCTTTTCATTTGATATTCTTTTTATAACTGAGGTTGCAAAACTTTGTGAGTCTTCATTTCTCCAGTTTTTAAGCATATCTTCAAGCCAACCGTCGCCATCTGAAATCGCACCGTCCGACACCATTAAAATTTTATCATAGGCAGACAAAATCTCACTGCATTCCGCTACGTTAATTTCTTTTAAAATTCCAATAGGCAAAGAATTAGGTGCACAGCGAATTACTTCATCGTTTTTCTTTAAAAATGTAAGCGGCGCACCTGCTTTTAATAAATTCATTTCTCCACTGAATAAATCCACACTCAAAACGTCCAGAGTCGCCAAAACTTCATCTTCTGACTTCACAAGCAGCGCTGAATTTGTTATTTTAGCCGCCGTAAAAAAATTCATTCCGGATTTTATCAAATTTTCCATGACTTTACACGCCATAGCGCCCTCAACAGCCGCTCTGCCACCCGTTCCCATGCCGTCGCTTAATATAAATATCATTCGTCCCATGCCGTCATTAAAATATGTATAATTATCTCCACACAACACGCCGTTTTTACAAATATGCTGTGCAACGCCAATATGCACATCAAAAATCGGTTTCTCCGAAAGTTGAATTTTACAAGCATCTTCAGCGTAACTAATGCACGGCAAATCTAATTTCCGTGCGCATATTTTGGATAATCTCCTTGTTAAATTTAAATTTTCTATCTCTTTTTTGTCCAAACTTTTAACTTCAAATTCAACGAATATTCTTCCAAATTTATCATATCTGCAACAAATATTAATAGGCGTCAAATTTAAACTTTTTAACTCTGATGTGATTTTTTTTGCTAATTCTAAGTCAAAAGTTTCGTAATTTTTCACTTCATTTGCCATTTCTGATAATAATGTGCCCATATCAGAAAATTGTTCCGAAACAAACTCTCTCACTTCAGATATTCTCTTGTCAGAGGCTTCTTTTTCCGCTTCTTTGCGGTATAAATCATTCAGATTATTTGCTAGCTCACATTTTCTGTTACATCTTTTTGCGAAATTTTCAGGAAAATCCTCCTTACTTATTTTCCCCTTGCTTTGCAAAATCTTATTAATCTGCGAAAACGACTCTAAAGTATCCGAATTATTTGTATCAAAGCAAAATGTCTTTAGTCCACAATTATTGCAAACTTTGTCAACTGAAGCCAAATAAATATCCGTATTCGAAATTTTATTTTTGCCAAGTTTCGACAGTTTTTCCGAAACCTTGTCTATTGATTCGCCCAAATTCATTAGCGTTTTAGAGGTAAAATCAAGGCGCATAACGATAGTGTCTTTTAAGCCTTCATGCCAATCATAATTAATCGTAGCTGAACAAAATCCGACAAATTTACTTCCAATCTCTTCAGGCATAAAAATAAATATCAAACTGGCAGTAATTATCTCATAAATTCCGGATATTATTACTGTTGGATTGCCCGTTTGAACAGAAATAATCATATTCGCCACCAAAAACGCAAAACAGCACGATATTCTTCCAAAAGTTGCCATCAAACCGGATATCAAACCTCCAAAAGCATATGCGCCCATAACATAGCTAGGTTCTTTAAATGCTAGGCCAAAAATGACGCCGGCTGTTATTCCTGAAATGCTGCCGCCGATTACGCCTAAATACCGGGCACAAAAAATTATTAATAAAGATGCCAAAACTTTTCCAACTGAAATGTCTCCTATTTTAACTGACAATAAAGACAAAATTATCATAAAAACCGTCATGCAAATGCAGACTAATTCTGATTGTTTTAATTTTGTTCTTATTTTCGAAAAAATATTTATACTTTCGCGGAAAAAATATGCTGCTCCTGCGGCCAATAATGCTTCTGTTATGTACATAGCCGCTTCGTTTAAATCGCTTACATCCGAAATATTTATAGCTAAACCTGTCGCAATTATTGTTGAAAACGAAATAATCGGTGCGTATAATTTATTTTCTTTCAACTTTGGCAAATCGTTTAGCGTCCACCTTATCGCACATACTGCTATTGCTGTGGAAATGTATCTTATTCCGATGTTTATTTCCGATGGCAATATATATCCAATTACCGTTCCAATAAGGCTAAAAAGCATATTTTTATAAGGTACTGCAGACAAAAATGCCGTTCCAAATGGTGCGTAAACTCCAAAAGCTATTCCTTTTGATACAAATATTCCTAAAATAAAATGCAATATATTTTCCGTAATCAGTCTAGATTGTTCTGCCGGTATCAGAGATTTTATATTTTTTTCTGTTGTTGCGATTATATTCGTATTTTTCATTTTTATATCACCTAAATCTTGGCATAATTTTACTTTTACATAATAAAATTATATCGTACAGATACGTCATAGCCTGTCTTAACATGGTGCAGATTTTTGACTTTTTATGGTAATATAAATCGGGAATTGCTTAAAAAAAACTTTATTAGTAAAAAAAACTGCTAATAAAATTCATTTGCGCCGCACTATACCGCGCGGCGCTTAATTTATTTTCTAAAACTGCTTATGATAATCATAAACCGTTTAAATTTTTTATATTATTTAAAGTATAAATTTTTTAAGGAGGCATTTTTATATGGCAACTGGATATATTGTCGTAAATGTTTATACTTCTCGCGCACAAATTCCATTAAGAGACGCCCAAGTATCCGTAACTTCTGGATCAGGAGATACCTCGAAACTTTTGGGATTTAGAACCACCAACGAATCCGGTCAAACTTCGCCTATTTCCATAAGCACACCAGATTTAGAATTATCTTTAAGTCCGTCTAAAATTAAGCCTTTTGCTATTTGTGACATAAAAATTTCTCACCCTTCGTACTACACGCTGACTATAACCGATGTCCAAGTTTTTGCAAATACGCAAACCATACAAAATGTCGAGCTGATTCCGTTAGAAGAAAACAGCCTGCCAGAAGACAGATTTATCAGCAGAAATACCCCTTCACAAAATTTATAAAAGAGAGGCGATATCATGCCAATAATAACTCCGTATGTGCCAAGTTACATAGTTGTTCATTTGGGCACACCAAACAGCAGCGCGCAGAATGTTACCGTGTCTTTTCCTGATTATATAAAAAATGTGGCATCCAGCGAAATTTATCCTACCTGGAATGAAGCCGCGATTTATGCCAATATTTATGCACAGATTTCCTTTGCGCTAAATCGAATTTATCTGGAACATTACCCCAGTCAAGGCTACTCATTTAATATTACAAATTCGACAGCTTACGATCAGGCTTTTACTCCCGGCAGAAATATTTTTGAAAATATCGATAGAATCGTTGATGATGTTTTTAACGACTACATTCGCAGAATGGGCTATGTTGAACCACTTGCGGCAATTTATTGCAACGGAACAACTGCAACTTGCAATGGATTGTCACAATGGGGCAGCGAGGAACTTGCAAATCAAGGATACAGTTCTCTTAATATTTTAAAATATTATTACGGTTACAACATAGAATTAGTTCAAGAGGCACCAGTAATGGGATTGCGCTCGTCTTATCCCGGATATCCGTTACAACGTGGCTCTGTCGGCGATTATGTCGTAATTGTGCAGCGTTCTTTAAGCAGAATTTCTCAAAATTACCCTGCGATTCCTAATATTTATCCAATTGATGGAATCTTCGGGCAGTCCACAGAGCGAGCAGTAATTGCGTTTCAAGAAATATTTAACCTGACTCCGGATGGAATCGTCGGAAAGGCCACTTGGTACAGACTTGTATACTTGTATACCTCTGTAAACAAACTCGGAGAACTTGAATCAGAAGGGCAACGTCTTTTTGGCATAAATTTAACTTATCCGGACGCCATTACTGAGGGGAATCGTGGCGAAAAAGTCTACATTTTACAATATTTCTTATCCGTACTTGCTCAGTTTTACGATTATATCCCTTTTATCGAAATAGACGGCATCTTTGGTCCAAAAACTAAAAATGCCGTAATAGCTTTTCAAAAAAGCAAAGATTTACCTCAAACAGGCGAGGTTGATGATGTAACCTGGAACGAAATTTATCGAGAATTCCGCGGCATTGTTACAACGGTTTTTGAAGGGAATGTCGTTCCAAAAACATTTATTCCGTTTAGTGGCACAACTTTGCGACTCGGCTCAAAAGGTGAAGAAGTCAGCACTCTGCAGCAGTACATTAATAACATCGCGAATATTTATCCAGAGATTTCTCCCGTGGAAGTCACCGGAGTTTACGACGAGGCTACTATGAATGCTGTTATGCAGTATCAAAAAAAATTCGGGCTAAGAGTTACCGGAAATGTTGACAGAATCACATGGAACAGCATCGGTGGAACTTATCTTGATATTGTAAGTTCAGAAAATCCGCAGCCGACTCAATACCCCGGTTACGAACTAAATGTTGGTCAGAGTGATTTCGATAGTAACAATAAAAATTAATTCGAGAGGTGTTTTTATAAATTTATGAACAGAACAACTTTACGTCCGGGCGAGCCTATTAGGAATCTACAGCATTTTTTGCGGCTCATTTCTTACTACTACAACACCGTTCCGGCAGTCATTCCCGACGGAATATTTTCTCCGCAGACCAAAGAATCTGTCTCTGGCTTTCAAAGAACATTTTCACTGCCCGTTACCGGTGTCGTCGACTTTGACACGTGGAATCACATAATAACAATTTTTAATGAAATTTCTGAGTACGAAACAGAAGCTTTACTTCCGCAAGTCTTTCCAGCTACAGATTTCCTGATAAATCCGGGGGAAAATCCACTATGTCTTTATTTGATTCATTCCATGCTCTATTCAATAACTACCATTTTTGAAAATTTTGACAATTTTAACATAACCGGAAATCACGATGAGCCCAGCGTTAATTTAGTAAAAGATCTGCAGCAACTTTTTAACCTTGAACCCAACGGGATAATTGACAAGAAGACGTTTAACATGATTACCTCACTATACAATCATCATGCCGACAAAACTTTCATAAAATAATAAAAATTTACAAAACCCTGACAAATTTTTGCAATAAAACTTGTCAGGGATACTTGTTTTCGCTTTAATTTTTAGTTTTTATCTTCATAAAACTGAGAAAGCTTCAACAAATGCTCATATTTGCCGCTGGATTGTGCCTCTGCAACTTTAAATAATTTTTCGGCCCTCTCTGGATTCGCCCTTTCAAGCGCACTGTACCGTACTTCGTTCATAATAAAATCGCGATAATTCAATGAAGGTGCTTTACTATCGAGCAAAAACGGATTTTTTTCATAAAGCTTCAATCGCGGGTCAAAACGAAAAAGATTCCAGTAGCCGGATTCTACTGCCATTTTTTCCTCCATCGGAGCGGTTCCCATTCCGCCTTTTATTCCGTGATTTATACACGGTGCATACGCAATAATTATAGACGGGCCGTTATAATTTTCCGCTTCGATAAAAGCTTTTATACATTGATTATAATTGGCACCCATCGCAACCTGCGCAACATAAACATAACCATAACTCATAGCAATCGCTGCCAAATCTTTTTTCTTCACAGACTTTCCTGCTGAGGCAAATTGAGCCATAGCGCCTATTGGTGTTGATTTTGAAGCTTGCCCGCCTGTATTTGAATAAACTTCCGTATCAAAAACCAAAATATTTACATTTTCTCCAGAAGCAATAACATGGTCAAGTCCGCCAAATCCAATGTCATAAGCCCAACCATCTCCGCCAAAAATCCAAATAGACTTTTTACTTAAATAATTTTTATTTTTTAACAGTTTCTTTGACAATAAATTTACTTTTTCATTTTTATCAGATGTTTTTTCAAGTATTTCTAAAAGTAATTTCGTTGCAATTTTATTTTTCTCGCTATCATTAAAAGTTTTTAAGTAGTTATCACAGGCAGAAATTAAATTTTCATCGCTTGCCGCTGATTTTATTTCGTTTACATAATCTTTCAATCTAGAACGAGCCGTATTTTGTGCCAAAGCCATTCCAAAGCCAAATTCCGCATTGTCTTCGAATAAAGAATTATGCCATGCGGGACCTTTTCCCTCATCATTTACCGTGTAAGGCGTTGATGGCAACGAGCCGCCCCAAATCGACGAACATCCAGTTGCGTTGGCAATAAACATTCTGTCGCCAAACAGCTGTGTTGCAAGTTTTGCATAAGGCGTTTCTCCACAACCAGCACACGCTCCGGAAAATTCCAGCAAAGGCTTTTTAAATTGGCTTCCTTTTACAGTTGATCCTTTAAATTTCTCGGCTACTTCTGTTTTTTTCGGCAATTTACTCGCATAATCAAAAACTTTTTGCTCACCTTTTTGAGTCTCAAACGGCTGCATTTCAAGCGCTTTTTTCCCCTTCATTCCCGGACAAACATTCACACAAGCTCCACAGCCTGTGCAATCTAACGGCGAAACGGTTATCGCGAATTTCATACCAGAAATTCCTGCCATACCCTTCGACTTCATTCCCTCAGGTGAATTTTTCATCTCTTCCTCAGTCATTGCCACAGGACGAATCACTGCATGTGGACAAACAAATGAGCAAAAATTACACTGTATGCAATTTTCTGGTTTCCAGCATGGAACGTCAATTGCAATTTCTCGTTTTTCATAGGCCGAAGAGCCTTGCGGAATAGTTCCGTCCGCATGGTTTATAAAAGCTGAGACCGGCAAATCATTTCCTTTGTATGAATCAATTGGTTTTAAAATTTCATTAACATACCGCACTAATTCTTTTCTTTCGCCCGTTGCAACTTCAAATTTTTCATTTGCCACAGCATTTTTCCACTCATCTGGAACCTCAATTTTTTGTAATTCTGTCATTCCACGTTCAATCGCTTCATGATTCATAGCAACGATTTTTTCACCTTTTTTGCCGTATGATTTTGTCGCCGCGTCTTTCATATATTCAAGCGCTTTTTCCACTGGAATAATATTCGCGATTTTAAAGAATGCCGCTTGAAGTATCGTATTTATTTTGCCACCCAAACCGATTTCTTTGCCGATTTTCGTAGCATTTATTGTATAAAAGTTAATTTTATTCTCTGCAATATACCTTTTCACCTTTGCTGGTAATTCAATTTCTAATTCGTCCACACTCCAGGGACAATTCAGCAAAAAGCTTCCGCCCGGCTTTAAATCTTGAACTATGTCGTATTTTTTCATGTATGAGGTGTTGTGACAAGCAACAAAATCAGCTTTACTTATATAATACGTCGATTTTATTGGCTCTTTTCCAAAGCGCAGATGAGAAACGGTAAGCCCTCCAGATTTTTTTGAGTCATAGGCAAAATATCCTTGAACATACAAGTCAGTTTTGTCACCGATTATTTTAATCGTATTTTTGTTCGCACCGACAGTTCCATCTGAGCCCAAACCCCAAAACTTGCACGAAATTGTGCCAGATTTAGTTGTGTCCGGATTTTCGCAAACTTTAAGTGATAAATTTGTAACATCATCAACTATGCCGATTGTAAATCTTTTTTTAGGATTTTTTCCATTCATATTTCTAAAAACCGCAATAATATCGCCTGGAGTAGTATCCTTTGAAGCTAATCCATAACGTCCTGAATAAAATGACACATTTTTAAAATTTGATTCTGAAAGTGCCGCCAAAACGTCCAAATAAAGAGGTTCTCCTATTGACCCAGGTTCTTTTGTTCTATCCAGAACCGATATTTTTCTTACTGTTTTTGGAATCTCGTCCAACAAAAATTCTTTCACAAACGGACGATACAAATGAACTTTTACAAGACCAACTTTTTCTCCCGCCGCGTTTAAATAATCTACAACCTCCTCTACTGTTTCGCAAACCGAACCCATCGCCACAATTATTTTTTCTGCATCCGGGGCTCCATAATAATTAAATGGTTTATAATTTGAACCTGTTTTTTCATTCACTTTTTTCATATAATCTTCAACTATTTTGGGCAACCTATCATAGTAAGAATTGCTTGCCTCTCTTGCCTGAAAAAACACGTCATCATTCTGTGCGGAGCCTCTTAAAACCGGATTTTCTGGATTTAAGGCTCTGTGTCTAAAGGTTTCTACCGCGTCCCAATCAAGTAATTTTCCCAGTGTGTCATAATCCCATATTGCAACTTTTTGAATTTCATGAGATGTTCTAAAACCATCAAAAAAATGTAAAAACGGAACTCGGCCTTTTATTGCAGATAAATGTGCTACCGCCCCCAAGTCCATAACCTCTTGAGGGTTATCTGCACACAACATTGCGTAACCTGTTTGTCTGCATGCATAAATATCAGAATGGTCTCCAAAAATAGAAAGTGCATGACTTGCTACAGCTCTTGCCGAGACATGAATAACACTTGGAAGCAACTCTCCCGCCATTTTATACATATTCGGAATCATAAGCAAAAGGCCTTGCGAAGCCGTATATGTTGTTGTAAGAGCTCCTGCCGACAGCGAACCATGCACGGCACCGGCAACACCTGCTTCCGACTGCATTTGTGTAACTTTAACTGGCTGACCAAAAAGATTTTTTTTGCCAGCAACAGAATATTTGTCTGTTTCATCTGCCATAACAGATGATGGAGTTATAGGATAAATTGCCGCAACTTCTGTAAATGCATAAGAGACATAAGCTGCTGCAGTGTTTCCGTCCATTGTTTTCATTTTTCTTAACAAATTTTCTTATCCCCCTATTGTGCTAAATTTTACAATCAAAATATATTAATTCTTTTAGATTTTATCACTTTTAATGCAATATGTAAAGTCGATTTAATAGGTAACTTTTACATAAAAAAATAAAGATTGATACAGAAGGTGAAAAAATGAATGATATTTTTCAAATACTTTTATTGTTAATTTTAATTTTGATTAATGCTTTTTTTGCAATGTCTGAAATTGCCATCATAACACTAAATGAAAATAAAATTAAAAAAATGGCAAGAAACGGTCATAAAGGTGCTGAAAAAATTCTTAATACCACAAAAAATTCAAGTAATTTTCTCGCAACAATTCAAGTTGGGGTAACTTTGTCTGGATTTTTAACTTCTGCTTCAGCCTCAACCATATTTGCAAGCAAAGTTGCTGAATTTCTTTCATTTTTGCCGTTTTCTCAAAGCATTTTAGAAGGTTTTTCTACTGTATTAATAACAATTATATTGTCATACTTTTCGCTGGTGCTTGGAGAACTTGTTCCCAAAAAAATTGCAATGCAAAACGCTGAAAAAATTTCATTTAAAGTTATTGGAATCATCAGTGCAATAGAAAAAATTTTTAGCCCGTTTATAAAGTTTTTATCTGCTTCTACAAATTTCATAGTAAAATTATTTGGAATTAATCCGGATGACAGCATTGACGAAATTTCCGAAGAGGAAATTTTGATGTTGTTAGATGCCGGTCAAGAAAAAGGTATAATAGATGGGGGAATTAAAAATATCGTCGAAAATGTTTTTGACTTTGATGATAAAACTGCAAATGAAATTATGACTCACCGAACTGAAATAACTGCCATCGAGGACAATAAGTTAACTTTTGATGCGGTAAATCTTGCAATTTCTACTGGATATTCACGCATTCCAGTTTATCACGAAGATGTTGATAACATAATCGGAATAGTTTATGTTAAAGACCTTTTAAAATATTTGGTGAGCACTCCCGCACCTCATAATACGTCCATATTGGACATCATGCGTAACGCTGTTTACGTTCCAGCAACCAAACGCTGCAGCGAATTATTTCGAGAACTTATTGACTTAAAAACTCAAATTGCTATAATTGTTAATGAGTATGGTGGTACCGAGGGCCTTATTACCATCGAAGACCTGATTGAATCGATTTTGGGTAATATTCAGGATGAATACGACAACGAACAAAATGAAATTACTAAAATAAATGAAAACAAGTTTACCGTTGATGGAACAACTTCTATAGATGAAATTTCTAATTTGCTGGGCTTTGCGTTGCCCGATGGCGATTATGACACTATTTCGGGCTTAATTTTGGAACATTTAGGACGTATCCCTACCAATGATGAACACCCATCTATCACGATTAAAAACATAAATTTCACCGTCGAGAAAATTGTCGACAGGAAAATTGCAAAAGTTTCTATTACACGTAACTTTATCGAGTAAATTTTTACATTTATGTTAAAAAAATATTGAAGTATTTCTTTTGTTTTGCTATAATTAAATAAAATAATTGAAAAAAGAGGTATTATTATGTGTGGAATTTGTGGTTTTACAGGTGAAATTTTAGATAGAGAAAAAATTTTAAAAAATATGACAGATGTCATTACTCACAGAGGTCCTAACAGCGAGGGCTTTTTTTCAACTGAATCTATATCTATGGGGTTTCGTCGACTTAGCATTATAGACTTAGATGATGGAAATCAGCCAATATACAATGAGGACAAAACTTTGGTTTTGACATTTAATGGAGAAATATACAATTACAAAGAGTTGCGTGAAAAACTTATGACTGCCGGCCACAAATTTTATACGGATACGGACTCTGAAGTTTTAATCCACGGATTTGAAGAATGGCGCGAAAAATTGTTAGATAAAATTCGCGGAATGTTTGCCTTTGCTATTTTTAATACCGTTGATAGTTCACTTTTCATGGCCAGAGATTTTTTTGGAATAAAACCGCTGCACTATGCACTTGTGGATAATCATTTGGTTTACGGTTCTGAAATAAAAAGCATTTTACAATTTCCAAAATTCGAGAAAAAATTTAATAAAAAAGCTCTAGATAAATATCTTTCTTTTCAGTATTCCGTGCCACCAGAAACTTTTTTTGAGGGCGTTTACTGTCTTTTGCCCGGGCATTATCTTTGGTTTAATGACGGTAAACTCGAGATTACACGCTATTTTGATCCAACTTTCGAACCGGATGAAAATTTAACACTCGATGAAGCTGTAACTAAAATCGAAACTGTTTTTGAAGAATCTGTAAAAACGCATAAAGTCAGCGATGTCGAAGTCGGATGTTTTTTATCAAGCGGCGTGGATGCCAGTTATGTCTCCACTTATTTTTCAGGCCAAAAAGCTTTTACAGTTGGGTTTGGTTCAGATGAAAAATACAATGAAATAGGATTTGCCAAAAAACTTGCAGAGAAAGTCTGCCTTGAACATCATTATAAAGTAATTTCTCCTGAAGAATTTTGGGACAACATTTCGCACGTCCAATACATAATGGACCAGCCTTTAGCTGACCCATCGTGCATTGCTTTGTATTTTGTTTCAAAACTTGCCAGTGAATTTGTTACCGTCGTGCTTTCTGGAGAAGGTGCTGATGAGCTTTTTGGTGGTTACAATATATATCACGAACCAATTTCTCTTTGTAAATATCAAAAAATTCCGCGCTTTTTGAGACGTGCTTTGGCGACTGTTGTAGAGGCTATTCCTGCAAATTTTAAAGGCAAAAATTTCATCATTCGAGGTTCAAAAGATTTACCAGAGAGATTTATTGGAAATGCATTCATGTTTTCTCAAAAAGACAAGAAAAAACTTTTAAAAGATACAAATCTTGCTACTGCTCCGCAAAAAGTTTGTGAAAAATTTTATGAAAAAACAAAAAACTTTGATGATATAACTCGTATGCAATATTTGGATGTAAACCTTTGGATGGTGGGAGATATTCTTTTAAAAGCCGACAGGATGAGTATGGCCAATGCATTGGAACTTCGTGTGCCATTTCTTGACAAAGAAGTTTTTAAAGTTGCAAGAACAATTCCAAGTCGATTAAAAGTAAACAATGAGAATACAAAAGTTGCTCTTCGCAGCGCCGCGTTAAAGCATCTACCTAAATTTACTGCTGAAAAGAAAAAACTCGGTTTCCCAGTTCCTATCAGAGTTTGGTTACGAGAAGAACCATTTTATAATATTGTTAAAAATATGTTTACATCTGATATTGCTAATGAATTTTTCAATACAAATGTTTTGCTCGATTATCTAGACAGGCACTTTGCCGGCAAGGAGGATAATAGCCGAAAAATTTGGACAATTTACATCTTTTTGGTATGGTACAACGTTTATTTTTGTGATTAGTCTTTGCAAAAAATTCCTTAAAAAATAAGAGGCGCTATAAATACAAGTTGTAGCGTCTTTATTTTATAAATTTTAGTTTGTATTATTTGCATAAAAACTAGCAGATTTTCACCATAAAAAACGTCACTTGAAATCATTCATCGGCTTTTTGCTTGACTTTTCAGACATTGTATATTAAAATTATCTACATGAGCAGACTGAACAATTGCGGACATTAATTCGAAAGGATTTGCCCGAGGAAAGTCCGAACTCCACAGGGCAGGATAACGGCTAACGGCCGCCGGGGGCGACCCTAGGGAAAGTGCAACAGAAATATACCGCCAAAAAATTTTTTTGGTAAGGATGGAACGGCGAGGTAAGAGCTCACCAGCATATGGGCAACTACATGGCTCTGCAAACCCTATCCGGAGCAACACCGCAGAGAGATTTTTTCGCATCGGCCCGATGTTTCTCGAGAAGGTGGCACTGAGCTGATTTGGTAACTTTCAGCCAAGATAGATAATTGTTCTCGACAGAACTCGGCTTACAGGTCTGGTCATTTTTAAAAAGAACCTCATTTTGAGGTTCTTTTTTCAAAATTTAAGAAAACATATAAATTATATCCAAAAATTTACATAAAAAATAACATTTGACAAAATTTGTTCATTATTGTATAATAAAAACTGTTGTTATTTTTATTAATAATTACAATTATTTTTTTACAATAAGTACTACTTAAATCATCAAAAGTAGGTATTTTTTATAAACTATTATATAAAATTATTTTTACAAATTAAGGAGATTTAAAAATATGAAAAAATTTGTTTCTGTAGCTCTGTCAGCTACGTTATTAGCTACACCAGCGGCTAAAATTGCTAGCGCTGATGAGCCGCCAAAAGGTGCGTATGTATTCGATACTGATTATAAAACTCCTGCACCTAATCAAATAATTGTTTTTAAAGAACATAAATTATTTGGAAAAAAGAGTATGTTGAGGTAACTGATAATTACTTTAACTTTCACAATGTCGTAAAAAATCATCCAATTTTGTCTATTTCTAGAAATTTTAGTAACATCTTTTCTAATAAAAATTGCCACTGGGATCAGGGAGGGAAATATATTTGTGCGAAGGGCAAAACTATTTCGGAAATCATTAACGATTTTTACACCGCGGGAATTCCCAGTTCATATTTGTTACGAGATGATTTTCTAAATTTGTTGGTAACAGATATTAAGCACAAAAATCTGGACCTTGACACTCAAGACATTCGTAACAAAATAATAGATAGTAACATGGATAATCAGGGTGACGCTATAGGAAAATTATGCGCAAAAATTACTGCTTTTATGAATGAATCTGCTCCTACAGTGGGCAAATTTAGCGCTGCTTTTGTTGCAGCTAGCGTCCTTGGCAAAAGTACTCGCATTTTTGAAAGTTTTCATAATTATTTTAATAAAACTTTAGCATTTTTAAAGCGTAAATTATCTGTTTCTAGAAACAAATTAGAAAATAACCCTGAAAAAGTTGCGGAACTTTTAGAAAAAAATCTAAAAGAAAATATTTTCGGACAAAATGAGGCTATTGAAAAAATTGTAACAAAAATAACCGGTTGTTTGGAAGAACGTCAACGTAATTCAAAAACAAATCAACGCAAAAAATCTTGCTGCATTTTATGTTTATATGGAGATTCTGGTGTTGGTAAATCTGAATCGGCAAACATAATTGCAAAAGCTCTATGCAATGAAACTTCACCTATAAATATTAACCCTCAAATGTTAAAGGTAGATAAATCTGAAGAAGGAAAATCTTGTGTTGAGCAACTCTTCGGAGACACAACATCCGTTGATACTCGTGGCAGAAAAACTAAAACTCCAACCAAATTAGCAACACAGTTAATGGACAATAATAAAACCGTTTTAATAATTGAAGAATTTGACAAAATGCGCAAATTTGACCCGGATGGTTCAATAGATGAATTTCTTAGACAGGCTTATGATAGAGGATACGTTCTCGTTGGCGATAGAAAACTCGACCTTTCAAATACTATTATTATATTAACGACAAATGAAAGTAAAGAAAGTTTGGAAAAAGGTTTATCTTTAGGAAGAGAAAGCAAGAAAGTCGATGTCGACGATGACACCGGTGCAAGAACCGTTGTTGACCGTGACCAATCTTTATTGTTCAGATTGACCACCGTAGAATTTAAACCGCTAAATGAAGAAGCATTTATTAAAATTGCAAAACCAAAATTTGAAAAAATACAAGAATACTACAAAAATTACTATAAAATAAATGTGATAATACCTGATTCTGTTTTAAATACTATTGCAAATACAGCAGTTATTAAGAGAAAAGGTGCTCGTTCAATAAATGAATACACCGAACAAATAAGTGCATCTATGGCTGAATTTAGGCGTAAATGTAATGAACTTAATGTTGGTTATAAAAATAAAGACGTATATATAGATTTTGATAAAAACGCTGATACAATTTCTTTAAAAGAAGTAAAAAAACTTGTCAGCACAAATAGAAAATAATTAATTTTTATACAAAAATGTTAATCAAGTAAATAAAAAACAGCACAGGAATTTACAATTTAAAACCTGTGCTGTTTTTTTAGTGATGGCGTTCATAACGGATTTGATTAAAAAGTATTGAATTACCGGCAGAAACACATATATTTTTGTGTATTTACAGTTATTAACTGCCTAGATGAAAAATGAAACAAGCTTATTGCAGATGATATAGTCAACGTATTTGAAAAGAGGAAAGCAAAACATCATTAAAAAAAGAGAAAGAATAAAGGATTTTCTTTAAACAACGTTTAAGCCTGGCCCAAAAATGTTCACTGGGACTGAGTTCAGGAAAGTAAGGAAAGAGAAAAATCAAAAAAACCATATTTTTGTGCAATATGAAATAAATTCGATTTGCGGTGAAAGGTAGCATTATCCATCACAATCACAGTATTTTGAGAAAGCTAAAGAAGCAGAGATATAGACTCTATTTGCACAAATAAATAATAAGAAGGTGTAATTTGTTCTACATAGGAATTGACATAGCAAAACTTAAACACGAAGCTTTGGTAATTGTCAGTAAGTAACGATGAACTTCTTCATCAAGCATATCATTTACCAACACACTAAAAGACTGTGAAAATTTGCTTGACTTTATGCAGAAGTTTATTGTCACTTCGGGAAACTGCATTATCGGTATGTAAGCAACCTGTCATTACTGGTTGTTTGTATATTTATATCTGCTTGAATTGGGCTATAATTTAAAAGTAATCAACCCTATTCTTCAGTCAGACAGTTTCAGAAAAATGTCCATAAGACAAACCAAAAATAACTCCAAAAGCTCGTTGGTAATCGCTCAGATTATGCATTTCGGGCAGTTTTCAACAACGTCAATGTCAAGTGAAAACATTATGAGCTACGCCAACTTTCCAGATACAGACTGTTTCTTGTTAATGAGGTGTTCAAACTACAAACGCAAAGTGATTTGTTGGTTATACCAAATATTTCCCGAATACAACAAACTATTTTCGGAACAATAATTATCAGTGAAATAGGGTCGCTTTTTCGGCTGGATAAAGTAGCACTGGATGCTCTGCTTTACCACCACTTCACAATGGGCTTGCCGTGGCCAATGCGGGCAATTTAAGCCAAAAAGGTGTAGAAGAGCAAAGATGATAAAATAAAATCGGTGAAGTAAAAATGAATATTGAACTGAGTCTGCAAAAAATAAAGGAAATAAAGAAAGACAAGTTTAAAGAAAAATATAAAAACAAAATTGCAGCAAGCAATAGAAGAATATGGTTTTAGCACAAACCAAAACGGAATAAAACGCACAAAAGGTTTGGCAGTGACAATATATGACAGTTTAAATGAATTGACTATTCACGCAGAACTTTTTAAGCACAATGATTCCGAAAAAAAATTAGTTTTTGAATTTATTGACTACCTATTTTCAAAAATTACAACAAATGCAATAGCTGTCGATAGTCAAGTTACAACGTCATACCATAAAACCTCTGTAAATTTTTTCGCATATTAAATATCCCATTATTGTCAGGCTCAATCGAAAAAATAGTTACAAACTTAGATGAAAAATTCGATGTAAATTATCTTAAACATATTTACAAAAATCGTTGGGAAATTGAAAAAAGTTTTGATGTATTAAAGAATAAAGTGTGCTTGGAAAGCTTTTCAGGAGGTACGAAAAATGCCATACTTCAAGACTTTTACGCGGTAATACTTATACAAAACATCTCGGCATTTGCATATCAAGAATAAGCAGAAATTATAAAATCTCATCCCAAAGTTCAACCTAACATGACTCATACTGTTGGCGAAATCAAGAGCAATTTTATAAAAATTTTTTTAACCGATTGCAGTGTAAAAAGATTTTTTCATATATTTTTTATTAAAAAACATATTTTGAAATATGCGGTTTATTCTTCGCCTAATCGCTAATTTTAACCGTTCTTCTGAAAATAGATGCAAATTGTAAGTTTGCTAAAAAGTTACCTTTTTAACTTAAGTTGCCCGCATTGTATCTGGGTTTCCGAATTTCTTCGCAGGAGGGGTAACATATAGCGGATCTTTTCTAAAGTAGTAAATTTGCTTCTCATATCCTGCGTTTTGCTTGTATTTCATAGGTTTTCAGCGATAACCTAAAATTTTATTTAAAAAATC
This sequence comes from uncultured Eubacteriales bacterium, assembly GCA_934463265.1. GTDB lineage: Bacteria > Bacillota > Clostridia > Oscillospirales > Acutalibacteraceae > CAG-557. Next base: position 2,657 of record CAKSIU010000013.1, on the reverse strand, counting down.
TATTTTTGACCTCTTTAGTGTAACATCTGATTGCATTACTCGGTATTTCAATTACTTTTCAAAAACTATGTTCCGCCTTCTTTTTTCAAAATGCGTTAAATTAAGGCCATCAACCATTTGCTTAAGTGAGTTATAACTGCTGATATCATTTTGTTTTTGAGTTTCTAGATACTCCTTTACTTCTTCTTCAATAAATTGACTATTGATGACCCAGATGAATCAAAACTAGATTTCACTTCTAAAGAACCTGGATTTATTAAAAGTTCTATTGCAGCCCTTCCTGCTACCGTGCCTGCGTCTGTCAAAACTTTAGAGCTTTCAGTTTCCATTCGGCTTAGCTCTTGATTTTCATTATCAATAATATCGAAATTACTCAGAATTTAACGACTCAGCAAGTTCACGCAATTGACCCTTTCTAAAGAGTATGTTTTTGAAATTTCACTGGTTTGAGCATCTGGAATTTTTTCAACTCTTGCAACAAACTTTTTAGTCTCCTGACAGTCTAAAAAAATCATCGTTTTACTTTTATCTTTAACTATTATTTTACAACGGTCTATTTTTATATTATAGGAATTCTATTTTGTTCAAAAATAACGCTATGTAATGTTAATTTGTTTATCTTTTCTATTCTCTAAGAGTATACATTTCCTTAAGTGTCTCTACATCTTTGCTTTGCAAGTCTTTTTCAAAATTTGATAAATAATAGCTCACACGGTTAATAGGGAAATTAAACTCGACCGCATAAATAGCATAATAATTATAGAATGAAAGCCATGATTTATTCTCAAAAAAGAAAAAAAATGTAATTTCATGTGAAATTACATTAAATACAAAATAATTATATTTTTGGGGGCTATTTTTCAAATTATGTAAATATTTTCACACCACAAATTTTTATTAGAGCATGTCAAATAAAAAGAACGGTAACAATAAGACACAGGGAAAACCTGAACCTGACTTTATAACCTTTATTGCTATGTGTATTAAGTTACAGATACCTCCAGATTATATTTTTGGAGACAGAAAAAGGGTTAAACCGAATACACTAAAATTTGAAAAGTTTCTTGACGATTTCTTTGAAAAAATCACCAATTTTTCTGAGTTGTAAAAATTGATTAATAAAAATTCTAATTTGTAAATAAAAAATTTAGAATGATATGATTTTATAAACTCAACAAATTATGTACCTTTGTACAAATAACCAATCATCTATTTTGAAATTAATAAAAAAGCAGAGTTTACTTTCTTGAGAAATTATTTATTATTTTGGAATTATGTGTTTTAATAAATGTTGCTAACCATAATTTGTTAATCTATAAGTTTAAAAAATATGTTTAGAAAAATGTTAAAATCAACAGCGTTTCTTTTTATGTAGATATTCCCAAAGACTAAACTTTAGATACAAAATTTAAATAAAAAGGCCGTACATATGATATTGTACAAAGCCTTTTTTATCTAATCGAAGTATATGTACTCTTTAGATTGTTGTATTTTTATAGCTTAAGTGCATCACAAGTTTTCATCATCGTTTTTGTGTTTTTCTTGTTGTTTCTCAGATTTTTCATCAATTAAAATTGTTATTGTTTTTGCACCAGTACTTACAAGATTATTTATATTTTTAGCAGTTTCACTTTCAAAAGATTCTCCTTTAAAGAACTCAAACAACGCACCAAAGAAATTTGAAGTTCCAATTGCTGCAATCACTGCGCTATGTTTTTTTAAAATTCACCAATATGTGGATCTGCTTTTCCAAAAGTAGTATAATCAAAAAGCTCTGCGCGGTAAAGACTAAACAAAACAGCTGCATCCGATACCAAAGCAATAGGTAGTGTAACTTTAGTTGCTTTTTTTAATAAATCTCTGAGTTCTGTGTCATAAGATGCTTTTTCATAAGTATAAAAATGGCATTTATCTATAATTTCTAAAAGTGGCATTATTTTTTCTTCATTAATTTTATTAAAGTAGCCTTCCCCATATAAACTCTCATTATATGTTATACCATCCATCGCACAGAATTGAGAAATAGCATCAGGTGAATTGGGATCATAATTTGTAGAAACTAAAAGAAAATTTCTATTTTTAAACTTTTTATTATTAATATCTTTATAAAGTTCTTTCAAAATAAATTTTATATTATTTAATTTTGCTTTATTTTCAAAAAATATAGTTTCATATTTAGTTTGTGAAATTTGACACAAAAGTCCAACTATAACACCAGCTGAGATTATTAAAAAATATGCTCCTTTAAAATAAGGATTCGCCGTAGAACTTCTGACTAATGGATGCAAAACAGCTGCCAACACTTCATTAACAAAAATCAGTTCCACAGCTGCATATTTGCCGGCTTCATAATTAATAGCCTTTTGTTTATTTGTCGGTGTAAATTGGTCTATTGAATTTAATTGTGTACCTAATTTGGATACATAATTTTCAATCTTGTCATACGTCATTGCATCAATAGTACATGTTTTACAATTACACACTGGTTCCCTTCTTGAAATATAATCTATTTTTTGCCCTAGGCCATTCAAATTAACACATTTAGGATCATTAAAATCTGAAGTGCCCCCTGTCAAGTAAACAGTGAAAAAATAAAAGGATCAATTTAAAGATTTTGACTTTAAATAATTTCTAAATTCGATTGGAGTCATACAACA
>CAKSIU010000012.1 GCA_934463265.1 uncultured Eubacteriales bacterium | reverse complement strand
TTTTCATGCCGTAATCAACGTGCTCAAAACGGTTTGTGCAAGAAAACTCACCACATTAGAGTTGATGTTTTAACACACCTGGTCAAAAATAATATTTCCAATATTATCTAGCTCGCAACCGAGTTTGAGGACGAATTTGTAAAAATAGTTGTTGACGAAAACTATAAGCGGATTCAGGCGACACAGAAGAAAAACCTCGAAGCGCTAAATAAAATGTTGGCTCGCGACAAAGAACTTGATACGCTTTGCGAAAAAGTGTTTGAAGAAAAAATCTTAGGTAATTTATCAGAAGACCGGTTTTTAAAGCTGTCGCAAAAGTACGAGGATGAGCAGTTTGAACTCAAGGCACAGATAAAACACATGAAAAACGTAGTTGCTGAAGAGAAGGCTCATGAACTTAACGCCGATGGATTCTTAAAAATCGTTAGAAAATATTCAAATATCGAAGATCTAACAACAGAGCTTTTACATGAGTTCATCGATAAAATTATTGTACATCATAAAGAGAAAGTCTTTGGAGAGACAATACAACGAGTTGAAATTTATTACAAGATGATAGGACAAGTGCAGATTCCGAAATTCAACCGTCAAGAGAAAGACAGTTACAGAAAATCTTTTGGACGTACAAAAAAGAGCAGATTGCCTGTTAAAACAATCTGACTCGCCAAGCCCTAAATATTAAAAGTAGCTATAAGAAAATCTCAAGTCCCTTATAACTACCCACAGTGGTGCCGGTGGTGGGACTCGAACCCACACGATGTCACCATCAACGGATTTTGAGTCCGTCACGTCTGCCAATTTCATCACACCGGCACAATAAAAATTTCTTTAATTATATCACTAAAACAAAAAGATTTCAATAGCTTTTTCAATTTTTTATAAAAAATATTTTAACATGAAGTTTTTATTGACTTATTAAAATTAAAAGGTTATAATTAAGTAAAAATTTGCTGGAGTAACTCAGTTGGTAGAGTACATCACTCGTAATGATGAAGTCGAGAGTTCAAGTCTCTTCTCCAGCTCCAAAAGTAAAAAAGCAATTAAATATTTTTTCATCTATCACAATTTTTCATATAATCTACTAATTTGTTCAAAGTCTGATGGCTGATAATGTGTTCTATTTTGCAGGCCTCATCCTCTGCGATTCTTGGCTCTATGCCTAAGGTGTCGATAAAAAATTTCGTTAAGGTCTCATGTCTGAAATAAATTTCTTTTGCTAGCCTCGTTCCCGTTTCAGTAAGTCTTATCGAACCGTATTTTTCGTGCTCCAACAGACCATTTTCTTTCAAAGTTGAAACAGCTTTATTCACACTTGGTTTTGATAAATTCATAAAAAGTGCGATGTCAGTAATTCTGACCTCGCCTTTATTTTTTTCAATCAGGTATACCGCTTCTAAATAATCTTCTAGCGAACCTGTCAATTTAACAACACATTTCATAATAATTCCCCTAATTTTTTCGAAGCTTACATTTTTTGTCACAAGAAGCGCAGCTTCCGGAACAAAATGACGCAAAACCACTCTTTTTATAAAGTTTAATCTGCTTTTGGACCACAAAAACAACCATTATAACTGCGAATATAGCTATAAATAAATCGATAATCATAAAAACACTCCTTTAACGCACAATAAATTTCAAAAAACATTAAAAATAAATGTTCCAAGTTGATAAACCAACATAGACAATGTCAAAGCCAAAATTAATTGGTATCCAACGGCAATAATCGTCCATTTAGCGCTTTTTAATTCCTTGTATATCGCTGACAAGGCCGCCACGCAAGGTGTATACAGCAAGACAAAAACCATAAAAGCATACGCAGAAACGGTAGAAAATTGTTCGGCAACCACATGAGAAATCCCAGCTAATCCGCCCGTGCCATAAAGGACTGACATCGTGCTGACAACCGATTCTTTTGCGATTAGCCCCGAAAGCAAAGAAACCGCCGCACGCCAATCTCCGAATCCGCACAAAGAAAATATCGGCGCTATGCCCATTCCTATCGACGCTAAAATGCTTTGACTTCGGTCAGTAACCATATGCAATTTCAAATTAAACGACTGCAAAAACCAAATTATAATCGTGGCAGCAACCAAAATCGTGCCAGCTTTAACAATAAAATCTTTCACGCGCTCCCCGACGTGCAAACATAAATTTTTAAACGTCGGAAACTTATACTCCGGCAGCTCCATGATAAACGACGCCGTTTCGCCTTTTAAAACAGGCTTTTTGAAAATAATAGCAGTGAATATTGCCATCAAAATTCCCAGTAAATAAATCGAATAAATCGCTAAAACTTGATGTTCTTTAAACAAAGCCGCAATAAACATCGCGTATACAGGCATTTTTGCGCTGCAAGACATGAACGGAATCATCAAAATTGTAAGTTTTTTATCGTTTTCCTTTTCTAAAATTCGCGTTCCAAGCACAGCCGGAACGGTGCAGCCAAATCCCATCAGTAGCGGAACAAACGCTCTTCCTGATAGTCCAACCTTGCGCAAAAGTTTGTCAGTAATAAAAGCAGCTCTCGCCATATATCCACTATCTTCCAAAACCGAAAGCAACGTAAACAATATCATAACTTGCGGCAAAAACGATATTACCGACCCTACTCCTTCGATTATTCCGCCGATTATTAAACTTTTTGACCACTCTGCCGCACCTAAATTAGTCAATAAATTCAAAACGAATCCGCCAAAAACATCTTTAATTAAAAATTCAAAATGAATCCTAAAAAACGAGCCTATTGGCCCAAAAGTTATGTAAAAAATGGAAATTATTATTAAAGCAAATATAGGTACTGCCAAAAATTTGTTCGTAACAATTTTGTCAATTCTGTCCGTTAACGTTATATATTCTTGAGAATGTTTGCGTTTAATTGCAGACTTACAAAGCTCGTATATGTACCTATATCGCTGGTCCGCAACAAGCATTTGTTCGTCCATGTGCTCCGGAATTGACAGCATTTTTTTGTACGAAGATATATTTTTACTCTGACTTTCTGACAAACTTATTTTTTTCAATAATAACTCATCGTTTTCAAAAATTTTTATTGCTAACCAACGCAAATTTACCTTATTTTTAAGCTTATCAAGATTTGATTCTTTAAGCAATTCATTTTCTATTTTGGAAATAACCTTTTCAATTTTATCATCATAAATATTTTTTACTGAAATTGCACTTGCACTTTTATTTTCGGCATATCTAACCGCCAAATCTAAAAGTTCTTTAATTCCGATTCCTTTATTGGCTGATATCGGCACAATGGGGACATTCAGCTCCGTTCTAAACGCATTGTAATCAATTATATCACCCTTTTTTTCAACAATATCAGTCATATTGAACGCGATTATTATTGGTTTTTGAAGTTCCAAAAGTTGCGTTGTAAGATACAAATTTCTCTCCAAAATCGTCGCATCTACAATATTTATTATTAAGTCCGGATTGTCTTCAATCAAGCTGTTTCTCGTGATTACTTCTTCCGAAGAATACGGAGACAATGAATAAATTCCAGGCAAGTCAAGTACATCAATGTTTACATTTCTAAATTTTAAACTTCCTTCTTTTTTCTCAACCGTGACTCCAGGCCAATTTCCCACATGTTGGCTACTTCCGGTAAGCTGATTAAACAACGTCGTTTTTCCGCAATTTGGATTCCCCACCAATGCGATTTTAAGCTTTTTAAGTTTAACAGTTGCTAACTTTTTTTCTTTTAATGATATTGCAGTTGTAGACATTAATTATTTCCTTTCTTTAATTTTTATATTTTTCGCTTCAGATTTTCTAATGCTGAGGTCAAAACCGCGCACATTTATTTGGATAGGGTCTCCGAATGGCGCAATTCTTTTCATAATTACCAGCGCACCTGGAGTTATTCCCATATCGACAATTCTGCTTCGTAAATCTTTGCCGCACATAATTTTTTCCACAATTCCAAACTGACCGGGTTTTAAATCATTCAGCGTTTTCAAAAAAATTCTCCTTTCAAATGTCAAATGTTAGCCTAGGTTAACATTTGATTAACATAAATCTTTAAATATTATATCACACCGAAACTTAATAGTAAACTTAAATTTAATCCGCCGCGCGATATAGTGCGGCGAATTAAATTTGGTGCAGCGCAGCCTTAACTTTTTTTAATAAGTTGTCTGCGCTGCCCTTATTTTCTCTAACTATTTTTCCCTAGGCTTACAACAATCGTAACCTGCGACCCAACTTCAACTTTGTCTCCTTTTGAATGTCCTTTGTAATCAATAACTTTTCCTTGCTCAACTTTACTACTGTACTGTACTTCCTGAACAGGAATGAATCCTGCTTTCGATAAAACAGAAGCTGCCTGCGACAAAGTTAAGCCTTCTATCTGTGGCAGAGCCTTAAATTTTGAACCCTTGCTTACTGTAACTATTATATTTGAACCTTTTTTTACAGAAGTTTCTGGTTGCGGCGTTTGAGAAATCACTTTTCCTTCTTCAACCTTGTCGTCAAATATTTTTTCAGATAAAAATATGCTATAATCTTCCGAATCATTATTTTTTTGTAGCTCATCAAAATTTTTGCCAATTAAATTGGGAACCACTATGTTCTCCTGACTTTCCCCTGCATCTTGAGCTAATAAATTATCCTGTTGCAATTCATCTTTTTTAGAAGTGTTGCCGTTAATAAAAAAGATAAATCCTGAAATAAACAACGCTAAAAAAACAACTACAGCGCAAATTATCCACAAAATATTACTTTTTCTGCTCTTTTTTTCTAATTTACAATCGTTCTTCTGAATATTTATTTCTTGTTCTTTTAAATATTTTGCAGAAGTTTCTGTCAGTTCATCGCGCAAAGTTTCAAAAGTTTGTGTGCGCCTTTGAATATTTACTCTCAAACCATTCGACAGTGCAGAAACCACATGTGGTGGAATATTTTTTAAAATTTTAACAGGAATTAATAACCTGTCATCGGCTTCCCTCTCAGAAGCATCTTTGGGCTGGAAACCCACCAATGCAAAAAATAATGTGGCAGTAAGTCCATAAACATCCGTAGCCTGCGTTAACTCGTAATTTTTGATATACTGTTCCGGCGCCGTAAAACCTTTATTAAATTCAAAATCCGAAAAAACTCCGATTTGCCGCAAATTTTCAGTAGAAAAATTAGAAATATACATCTTTCCGTTTCTTCCTATTATCAAGGATTCCGGATTTATCGCAAGATGTAACACTCTGGTCCGGCTTAGTCGACTAAACGCAGAAATAATCGGCATAAACAACACCTTCGCAGTGTCCCAATCTATTGGATGATTATTTCTCCTGACAAACTCCAAAAGAGTTATCCCATCCACAGTTTCCGATATAACATAAGCTGTTCCATTATCTGTAAAAATATCGTAAACCGGAACAATCGCATCTATATCTCTAACCTTAGCCAACGACCTAAAATAATTTAAAAAATCATTTTTTAAATTTTCGTATTTTTCGCCGCAACTTTCCTTTCCCGCTACATTAATGCCATCTTCGGCTCTAACACATATTTCTGACGGAAAAAACTCTCTGATATGCACTTTAGAATTATTTTTTATGTCGTAGCCTATATAGCAAATGGACTCCGCATTCTCCGTGAACCTGTTGCCTACAACATACTTGTCCTGCAGAATTAAACTTTCTTTGGCTGGCTCATATGGATTTTCAGCATCGTTTATATAACCGCAAAAAGGGCACTGCTCTCGCTCACCCTTATCGCTCATACACCTCATACATAAATTTCCAAATTTCCTCATATTATTCCTCACTTAATTAACTCTCAAATAGTTTGCAAGTCTGACTCATTGAGCACTGTATCTAGCCATAATTCCTAGATATATGGATTTTAAAAGTATCTCCACACACAAAGTTTTGTCAAAATTAAAATCATCCAGATAGTAAAGGGTTATTTCAAAATTATTTTCTTGATTTTTACATTTTTCTGATAAAATATTTATAATTTTCAACCCTTTAATCGAACTTTTGTTTAAAAAATTTTTATAATTTTCTTTGCTCAAAGTCGAATCCAATATTAAAACAGTGTCATTGTCTTCCAATGCAAAACCATCTTTTAATTCGCACACTTCTGCATTAAGACCAAATAGCCTCAGCGACTCACAAAGTTGTACAGATAAATTTTCAAAATTTTTATTCTCGGGTAAAACTATTTTTATATTTTTGGATTTATACATTAAATCTGCGGCTAAATCAATATTAATCCCGTTTTTTAAGCTTGTAACATCATATAAATCTTGAATAGTACAAACTTTACAAGGAAAAATTTTATTAATTTCATTTATGGATATGGAAGATTTCTTTTCTAAAAAAAGCTTGCTACAATTTATAATATTTTTTTCTTTAGTAGCACTTAAATTTCCCATAAATAAAACCTCCTTATAATAAAAACTTCCCCTTGTTACATTCGATTATATATTAATTTTCGCGACAATGTCAAGTTAAGATAAAGTCCATACGCTCTTCTTTAAAATTATCAAAGTCTTAAACATATATTTTTCTAAAAAAGCATACTATTCATAAGACGTAGTGATTTTAATTCACCTAAAAAATATTATAACATATAACTGATACTTTTGAAAATGTATATTCAAACTTTATTTTTGTAACATACTTTTATAAACTGCATATTATGTATTGAAAACATAGTTCATCATCTGAATGGAGGCTTTTATTATGTCAGAAAATCTTTTTCCTACGGCAGTGAGTACTCAAAGCGGATTAAATGAAAGTTCATCGGGAAGTTTTAGAGAAGCAGTTTGCATCGATGCCTTTAGAGTTTATGATTCTTGTGCAGATAAAGACTGTCTTAAAGATTTGCGCGTTTATTTTACAGAGGCTGGTCAGCACGTAATCGACCAGGCTTGTACTGTTCGAATAAAAAATGCTGACGTTTTGACTGTTTATGTTGACCTTGAACCGGTTCCTTTTAACAAAGGTTTTTACTCTGTTGACATGACATTTTTCTTTGAAGTTAATCTTGACGTATTTCTTTCTCCTGCGGCCTGCCCTGTAAATGTTACGGGACTATCCGTATTTTCTAAAAAAGTTATATTATTTGGTAGTGAGGGCAAAGTCAAAATTTTTAATTCCGGTGCTTGTTACGACGATTTAGACTTAAACTCTTCTCCTATAAAAAATCTTCCAAAGGCTACGGTTCAAGTCGCAGAACCAATCGGTTTGTCTGCCAGAGTTTGTTGCGACCGTCACGACAGTTGCGACCTGGCTTGTCATATTCCTGAATGTATATGCAAAAAATTCGGCGGAGAATTTCAGCTTAAAAATAATGCCAACGCAGTTTACGTTACTCTCGGTATGTTTACTATCGTTCAATTGGAAAGAAATGTTCAAATGCTCGTGCCGTCTTACGACTTCTGTATTCCAGAAAAAGAATGTGTTACGACTTCAGATAATCCTTGTGAACTCTTTAACCGTCTTGAGTTCCCTACTGATGAATTCTTCCCGCCTCGCTCAACCGATATCAATAATGACTCAAACGGTAGTAGCTGTGGATGTGGCTGCAGTTGCAGTAATTGCGAAAATTAAGCAAAGAAATACTGTCCGAAAACTTATAATTCGGACAGTATACTTTTCTATAAATAATTTTTTAAGTTTATTCCATTTGTTTTCCTAAAAATTCGGCTGCAGCCTGAGCTAATTTTGTTTCGGCATCGCTTGGCACACTATTTGATTCATTTTGCAGCAAAATTACAGCTCCGGTTACGTCGCCTGCTACGATTATCGGAAAAATTACAGCAGCTTTTTTGTCTACCCCTTCAATTGGAGTTATCGAAGTGCTTTCATCTTTCGTCATAACATAATTTCGACGAGATTCCATTAAATCTTCCAATACCGAGGTAATTCTTCTTTCGAGATACTCCTTTTTGGACAAACCTGCCACTGCTACTACGTGATCTCTGTCGCAAATTACCGTCGGAAAATTAGACGTGTGTGATAATACGTCAGAATAAGTCGTCGCAAACTGAGATAGTTCTCCCACCGGTGAATATTTTTTAAATATCACTCCACCCTCTGTATCTGTGTATATCTCAAGCGGGTCACCTTCTCGTATGCGTAATGTTCTGCGTATCTCTTTCGGAATTACAACTCTTCCTAAATCATCAATTCTTCTTACTATACCTGTAGCTTTCATTTTAACACTTAATACCTCCATTTTTTATTCTTTATAATTAAATTTACTTTTTTGAGTCTTTACGTTAATATTATTTGCAGCTAATTTACTTATATACAGAAAATTGACAAGGTTAAATTTTACAACTAACTTTTGTCACTGGATTTTGATACAAGTGCTGCGATATATCCAAAAAATATGGCTGCGGCTATTCCTGCAGCACTGGCGGTAAGCCCACCGGTCAAAATTCCCAAAAGCCCTTTTTCTTTTACTGATTCAAGAATACCTTTTGCCATGGTATATCCAAAACCTGTAAGCGGAACTGTTGCTCCAGCTCCAGCAAAGTTAACAAGCGGTTCATATAGACCGACCGCAGTTAATGCCACACCTAAGGTTACAAATAACACCAAAATTCTTGCTGGAGTCAATTTTGTTTTATCTATTAAAATTTGTCCAATAACGCAAATTAAGCCGCCTACTACAAATGCTTTTACATATTCCACTATATCACTCCTTTTCCTTTATTATTTCTATTTTTTATTATTTTATGTAAATTCTCTTAACAACATTTTTTGTTTTTTGTGAGTTTTTATTGAATTGTCTAAAAATGAACCGTTTATTTGTAGAAAAAAAAATTTAAAAAATTATGGTTTATTTAAACTGCATTTAGTAGTATAATAAATTTAATAACTTATGGAGGTTTTGTTTATGGAAGATAAGTTTAACGATAATAATCTCTCTGATGAAACTTTAAGTGATGATGCTGATTATAGCGCTAACGAAAGGCACGATGATGGTTCTTCTACTGAAAAGAAAGATTTATTGTCACATTCAGATGATTTATTAGATAATCATAATCACAAGAATGTAAACTATCATGTTAGTGCAGATTCTCATTACTTGGAGGATAACAAAAATAAAGTGAAGAATGCGGCTTTTGTTAGTGAGAAACCTGAAAAAAATAAAATGGATAAAGGTCTCAAGGTGTTTTTAATAACATCTGCTGTAATCTTTGGTTCATTATTTTTGATTTTTGGTGCTTCGATTCTTGCCAATTTTTTAAAAACCGATTCCAGGTTTAACTCAATTTTACCGAACTCAAATAACCAAAATAGTTCTGCAATTATTCACACAAAGGATATTCCTGAAAAGGACGATGCAAAAACTGCTGAGCAGATTTATCAGGAAATTGCGCCTTCAATTGTTGGTGTGGTTACTTATAATCCTTCCGCAGGGTTGGTTTCTTCTTCAACCGGCCAAGGTAGTGGAATCATAATTAGTGAAAATGGTTATGTGGTCACGAATGCACATGTTATTGGAAATAGCAACAAATACAATGTCACTGTCGTTACAAGCGACCGCAAAGAGTTCACCGCAAAAATTATTGGTTTTGACACAAGAACCGATTTAGCTGTGTTAAAAATAGATGCTTCTGGCTTAAAGTCAGCTGAGTTTGGAAATTCAGACCAGTTATCTGTTGGTGCAAGTGTTTTAGCTATAGGAAATCCTGGTGGCTTGGAATTTTCAAATTCCCTGACTCGAGGCGTTGTTTCTGCGTTAAACCGTTCTTTAGCGTCAATGAGCAGTAATTCAAACGCTAGCGTACACACAACCGTAAAATACATTCAAACTGATGCGGCGATTAATCCGGGAAATTCTGGCGGAGCTTTGCTAAATATGTACAGCCAGGTTATCGGCATTAACAGTTCTAAGGCCAGTGATTACGAAGGAATGGGATTTGCAATTCCCAGCAATACGGTTAAAACCGTTGTTGATGATATTATAAAAAATGGCTACGTTTCGGGAAGAGTAAAAATGGGAATCAGCGTTCGCGCACTGTCTGCTTATGAAGCACAAATAAATAACGTTCCTCAGGGACTCGTTGTTATGGAAATTGCTCAGGAAAGTAACGCCGGTTCAAATGGTCTTAAAGTTGGCGATATAATTACTAAATTTAACGGCGTTGAGACTCGTACGACTTCAGCCTTGTACAACGAATTAGCTAATCACAGCCCCGGTGATACTGTTAGTGTTACAGTTCATCGACTGTCTGCTGTAAGAAGTGAGGCCTCAACTTCTTTAGAAATAAATATTACATTGATTGAAGACAAAGGCGAAGTTCAATAAAAATAAAAAATTCCAGAGTAAATATTCTGCTCTGGAATTTTTTTGTGTTCAGTTAAAGTTTAATTTTGTTTAGCATTTTTTATAATATCTTTCTGCAACGCTTTACTTGAATTTAAAATTTCTAAAAAAATCGTTGAAACATATTTATAATTATCTGCAGATTTCACTCGTACACCTTCAAGAATTTCCTGTTCGCGCATCTCGTCATAAATTGGTATATTCTCATCGAATTTTATTTCAGCAATAAGTCTTGAACATTCCATTCTTTTTAAAATTAAGTTCAAAATTTCATCATCGATTTTATCAATTTGCACTCGTAATTGCTCTAAGCTCATAATAAATTTGCCTCTTTAAAAAAGTCTAACATCGCTACTGCCGCAACAGATTCGACAACCGGTACAGCTCTTGGAACAATGCAGGGGTCATGTCTGCCCAAAACGGAAATTTTTTCACGTTGCATTGACTTAATGTTCACTGTTTCTTGATATTTTGCTATAGATGGTGTCGGCTTAACCGCGCAACGAAAAATTATCGGCATACCGGAAGAAATTCCGCCTAAAATGCCTCCGTGATTATTCGTTTTAGTTGAATTTTTTCCATTTTCAACCGTAAATAAATCATTATTTTGGCTGCCTAACATAGCTGCAACTGCAAAACCTGCCCCGAACTCAATACCTTTTACCGCAGGAATTGCAAATATCAACGACGAAATTTTATTTTCTACGCCGTCAAAAATTGGACTGCCAAGACCTGCCGGAACGTTATTTATCGTACACTCTATTATTCCGCCGACACTGTCTCCATCTTGCTTTACTTGCAAAATCTTTTCAATCATACATTCTTTTGAGCGCGAATTAATCACTGGAAATTTCTCATTAGACAGCCTTTTCAACAAATTATCAGGAATTTCTACATCGAATCTGTCATCAAATACGTCAAAAACAGAGTAAACGTGCGCACCTATAATTACTCCGCTACGTGCTAAAATTTGTCTGCAAACTGCTCCACAGAAATTCAGCGCAGCCGTTGTTCTTCCAGAAAGATGACCCCCACCACGAGCATCATTAAAGCCATTGTATTTCACGCCGGCGGTATAGTCGGCGTGCCCCGGTCTAAGCAGTTTTTCAAGCGCACGATAATCATCAGAAACAACATTTTTATTTTCTATTATTGCACAAATCGGTGCACCTGTAGTATATCCATTTCTTATGCCAGAAATAATTTTTGGAATGTCACTTTCCTTCCGCTCCGTCGACGTCTTATCGTAACCTGGCGCACGTCGCTGCATTTGCCAATTTAGTTCATCAAAATTAATTTTTTCTCCCGCTGGCAAATTGTCCAAAACCGCACCGATTGCGGCACCATGACTTTCTCCGAAAATTGAAATTTTTATATTGCCGTTATATATCGAGGACATTCACCGCTCCTCCAAGTTTGTTGTAATCTTCAAAAAACGACGGATACGATTTACTGATACTTTCCGCCGAGGATATGCAAATTTTTCCGCTTGCTCTCATCGCCGCAATAGAAAATGCCATAACAATTCGGTGGTCATTAAACCCGTTTAAACTAGCTTTATTAAAATATTTTTGCCCCTCTATCAAAAGTCCATCATCGGTTTCTGTTGCATTTACGCCTAATTTTTTCAGTCCGTCATGAATGGCACATAGTCTATCGCTTTCTTTAAATCTTAGTCGCGATGCGCCAAAAATGCGCGTAGTTCCCTGGGCACAAGCACCCAAAACTGCCAATATCGGGACTAAATCTGGTGTAGGTGCCGCAAAAACGTTAATGCCTGACAGCATTCCCGGAGAAACGGTAACACTATCTTCTTCATATTTTACGTCTGCGCCCATTCTGTAAAGCAGTTTCGCGATTGCTTTGTCGCCCTGCAATGAATTTATGTTTAATCCGCGCACCGTTACAGACTCTCCAATAGCACCTGCTGCCAAAAAAAATGCTGCTTGTGACCAATCTCCCTCCGTAACATAATTTCTGGCCTTGTAGTGTTGATTGCCTGGTATTTTGAAGCCATTCTCGGTCTTACTTACTTTAACGCCAAATTTTAACATGGTTTTTATCGTCATATCAACATATCCGCTGGATTCTCCCGGCGTTGTTAAAAATATTTCACTGTTTTCCTGCAAAAGCGGCAATGCAAATAACAGTCCTGTAATAAACTGTGAACTGACATCTCCCGGGATTAAAAATTTGCCGGGTTTTAGCTTGCCGGTAACCGAAAAAGGCAATGTTCCATTATAAGCACATTCAACGCCGAATTTAGGCAAAATATCCGCGTATACATTCATTGGACGAGAAAGCAAAGTATCTGTTCTCTCAAACTGAGCAGATATTCCAAACGCGCTTACAACCGGAATCAAAAATCTTAAAGTTGAACCGGATTCATAACAATTTAATGTTATATAATTTTTTGAAAAAGCAAATCTTGAGTCAATAATCAAGCGATTTTTAACAACTTTTACATAAGCACCCAACGCTTCTGCGGCGTTTATTGTAGACATGATATCATTGGACAAGTCTATCGGATGTATCTCGCTGATATCTCTTGCCAACAATGCACAAATTATTGCTCTATGCGTGTCACTTTTAGACGGCGGAACGTCTATGCTCCCAGAAAGTTTTTTTGGTGCGATTAAAGCTATGCTCATAAAATCAGCCTCCAATGTACTTTTTTAAGTCGTATTTTTTTATTCGTTTAATAAACCCTTCTCCAATATCCTTAATAAGAACTACATCAAAAAATTCACCGACAGCCTTCTTGTCAACTTTTGCAACCGCCACTAAGGCATCCATGTCGCAATGGAGTTTATATGGCAGATTATATTTTTCTAAAACAGAAATTAATGCGTCGTATGTACCCTTTTTAGTGATATCCATTTTTTCGCTTGACAGAACCGTATATGCCATACCGAGTGCAACTGCTTGTCCGTGAGTATATCCAG
Source organism: uncultured Eubacteriales bacterium (assembly GCA_934463265.1). Lineage (GTDB taxonomy): Bacteria > Bacillota > Clostridia > Oscillospirales > Acutalibacteraceae > CAG-557. The sequence continues at coordinate 7,256 of CAKSIU010000012.1, read as the reverse complement.
TAAAATTATAAAACTTTTCTATTGCGTGTCCCAAAGTATGTCCAAAATTTAAAAGTTTTCGCTCGTTTTGTTCTAATTCATCTTGCTCAACAATATCTTTTTTTATGTTGATACATTCAAAAATCAGGTCTTTACGAATGTCTTCAAATTTGTTATTTTTTATCATGTTAAATAGTGAAGAACTTTTTATTAATCCATATTTTATTGCTTCTGCCATACCATCAGAAATCAATTTTTCTGGCAAAGTAGATAGTGTATCTACGTCTATAAGAACCAGTTTAGGGTGATAAAATGTTCCTATCAGATTTTTACCATGCGATAGGTTAATACCGTTTTTCCCGCCAATGGATGAATCAATTTGAGCCAAAAGCGTTGTGGGAATTTGGACAAAACCCATTCCTCGCATATATGTTGAGGCAACAAAACCTGCAATATCCCCGATGACACCGCCACCCAATGCTATTATTAAATCTGAACGCGTAAATTTATTTTTTATTAAAAATGAGTAAATTCTTTCTACTGTGTGAAAATTTTTTGAAGGTTCTCCGTGCGCCAGCACGAATAAAAACACCTCAAAGCCGTTGTTTATTAGAGACTCTGTAACTTTAGCTGAATACAACTCATTTACTAAATCATCTGTTATTATTAAAACTTGCCCTGTCGATGAAAGATTCTTTATGTAGTTGCCGGAGTTCTGTATCAAATTTTTGTCTATTACTATTTTGCATGGAGAATTTGTTTTTAAATCAATTTTTCTCATAAACTTCACCCATATTTTTAATTTTACAAGTTACTGTTCTACAATGAGCGCCAAATTTCAACAAAATCGTTCAAATATCCAATTGATTTTCATTATATCACTATGATATAATAAAAACAAGTTTTTGTGATTTTACGGAATTGTTAATAATATAAATTTTTGCTCTTTTCGAGTTTTTTTGATATATACCAACTTTTCGGAGGGATTTCTTTTGAAAATAGGTCTTGACATCGGGTCAACTACAATTAAATGCATGGTTATTGACGAAAATAACTGCATCATTTACAAAAATTATGAGAGACATTATTCTAAAATAAAACAAAAAATTGAGGAAATTCTCACGTTAGTTAATGACAAATTCATTGGGAATCAACCGGCTAAAATTGCTATATCTGGTTCTGCCGGCATGGGTCAAGCAGAGGCTTGCAAAATTCCATTTGTTCAAGAAGTTTACGCTACAAGAGTCGCAGCAAATACGTTTTCTCCTGGCACAGACGTCATAATCGAACTAGGTGGCGAAGATGCTAAAATATTATTTTTGTCCGGGCAATCTGAAGTGCGGATGAACGGCTCTTGTGCTGGTGGAACAGGGGCTTTTATTGACCAAATGGCGACTCTTTTGAATATTTCTATTGGAGAAATTAATGAGCTTGCAAGCAATTATGAAAAAATTTACACTATAGCGTCTAGATGCGGCGTTTTTGCTAAATCTGATATTCAGCCTTTGTTGAATCAGGGCGCAAAAAAAACAGACATCGCGGCAAGCATATTTTACGCTGTGGTAAATCAAACTATCGCTGGCTTGGCTCAAGGACGGGAAATTAACGGAAAAATTTTGTATTTGGGTGGTCCGCTTACTTTCTTGAGTGAACTTCGCAAAAGTTTTGACAAAACTTTAAATACTATCGGAATCTGTCCTGAAAATTCTTTATACTACGTTGCTTTGGGTACGGCAATGTGCGCAGACAAGCTTTTGAATTTTAATGATATTATTCAAAAAATAAAAAATTATAAAGCTTCAAATAATTTTGCACGTAATAAACCTCTTTTTGAAAGCAGTGCCGAGTATGAAAATTTTGTAAAAAGGCATAATGAAAACAGGTTGAGAACTGCTGATATTCACGCTTATAGAGGGAAGGCCTATATTGGACTAGATGCAGGCTCAACAACCGTTAAAGCCGTTGTTATTGGAGAAAATTCCGAACTCTTACATACAATTTATCAGCCAAATAAAGGGAATCCCGTGGACATAATAAAAGAATTTTTGGAGAATTTATACCGAGATTTTCCCGATATTGAGGTGGCTTCGAGTGCGGTAACAGGTTACGGCGAGGAATTGATAAAAAGTGCTTTTAATATCGATTTTGGTATCGTTGAGACGGTTGCTCATCTTACTGCGGCGCAAAAATTTATGCCGGATGTGGAATTTATCATTGACATTGGCGGGCAGGACATTAAATGTTTTAAAGTTCGCAATGGCATAATCGATAACATTTTCTTAAATGAAGCTTGCTCTTCGGGATGTGGCTCGTTTTTGCAAACTTTTGCCAACGCCTTAGGCTATTCTATTGAGGACTTTTCTAAGCTTGGCCTTTTTGCCAAACAACCTGTCGATTTAGGCTCTAGATGCACTGTATTTATGAACTCTTCTGTTAAGCAGGCCCAAAAAGACGGTGCGACTATTGAGGATATCTCTGCGGGACTTTCCTTGAGTGTTGTGAAAAACGCTTTATATAAAGTGATTCGTGCTTCTAGTCCAAATGAGCTCGGCAAAAAAATCGTGGTTCAGGGCGGGACTTTTTTGAACGACGCTGTTTTGCGCGCTTTTGAGATGGAAATGGGAGTAAATGTTGTAAGGCCCAATGTTTCTGGGCTTATGGGAGCTTACGGTGTGGCTCTTTATGCCCAAAATAATGCGAGTGAAAAAAGTACGGTTGCATCTTTGCAAGACTTGCTAAATTTTCATCACGAGGTTAAGTCTATTGTGTGCAACGGCTGCAGCAATAATTGTCGGCTTACTGTGAATAATTTTTCAGCGGGCAGGCATTGTATAAGTGGTAACAAATGTGAACGTCCAAATTCTAACAAATCCGATGATAATCGACTTAATATGTACGCTTACAAACTGGAACTTTTAAAGTCATACAAAAGCGTATCTTCGAACAAACGAGAAACAATTGGTATTCCTTTTGGGCTTAATATGTATGAACTATTGCCGTTTTGGTATACTTTTTTTACTGAACTCGGCTTTGGTGTTAAAATTTCACCGATTTCTTTCAGAAATTTATATCTCAGCGGGCAACATACTATTCCGTCTGACACAGTTTGCTTTCCCGCTAAATTGATGCATGGACACATTGAATCACTCATAAATGCTGGTGTTAAGCATATTTTTTATCCGTGCATGTCCTATAATTTTGATGAAGGCCTCGGTGACAACCACTATAACTGCCCTGTTGTGGCTTATTATCCGGAAGTTATCGGTGCCAATGTAAAAAAATTTAACGGCATAACTTTTATAAAAGACTATGTAGGAATTCATCGGAAAAAGGATTTCTCTAAAAAAATTTACGAAATTTTATGCAAGTATTTTGACGATATCTCTTTTAAAGAGGTAAAATCTGCCTCAAAAGAGGCTTATCGGGAATACCATTTGCACATTAACAAGATTAAAGCAAATGGCGAAGAAATAATAAAAATTGCTCAAGACGAAAATCGTCAAATTATCGTTTTGGCAGGGCGACCTTATCACGTTGACCCGGAAATTAATCATTCTATAGACAAAATAATTTCAAGTTTTGGAGCGGCGGTTATTTCTGAAGATGCTATTAGTGGAAAAGTTAGCAAATTTTCAACCAGTGTACTTAATCAATGGACTTATCACTCGCGGCTCTACAGTGCGGCAAAATATATTTCTGATAAAAAAAATATGAATTTAGTGCAGCTTGTTTCATTCGGTTGCGGTGTGGATGCTATTACAACCGATGAAGTGCGTGAAATTCTTGAAAAGGCTGGCAAAATTTATACTCAGATAAAAATCGATGAAATTTCAAATCAAGGAGCAGTTAAAATTCGGCTAAGAAGTTTATTTGCTGCCATTCATCGTTAAGGAGGAATTATGGCTGAACTTAAATACTCAAATGACGGTCGGCTCTTATTTACGCGCGAGATGAAAAAAGAATATACCATTTTGTTGCCAATGATGTTACCTATTCACTTTAAGTTGCTTCAAAATACTCTGGAGCGTTATGGATATAAAACCGTCCTTTTGGAATCTTGTGAACCGGAAATCATTCAGGAAGGCCTTCGTTACGTGCATAATGACACTTGTTACCCTGCGATTTTGGTTATTGGACAGTTTATTCATGCGCTAAAAAGTGGCAAATACGATGTAAACAAAACAGCTCTTATGATTACTCAGACTGGTGGCGGATGCCGTGCTTCAAATTATATTCATCTTTTGCGAAAAGCCTTAAAAAAAGCTGGTTTTGAGAATGTTCCGGTAATTTCTTTGAACTTGTCCGGACTTGAAAAAAATAGTGGTTTTAAATTGAGTTTTGCTCTTTTACGGCGCATGATTGGCGCATTGGTTTACGGTGACTTATTGATGAACCTTAACAATCAAGTTATGCCGTATGAAATTTGCCATGGAGACAGTGCTTCGACGGTTGAAAAGTGGATAAAGATTTTAACTAAACAATTAAATTGTGGAAGAGGAATTAATTTTAGGCAGTTTGCGTATAACATGAACACGATTTCTGACGACTTTGCTAAAATAAAAACAAGATATATTCCTAAAGTTAAAGTCGGAATCGTGGGAGAAATTTATGTTAAATATTCTAGTCTTGGCAATAATCAACTTGAAGATTTTTTAGCATCGCAAAATTGTGAAGTTTGTGTGCCTGGAATTTTAGGTTTTTTGCTGTTTAAAATTGATAACCGCATTGAAGATGTAAAACTTTACGGTGGAAGTCATACAAAATCGGCTGTGGCCAAGGCTTTAATGGCTTATATCGAAAAAATTGAGGGCATTTTGATATCCGCCATAAAAAGAAATTCTTGCTTTGAAGTTCCTGCGACGTATAGACATACCAAAGAGTTGGCAAACGGAGTAATCGGATATGGCAGCAAAATGGGCGAAGGTTGGTTTTTAACAGCGGAAATGTTAGAATTGGCCGAATCTGGATACGAAAATATTGTATGTGCTCAGCCTTTTGGATGCTTGCCAAATCATATTTGCGGCAAAGGCATGATTCGCAAAATACAGGAAATAAATCCGCGTGCTAACATCGTTGCAATAGATTATGACCCAGGTTCTCCTAAGGTTAATCAGGAAAACCGAATAAAGTTGATGCTGTCTATTGCGAAAGAAAAACTTTGCGAAAACAAGAAGAAAGTAGTTTCAAAGGCGGCTGACGACGCTAAAATTTATGTACATAATTGCGAATTGAACAATAAGAGCTTCGATAATTTAAAAGACGAGGCTGTTGCGATAAACATATAAAATTTTCTTCATTTTGACAGAATATCTTTCACAACTTCGCTTGCTATTATAAATCCCGCAACTGCCGGAACAAACGGCATGCTCCCTGGCGTTTGGCGTTTGTTTGAGTTGATTTCTTTACAAAATATGGGTTTAATTGGTTCTTCTTTGGAATAAACTACTTTTAATGAATTTATGTTCCTTTTTTTCAGTTCATGGCGCATAACTCTGCATAGCGGACAAACACTCGTTTTAAATATGTCTGTCACTTCAAATAAACTTGGGTTTAACTTATTTCCAGTTCCCATGCTGCTTATGATAGGAATATTTTTTTTGCTGCACTCTTCTATAAGCGCCAATTTCGACGAAACAGAGTCAATCGCATCAACAACGTAATCGCATGAGTCAACTATGCTTTGGTCGCTGTCTTTTGAGTAAAAAATTTTATGTGTTATGACTTTTGCATCTGGATTAATATCTAAAATGCGATTTTTTGCTACGGTCACTTTGTCCTGCCCAACCGTACTGTGCAAGGCTATAATTTGACGATTTATGTTTGTTATATCAACCGTGTCGTTGTCTATCAGAATTAATGTTCCGATTCCGACTCTAGCTAAACTTTCGGCAATATGCGAGCCAACTCCTCCTAACCCGAAAATCGCTACTTTTGAGCTTTGAAACTTTTTTAGCGCGGTCTCTCCAAGCAACATATTGGTTCTTGTAAATTGATTCATGTGATATTTTCCTTTCGCGTTTATTTTTTTATTTTAGCATATTATAATTTTATTTAAAAATATTTTTTGGAGATTTTTTATGTATTATTTTGGAATAGACCTTGGTGGAACTAATATTTCTGCCGGACTTGTTGATGAAAATTATAGAATTATATTAAAAAAAAGTCGTAAAACAAATATTCCGCGACCTGAAACAGAAATTTGCGATGACATGGCGGGTTTGTTTTTTGACATTTTAACTGAATCTGGGGTTACTTCGGAGGAAATTTCTTTTGTCGGAATAGGTAGTCCGGGAGCTGTCAACAAAAAGTCCGGAATAGTTGAATTTGCAAATAATTTGTTTTTTCATAACTGGAATCTGCAAAAAATGATGAAAAATAGACTAAACAAGAAAGTCTTTATAGAAAACGATGCTAATGTTGCTGCTTTTGGCGAATTTATTGCCGGCGCTGCAAAAAATACAAAATCTTCGATAACTATTACCATCGGAACCGGAATCGGAAGCGGAATAATTCTTGACGGAAAAATTTACAATGGAATAAATTATAGCGCTGCTGAACTCGGACACATGGTGATAGTTCCAAACGGAAGACTTTGTAGCTGCGGGAGGCGCGGGTGCTTTGAAAAATATGCCTCTGCAAATGGTCTTATTTTTACAACAAAAGAATATTTAAAGAATGATTCAGAGAATGATACCATTATTTTGTCTTTGATTAACAATGATATTAACAATATCACTGCTAGAACGGCTTTTACTGCTATGAAATTCGGAGACGCTCTAGGTCAAAAAATCGTGAATGAATATTGCGAATATTTAGCTTTGGGAATTGTCAACATTGTCAACATATTCCAGCCGGAAATTATTTGCATTGGTGGCGGCGTTTGCAATGAAGGAGATTCTCTTCTTAACCCCATTCGAAAAGCCATCGAAAATGAACGTTATAGCAAATATGCAAAAATTCAAACCAAACTTTGTTCAGCTTCGTTGGGAAATGATGCAGGAATCATTGGCGCAGCTCTTTTAGGTCGCTCATGTTTATAAAATTTGAAAATTTTTTGTAATTTACTATTGATCTTGCCTTTTTTATATGATATAATTATTTTTAGTTGATGCGCTGGTGTGGTGGAATAGGCAGACACAAGGGACTTAAAATCCCTCGGTAGCGATATCGTGCCGGTTCAAGTCCGGCCACCAGCACCACTGTGGGTAGTTATAAGGGACTTGAGATTTCTTATAACTACTTTTAATATTTAGGGCCTGGTGAGTCAGATTGTTTTA
>CAKSIU010000011.1 GCA_934463265.1 uncultured Eubacteriales bacterium | reverse complement strand
AAGGCCTCCTTTTTTGTGTATGATTTATTGTAGCATGTTGTTTATTTTTGTGTCTACTTTTTTAGTATAGCTCCAAATTTTGTGTAGTCAAGAAATTTTTCAATTATCGAAAAACGCAATACCGGGGGATTGAAAAGCAAATTTAAAAAATTAATATGATGTTTGCGGTTAGCAAATCTTTATTTGTCTAAAAGAAAATCTCTGTTGGTTTAATTGAATTTGCATAGATAACATCATTGTAGCAGGGTGCAATGAGCTGTCCCTGCTTTTTTGTTTTGCGCTTTTTTAGCAATCACTTTATAGCTATTCCAGCTTGTCGTAATTTTCTTTTTCAAATGGTAGTTTTAGTTCATCTTTTACAATATAGTCAATGTATATCCAAAAGATTTCCATTATGTAAATCTCCTTTCATGAAATCAGATTATCAGCACTATATTTAAAGGCATATAACCAAAGGCAACCTCATAATTATTTTTGTAAATATAATTATTGGGGGAATGGATGTGCCAGAAGAGAAAAAAAACGAAAAACTTTCGCATAATTTAATATTAAAAGAGAGAAAGTCATTGAATATAACCGGAGTTTTGGATGTGGATAGCTTCGATGACAACGCAGTAGTGGCGTATACGGATTTGGGCGAACTTACGATAAAGGGAAGCAACTTGCACATAAATAAAATAAATTTAGACAGTGGCGATTTAGAGCTTGATGGAGAAGTATACTCATTGGAATATGCAGAGGATAGGCCGGCGGAGAAAGGTTTTTTCTCGAAGCTTTTTAGATAAGAGGGCAAAGGGTGGATGCAATGGTAACATCACAAATAATTGTCTTTTTATTTTCAATGATTTTGGGAGCCGCTCTAAGTTTAATTTTTGATGGATTTAGGATATTGAATGCAGTGCTAAAAGTTAATTTAAAGCGAATTTTTTTTGAAGATATAATATATTTTATTTTAAGCGCGTTTATCACATTCACCTACATTCTTGTGGCGAACGGTGGAGAAATCCGGGTTTATATTATTTTGGGAGAATTGCTCGGATGGACAATATATCGGCTTACTTTAGGAAAATTCGTTTATAAGATTATTTTTACCGTAGTGAAATTTTTAGGTAGATGGTTTTCTAAATTGAAAAAATATTTTATATCGAAAATTCCAAAAGATAAAATGAGAAAACTAACGAGCAAAATTAAAAATATAAAGCCCAGATTTATAAAAAGTTCCAACCCGAAAAGAAAATTTTTACATAAAATACGCAGAAAAATAAAATCTAAAACAAAAGTTGGTCTAGATAAAAATATTTGTTGAAATTTAAATAATATTTATGATATAATAATCCCATGTGAATTTTTCGAAAGGAAATATTTTCGGCAAAAATGGAAATAAAAGTTATAAAAGGTAAGAGAAATTTAAAAAAAAATTTATTTAAATGGCTGTTGAAGTCTATGACTTTGTTTTTTATTTTTTATGCAGTTTTTGTTTTGGCAAATCAATATTCTAAAATTAACGAGAAAAAAGAGCATTTAAGTTCTCTTAATTCTGAATTAGAACTTCAAAAGGCTAAAAATGAGGAATTAAAAAAAGTTTCTCAGGCAACTGATGAGGAAAATGAGGAATATTTTGTGAAAACAGCACGAGAATTAAATCTTTCTAAACACAATGAGAGAATTTTTGTAAATATATCCGGGAACTAATTTAAGGGGGAAGTTGTTTTTTTATGCAACTAGAGGTTGGAACGATGGTAGAGGGCAAAGTGTCAGGAATAACAAATTTTGGAGCTTTTGTGGATTTGCCAAACGGCAAAACGGGGATGGTTCATATTTCTGAGGTGTCAACTGATTTTGTGAGGGACATTAAAGATTATTTAAAAATAGGTCAAGTTGTAAAGGCGAAAGTTATTAATATTTCGGAGAAAAACGAAATTGCGCTTTCGATAAAAAAATTAATGCCGCCAAAACCAGCAAAGCGGGCAAATCAAAGTCAGAATCACAACGTTGGCAAACTGAATAAACCTGCCAGACCAGGAAATTTTGAGTGGCAAAGCCCTAAAAAAAATCCGGTTTCCAGCTTCGAGGAAATGCTTTCGTCTTTTAAGCATAGAAGCGAGGAGAAAATTTCAGACTTAAAACGAGCTACGGAATCTAAACGAGGCAGTTTTTCAAGAAAAGGTTCTCAGCGCTAAATAATTTATACAAAAGTTATGAAAGGGCCGATAAAATCGGCTCTTTTTGATTTAATTGCAGTTGAAAAGAGGTTATTTATGCTATTAATTAATGCGAAAATATACACAATGGACGCAGAAATCATAGAAAACGGATTTATTTTTGTAAAAGGAAAGAAAATAAATAAAGTCGGAAAAATGCAAGACCTTGATTTGCAGGATGAAGACACAATTGATTTGCGAGGGAAAAGCGTATATCCAGGTTTTATCGACGCACATACGCATATGGGGCTTTTTGAAAACGGGCTTGGATTTGAGGGAGAAGATGGCAATGAATATACGGACCCTTCCACGCCGCATATGCAGGCAATTGATGCAGTGAACCCGATGGACAAAAGTTTCGAGGAGGCGCTTTTGGCAGGAATTACAACAGTAGTGACAAGCCCTGGAAGCGCAAATCCTATAGGTGGACAAATTTTTGCGATGAAGACTTCAGGAAATTGCGTTGACGACATGGTGCTAAAAAATCCAGTAGCGATAAAATTTGCTTTTGGAGAAAACCCGAAAATGATTTACAACGACAAAAGCCAGGCGCCGATGACCAGAATGGCGACAGCTGCGATAATTCGGGAACAATTAAGCAAAGCAAAACGGTATATGTGCGAAAAAGATAAAGCTGAAAAAAATCCGGCAGAATATGATTTACCAGAATACGATGTTAAATGTGAAGCGTTGATACCTTTGTTAAAAAAGAAAATTTCGGCACACATTCACGCACACAGGGGAGACGATATTTTTACTGCAATGAGAATTGCAAAAGAATTTGACATAAATTATGTAATAGTTCACGCGACAGAAGGGCATCTTATTGCCACAAGATTGAAATCTGAGCAGGTGAGCGTTTTGTCTGGACCAATATTAAGCGACCGCTCTAAGCCCGAGCTTGTTAATTTGTCTACGAAAATGCCAGGAATTTTGGCCAGTAATGGTATTTTGTTGGCAATTACAACAGACCATCCCGAAACGCCTGTTCAGTATTTGCAGTTGTGTGCAGCTTTGGCAGTACGCGACGGGCTGGGACAATATGAAGCGTTAAAAGCAATTACTATAAATCCGGCTAAAATTTGCGGAATTTTTGACAGAGTTGGTTCTATAAATGCAGGAAAAGATGCGGATTTGGTTGTTTTTAAGGATTCACCGTTTGATATTATGAAAAAACCTTTGCTAGTTATTTGTAATGGCGAAATAAAAAATAATTCTATATAATTTTAATTTTAAATATTGGATTTCTTTGTAAAGTATGATATTATATTTACGAGGTAGATTAATTTTATATTTTAATACAGCTCAATTTATAATTTATTTTTGAGGAGGATGTAAAATGAAAACCGTAATTACAGGAAGAAAGGTAAATTTGAAAGATAATTTTAAAGAATTAGCCGAAAAAAAATTATCTAAATTTGATAAGCTGTTTGATGGTAATGCGGAAGCCAATGTTACGGTTACTGTAGAAAAAAATCGTCAGACCGTCGAGGTGACAATTCATCACGAAGGAATGGTTTATCGCGCAGAAGCAACTACTTCAGAAATGAATGAAGCTCTTGACAAAGTTATGGAGGCCTTATCGCGACAATTTAGAAAGCACAAGACTAAACTTGCTAAAAGGCTTAGAAAAGACGCTTTGGAGGATTATTTACCGGCACAAGATGTTGCTGATAACTCGGAAGTTGAAGAAGAAAAATATAAAATCGTCAGAATTAAAAATTTCCCAGTCAAACCGCTTGACGTGGAAGAAGCAATTTTACAGATGGATATGATTGGGCATCAATTTTATATGTTTAGAAATCAGACTAACGGAGAAGTTAATGTTGTTTATCGTCGCGAAAATGGTGATTATGGTTTACTAACTCCGGATGCAGAGAAAAATAAATAAATCGGTTGCCCGAGGGAGGCGCACGATATAGTGCGCCTCCCTCGGGCTTTACTAAATAAAAAAAGGCGGCGCACTATACCGCGCGCCGCCTTTTAACTAATCGTTTTTCATTAATTTTTCAGCACATTTACGAAGTTCTTCTTCGGAGTTAATGTCGATACCGCTTTGTTTAATGGTCTCCTGAACGTAAGTTGGAAGAGTTTGAAAATAGCGGTTAGAATCGATATTTTCTTTAAAAGTATTACTCATAATTATCACCTCATAATAATTATTAGCGAGAATTAAAAAAATATTCAGAGAATAAATTTTTTACAAATAGGCAAATATCTGATATAATACGAAGAAGAGTAAAAGTTAAGGGATTTGTGATTGTGAAATACAAAACAGAGAGGCACGATATGGCGGAGATTGAAAAATATGTAAAAGAAAAGGTTGTAGTATCGATAATAATACCGGTGAGAAACGAAGAAAATTATATTTCAAAATGTATAAAATCAGTGTTAAGGCAAAGTTTTGACAGAAAAAAGATGGAATTAATTTTAGTTGATGGAAATTCAAAAGACAAAACGTTAGAAATAATAGAAAATTTTAAGAATGAATATAAATTTATAAAAATTTTAAAAAACCCGAAAGAAACGGTCCAGTATGCGCTAAATATAGGTATAAAAAATGCAGTAGGAAAGTATATTGTGCGAATGGATGCACATTCAGAATATGCCGACGATTATGTTTCAAAGTGCGTGGAGTGTCTTGAAAAGACCGGAGCAGATAATGTAGGCGGGCCGATGACAGCCAAAGGAAAAACGCCGGTTCAAAGCGTAATAGCGGCAGCATATCATAGTCCGTTTGCAATGGGCGGAGGCAAATTTCACGACGAAAATTATGAAGGTTACGCCGATACGGTATATTTGGGCGCATTTAAAAGAGAATTTTTGTTGCAGTTAGATATGTATGATAAAGATTTACCGATAAATGAAGATGATGACTTAAATTTTAGAATATTAGAAAACGGCGGAAAAATCTTTGTTACGCCAAAAATAAAAAGCATTTATTATCCAAGATGCACATATACAGCGCTTTTTAAACAATTTTTTATGTACGGCTTTTGGAAAGTTGCGGTTATAAAAAAACATAAAAAACCTGCTCGTTTATCTCACTTAGTGCCGATATTGTTTGTTATTTTTATCATTTTATTTTCGATTTTATCATTTTTTAGTGAATTTGCGCGCAACATTTTTTTATTTGTTATGTTGCTTTATTTTGGACTGAATTTATATTTTTCTTTAAAAAATAAGTATTTAAGCAATTTATTAGATAAGTTTAGGCTGGTTTGGGTGCATTTTGTTTTACATATTTCTTATGGTTTGGGATTTTTATGCGGAGTTTTTAAGTTTTGGAGAATAAAGTTTTAAAATGGAAAATAAATATGAATTTTCAAAAGAAGAACTAAGGCAGTTGCAGTTAAAAAGCCTTGATATGGCGGTGTATTTTAGAGATTTCTGCAGAGAAAATAATCTTAAATTTTTTCTTTGCGGAGGCTGCTGCATAGGAGCCATACGGCACAAAGGTTTTATCCCGTGGGATGACGATATTGATGTGTTTATGCCGCGGGACGACTACGAAAAACTGGGCGAAATGTGGGCGAAAAACGCTGATACAAGCCTATTTTCTTATTGCAGACCGGATGAAAAACATCATTACAAAAATTTATTTGCAACAATAAATGACAATAACACGACATTTATAAAAACACATCAGGCAGATTTAGACATAAATCACGGAATAGTTTTGGATATTTTGCCGCTTGATGGATATCCAAACTCGAAATTTGCAAGAGTTTGCCAGCTGTTTTGGGCGTTGACTTATTCTCTTTTTTGTGCGCAAATGATTCCCAATAATCATGGAGGAGCAGTCAGTCTATTGGGAAGACTAGCTTTGAAATGTGTACCGTCAAAAAAAATGCGATACAAAATTTGGAAATTCGCAGAGAAACATATGTCAAAATACAAAATAAACGATTGCGACAACATAACAGAGCTTTGTTCGGGGCCATATTATATGATGAAAAAATATCCAAAATCGGCGTTTGAGGAGGCAATTTGCGCAGATTTTGAGGGCGAGTCTATGCCTATTCCAAAGGGATACGACGATTATTTGCGGACGGCTTTTGGCGATTATATGAAATTGCCACCTAAAGAAAAACAGGTTGCTCACCACGACGCGGTGTTTTGCGACCTTTCGAATGGTTACGAAAAATATAAAGGTGTATATTATTGCAGAGGTGAAAAATGATGATTTTTGGCGCGATATTAGCTGGCGGAATAGGTTCGAGAATGAATATTGCCGATATTCCAAAGCAGTTTTTGATGCTTGGTAGCAAGCCGATTATAATTCATACGATAGAAAAATTTTTAATGTGTTCTCGTTTCGACAAAATTTATGTCGGCGTGCATCCAGACTGGCTTTTGCATATGAGTGATTTGATTGAAAAGTATAACTTAGATTCAGAAAAATTAGTTTGTGTGGCGGGTGGAAAAGACAGAAACGGCACGATTTTTAACATTATAAGGCACATTAAGGAAAATTTTGGTGTTGATGACGACGATGTAGTCGTTACGCATGACTCTGTTCGGCCTTTTGTAACGAGTAGGATTATTGAGGAGAACATTGATGCAGCGCTTGATTTTGGCGCCTGCGATACTGTAATTAGCGCGACGGACACGATTGTTATGTCAGAAAATGGCAGCATGATTACTAATATTCCAAATAGGAAATTTATGTATCAAGGTCAGACGCCGCAAAGTTTTAAGATTAATCTGCTTTTTGACTTGTATAATGACTTAAGTGACGAAGAAAAGGCTGTTTTAACGGATGCGTGCAAAATTTGTGTAGTGAGAAATTATCCGGTGCATTTGGTCGCAGGAGAGGTTTCAAACATGAAAATTACCACTGTTACAGACTACAAAATTGCAATGGCGATGGTGGGAGGAATTAAAGTTGATTAATTGTGTATATCAACTGGTGTATCCTCGCGCGTTTTCGGTAAAATATTCTGACATTGACATTGAAAATGACGTTATTGTAAAACCCCGGTATATGGCGGTTTGTCACGCAGACCAGAGATATTATTTGGGTCAGAGAGATGCGACTGTTTTGAGAAAAAAATTACCCATGGCACTCATTCATGAGTGCTGTGGTGAGGTTGTTTATGATAAATCGGGCAGTTTTAAAGTTGGACAAAATGTCGTGATGATTCCAAACGTACCGGGAAATGTTCGTGCGGGTGAGTATGAAAATTATGCGCATGGAGCAAAGTTTTTATCGAGCGGTTTTGATGGATTTATGCAAGAGTTCGTTACTATGCCCAGTGACAGACTCGTCGCTTTTGAAAATATTCCTTTGCAAACAGCGTCAATTTGCGAATTTATAAGTGTTGGAATACATGCGGTTAACCGATTCAATTTGTGTTCACATGAATATCGCGACAGAATTGCTGTTTGGGGCGATGGAAGTCTGTCTTATGTGGTTTCGTGCATTTTGAAAAACACTTATAAAAATTCCAAAATTATTGTTATTGGTAAGAATAGGAACAAATTGTCTTATTTTTCTTTTGCTGATGAGACGTATCTCTCTGACGAACTCCCGAATAATTTGCACATTGACCACGCGTTTGAATGTGTTGGTGGAACAGGAAGTTTTTATGCGATAAATGATATAATTAAGCATGTAAATCCACAGGGGACGGCCATTTTGTTGGGAGTCAGCGAAGATAAAGTTGCGATTAATACACGAGATGTTTTGGAAAAAGGTCTGACTTTAATCGGATGCAGTCGCTCTGGAAAAATTGACTTTGAAAATGCGGTTAATTTTTTGAAAAATAGTGATTTTCAGAGACGGCTGTCTGCAATCATATACGAATCAACTTCGGTGGGAAGTATACAGGATATCCACAGAGTTTTTGCGGAAGATGCAGGAACGATGTTTAAGACAGTTTTTGAATGGAAGTTATAGGTGTAAAATGGCAAAAGTTAGTATCATTGTGCCCGTCTATAGGGTTGAAAATTATTTAGAAAAATGTGTAAATTCGCTGATAAATCAGACTTTAAAGGATATAGAAATAATTTTAGTTGATGATGGTTCTCCGGACGATTGCGGAAAAATTTGTGATAAATATGCTAAAAAAGATGGTCGTGTAAAGGTTATTCACAAGCAAAATGAAGGCCTTAGCGAGGCGCGGAATGTAGGAATAATGGCGGCGGAAAGTCCGTATATTGGTTTTGTGGACAGTGATGACTACATTGCGGCGGATATGTACGAAACTTTGTATGAAAATTTGATAAAAAACGATGCAGAAATTTCGATTTGTGGGCTGTACGATTGTTATAGTGATAAAAAAGTACCTCAATTTGCTGGAAATGAATTTTTAATTTTGAGCAATAAGCAAGCCTTAAAAACAGCTTTGGAGGGAATTAAATTTTCGGTAAATGCTGTAAATAAATTGTGCAAAAAGGATTTGTTTTCGGAGGTGAAATTCCCAAAAGGAAAGCTATCGGAAGATGCGTTTACCATTCCGAAAATTTTATCGAAAGCTTCGAAAGTTGTGTTTGATTCTGCGCCCAAATATTACTATGTTCATAGGGGCGAAAGCATCACAACTTCCAGCTTTAAACGTCAAGACTTTAACGTTATTGAGGCTTATAAGGGCAATTTGGAATTTGTAAAAAATAATTTTAAAGATTTAACTCCTCAAGCGGAATTTAGACTTTTGTGGTCGTATACATATGTTTTTGATAAGATGATTTTGAGTGAGAATCTTGAAGATCTTGAGAGTTATAAAGGAATACTTGCGATTTTGCGCAAAAATACGTTTAAAATGGCGTTAAATCCTTTTTTTTCGCTAAAACGTAAGTTAGTCATGTTTATTCTGTTTGTAAGTCCTAAATTGTACACCGGTTTGCTTAAATTTCAAAAAAAGAAATTTATGAAATTAAATTATTGAATATTAAAAAAGGATTTGTTTTTTAATGAATTTGAAGAAAGTACTTAATGAAAATACTTATGAATTTTTGAGAAAAACTTATTTAGTGGCATTTATTGTGGCGGTTCTAACGCGAGTTTTATTACCTGTGGCGCTGCATGAAACGCAACTTGTGAACACTTTGGTATTTTCTGTTGTAGCAATATTTGGCGCAAGCATAATTTTTATAGATTTTTTTACTAAACGTATTTTTTTGCGGCAAAAGAATGTAATTTGGCTTTTAATTTTTTTGACGGTATGCTTAATTTCGAGCATAATCAACGTAAAATATGGACTTTTGGGGAATATAAGAAATTTAGTTTGGCTAGCGATTTCTTTTTTACTTTTATATCCGATTGATGGAGAAAGAAGCGCTGAAGACGTAAAAAAAGAAATAAAATTTGTGGCAAATATTTTAATTTTGGTGTGGTTTGTTGCTTGTTCTGTGTCAATCGGTATGTTCCTGCTTCAAATTGGCTTTTATGTGGATGTTTATCCGGATTCTTTTGCGAGGATGGGATTTATTGAAGGCCGGCTATTTGGCATTTTTGAAGACCCTAATTATGCAGCAATTGTCGCGATAGTTATGATTTTATTTTCGATTTTTAATATAAGAAACTCGGCCAGAAAATTTTTAAAAGCATTTTATTTTTCGAATATTTTAGTTAATTTTTGCTATGTAGTGCTGTCTGGCTCAAGAACGGCGGAAGTTTCTGCGTTTGTGGTAATGCTTTTATCGGCATATTTTGTCTTATTGCGGAAGTTTAAGGATAAAAAAGCAAATTTAATCTTAAAACACGTATTTTTTGTTGGAAGTTCTTTGATATGCAGTTTGGTCTTGATTTTTAGTATAGTTTTTACAAAAAAGATGTTATCTTATTTACCGGAATTTATTGGAGCGCCGTTTCAGACAGCAAGCGTTTCTGAGCCGAGAATAAGAAAGTACGTTGACACAACGCGTGAGGACGTGAATAACAGCACAGATGTGTCTAATTGTAGATTTAAAATTTGGCAGAGTGCATTTGAATTATTTAAGAGCAAGCCGATTTTTGGAACATCTCCGCGAAATATGCGTGCATACGCTAAGGCTGAATTTCCAGATGGATTTATCGCGCAGAGGTCTTATGCGGTGCATAACGCTTATCTTGACGTATTGACTTCAACCGGAATTGTCGGTGCGCTTGCTTTGATGATATTTTTCGTTAAGTATCTGATTTTTGTATTTAAATTTTTGTTTTTAAGCTTAAAAAGCAGCAATTATTATATGGTTTTATTTAATTTTTCTGTTGTTGCTACGGCTGCGGTATCGGCATTTTTTCTGTCCGAGATATTTTTTGTAAACACAATCGGAGTGTTAGTTTTTTGGCTGAATTTGGGCTACTCATGCTATTTTATTGAGAAAGATTCGGTTAAAAAGGTTTAAATGAGAGGGAAACTTTATATGCAAAGAAAGGTAAGCGTGATTGTACCGATTTATAATTCTGAGCGAACTTTGAGCCGGTGTGTGAAGAGTATACTTTCGCAGAGTTATGAGAATTTAGAAGTCATTTTAGTTAATGATGGCTCTACGGACGACTCACTGGAAATTTGTAAAAAATTTAGGCAAAAAGATAACAGAATAGTAATAATAAATAAAAAAAATGTCGGGGTTTCTGCAGCAAGAAATACAGGTTTAAGCGTGGCAAACGGAGAGTTTATCCAGTTTGTGGATGCGGATGATTATATAAATTTTGACATGACGCGATGTTTAGTGGATAATCTTGAAAAAAGCAATGCTGATTTGGCAATTTGTGGGTATAACAGAGTTCGATGTGGAGATTTTATAAAAAAATCTCCGGATAATTTTTATTCAAACAGCCTTTTTGCGTTTAAGACTTGCTTCGAAAGGCTATATAAAGGTGCTTTTTTTAATGCGCCCTGGAATAAATTATATCGCAAAGACAAAATAAAAACGCTTTTTGATGAAAATTTATCCATAGGGGAAGATTTGCTTTTTAATTTGTCTTACACGTCAAACTGTGATAAAATAGTGGTCATAAGCGATGCTCTTTACAATTATAACGTTTCTGCTCAAGAGAGTTTAGCCAGCCGATATGATGAAAATCTTTTTTTTACGGAAATTATGTTGCATAAAAAAGTGCAGAAATTTTTTAAAACAAGTTTTGGTTCCGATGATTTTAGCAATATCAATGAGGTTTTTGCAAAGGAAATTTATTATTATTTGAAAAAACTTGTTATTTTATCGAATGAAAGTAAAAGCGCAAAGTTAAAAAAAATAAAAGATTGTTTTGAGAACGAATTTTTAAAAGATACGCTATTCGAGGTTAATTTTACCGACAATCAAATAAAAATTCTGTGGTTGCTTATGAGATTAAAATTTGAAAGGGCTATATATTCATTTTTTAAGCTGAAAAATTTAGTAAATAAAAACGCTCTGCATTAAAAAGATTTAAATAAGGTGAAGGAAAATTCTAAATGAGAACAAAAAATTCTATTATAAATAGTTTAGTAGGTCTCGCATCGTATGTAATTTTGCTGATAGGTCCACTTGCATTAAGTCCAGTTGTAGCAAGCCTTGGCAGTGAAATTTTGGGGATTCAGAAGACTTTTATGGATACGGTTGCGCTGCTTAATATAGTCGAATTGGGAATCAGTTTTGGCGTGATATACAAACTTTATAAGCCGATTGCTGAAAATGACACCGAAAAAATTGCAATTCTTCTCAACTTTTATAAAAATACTTTTAAAATTATAGCACTGATATTAACTTTCTTAGGGCTTTTAACAGCTGCAATTATGCCGCAACTTGTACCGGAGCACGATTCCAACAGATTTTCTGACAACTGGCTTGTGTGGATGTTTCTGCTTTATTTGGCAGACACCTTAGCAACCTATTTGTTTGGACATAAACGTGCGATGCTTATCGCCGATCAGAAAAATTATTTGGTGAGTATATGCCGAACAAGTTGTCAGGTTTTAATGTATATTTTTCAGCTTATTTCTGTTTGTCATTTTAAATCATTCGAGTTGTACGTGGTTTCTAAGCTTTTTTGCACTTTGCTGGACAGTATTTTTATCCACGTTATATATAAATTTAAGTACAAGAATATAGATTTAAAAATAAAAAAGAAGCTCGAAAAGTCTGAAAGAAACGATTTGTTTAAAAATTTAGGTGCTCTTTTTTATCATAAAGTTGGCTACCAAAGTTTAGCTTCGGGTTCAACTTTAATTATTACAAGTCATTTAGGTGAGTCGATTACCGGAATATATTATCCTTACACGCTGATTACAAACGGTTTGATGAGCATTACAGACCAGGTTTTTAATGCGATTTTAACGAGTTTTGGCAATTTGCTAGTAAAAGCTACCAAAGGTGAGGTACATAATGTTTATAAAAAAATATTTTTTCTTAATCATATAATTTATTCTTTTTTCTCAGTATCGCTGTTTTGTTTAATAGGGCCTTTTATAAAATTATGGATGGGAAAAGCTTTTTTGTTGCCAATGGCTACCATAATTTTGATAACCGTTAATTTTTATGTGTTTGGTATGAGAAAGTCTATAACTATGGTAAAAAACAGTGCGGGACTTTATCGGCCGGACAGATACTTTGCTCTGATTGAAACCGCCTTAAATTTGGGTTTGGCGCTTTTGTTTGTAGATAAACTGGGGTTAAACGGTGTCATTATTGCAAATATTTTCAGCTCGTTTTTGGTTCCTTTTTGGACGCAGCCTTATGTAGTTTATAAAAATATCTTTAATCGCTCGGTTATTTCGTATTATAAAAAAAGTGTGGTTTATGCGGTAATTACGTTGATTTCTTGCGTTTTAACATATTATTTGTGTTCGCTGGTACATTTTGATGGCTTTTTAAAACTTATCATTAACGCTTTTATTTGTATGGTTGTTCCGAATTGTATAAATATTTTTATATTTTACAAAACGGACGAATTTCAATATTTGTTTGGCATTGTTAAAAATATGTTTGAGCAGTTCAGAATGAGAAAATGAACTAAATATAAATTTAGTGGCAAAATTTAGACTTTGCCACTATTTTTTGCTTGTTCAAATTTATAAAAATCATCGACGAACCAGACTTTTGGAGCGATAAATTCTTTCCCGTTGAGATATGAAAGAATTCCTGCTGGTGTTGAGAACTCAAATTTTAATTTATAAGAGTAAAGCGCCTGCCATTTGTAGCCTTTTTCCTTATTTATTGAGTTTTTTCCGTATTTGCTGTCGCCCAAAAGCGGATGCCCCAAAGATGCCAAGTGAGCTCTTATTTGATGGGTTCTGCCGGTTAGAAGTTCCACTTCCAGCAAACTGAAATTACCTTTTTCTGCGATTACATGATATTTAGTTTTTATTATTTTTGTATTTCCTTTTTCAGAATTATGTATGTAAACTCGATTTTGTTTTTCGTTTTTTTCTAAGTATGCGGTTAAAATGTCGTCTTTTTTCTTAAATTTAGAATAGGCGATGCACAAATAAAACTTTTTTAATTCACGACTTTTCATTTTCTGGTTTAAAATTCGTAAAGTGTCAGCGTTTTTTGCAGCAATCACGATTCCACCGGTGTTCCTGTCTATGCGGTTTGCAAGAGCTGGAATAAACGAATTTTCTTTTTGTGGATTATATTCTCCTTTTTTATATAGATAATGTTGAATTCTCGCAATTAGTGAATCAAAATGATAAGTTTCGTCCGGATGAACGATAAGTCCGGGCTTTTTATTCACGAGCAGAATATTTTCATCTTCATAGATTATATCGATATTTGTGGGTGCCTTTAAAAAGTCGTATTCATCAAATTTTTGATCCAAAAGCTCATCTTTTATGTATACGGTTAAGACATCTCCGTCGCATAATTTTGTGTCGGGCTTACAACGTTTTGAGTTGACTTTTATATCTTTTTTTCGGATTGCTTTATACATTAGTGATGATGGCAAATTTTTAAATGTTTTTGTCAGAAATTTATCTATTCTTTGTCCGGCATCGTTTTTATTTATTTTTATTTCTTTCATTGCAGATTTTAAGCTCCTTTTTTACTCATTTCACTATTATATCATGTTTTTGGACGTTTGAATACTTTTCAAATTGAACAATTTATTGTATAATAAATACAGATTTAGAAAATATATGTAGTTAAATATTTTATGGTAGGTGGGTGGTTTAGTTGCACAGTGGCCACAGAGAGCGCCTTAAAAAGAAGTTTATAAAATATGGTGCAGATTCTTTGGAAGAGCACGAACTTTTGGAAATGCTTCTGTTTTATGGAATTCCGAGAAAAGACACCAATGAGTTGGCTCATAATTTGATTAACACGTTTGGCTCACTACCTAAAGTTTTTGATGCGCCTATGAACAGCCTTATAAAAGTTAATGGAATTGGGGAATCTACTGCAGTTTTAATTCGACTAGTTTCAAAGTTAAGCCGAGTTTATGCAGAAAAAAATTATAAAACGAATAATAAAAGACTAAAAAAAGAGCAAATTGAGAAAATAATATTAAATAAATTTATTGGAAGAATAAAAGAACATGTAGTCTTAGCCTTATTTGATGCGAAACGGAATTTGATGTTTTGTGATGTTATTTCTCAAGGCTCGTTTGGCTCAACCGGTGTTCATACAAGAGACATAATAGAATTGGCGCTTAAATTTAATGCCACAAAAGCAATTATCGCGCATAACCACCCCAGCGGAATTGCATTGCCCTCTCGAGAGGATATCGAAACAACTGTCGAACTTAAAAATGCGTTGAAATTAATCGAAGTTAAGCTGGTTGATCACATAATTGTTGCGGATAATGATTATGTTTCTATTGCTGATAGTGAGCTTGGCAAGCAAATTTTATAAAAAGCGTGATGTTTTATGAATTTTAAATTAAAATCGAATTATAAACCTACCGGAGACCAGCCTCAAGCGATAAAAACCTTGGTTGACGGAATAAATAAAGGCTATAAAGAACAGACTTTGCTTGGTGTTACTGGCTCTGGAAAAACTTTTACGATGGCCAATATAATAGAAAAATTAAACCGTCCGACGTTAATTTTGGCGCATAATAAAACTCTGGCAGCACAACTTTGTTCTGAATTTCGAGAGTTCTTTCCTGAAAATGCTGTGGAATATTTTGTTTCGTATTATGATTATTATCAGCCGGAAGCTTACATTGCTACAACAGACACTTACATTGAAAAAGATTCTGCAATTAATGATGAAATTGATAAATTGCGTCATTCTGCAACTTCAGCACTGTCTGAACGGCGTGATGTTATAATTGTGGCAAGTGTATCTTGTATTTACAGCCTTGGTAACCCCATTGATTACCGTACGATGGTAATTTCTTTGCGACCTGGAATGCAGAAAAGTCGGGATGAAATTTTGAAAAAGTTGGTCGAGTTGCAATATGAACGTAATGATATTAATTTAACGCGAAACAAATTTAGAGTTCGCGGAGATGTAGTTGAGATTTTTCCAGCTGTTTCGAGTGATACTGTGATACGTGTGGAGTTTTTTGGTGACGAAATTGACCGTTTGAGTGAGGTTAATCCATTAACTGGTGAAGTAAAGGCAGTTATTAAACACGTAGCTATTTATCCGGCATCGCATTACATTGTGCCAAAAGAGAAAATGCATCAGGCTATTTTTGAAATAGAAAATGAATTAAATCAGCAGATTAAATTTTTTCGCGAGAATGATAAATTATTGGAGGCGCAGAGAATTGAACAGAGGACTCGTTATGATATTGAAATGCTGGAAGAAATAGGTTTTTGTAAAGGAATTGAAAATTATTCAAGAATTTTATCCGGACGTCCACAGGGAGCATCGCCGTTTACGCTAATTGACTATTTTCCAGATGATTTTTTAATGTTTGTTGATGAATCTCATGTTATGTTGCCCCAGGTAAGAGCTATGTATGCCGGAGACAGGGCGCGCAAACAAAATTTAATAGATTATGGCTTTAGATTGCCTTCTGCTTATGACAACAGACCATTAACTTATGATGAATTTTATGAAAAGGTTAATCAAGTAGTTTTTGTTAGCGCGACACCAGGAGATTTTGAAAAAGAAAAAAGTGCTCAAATTGTGGAGCAAGTCATTAGGCCGACAGGGTTAGTGGACCCAGAAGTTATAGTCAAACCTGTTGATGGGCAGATTGATGACTTAATCTCGGAGATTAACAAAAGAATTGCGGTGGGCGAACGCGTACTTGTGACGACTTTGACAAAAAAAATGGCGGAAGATTTAACCGCATATTTGCAAGAAGTTGGAATAAAAGTGCGATATATGCATTTTGGGATCGACACTGTGGAAAGAATGGAAATTGTTAGAGATTTGCGCTTGGGCGAGTTTGATGTATTGATTGGAATAAATCTGTTGCGTGAAGGGCTCGATATTCCGGAGGTTTCTCTTGTTGCAATTTTAGATGCAGATAAAGAGGGATTCTTACGTTCGGAACGCTCACTTATACAGACGATCGGTCGCGCGGCTAGAAATGCAAATGGACAAGTTATCATGTACGCTGATTCTGTTACACCGTCGATGGAAACTGCGATTAAAGAAACAGAGCGTCGTCGAAATATTCAGATTGATTATAATGAAAAATATGGAATAATTCCAAAAACTATAGTAAAAAAAGTTGCAGACGTATTGGAAATATCATCTCATGATAAAACTAATGAGAAGTTACAAAAAAAATTAAGTAAAAGTCAGAAAAATAAATTAATTGCAGAACTTGAAAAAGAAATGAAAGCTGCGGCGAAATTATTGGAATTTGAACATGCTGCTTTTTTAAGAGATAAAATCGAAGAGTTGAAAAAATAATTTTTGGTTTGCTATTTTAGGGCTGGTCACGCCCTTATAGAAATTGAATTCCAATTTCTATAAGTGACCGTCACATTCGCAACTTCAAAAAATTTTTGAAGTTTTTTGTAAAAAAAGAATTTTTAAAATTTGCGAATGCGACAGCGAGAGCAGATGAAATCTGCTCTGCGTGACCAGCAGGCACGAGAAACATGGAGGAAAAAATGTCTGAAAATAATATAGTTGTAAAAGGGGCCAAAGAGCACAATTTAAAAAATATAGACGTGACCATACCGAGGGATAAATTAGTTGTAATAACAGGACTATCCGGTTCGGGAAAATCCTCTCTTGCTTTCGATACGATTTATGCGGAAGGGCAAAGAAGATACGTCGAGTCTTTATCATCGTATGCAAGGCAGTTTTTAGGCCCAATGGAAAAACCTGCAGTTGAAAGCATTGATGGCTTGTCGCCGGCAGTTTCGATTGACCAAAAAACGACTTCGAAAAATCCACGTTCAACTGTGGGAACAGTCACAGAAATTTATGACTATTTGAGGCTATTATATGCGCGCATAGGTATACCGCATTGCCCGATTTGTGGAAGAGAAATCAAGCAGCAGACCGTTGACCAAATAGTTGACAGAGTAATGAATTTAGGCGAAGGAACGAAGTTACAAGTTCTGTCGCCGATAGTGCGTGCGAGAAAGGGCGAACACGTAAAAGAACTTGAAAATGCCAAAAAAAGCGGGTATGTTCGTGTGCGTGTAGATGGAATAATTTATGATTTATCCGAAGAAATAAAGCTTGAAAAGAATAAAAAACACACAATCGAGATAGTTATTGACCGAATTATAATAAAAAAAGATATTCGGTCGCGACTTGCAGATTCTGTGGAAACGGCAGGGGAGCTTTCTGATGGAATTATAATTGTTAATGTTGTGGATGGGGGGGACATTTTATTTTCGCAAAATTATGCCTGCCCGGAACATGGCGTAAGCATTGAAGAACTGACTCCTCGTATGTTTTCGTTTAATAATCCACATGGCGCCTGCAAAAAATGTATGGGTTTGGGCGTATTTATGCGCATAGACCCTGAACTTATTCTTACGGACAAAAGTTTATCGATAAATCAGGGCGCAATAAAGGCTAGTGGTTGGACGACGGAAGGTGCAACTATCGCAAAAATGTATTATGAAGCGCTTTCAAAAAAGTATAAATTTTCGCTTGACACGCCAGTTAAAGACTTATCGCCAGAAATAATCGATATTCTTTTACATGGCTCGAACGGCGAAAAATTTAAAATGGTAAGAGAAAGTGAAAATGTAAAATTTTCTTATAATACTGCTTTTGAGGGCGTAATAAACAACCTTGAACGACGTTATCGAGAATCTCAGAGCAACTTTGTTAAGGAAGAAATAGAATCTTATATGAGTGCGATTCCTTGCGACAGTTGCAAAGGCGATAGATTAAGTCCGGAGAGCTTGGCGGTTACAGTCGGCGGTGTAAATATAAGCGAACTTTGCAACAAATCTATAGTGAAAATACTTGATTTTGTTGACAGTTTGGTTTTGTCGGAAAAAGAACAGCTTATTGCCAGAGAAATATTAAAGGAAATAAAAGAACGCCTCGGATTTTTAAAAAGCGTTGGACTTGAATATTTAACTTTGTCGCGTGAATCGGGGACATTGTCTGGTGGCGAAAGTCAAAGAATTCGCTTGGCAACGCAAATTGGTTCTTCTTTAATGGGAGTTCTTTACATTTTGGACGAACCCAGTATTGGGCTTCATCAGCGCGACAATGACAAACTTTTGGCTACTTTGAAAAAACTTCGCGACATAGGCAATACGGTAATCGTGGTGGAGCATGATGAGGACACTATGTGCGCGGCAGATTATATTGTTGATGTGGGGCCAGGGGCTGGTGTACATGGAGGCGAAATTGTTTGTTGCGGTGATGTAAATGCAATAAAAAACTGTGAAAATTCTATTACAGGTCAGTATTTGAGTGGGAAAAAAGCAGTTGAGGTGCCGCAAAAAAGACGAAAAGGAAATGGTAAAAAACTCAAAATTTTAGGTGCAACTCAAAATAACTTAAAAAATATTGATGTGGAAATTCCTCTTGGAAAGTTTGTCTGTGTTACAGGCGTTTCAGGTTCCGGAAAATCATCACTGATTAATGAAATTTTATATAAGAGCTTGGCCGCTCAGTTGAACGGTGCGAAAAAGAAGCCTGGTAAACACAGAAAAATAACCGGAGTAGAAAATCTTGACAAAATTATAGATATAAATCAGGTGCCAATCGGACGAACACCTCGGTCAAATCCGGCGACTTATACTGGCGTTTTTACGGATATTCGTGAACTGTTTGCATCTACGAATGACGCGAAAATGAAAGGTTTTAAAAGCAGCAGATTTTCATTTAATGTGAAAGGTGGTCGCTGCGAAGCTTGTCAAGGAGACGGGCTGATAAAAATTGAGATGCATTTTTTACCGGATATATATGTTCCGTGCGATATCTGCAAAGGAAAGCGTTATAATCGAGAAACTCTTGAAGTTAAATATAAAGATAAAACGATTCACGATGTTTTGGAAATGACTATCGAAGAAGCAGTTTTATTTTTTGTCAATATACCTAAAATATCGCGAAAATTACAGACTCTTTGCGATGTGGGGCTGGGCTATATAAAACTTGGCCAGTCAGCAACAACACTTTCTGGCGGAGAAGCACAGAGAGTGAAATTAGCGACAGAACTTTCCAAAAGAGCCACGGGAAAAACAATTTATGTCCTCGATGAGCCAACAACAGGGCTTCATATTGCGGACGTTCATAGATTAATCGAAGTTTTGCAGAGGTTAGTTGATGCGGGAAATACCGTTCTCGTAATTGAACATAATTTGGATTTAATTAAAACTGCCGATTATATAATTGATTTAGGGCCGGAAGGTGGTGACAAAGGCGGAGAAATAGTTGCAAAAGGTACGCCGGAAGAAATTTGTAAAGTAGAAAAATCTTATACGGGACAATATTTAAAGAAGTTTTTAAACAGGTAAGCTTGCCTGAAATGCATCACATTAATAGTGTATTTGTGATATCAGCATCATTTCTTTAAAAAGTTTTTTCACTTTTTATTAGAAGGGAATCTTATGTAACAGAAGAATTAGACGGCGATTACTCACTGAAACTCATGATGCCACGGGGCTTTTCGGAAATTGTAAACAAGCAAATTATAAAAGTGTCAACGCCCAAAATAGACTAACTTTTTGGGTTTTAAAACTCGGACATTGATATGCATGGGAATCCGGTTTTACGCTCGACATATTTTTTATGATTTGCTTGTTTATTTTATTGAAGACGCAAGATCAATTGGAAATGAAGCACTGGCAATCTTAAAAGTTATAGCAAATATACCGCTTAAAGTCACTGAAGAATATAAAGATTTTTCTAATTTTTGTAAAAATATTTCACGAATTGAAATGAAAGCTTAACACAAGGGTCGTAAGTTACAAGCTTGGCACACTTTCAAAGCGTTACAAAAAGCTAATTTTTTTGCAACGCAAACCACAGACACCGCGATCACTTTCTGTAGCGTTCAAATATGCATAAAATACATAGTAATATTAATTTAAGATGCTTAATTTTGTAAAATAATGAGAAAAGAATTTCACAATCATTAGCTTTTTATAAAAAATAGATATAATTTATTATGGACGCACAAAAAAACTATAAATGAGGTATATGTTATCCTCTAGGCAAAACATTAAAAAAATGAAGGGAGGTATATTTTTATTCATAGGCAAGAATTTTTTATACATTATTAAAGGAGGTTTATACTATGAGAAAGAAATTTTTATTTTTAGCAACATTTTTTTGTGTAGCTCTTTTTACATTTTTGTGTGAACCGAACCTGGCTTTTGCTGAGGATGTAACAGTTATAGAAACTAAAAATTACGCCAATGTAAATTACAAGCTAGTTGCCAAAGACACTGAAGAAAAAAATGAAGACGGTAGTACTAAATATAATTATGTAGCTACTGTGACTGGGTGGTCTGAAAGTACTGTAAATGAAGTAAAAGCCAACCTTGTTATACAAGATACAATTGCTTACTCAGATAAAAACTTTGACAGCGGTACTTCACATGATTACAAGGTAACTGAAATTGCTGGAAATGCATTTACGGGCGATGTAAATATAGTCACCATAGATTTCAAAGGCGCACCCTGCTCGATTGGTACCAGGGCTTTTTATTGTTGTTTCCAATTAACTACAATATCAAACACAGAGAATGTTACGGCTTTTGGGGATTCCTGTTTTGAAAACTGTTCAGCTTTAACTACAATGTCAAACACGGAAAATGTTACGGTTTTTGGGAATTCCTGTTTTGGAAATTGTGAAAAATTAATAACTATACCAGTGTTTGGAGACAAATTAGGATACGTTGGCACTAATGCATTTCATCAATGTAATCGTATGTATGGGTATATTAAAATCCCTGCGTCACTTGGCGCTGTTGGTGCGGGAGCATTTTCTGGAGGGGTAACTTTAATTATACCGGAGGAACCTAATGCAAATATTGGAAATTATTTTAGTAGCGGTTTCTGCAATTGGAAAAGTCATGGTGGACCACAGGTATTGTTGTCTGGATATAAACCAGAAATAACTTCGAATATGTTCCAACCCAGTGGAAATTATAATAAAGGAGTGGTCACCATATATGTTCCGTGCGATTATATTGATAAAGTATACACAGATCCTGGTGCTATTTTAAACTACGATACGATCGTCGGCAAATTAAAACCATACCATAAAAAAATTGGACTTAATGGAAAAAGAAGTAACGCTACATTTGATAAAAATGCAGAAATAACTTACTTTTGCCCAGCGTGTAATAAAGTAATAGCTGAAGAAATTTCGGGAACTAAAATTCCTACGCCTTCTGTGGCTATAACAGAGAACTCTGTTTCTCTTCCAACAAATAAAGCTAATTGTAAATTTAGAATTACAACTAGTATTAATGACACAACAAAAGATTCTGAAGAAATTTCAATTCCTAACTCCGCTCTTACTAACCCATTAAAATCGGTTTCCATTAATCCCTATTCAACTGCTACAGAAATTTATGCTGATGTTAATTCTAAAATTTATGACACTGGACTACAGTCAATAAAAAGGACACAAATTTAGAAACATTTTAAGAAGTAGCACTATAAATTGTGCTTAAAAA
>CAKSIU010000010.1 GCA_934463265.1 uncultured Eubacteriales bacterium | reverse complement strand
GATGTAGCTCATCTGGTAGAGCGCCACCTTGCCAAGGTGGAGGTAGCGAGTTCGAGCCTCGTCATCCGCTCCATTTTGTACACTAAATTATAGGAGTTTTAAAGGTTGTTTATTAAAAGTAAAAATTTACATGGGAAGTTTATTGTAGGCGCAATTATACTTGCAACATTGCCTTTTTCATTAACTGGTTGCCATGTTGAAAGTTTCGGTAGTGAGGATTATTATAATGACTCTAAAATAGCATCGAGTAACAGTTTCAGTTGCCGAAAAGGTTGGACTGGAAATCCTCAAGATGATGGCAAATCTTATGCAGTTCAGGTTGAAGGATTTGATGGTGGTTGTCAATTAGCCGTTGCCGATGTTGAAACAGACTGTGATGGTGAAATAAATTTTTCAATCAATGCTAATTCCGGAAAAGCAAAGTTGGTTTTGGTTGACCCAAATTTAAATGTTAAAGTTTTAAAGGAAGTAAATGCTCAAAATGAGCGCAGTTATAGTGGAAATATAAGTGTACATTGTAGCAAAGGTAGTAATATAATTAAGATTGTTGCTGAAAATTATAGCGGAGACTTTAAGATTTCTCAACAAGATATGTTATTTAAATATAGCGATGGTGTCAAAGAATTTGAAAAAAGCATGGATGAAATGAGTCGTGATTTAGAACATATGTTTGATGATGATTTCCCCTTTGGTTCAAGAAAAAAGTCAAAAAGAATGTTTGATGATGAGTTTCCGTTTGGTTCGGTAGTGAATGTGTAAGCATTTTTAAGTTGTATATAATTTATTTATATTCAACTTTTTGTTGGCGCCATAGCCAAGTGGTAAGGCATGGGTCTGCAAAACCCTGATCCCCAGTTCAAATCTGGGTGGCGCCTCCAGTTGTACCCTCTTGCAAAAGCAGGAGGTTTATTTTTTTAACAAAAGGAGTATCTATATGGCTACTGAAAGAACTTATATTATGTTAAAACCAGATTGTATTAAGAGAGGTTTGATGGGCGAGGTAATTTCTAGAATAGAAAAAAAAGGCTACAGAATTACTAATGCTAAAATGTTAAATCTCGATGAAAAAATTCTTCGGGAGCATTATGCGCATATTGCAGACAAGCCGTTTTTTCCAGAAATAGTTTCCTATATGACATCTGGCCCGGTTTTAGCGATGATTGTTGAGGGCGAAAATGCAGTAAAAGGTATACGAATCTTGATGGGTGCAACTAAATTTGAAGAAGCCACAGCGGGAACAATTCGCGGAGATTACGCATTTTGTACTTCTGAGAATATTATTCATGGTTCGGACTCGGTTGAAAATGCAGAAATTGAAATAAATAGGTTTTTTAACTAAATAAAAATGCGCCGCACTATATCGCGCGGCGCTGTTTTTTATTTTAATAAGTCAGACATATTATATAGTCCAGCAGATTTTGACAAAAGAAAAATGGCGGCATTAATGGCACCAACAGCGAAAATTCCTTTTGACTGAGCCGTGTGAGACAAAGTCAAAACTTCATCTTTACCGGCGAAAACGACATCGTGTTTGCCGACAATAGTGCCACCACGAATGGAATGAATTCCAATTTCTCTGTGACTTCGAGGCTCTCTTTTAGAATGTCTTTCATAAACGTAGCTTAAGTTTTGATTATTAACAGAATTTATCGCATTTGCAATCATCAAAGCAGTCCCGCTAGGCGCATCGATTTTTTTATTGTGATGTTTTTCAACTATTTCAATGTCAAAATTTGAACCGAGAACTAAAGCAGCTTTTTTGGCAAGTTCGATTAAAAGATTTATTCCGATAGACATATTTTCAGAAAAGAAAATAGGAATCAATTTTGATGTGTCTTTAATTTTAGCAATTTGTTCATCGGTAAAACCAGTTGTGCATATTACAATCGGCATTTTTTTGCAAGTTGCAAAACTTAAAAGTGAATCAATCAAATCCGGATTAGAAAAGTCAATAATCACATCCGCGTCTACGTTAATTTTGTCTGGAGAATTAAAAACTGGAAAGTTGTCACTGCTATTTGAATTTTTACTGATTCCGGCAACCACAGTGCAGTCGCTTCGCTCAGAAATGATTCGATTTAAAGTACAACCCATTTGTCCGCTAGAGCCACTTAATATAATTTTAGTCAATTTTACACTTCCTATCAAAAAATTTTATTTATTATTAACATCGAAGTTTTTCATAGCCATAATTAAATTCTCTTTGTTTTCGGCCGAGAGAGAAACAAGAGGCAGTCTGCAATTTCCGCAGTCAAAGCCGATCAGATTCATCGCTTCTTTTACAGGAATTGGATTAACGTCGCAAAAGAGCATATTCATCAATTCATTTGCCTTTAAGAATAAATCTCTTGCTTCAGAGAATTTGCCATCGAAGTATTTTTGATTAATTTCGTGACATTCAAGAGGGCAAACATTTGCAAAAACAGAGATAACACCGAGGCCACCAAGCGATAAAATAGGAATTATCTGGTCGTCGTTGCCAGAATAAACCGCAAGATTGTCGCCACAAAGAGAAATAGTTTTAGCAATAGAGGAGATATCGCCGTTGGCCTCTTTTACCGCTACGATGTTAGGGTGCTTAGAAAGCTCGAAGTAAGTTTCCGGACGGATAGAAACGCCGGTACGCGAAGGAACATTGTACAAAATTATCGGTAAATCCACATTATCAGCAATGTAAGTATAATGCTCAATTAGGCCTTTTTGCGATGTTTTGTTGTAATAAGGAGTAACAATCAAAAGTGCGTCAACACCGAGATTTTGCGCTGTTTTTGACATTTTAAGAGCGTTTTCAGTGTTGTTGCTGCCTGTTCCGGCGATAACCGGAATTCTTCCTGCGACTTTTTCGACAGTATATTTAATCACAGCAGAACGCTCATCCTCGCTCATTGTAGCAGCTTCACCGGTTGTTCCGCAAGTAATTATCGCGACGGTTTTGTTTTTTATTTGAAACTCAATTATTTCACCTAAAGCATCAAAATTTATGCTTCCGTCATCGA
The DNA here is from genome assembly GCA_934463265.1 of uncultured Eubacteriales bacterium. GTDB lineage: Bacteria > Bacillota > Clostridia > Oscillospirales > Acutalibacteraceae > CAG-557. The sequence goes on along the minus strand of CAKSIU010000010.1, from coordinate 22,772 downwards.
ACATAGGAGTAACGATTGCCACTCCTGAGCCTTTAAATATAATTTTTTTCATAAAAATGTCTCCCATATGTAAATTTTAGTCAAAGAACCCCTTTGCGCAGAGCAGTTCAGCCATTAAAACAGCACCGCCGGCGGCACCGCGAATAGTGTTGTGCGACATACAGACAAATTTTACGTCGTATTGAGAGTCAGCGCGCAACCGTCCGATAGAAATTGCCATACCGTTTTCAAGCTCTCTGGCACTTCGAATTTGAGGTAAAGATGGGTCGTCGAAGTAGTGCAAAAATTGTTTTGGCGCACTCGGAAGGTTCAAGATATCAGGAAATCCCTTGTACGTCTGCCATCTTGAAATAATTTCTTCCAAAGATGGAGGATTTTCAAAAGAAACGAAAACCGCAGCAGAATGGCCGTCGCTTACAGGTACTCTGATACATTGAGTAGTAATATTTGGAACGGTGGCGTTTTTTATTTCATTCTGAGAAATTTTGCCCCAAATTTTCATAGGTTCGCGTTCAGATTTTTCCTCTTCGCCGCTGATGTAAGGAATGATATTATCCACCATTTCAGGCCAGCGCTCAAAAGTTTTGCCCGCGCCGGAAATAGCTTGATAAGTGCAAGCGAGAACTTTTATAACGCCAAAATCTAGAAGAGGATGAATTGCAGGAACATAGCATTGCAAAGAGCAGTTTGACTTAACAGCGATGAACCCTTTTTTCGTTCCAAGACGTTTTCTCTGGCTGAAAATAATTTCCGAATGTTCTGGATTGACTTCAGGAATAATCATGGGCACATCAGGAGTAGTTCTGTGCGCGCTGTTGTTAGAAATTACAGGACATTCGGCCCTTGCGTACATTTCCTCGAGCGTTCTTACCTCGTCTTTTTTCATATTAACGGCGCAGAACACAAAATCCACAGACTCCACAATTTTTTTTATATCGTCAACAGCATCGTAAACGGGCATATTTTTTACTTTTTCGGGAATTTTGCTAGACATAGCCCATCTGCCGTTTAAAGCCTCGGCGTAAGACTTTCCAGCGGAACTTTTACTTGCAGCGAGCACAGTTATATTAAACCAAGGATGTTCCGCGAGCAAAGTGATAAATCGCTGACCGACCATACCGGTGGCGCCTAAAATTCCAACATTATACTTTTTCATAAAAAACTTTTCAGAAGCTAAAAAGCTTAGAAATAGCCTACCTTTCGTAAAAATATAAAATAAAATTGATGAAAATCGGTTGTAAACTATACGTCAATAAAATATAATTAAATTTGTTGATGATTCGATTTACATACAAAAATTCTTTAAAAATAATATAACATTTTTCAAATATAGTGTCAATTTTAAACTTAAAGGGCGTCAAAGGGGAATATATTTTGAAGACGAAAGATTTTTTTTACGAATTGCCAGAAAAATTAATTGCGCAAGACCCGCTTGAAAAGAGAGACCATTCAAGATTAATGATTTTGGATAAAAGCACAGGGAAAATATTACATAAACATTTTTATGATATAACAGATGAACTTATGCCGGGAGATTGCCTAATTTTAAACGATTCGAGAGTGCTGCCGGCGAGAATTTATGGGGTAAAAGAGGATACAGGGGCAACGGTTGAATTTTTGCTTTTAAATAGAAAGTCTGAGAATGTATGGGAGACTTTGGCGGGACCTGGAAAAAAAGCTAAACCGGGTGCAAAATTTATTTTCGGAAACGGAATTATGAAAGGCGAAGTTTTGAGTGTAACTCCAGATGGAAATAGAATAGTTCAATTTTTGTTCGAAGGCAATTTTTATTCAGCACTTGATAAAATTGGACAAATGCCACTGCCACATTATATAACTCACGAACTAAAGGACAAGGAGCGCTATCAAACGGTATATTCGCGAGAATTAGGTTCAGCGGCGGCGCCAACGGCGGGATTACATTTTACAAAAGAACTGCTTGAAAAAATAAAGTCAAAAGGTATAAAAATCGGTTTTGTGACGCTTCATGTGGGGTTGGGAACATTTCGTCCGGTGAAAGTAGAAAACGTACTGGAACACAAAATGCACAGCGAACATTTTGAAGTTCCAAAAGAAACAGCAGAGCTTATAATTGAAACGAAAAAACGCGGAGGCAGAGTAATTTCCGTGGGGACAACGAGTTGCCGAACGCTGGAATCGATGTTCAAAAATGAGGGCAAAATAGCACCTTGCGATGGTTGGACGGACATTTTTATTTATCCCGGCTATAAATTTAATGTGATTGACGCGCTCATAACCAATTTTCATCTGCCGGAAAGTACACTGATTATGCTGGTATCGGCATTTGCCGGAAGAGAAAAGACTTTAGACGCATACAAAGAAGCAGTAGTTGAGAGATATAGATTTTTCAGTTTTGGAGATGCAATGTTCATACGATGAAAGGAGAAATTTTTAGTGTATAAGTTGATAAAAACTCAAAAAAAAGCCCGCAGAGGAAAATTTGTAACATCGCATGGAACGATACAAACACCGGCGTTTATGAATGTAGCAACGTGTGGAGCCATAAAAGGAGCAGTTTCCGCACTTGATTTAGCGAATATGAAATGTCAAGTGCAGCTCTGTAACACATATCATTTGCATCTGCGACCTGGAGATGAAGTTGTGAAAAAACTCGGAGGAATTCATAAATTTACGCGGTGGAATGGTCCAATATTGACGGACAGTGGCGGATTTCAAGTTTTTTCGCTGTCAAAGCTGAGAAAAATAAAAGAGGAAGGAGTATATTTTTCATCGCACATCGACGGCAGAAAAATTTTTATGGGACCGGAAAAAAGTATGCAAATACAGTCAAACCTGGGTTCGACAATCGCGATGGCTTTTGATGAATGTGTGGAAAATCCGGCGGAATACAACTACGCGAAAAATTCGTGTGAGCGTACCGTAAGATGGCTTAAACGCTGTGAAAGTGAACTGAAAAGACTGAATGAATTGGACGATACGATAAATAAAAAACAAATGCTTTTTGGAATAAACCAAGGCAGTACGTATGCAGATTTACGAATTGAGCATATGAAAAAAATCAGAGAATTAGACCTCGACGGCTATGCGATAGGCGGTCTGGCAGTGGGAGAAACCTCACAAGAAATGTATGCAACAATAGAAGCAGTTGAGCCGCATATGCCGACAGACAAAATTCGGTATTTAATGGGAGTAGGAACACCTGTAAATATTTTAGAAGGGGTTTATCGTGGCGTAGACTTATTTGACTGCGTAATGCCCGCAAGAAACGCCCGTCACGGCAATTTATTCACATGGTCGGGAACAGTTAATATTCTAAACGCGAAATATGAACGGGATGACTCACCGCTAGATTCGGAATGTGACTGCCCGACGTGCAAAAATTTTTCAAAAGCGTATCTAAGACATCTTTTTAAGAGCGGAGAAATGTTAGGAATGCGCCTTGCTGTAATGCATAATCTTTATTTTTATAATTCTTTAATGGAAAAAATCAGAGAAGCTCTAGAAAATGATGAATTTGACGTATTTTATAATAATTTTAAACAGATTTTATCTCAAAGAATTTAAATATTGCTTGCAACGAAGGATAAAAATTGGTATAATCTAAATGTTAAATTTTTGGAGGTGCTAAAATGAGCGCAGAAGGTTCAGCAGGTATAATGAATATAGTAATAATGATGGTTATTTTGGTGGGAATGTATTTTTTGATGATACGCCCAAGTACGAAAAGAAAAAAGCAAGAAGACGAAATGAGAAATAATATTCAAATTGGCGACGAAATTACTACTATTGGAGGAATAATCGGCCGTGTAGTGGCAATTAAAGACGAAAATGAGTCTTTTATTATCGAAACAGGCGTTGACAGAAGCAAAATAAAAATAAAAAAATGGGCTATTGCAACTTGTAACACGCAAAAAGAAAATAATCAGGCAAAATAAATGTATATTAACGTATCTTTTTGAATATTGATTAGATAAATTTACTTTTAAAATTAAAGACTAAACAATATTTAGGAGGTATGATTTTTTGAAGCATGATAAGTCAAGCACCAAAGAGACAGATTTTACCATTGCGTTGAAGGCAATATTGTTTGGAGTGGCGGTTGGCGCTGCGATATGTGCAGGATTTTTATTTTTATTCGCGTTTTTGTTCGTAGCAGTTAAGTCTATTCCGCAGTTTATGATACAAGTCATAGCAATAATTTGCGCAGTTATCGGAGCATTTGTTTCGGGATACATTTCAATTAGAATTTATCGCTCAAAAGGACTTATTTACGGGGCTTTTGCCGGATTTTTACTGTTTGTGTTGCTTACACTTATTGCATTTATCATTTCGAGAGATAAATTTACATACATAACGCTGATTAGACTATTGACAATGGTTTTTTCTGGCGCAGTTGGCGGAATTTTAGGTGTAAATAAAAAAAGACGTAAATAAATTTGAAATTTTGTGTCGACTATGGTATAATCTGTGATAGTTTATTGGAAAAAGAGGTGTGTTTTGATGAAACATATAAAAACATTAAATAAGGCAAATTTAAAAGAAAGCGCAGCAAAAGGCGGTTGCGGAGAATGTCAAGCTTCTTGTCAATCGGCATGCAAAACTTCCTGTACTGTTGCTAACCAAAAGTGTGAAAAGTAAGTTTTGTTATTGAATTTATTTAATTTTAGGGGTGGAAGTTAATTTTTCCGCCTCTATATTTTATTGCGATTTGCAGATGTTAAAATTAAAATTTAGGTGGGAGCAAATAAATTTATGATACACAAATATAAATTAAATGGGTATAATATTGTTTTGGACGTGAATAGCGGTGCGGTGCATGTTGTAGACGACTTGGCATATGAAATTTTAGATTTTACCGATGAAAATATGAGTGAAAATCTTAGCGCTGACATTATTGAAAAATTGAGCGAAAAATACGAAAAAAGTGACATTTTAGATACATATTCAGAGCTATATGAGTTGTATAATAATGGGCAGTTATACACCAAAGACGAGTACGAAAAATTTGCCTCAATGATGGTAAATTCTTCGGTTAAATCGATGTGCCTCAATATTTCTCACGATTGCAATTTGCGTTGTGAATACTGTTTTGCAGCGAAAGGAGATTTTGGCACAGGCAGAGAATTGATGCCTTTTGAGACAGCTAAAAAAGCGATAGATTTTCTTATAGAAAAGTCCGGTAACAGGCATAATTTAGAGGTCGATTTTTTCGGCGGAGAGCCTTTAATGAATTTTGACGTTGTAAAAAAGACTGTTGAATATGCAAGAAGCATCGAAAAAGAGCATGACAAGAATTTTAGATTTACGATTACGACTAATGGACTCTTATTGACGGACGACAAAATTGATTTTATTAATCGAGAAATGGCGAATGTAGTGCTTTCACTTGACGGCCGTAAGGAAGTAAATGATAAGCTTAGAGTGTCGCCAAACGGAAGAGGTTCTTATGACGTAATTGTGCCAAAGTATCAGAAATTGGTAGCGGAACGCGGTGATAAAGACTATTATGTGAGAGGAACTTTTACACAAAATAATCTGGATTTTACGAAAGACATAATAAAAATGTCAGATTTGGGATTTGATCAGCTTTCAATCGAGCCGGTGGTTTCTGATACAAAACTTGATTATTCTATAAAAAAAGAGGATTTGCCTCGAGTTTTTGAAGAATATGAAACGTTAGCAAGAGAAATGATAAAACGAAAAAAATCAGGAAAATGCTTTAATTTTTTCCATTTTATGATAGACTTAGACCAAGGACCATGTGCTATAAAAAGACTTAGAGGCTGTAGCTGCGGAAATGAATATATTGCAGTAACGCCGAATGGAGACGTTTACCCATGCCACCAGTTTGTCGGAAATGAACAGTGGGAAATGGGTAATGTGGTTGAAAATTCATTTAACGAAGAAATAAAAACAAAATTTGCCAAGACTAACATTTATACAAAAGAAAAATGTAAAAATTGTTGGGCAAAGTTCTTTTGTAGTGGGGGATGCAATGCAAATAGCTGGCAATACGAAGGGGATATTTCTAAATCTCACGAAATTTCTTGCGAGTTGGAGAAAAAACGTGTAGAATGTGCCATTATGATAAAAGCCGCAACGATGTAATAAAAAATCAAAAAAGTTGTGCAAAAATTTTTTGATTTTTTTTTGTCTAAATTGTTGACAAAATGTTTTGTATTTGTTAAATTAAATATGAATAAATTTATAGGAGGACTTTATGAAAAATATATGTTCAGGTTTGTTGATTATTACATTGTCTTTAGGTCAAGTTTGTTCAGCTTACGATGCAGAGGGAGGTTACCCCAAAAATGAAATTATAACAGAAGGAAAAATTTCATCTCAGGAAAAAAATGGCGACTGTTTGCCAGAATTGAATAAAAATTCTAACAAAAATAAAAAAGAAAATAAAAATTATAACAAAAAAACGAATAATATTAATGTAGACCCTACAGTTTCATCGATTGCTTTGGGTTCAGCTATTTTGGGGGCAACTGGTATCTATAAATATACAAAGTCTAAAAAGCAGAATAAAAGTATGCGTGATTCAAGAAAAGGTTGGTTTTCAGAAAAATATGATGCATTAAAAGCAGCGTTAAACAGTACCTATTATTACACGAAAGATTGTACATCAGAAAAATATGATGCATTAAAAGCAGCGTTAAACAGTACCTATTATTACACGAAAGATTGTACATCAGAAGAATATGATGAAGGTAAAATTCGATTTGAGGAGGCAGACACTAAAACAAAAGTAGCTGCTAGAGCTGGTTCGGTTGCGACATTGATGACGCTGTTTGTGTCGATGTATTTCTGTTGTTGTAGATGTTGCGGATGTTGTAAAGTGTCGGCAACTACTGGATCTGGAGCGTAAGAAGAAATAGTCTGTCGAATCTTTACAAGTTTTCTGCTCTATGAGATTGCTTTTTTATGGCGTTAAATTTTAAACATTATGTGTTTTTAAGAGGAATATAACAAAAAGTTATATTCTTCTTTTTTTATTCATACTATTTTATAGATTTTGATTTCAAATATTAATTATGGAGCGAAGTTTATGAAAGCAGTAAGTTTAAAGAGGAATCCGTGCAAAATTAAAAAGGCAAACATAAAAGGCTTTATAAAAAAAAATAAAATACTGGTATTTTTGGCGATATTTTTATTATTTGGAATATTTTTTGGTGCGATATTAATGAAGTTGGCGGATGAAAACATAATAAAATTCGTAAATACGCTGTTTCTGAGCGATTTTAAAGAGCGATTAAACAAGCCATTGTTGGAGGTATTTATTGCTTCAATTTCGTCGACATTTATATTTGTGCTGATATCGTTTTTTATGGGCTTGTCTATGTGGGGCTTTATTTTGGCGCCAATAATTCCGTTTGCAAGAGGCGTTTGCATAGGCTTATGTGAGGGATATTTGTATTCTGCGTATGGGATAAAAGGAATATGTTTCCACGCGCTGATATTTTTACCGGGAATATTTATATCGTCCATAGCGGTGCTTTTAATGACGAGGGAAGCAATGAAAATATCAAATTGTTTTTCGTCATCAGTGTTTTCAAATAGCAATACGGGCGCAATAAGTACAAGCATAAAGCTGTATTTTATTCGAAGTGGCTGCATAACAATAATAATACTTATTTCATCGGTGATTGACTTGATTTCTAGTTTGATGTTTTCTAAATTTTTTTCATTTTAAAGCATTATAATAGGGGCGCCGCACTATACCGCGCGGCGCCTTTTTGCATTATTTAACCTTTGTGGCGGAGAAGAAATCTATTCCCTGATTGTAGTTGTGAAAAATTAAATTTGAGACTTTATTCGAATGTGCAAAGAATCTGTTTTGAACTAGCATGGGATAAAAAATTGCGTTGTCATTGAGGTATTTTTCCGCAGCAATAAGGTAATTCATAGAGTCTTGAGGCTTAGAAGAAAGCGCATTGTTTAAAATCTTATCGAAATCAGGGCTGTTTAGATTTGCAATATTTTTGTTGTTATCGGATTTAAAAATGCTTAGAAAATCGAGGGCGAATTGGCTTTCGGCAGAAACCGGCAAAAATGCGACTTGATAATTTGCAGAAGCTACACGAGATTTTAAATTACTTTCGGAGAGCGGCTCCATGTTGAAATAATACCCGAGATTCGCATTTAAAGATTCAATCATATTGCTGATAATAGTTTTAATTGCAGGGGTGTCGGGACATAGAATTGTAACTTTAGGCAATGCTTTTAAATTTAATTGATTTATTCCGGCTTCCAGGTAATTTTTCGCATTAGAATCTGCTTTTAGATACAAACTTTTCCCAGCAAAATCTCTAAAATTTTGTCCATTTACGGTAAGTCCGTTAAGCACAATATCGTCTATGACCTCGAAGTTTTCAGGAATAGAAGATAATATATGTTCTCTGTTTAATGCAGTCAGAAATCCGCGACGAATATCGAGATTAGAAAAAAGCGCATCTTGAGTGTTAAATGCCAATGCCCATAGAGTATCTTTAAACGAAGTCAATGGCAGTTTTTTACTTTTAGCAGCGTTTATCTGTTCTTCGGACGGCAATAAAGCGGCATCGATTGTGGCGTTACTAATTAAATTTACTGTGTCAGAAGTGTCTTTTCCTATGGTAAAAGCAATTCCGGCGGGAACAGGAACATTTTGTCCGCAGTAATTTTCATTAGTAACTAAGTTTAAAGTATTGTAATGGTCCCAGCCATATCGAGTTTTCACTTTGAATGCGCCGTTTCCCATAATAGTGGAAGATTCCAACCCGTACTGGCCGTTAGTTTTTTCAAAAAAAGCTCTGTTGCACGGCATTGTTGGAGGAGTTGCCAACAGCGAGAGAAAATTTTCCATGGGATATTCTAATTCGATAACTAAAGTGTGAGCGTCTTTAGCTTTTACACCTAATAAATCTGTGTTTGCGCCGTCGATATTTATTTTTCTGGCATTTTTTATGCAGTAAAGCGTGTTAGCTTTGGGAGATTTTGTATAGTTGTCGAGAGCGCGCTGCAATCCGAAAACAAAGTCCTCGGCAGTTACTGGAGTTTTTTCTTTATCGGACCAAGCAGCATTTTCTCTCAGATGAAAAGTGTATGTTAATTTATCGTCGGAAATTTCCCACGAGTATGCGACTCCTGGAATTATTTTTTCCTTTTTATCAAGCCGAATTAAACCTTCAAAAATGTTCATTATAACGGTATTGGAAGAAGGGTCATTACAAACCTGCGGGTCAAGCGTACGAGGCTCGTTGTCGAGATTATACTTTATAGTTTGATTTTCAGGCGCATCTTTGCTTTTTTTGCAGCCGGAAAGATTAATAAATATAATCAAAATGCAGAAAAGTACAGAAAAAACCTTTTTTACCATGAAATCACCTTTATAAATTATGTAAATTTATTATCATCGTAATTGACTATAAGTTTAACACATTTTGCGAGTTAATGATATAATAAACTCAAAATTTTTGCAAAAAGTATCGGCATACTGAGCAAAGAATAACTCAGTATGCGCCTGTTTGAATCGATTACCTAAAAATATAATGAACATTATCGAGCAAATCCTCAACCGCGTTAGTACATTTCATAGCTTTGCGCTTCATTTTTTTAGGATTTTGCATACAGCAAAATAAGAACCAACCTGTAGCTATGCCGAGAAAAATACCGCAGAAAAAATTTTTAAAAGAACAACTTTTTTTACATTCATTCATTAAGATTTCCTCCAAAATTTAAATATTTTCAATTATATTTTATCCTAAATGCGGGCGTTTAATAAAAAGTTTGCTGTAAATATAAATTCCTGTTTTTGTAAGATATAGTTGTGAAAAGTCTAAGAAAATAATATAATATGTACGGAGGCGAATAATTTTGAAAGAAATAAATATAGTTATGGTGGAACCGCAGATACCGCAAAATACCGGTAATATTGCAAGAACATGCGCGGCAACCGGAGCTAAATTGCATTTGGTAGAGCCTATGGGCTTTGAGATAGATGACAAAAAATTAAAACGTGCAGGACTTGATTATTGGAATCTTTTGGATATACATATTTATAAGAATATAGATGAATTTTTTTCAAAAAATGAAGGACCGTTTTTTTATTTTTCCACAAAAGCAAAAAATAAATATAGCGATATTACATATCCGGATAAATGTTATCTTGTTTTTGGCAAAGAAACTGCAGGGCTAGATGAAAAACTTTTGCATGAAAATATGGATAAAACCGTTAGAATTCCGATGGTAGACCAAGCGCGCAGTTTAAATTTGTCAAATTCGGTTGCGATAGGAGTATATGAAGTTTTGCGACAATGGAATTATCCGAAACTTTTGTGTCAAGGCAGACTTAGAAATTATAGCGATTAACCTAAAATTTCAGCAAAAATTAAAAAAATGAGCTTTAAATTATTAAAAACTTGAGGAGATGATATTTAATGGATTATTCTAAGAAGAAAAGTGTGGAAGATGTCGACGTTTTTAGAAAGAAAGTTCTTTTGAGATGCGATTTTAATGTTCCCTTCGACGAAAATGGAAATATCTCGAATACAAAACGTATTGATGAATCCTTGAAAACTATACGGTATTTAATGCAAAAAGGATCAAAAGTGATTATAGTTTCTCATTTGGGAAGACCAAAAGGCGTAAGAAAAGCAGAGTATTCATTAAAACCGGTTGCAGAATATCTTTCTCAGGCTTTGAATAAGAAAGTAATTTTCGCAACAGAAGATATTCGCGAAAATACGCATAAAATTTTAAATAATTTGGAAAATGGCGATGTAGCTGTTTTAGAAAATATTCGTTTTTATAAAGAGGAAGAGTTAAATGATGAAACATTTTCGAAAAAATTAGCGTCATTAGCAGATATTTATGTTAATGATGCTTTTGGAACGGCTCACAGAGCACATTCGTCGACACAGGGAGTTACTAAATTTTTGCCATCGGTTTGCGGATTTTTAATAAAAAAAGAGTTAGATATGTTAGGGCAGCTCTTATATGCACCAAAACGTCCGTTTGTTGCGGTTTTGGGTGGAGCAAAAGTTTCTGACAAAATCGGTGTGATAAACAATTTGCTGTATAAAGTTGACATTCTTATTGTCGCGGGAGGAATGGCGTATACCTTTTTGAATGCTTTGGGATATTCCATAGGAAGTTCTATTTTTGAACCGGACAAAGTTGTTTTGGCAAAGAATATTATTGCAAAAGCTAAGGATTTGGGAGTCAAGCTTGTTTTGCCTGTTGACAACGTCGTAGGAAAAGAATTTAAAGCCGACACGGAATTTATGGAGGTTAATTCAGACAGCATTCCAGACGGCGACATTGGGCTGGACATTGGTTCAAAAACAGAAGAAATTTTCGCTGAAATAATAAAGACTGCCGGAACGATTTTTTGGAATGGGCCAGTTGGAGTTTTTGAGTGGGAAAATTTTCGGCATGGTACGTTAGAGATTGCAAGAGCTATCGCAAGCAGTAATGCAGTGTCTGTTGTTGGTGGCGGCGCTTCAGTTGCGGCAGTGGATTTGTTGGGGTTTGCGGACAAAATAACGCATATTTCAACTGGTGGCGGCGCTTCACTTGAGTTTTTGGAAGGAAAAGTTTTGCCAGGGATTTCGTCTTTAGGTGAGAAAAATTAAAACAGAAATCTATCGCGGGGGCACCGTGCCATTAAACAGATTAAAAATCTGTTTAATGAAATAACATACGAAAGTATGTTATTAGCTCAACTTATTGAGCGCACGGTGCAAGACGGTGGTGTAGGGAAAGACAAAGGAGAATTCACTTGAAAGAAAGCAAGAAAGATTTAATAATAGCAGGAAATTGGAAAATGAATAAAACCTTTAAAGAAGCGGAGAAATTTGTTAATGAGTTGAAAGTTAGACTAAAAAAATGCAAAAATGAAGTTATAATTTGTGTGCCGTTTATATATGTACCTGTTGTGGTTGAGTCAGCCCAAAATACTCAAATTAACGTTGGTGCACAAAACTGTCACTTTGAGGGTTTTGGTGCGTACACTGGCGAGATTTCTCCGAAAATGTTAAAAGAAATGGGTGTAAAGTATGTAATTTTGGGTCACAGCGAGCGTAGAGATTATTTTTCCGAAACGGATGAGTTGATAAATAAAAAAATAAAATCCGCGATAAATTCGGGGCTAAAAGTGATTTTATGCGTTGGAGAAACAGCACATGAGCGAGAAATTGGAATTACCGAAGAAAAAATTTCAATGCAGATAAAAAAAGCTTTATACGAAGTTGAGAGAAAAAATCTCTTGAATGTAATGATAGCGTATGAACCGATTTGGGCGATAGGCTCCGGTAAAAGCGCGACGAAAGAAGATGCGAATAGAGTTTGTGGTGCGATTAGAAAAATTCTGGCAAAGACATACGATTCGCACGTAGCAGAGAATTTTTCAATATTATATGGCGGCTCGGTAAATGTGCAAAACGCCAAAGAATTATTAAGCATGGAAAATATTGATGGTGGCCTTATTGGAGGTGCATCATTGAGTGCCAGAGACTTTTTAAAAATTATCGAAAATGTCTTGGATTAATTTTGAAAGATGGAGGTTTTCATGAGAAATCCTTTAATACTTATCATAATGGACGGCTTTGGAATTTCGAAATTTAGCGAAAAAAATGCTATAACAGAAAAAACAACGCCTTATTTGAGCAATTTTTTAAAAAATTATCCAACATCGTTGCTAAAAGCTTCTGGAGAGGCAGTTGGCTTGCCAGCCGGACAAATGGGCAACAGCGAAGTTGGACATATGAATATTGGCGCGGGTAGAATAGTTTATCAAGAGTTGACTAGAATTAATAAAAATATAAAAGATGAAAGTTTTTATGAAAACACAGCGTTAAAAAATGCAATTTTGTCGGCCAAAAAAAGTAATTCTGCGCTTCATATAATGGGTTTGCTGTCGGACGGTGGAGTTCATAGCCACATAAAGCATCTTTACGCGCTGTTAAAAATGGCAAAAAAATTTGATATGTCAAAAGTTTATATTCATGCTTTTTTGGACGGAAGAGATACTTCGCCGACCTCAGGTAAAAGTTTTATAGAGAGTTGTGAAAAAGAGACAAAAAAGCTTAAAATTGGAAAAATAGCAACGATTATGGGACGATATTACTCAATGGACAGGGATAATCGTTGGGAACGCGTGAAAAAAGCCTACAATGCGATGGTGCGTGGTGATGGTGTATATGAAAAAAATCCAATTAAAGCGCTCGAAAACTTCTATAAATCCGGAATTACCGACGAATTTGTTGAGCCTACGGTTTGCGACAAAAATGCAGTGATAAATTCTGGAGATTCTGTTGTATTTTTTAATTTTCGCCCAGACAGAGCCCGCCAGATTACACACGCGATGGTTGACGAAGATTTTAATGGGTTTATCCGAGAGAAAAGGCTTGAAAATTTAAATTTTGTCTGCATGACACAATATGACGAAAGCATTTTAAATGCAAAAGTGGCGTTTAAAGCTGAAAAAATAGAAAATACTTTAGCAGAAGTGCTGTCGAAGAATAATTTTACTCAGCTTAGAATTGCCGAAACAGAAAAATATGCTCACGTGACTTTCTTTTTTAACGGCGGAATAGAACGAAAATACGCAGGAGAAAATAGAATTTTAATCCCATCTCCGAAGGTTTCAACTTACGATTTAAAACCAGAAATGGGTGCGGTTGAATTAACAAAAGTCTCAAAAGAAAAAATTTTATCGCGAGAATATGATGTGATTATTTTAAATTTTGCAAACTGCGATATGGTGGGGCATACAGGCAACTTTGAAGCAACTAAAACGGCGGTAAAAACGGTTGATAATTGCGTGAATGAACTTGTTCAGGCGATTATAAAAGTTCAAGGTTGCGCAGTTATAACAGCGGACCACGGAAATGCAGAAAAAATGCTTGATGAAAGCGGCGAAATTTTCACTGCACACACAACAAATCCAGTTCCTCTGTGCATTATAGGCCAAGAGTGTGAATTAAATTCGTCAGGAAAGCTTGTGGATATTGCACCAACGATACTTGACTTATTAGATTTAAAAAAGCCGGATGAAATGACTGGAGAAAGTTTAATAGTCAGATAAAATTTTTAAATAAAAATGTGCTCCTGAAGTTACTTTTCAGGAGCTATTTAAAAAAGGGAATCTTTTATCGAGTGGCCGGATGATGAACGGTTTCTTCGGAGTCTCTGAACAACAAAGAAATGCACCAAATTGCTGCCAGCGCGACTAATGTATAAACTATTCGGCTTGCAATATTCATTTGTCCGCCAAATATCCAACTAACTATATCAAACTGAAAGATTCCGATTGAACCCCAGTTAAGACCGCCGATAATAACTAATATTAAGGCCAGTTTGTCTAACATAGTTTTCACCCCTTATTTTTCTAGTACGGAATATCCGCAAAAATAGTATTAGTTTTTATTTTTGTTTTATGTGCTCGTTCGAAATTTTAATTATTTACAAATTTATATTGCGCAATTATAATTTAGATGTAAAATGTTGAAAAAATAGATTTATAATTGTCGGGGGAATATGATAAAAATAGTAAAAATTTGTGTAAACATCATTACGATTCTTTGGACGGTAGTTTTTATATTTTTTTTGTATGTACTTTCTTTTACAGAAAATTGGTATCAAGACCTGATTTTATTTTGGCCCATTATATTAAGCGTAGTTATTTGTTCAAGTGCTTATAAGTTCTACAAAATATTAAAAAACAATAATGGCTCAATGAGCAAATTGCAGTTTAAAGTCTGGATTCTTACTTTTTGTTTAGGCGTGTTTTTGTCTTACTTGTATGCATACGTTATTATTAAGTGTATTTGGGGCATGATTTTGTTTTTGATTCTTGCAATGGCTACGATTTTTTGCTTGAATTATATTAAAAAGAATTAAAAATTTTCAAAAATAAAATAGTTTTCGGGGGAATAAGTTATAAATGGATATATTAGACAAAACTTTGCTAAAGATAATAAAAATATGTGTAAGTATTTGTGCTGTTATTTGGATGGGAATGTTTATAATTTTCTTTTGTTTATGAGTTTTTTCAAAGATATGCCATTTAGAATAATTATTAAGTATAGATGTTTTGTTATCTCCTCACACTCTTTTCAACGCTTCTTCTTAGAAAGCTGCAGATCTCTTTCTTGGGCAAGTTTTTCTGCGCGATCCCCGTATTTACTTTCCCAATAGACTTGACAGTCGTTATTTTCTAGAGTTGACCAGTAACCATAATCAGAGCCCTCTCCTTCTTCATAATAGCTTATGCACTCAACTTTTCCACCAGGTACCTTTTCTAAATCGCTGTTAGAAGTTTGTTTGTTTTGCAATTCTGCCTGATTTTTATTTTTGTTATCTTTTTCTTTCATTTTATATGTCCTCCTTTTTGTAATAGCATAAACAGCTAATTATCACTTTTTTTACTATGCTTTTAGTCTATACCTTTAACGTTTTTGTACGCGATTGCTCGCTCTTGTTTTTTGCTGATTTTTCAACTTTTTTCATTTTTGTTTCCCACTTAAAAATTTTGTTAATTTTTATCATAAGAAAATGGGTTACATAAAAAAACATCTTTATAACTTTTGCTTAAGATTTTTTTACAGTAAATCGCTTTTTCTTCGTCTTCAAAAACACCATAAACTGCAGAACCGGTGCCAGTCATGCAAGAATTTAAAGCGCCGTTTTCATTTAAAATATTTTTAATTTTCGCAATATAATCAAGATTAAACACCTTTTCAAATCGATTATAAATATTTTTAGCAGTATCTTTCAGATTATTTGACTTTATTGCAGCGATTATATTATTTATAGATTTATTTTTTTCATGAGGGAACAGGTCTGAAGCTTGATAAGCTGCTTTTGTAGAAACAGAAAACGGAGGCTTAACTATAAGAATATGGCAGTTTTTTAGTGGAGACAAAGGTGATAAGGTTGTTCCTGTACCCGTAGCTAACATTGTTCCGCCGAAAATACAAAATGGAACGTCTGCACCGACTTTTTCACCAATAGTTGCCAACTCGTTTTTAGAAAGTTTACGTTCAAATAATTCATTAAGCCCAATTAACACAGCGGCAGCATCAGAGCTACCTCCGGCCAATCCAGCCCCAACAGGAATTTGTTTTTGCATATTGATACAAATTCCCTGGTCTATAAGTTTAATATGTTCAAAAAATTTTTCAGCAGCGATATAAGCTGTATTTTTTTTTACGTCTACATCAAAATTGTAGTTGCTGGTTATGAAAATACCATTTTTATCTGATTTTTTTATAGTTATTTTATCAAACAAACTTACTGTCTGCATTATCATTTCAACATCATGATAACCATCGCTGCGCTTATTTAAAATATCTAAATATAGGTTAATTTTAGCGGGGGCATTAACTGTAATTTCCATATAAATCTCCATAAAACAAATTAAATTTATTATATTTTATATTATAATTTATTTTACGTCAATTTTTCTTTCGTTGTTTCTAATGGCAAACAGAAATATTGGAGTTAAAAGTCCACAACTTAGTATTGAAAAGACTAGCATGATAACAGCTTTGTCACTATATTTTTTGAATATTTGATATGAAGCGTAGAAAAAGAAAATCATGTATATCCATGACATCCATGAAATTAAAGTTAACTTTGCGTTCATTTCGTAATAGGATATACTAGTTAAGCAGACAATTGAGGAGACTATAGATAAAATTATGTTTAGGGCTAGTAATATAAAAGTTTTAGCTTTGTTTTCAAACGCGACTTGACCGCATATGTAAGTATTTGCAAATGGAATAAAAGCTAACCAACTATGTTGCATACTAATATTAGCGAAACTTGTCTTATAGAATCTGAAGCATTATTAAAATCTGATTGATATGCATATTGCAAACCGTTCATAATGAATCACATCCTTTTTTATTTGTATTTATTGTACCATATATTTTTAAAAAAGTCAAACTTTTTATTTAGTTTTATTTTAACAAATTATTTTTTTTGACATATATTAGTGCAGAGAACCTTTTTTAGAAGAATATTTTGAGTGAGATGATTTTGTGAATAAAAAAATTTTACCGTTGAATGAGTTGGAAGTGGGTAAAAATGCGAAAGTGGTTTCGCTGCTTTTTGAGGGAAACGAACGGCGAAGAATGTTAGACTTGGGGCTGATAAAAGGCACGCTTGTAGAAGCCATTCAAAAAAGCCCAGCCGGTGACCCGATTGCTTATTTTATTCGTGGAACTTTGATAGCTATACGTTCTGAGGACGCTGAAAAGTGTTTGGTGGAAGTTTAATAAAATAATTTTTTTTGATGCGTTTTGCTTGCAAGTTATTTTATTATTTTTAATTTAAAAAGGGGATTTTTTATGGGTCTTACTAACAAAGCTACTGGACTTGCGGTGGTATCGCAGGGATTTAAAATCAGCAAAAAGTCCGAAGATGATATTGTGATTGCGGTTGCTGGAAATCCAAATGTAGGCAAAAGCACACTGTTCAACGCTCTTACAGGGATGAATCAGCATACGGGAAACTGGCCAGGAAAAACGGTTTCGAATGCGCGGGGAAGTTGTAGGTACAAGGATAAAAATTTTATTTTTGTGGATTTGCCTGGAACTTATTCTTTAATGTCAAACTCCGCAGAGGAAGAAATAGCGCGTGACTTTATTTGTTTTGGAGAGCCGGATTTAGTAGTGGCAGTGGTAGATGCGACATGCCTTGAGAGAAACTTGAATTTGGCTTTGCAGATTCTGGAAATAACAAAAAGCGTGATAGTTTGCGTAAATCTTATGGACGAAGCCAGAAAAAAGAAAATTATCATAGATTTAGATGAACTTTCTTTGCAGCTTGGAGTTCCCGTCATAGGAACCAGCGCGCGAAGCAAAAGCGGTTTGAGTGACTTAAAAAATGAAATTTATGAAGTGGCAGTGAATAAGAAAAAAACTTACGGAACAAAAGTCACGTATAATGAAAAAATTGAAAAAGCTGAAGCAGAACTTGACCCAGTTGTTAAAAATTTAGTTGGAAATAAGCTAAATTCGCGATGGCTAAGTATAAAACTGCTCGACATGAATGAAAAATTACATAGGACGTTAAATAATTATCTTTATTTTGACGTAATGGAGAATCAACAAGTAAAACAGATTCTGAAAAAAATAAATCGGGAATTTTTTGTAGGTGGATTTAATTCAGATTTGCTGCGAGATGAAATAGTTTCGGACATAGTAAAAAAAGCGCAGGAGATTTATGAAATAAGCGTTAAGCTACAGGACAAAAAATATACTCAACGAGACAGAAAAATTGATAAGCTACTAACGTCAAAATTAACAGGCATTCCAATAATGATATTGTTGCTATTTGTCGTCTTTTGGATTACCATTACCGGAGCAAATTACCCCTCAGACCTAATTGCCGACGGATTATTTTTCTTGCAAGACAGACTAATTGAATTTTTCGCATCAATAGGCGCACCGCAATGGCTGAATGATGTGGTTGTTTTAGGTGTATATCGAACTTTAGCGTGGGTTGTATCTGTAATGTTGCCGCCGATGGCAATTTTTTTCCCGCTTTTCACGCTGCTCGAAGATTCCGGATATTTGCCGAGAATAGCATTTAATCTTGATAAATTTTTCAAAAAAGCAAGTGCTCACGGCAAGCAAGCGCTAACCATGTGTATGGGTTTTGGTTGCAATGCTTGCGGAATTATCGGCTGCAGAATTATTGACTCTCCGCGAGAACGATTAATTGCGATTTTAACCAATAATTTTGTACCTTGCAACGGAAGATTTGCGCCACCATCCAAAAGGCAACAAAGGGCAATTTTTTTTATGGTTTTCATAATTGCCTTTAATTTGCGACGAATAGGCTGCTGACAAATCGCTATTCGCCGTATATAAAAATATTGAGATTTTTACCGTCCCACTCTATCTTTTCTACAAGCAATTTTATTAACTCTCTTTTACTATGAATATCAAGTGTTTTAAAGTTTTCTTTAAAATAGGCAAGTGTCCTTACTATGATATCAAATTGTAAGTTATTATTAATAAAAGTCGCTGCTTGGTTTGTAATTTGCTCTTTTTCTTTCTTTAAACTGTTTATTAAATTGTCTAATTCCGCAACTTTATTATTTATGAACTGAAAAAGAGCACTATTAACATTTGGCTTAGCTAAAGATGAAATTAAATTTTCAATTTCAAGAATGTATTTGGCGATTTTATTATCTATGATAGAAACATTGTCTTGTTCTTTTTGATTTGATATTTTAAGTTTTAGATTTTCAAGTAAGTTAAATATTTCAGAGTCTTCATTAAGGTAGTCCATTAAATAATCACAAACTAAATCATCTATTTGTTGTCCATTTAAATTATCAATGTTGCAAAGTGATGCGTTCCCTTTAAGTTTGCTGCTGCAGATGTAATCATATACAAATTTTTTAGTGCTATTATGCCGTATCTTCGCAAACATTTTTTCTCCGCATTTTTTACAATAAATCATGCCTGAAAGCAGGGAATAATCATTGTGATTATTTGAATGCTTTTTATCACTTGGCTTGTTTTGTGCAATCATATCTTGAACATTTACCCAGTCCTCACCACTAATAATTCCATGATGTTTTCCTATTGCTATTATCCATTTCGATTCATCATTGCGCGGAACATGTTTTTTAGTGTAATCACGTTTATTGTAAGAAATTAGTCCATATTTATTGGAACAATCATTTTCATTAAAACAAACATCTGAACCTTTTTCTAAAAAATAAGAGTAGGCGTATTTATCAGCTTGACAGTAAACAGGATTAGTTAAGATATCTTTTATTCCTAAATTTGAGAAATATTTACCTGAGCGAGATTTTAACCCTTCGCTTATTAAATATTTGCTTACTGCAGATATAGACTTTAATTGAATAAATTTTTTATATATTTCTTTAACTATTAAAATTTCGTCTTGATTGAACTTCAATTTATATGACGATTTTAATTTTCCATCTATTATTAAATTTTCTACTTTTTCAGAAGTGAAACCGGTAGGAGGGGTCCCACCAAGCCATCTTCCAGTACGTGATAGCATTAGCATATTGTCTCTTACTCGTTCTGCTATGGTTTCTCTTTCAAGTTGAGCAAAAACAGATGCAATGTACATCATTGCCCTACCCATGGGTGTCGATGTATCAAATTGTTCTTTGATACATATGAATGCGATATTTCTTTGATTTAAGTCTTCAATAAGAGCCGAAAAATCACTGACATTTCTACTGACCCGGTCTAGGCGATAACAAACAATATAATCAAATTTGTAAACTTTTGAATCTTTAATCATTTTTTGAAATTTAGGTCTATCTAAATTTTTAGCAGAAAAACCTTCATCTTCATATATGTAAATATCTGCTTCTGTAATATTTTTTATATGTGCAAATACGTAATCCTTACACATTTCAATTTGATTTTCTATTGATTCACCTTTTCCAGTGTATTTAGATTTTCTACTGTATATTGCTATTTTCATTTTTTAAAACCTTTCTTGATTTTACACAGTCTGATAAAAATTTAGAGCAGATATTTGAAAAAGAACGCTGCTCATCTTTTGCAATTATTTCTAATTTATTTTTTAGTTCTTTACTTATAGTTATTGCAACTCTGACATTGTCTTTAGAAACTGCCAAATAAAACACCTCCTTTTATTAATTAGTATACCATGGTGTAACACTAAAATCAAGTACTAAATCTAAAAAGTTTAGGTTATTTATTTGTTAACTAAAAACAGTAAGCATAATTACATTCGCAAAAACGATGTAAAAATTTTATTAAAAGAGTTACTAATTAGCTCTCTTTTAGGAGTGTATAAATATGGGAATATTATTATTATTAATAATTTTTATTTTAATAGTGATTAATTTAAAACAGGCAGATGAATTAAGAGACCTCGAAAGAAAAACTCTGGATGCGTTCAAAATCGTCTGCAAGAAATTAAAACAAAATATGGAGGACAGATAAAATGCTGGATTTAATTGAAAAAAATTATCTTACACCACCGGATAACGAGGCTATCCCCGTTTTAAAATGCTTTTTTTGCGAAGAAGACATATGTGAGGGTGATGATTATTATGTTCTAAATGGTTTTTATTGCTGCAAAGATTGCCTTGATATCCATTTCAAATTTACAGCTGAACTGCCAGATTATGAAGCCGAACGTGCAGACTTTGAATGTCATGATTTGAAGAGTCGAGGTGAAACTTAAAATGGAAAAATCAGTATTTGAGACATTATTTGAAGTTAATGTAAACGACCATGTAGAGAAGAAAAATGGCTTGTCTTACCTGTCCTGGCCGTATGCGTGGGCTGAAGTAAAAAAACGTTTTCCAGATGCAAATTACAAAGTTTATGAAACGGAATCTGGCTGTATTTATTTTACAGATGGCAAGACCTGTTGGGTGAAGACAGGCGTTGAGATTGCTGGTCTCGAGCACATTGAGTATTTGCCGATAATGGACTATAAAAACAAGTCAATTAGCCTTGAAAACGTTACAAGCTTTGATGTGAATAAGTCGATTCAAAGAAGTTTAACGAAGGCCTTAGCTCGGCATGGATTGGGACTTTATTTGTATGCAGGCGAAGATTTACCAGAGATTGAAATTGAAAAAATCAGTGCCAAAGATGCAAAAATTCTTCAAAGTGTGGTAAAGAACTTTGACGAGCCAGATAAATTGTATGCTACGCTCTTAAAAAGGTACAACGTGCAAAGTTTTAAAGAATTAACGGTTAAGCAGCGAGTTGAAATCTTAGAAGGACTTAATGGTTTGCGAGCTCGCGCTGCCAGTGGCAGAAATAGCGAGTTCGACAAACAGGAAAAGGCACAGAGTGATGCGAATGGGAGTGAGCAGCACGACAATGCCTTTGACCGGCAACCTTAATAAATAAGGAGGCGCAAGATGGAGATAAAATTCACAGTTCCGGGTCCGCCGAAAGGCAAACAGCGACCTAGAATATGCAAAGTTAATGGTCGCAGTGTAGCTTATACACCAAAGCAGACAATCGAATATGAAAAACTCGTAAGGGCAAGTTATGCAGCCGTTTCTAAAGCGAAGTTCGAAAGGAATTTACCACTAGAAATCAGTATACTTGCCCTTTTCCCTATTCCGAAATATGTCAGCAAAAAAACAAAAGACTTAATGCTAAATGGCCGTCTTTTTCCAACTAAAAAAACTGACGCAGATAACATTATCAAGGTTATTTTGGACGCATTAAACGGCATCGCTTATCGAGATGATTCGCAGATTTGTAGGGTTTATTTTGAAAAAATGTACGCCGAAATTGCAGAAACAAAAGTTTTAATAAAAAATTATGAGGTGGGTTAAATTATGAAAACGACAAAAATTTATAATAACGAAAAAGAGGTTTACAGCGGCAATTGCTATGTTAATACGGTAATTTTCAGAGGTAGAATTTGTGATGAATTAAAAAAAGTTGGTCAAGATGGAATAAAGTTCTCGCTGCAACTTAGTAATGGGAAAGACTCAAAAACCGGCGAATGGAACAAGCCAACATTTGCCGACTGTACTGCGTTTGGAGAGACTGCGAAGCGTATTTTAAAAGAGTACAAGGCAAAAGATGAGATTTGGCTTATTGCAAAGTATTACTCAAAACAGCAAGATGGCAAGTATTATAAAGGTTTCATTGTTCGCGAAATTATCACTGAGCAAGAAATACAACAGGCCGGAGAAGCTGTGTTTGACAACGATTTGCCATTGGACTACAGTCAATAAAAAGGACACAAATTTAGAAACATTTTAAGAAGTAGCACTATAAATTGTGCTTAAAAAA
>CAKSIU010000009.1 GCA_934463265.1 uncultured Eubacteriales bacterium | reverse complement strand
TGCTGTTCATTTTCATTGCTAATTGCTGGTACTTCTCTCTCAGTTTCTTGCCAGACAAAATGTTGCTGCGCCAAAAGTTATCATTCTGACTCCACTCTATTATCGCAGCTATATCATCTGCATCAATCTTGTCTATTCGAAGCATTAGGTCAAAGTCTTTCGCCCATCGCTGGCGTTGTGATTCGTTTTGCGGAAACTTCGGATTGTTTTCTGTGATACATTTTTCCAAGAATTTCGCCAGCAAATATGGGTTACTATCAGCCTCAAAAACTTTTTTCTTTTTAACGTTGTTGTCGTTGATTTTTGGCCACTCAAAAATCTGCGACGTATATATATTATTAATTGTATTATTCTCTGCGAAGTTTTCTTCATGGGGTTCGCGAAGTTTACTTCGTGAGGGTATGGAAGTTTTCATCAGGTGGGTATCGAAATTTGCTTCTACCTTCAGACACCTCACTTTAACTTTTTTGCTCTCATTATCTAGAACAAACTCTGCTGAAATATATCCAGCATCACAAAGTGATTTAATCCAGGTGGAAATTGTCCTTTTGCTGACAGAATAAAGGCGACTGGAAATAGTCGTTCGTCGCCCAACAATAGCCTTTTTCGTTACACAATGCCGTTATTTCACCGTAAAGAAGCTTGGCACCCGGAACAACACTGTTGTCATACCTCACAGTCGCTGGAATCACAGCATAATATGATTTTTTATTATCTGATGTCATAAAACTTCCCCCTAAAATGGCAAATCATCAAATACTGACTTGTTAGCTTGTTGTATCTCTTTTTCGGTAATAATTTCTCGAACAATAAAGCCTTTGTAATACTTGCCATCTTGCTGTTTTGAGTAATATTTTGCAATTAACCAAATTTCATCTTTGGGCTTGTACTCATTTAAAATACGCTTTGCAACTGCACCAAATGCAGTGCAGTCGGCAAAAGTGGGCTTGTTCCATTCTCCGGTTTTTGAGTCTTTTCCATTACTAAGTTGTAGCGAAAACTTTATACCGTCATTACCAACTTTTTTAAATTCGTCGTAAATTCTGCCTCTGAAAATCACTGTATTGACGTAGCAGTTACCGCTGTAAACTTCTTTTTCATTGTCATAAATCTTTGTTGTCCTCATAAATTAACACACCTCATAATTTTTTATTAAAACTTTTATTTCTGGAATTTCGGCATACATTTTCGCCCGGTCAGAAATATAGTCACACTGCTCGCTTGGCCCGCTTCGCATTGTTCGTTATTTCTTCCTATTCGTCAGCGCTGCTTTTTCTGCCACCGGCAGCGCAGCACTGCGAATCAAAGTAAACCCTGCAAATCTGCGCGTCATCTTGATAAGCAATGCCGTTTAATGCGTCCAAAATAACCTTGATAATGTTATCTGCGTCAGTTTTTTTAGTTGGAAAAAGACGGCCATTTAGCATCAGCTCTTTTGTTTTATTGCTGACGTATTTCGGAACAGAATAAAGGGCAAGTATACTGATTTCTAGCGGTAAATTCCTTTCGAGCGGGTCGGACCCGCTGCCATTTCGCGAAATAAGCTTATCTAAATCTTGAGTACTTTCGTTCGCGTTTAAGCCTTTTCGCGTGGAACGAGATTTATCAGTTGTACTTTGATTGGGGCGCGACTTGGCCAGTGCGGCCACGCACCTTGTCCTTATTAATTTCTCATATTCAATTGTCTGTTTTGGAGTATAAGCAATGCTTCGCCCGTTAAGCTTGCATATTCTAGGTCGCTGCTTACCTTTTGGTGGACCCGGTATTGTGAATTTTATCTCCATCTTGAGCCTCCTTCTTTATTAAGGTTCCCGGTCAAAGGCATTGTCGTGCTGCTCACTCCCATTCGCATCACTCTGTGCCTTTTCCTGTTTGTCGAACTCGCTGTTTCTGCCACTGGCAGCGCGAGCTCGCAAACCATTAAGTCCTTCTAAGATTTCAACACGCTGTTTAACCGTCAACTCTTTAAAACTTTGCACGTTGTATTTTTTTAAGAACGTAGCATACAATTTATCAGGCTCGTCGAAGCTCTTTACCACACTTTGAAGAATTTTTGCGTCTTTGACGCTAATTTTTTCAATTTCAATTTCGGGTAAATCTCCTCTCCGGCATACAAATAAAGTCCCAATCCATGCCGAGCTAAGGCCTTCGTTAAACTTCTTTGAATCGACTTATTCACATCAAAGCTTGTAACGTTTTCAAGGCTAATTGACTTGTTTTTATAGTCCATTATCGGCAAATACTCAATGTGCTCGAGACCAGCAATCTCAACGCCTGTCTTCACCCAACAGGTCTTGCCATCTGTAAAATAAATACAGCCAGATTCCGTTTCATAAACTTTGTAATTTGCATCTGGAAAACGTTTTTTTACTTCAGCCCACGCATACGGCCAGGACAGGTAAGACAAGCCATTTTTCTTCTCTACATGGTCGTTTACGTTAATTTCAAACAGTGTCTCAAATACTGATTTTGTTTCATTCATGTTTATTACTCCTTTAAATTGTGATATTCAAGGGCTGCGTTTTCTGCTACCCGGTCAGAAATATTGTCGCATTGCTCGCTAGGCACGCTTCGCACTACCCTGTATTTCTTCCTATTCGCTAGCGCCGCTGCTTCTGCCACCGGCAGCGCGGCACTACGAATCATAATCGGGAAGCTCAGCCGTAAATTTGAAATGGATATCAAGGCAATCTTCACAGCAATAAAAACCGTTTAGAACGTAATAGTCTTGGCCTTCGTAGACATCTTCCTCACAGAAAAAGCACTTTAAAACTGGAAGAGCTTCGTTGTCTGGTGGCATAAGATAATTTTTTTCAATTAATTCCATCATTTTATTTATCCTCCATGTTTTGTTTTAATTTTTTGCAGACGATTTTGAACGCATCAAGAGTTTTTCTTTCGAGGTCTCTTAATTCGTCCGCTTGTTTTAAATTGATTACTATTAAAATGAAAATTACCAGCAATAAAAAAATTTGCATATTATACACTCCTTATTTTTCATTAAGCAAAAAAACAAAAAAGCCACAGACTTTTTATCTAATCTATGGCTTTTGGTTTAAGGCTATACAACATCTAACCAGAACCGTTCAATTATATTACATCTATATGTACAGTAGACTTGCTGACGCCAAATTTTTTTGCTGCACTTCTTACCGTCGCTTTACTTTTTAAAATATACTCTCCCAGCATGGCAGCTCTTTCTTCCACGATTCCTTTCACATGGTACTCCCCCTACCTACATTTGTCATTCATTTATATGAAAATATCACTGCAAATATGTTCTTTGAGGGTACCACGTATTTATTATGATTAACTATTTTATAGTAATAAAAAAACTCTCTCTTGAAAATTCAAGAAAGAGAATAATTTTATGCTGGTGAGCCATCGGAGATTCGAACTCCGGACACCTTGATTAAAAGTCAAGTGCTCTGCCAACTGAGCTAATGGCTCGTACAAGTTTTCATTTTGATATATGTATTTTATGGTGAGCCATCGGAGATTCGAACTCCGGACACCTTGATTAAAAGTCAAGTGCTCTGCCAACTGAGCTAATGGCTCACAGAAAAAACATGGCTGGGATGGCTGGATTCGAACCAGCGAAATGACGGAGTCAAAGTCCGTTGCCTTACCGCTTGGCTACACCCCAATATCTGGGTAAAAAAAGGTGAAAATCAAAGATTAAATTTTACTGTGGGGTGGATAGTCGGAGTCGAACCGACGGTCTCCAGTGCCACAAACTGGCGCTTTAACCAACTAAGCTATACCCACCATAAATGGCGCGCCAAAAGGGATTCGAACCCCTGACCTACTGCTTAGAAGGCAGTTGCTCTATCCAGCTGAGCTATTGGCGCAGGATAAAAAATGGAGCGGGTGATGGGAATCGAACCCACGCGACCAGCTTGGAAGGCTGGAGTTCTACCATTGAACTACACCCGCATATCAACGAGTTATATTTTAGCATACAACTCGCGATAAAGTCAAGGGTTTTTTCCAAAAAATTTTCAATTTTTTGAAACTTTTACATCTTGAGCCCACAAATATGACGTGGTGGTGCTGTGTTTTTTCCGTAATAGCCTGTTATTATCCTCTCCCCACACCAACTACATCTTTCATAAATAGGGTCACCGATTTTTTGCAATGTATCTGTTTTGCTAGGATCCATGTGTACATCATTCTTTATGCCACCTGTTATTGATTCCATTTCATTATCACATAAATTTTTTCCTTTGCTGTTTTCTTTCATAAAAACTCTCTCCTTTTTATATTTCTCTTTTTTAACATTCTACAAGTCCTATTTTGCACTTTGGACAAGAACCATATCCTTCTTTTTCTAAAATTCTTTCTTCTGTGTAACCACATTTTTCACACTTAATTTTTTTCTTCTCCCGGCATAAATAGCCCCACCATACACTTTTGATAACTTTCTTCATTTAATTCTTTATTTTCTTTCATATTTTTCACCCACTTTTTTTAATTTAACATTCAAATTTTTCTAATTTTAAATTACAGTTTGGACAATACTGCGGTGTATCGCCAATTTCACTTACAATTAATTCATAATCACAATTCGGGCAACTTAGCGTAAGCGTATTAGGAATGTTATCCAAATCAACACCATCGTCATCTCCGCCGCCTCCTACTACAGGCAGTAGTTCATCGTCGCTTAATTTTTTCTTTTCTTCCATAAAGATACCTCCTTTCTCACTTATTGTACAAAATTATAATTAAAATGTCAATAATTTTAAGTAGTTTTAATTTTTATTTGTGATTCATCTATATAAATTACAATTTCATTTATTTTTTTGTTGCAATTTTCTATCAATTCCGATGCTATTTTATCTTCCACATTTTTACGAATCAAATTTCTTAAATCTCTAGCAGCACTTTTTCTGCCAAAAGATTTCTCTGCCAGCCATTTTAATACGGAGTCATCATAAACCAGAGAAATATTTCTTTCCGCAAGAGTGCCCACATATTCATCCAGCATTAACTTTGCAATCTTCTCAAATGCGCTCATGTCAAGATTTTTAAAAATAATTATTTCATCGATACGACTTAAAAATTCCGGTCTTAAGAAGTCTGCTAAAGCCTTTTTTGCTTTTTCTTTCGTCAAGTCATTCTGAGTTTTTGCAAAACCCATCGCACCGTCTTTTTTATCGCTGCCGGCATTGGAAGTCATAACTATAATTGTATTTTCAAAATTAACCTGCCTACCCTGCGCATCAGTAATTCTTCCCTCGTCGAGAATCTGAAGCAAAATATTCATTACATCAGGATGAGCTTTTTCAATTTCGTCAAAAAGCAAAACTGAATACGGACGTCTTCTGACTTTTTCTGTAACTTGCCCAGACTCGTCATAACCGACGTAGCCTGGAGGCGAACCTATAATTCTTGACACGGAATGTTTCTCCATAAACTCAGACATATCAAGCCGAATCAGAGTTTCCGGATTGTCAAACAATTCTTTGGACAAAACTTTAACAAGTTCTGTTTTTCCAACGCCCGTAGGACCAACAAAAATAAACGAAGCCGGACGTCTTCTTGGACTAATTTGCACTCTGCTTCTTTTTATCGCCGAAGCAACCGCTTCAACAGCCTCATCCTGACCGATTATTTTGCTTTTTAATTTATCTTCAATTTTTGAAAGTTTCGCAAGCTCATCTTCCTTTATTTTGGAAGAAGGAATTCCCGTCCAAAGTTCTATCACATATGCAACATCGTCTTCAGTAACATTCACTCCAAAGGCTTTTTTAGATAACTTCTTCAATTCTTCATTAACTTTGGCTATTTCAGAACGTACTTCAGCCAATTTCTCATAATCAATGCTGTCAGGGTCTGCAGCAGAAGTAATTTCTGTTTCTTGAGCTTTCAATTTATTTAAATTCTCTGCTACAGCATCATACTTTTCCATAGCTACATTCCTCAGTGATGCATATGCCGCCGATTCATCTAACAAATCAATAGCTTTATCAGGCAAAAACCTGTCCGTTATATAGCGCTCGGACAAAACCACCATTTTGCGAACTAAATTATCAGAAATATTTATTCGATGATAAACCTCATAATAAGATTTTATGCCTTTTAAAACGTCAACTGTGTCGTTTATAGAAGGCTCTACCACCGTAACCGGCTGAAAACGTCTTTCGAGCGCAGAATCTTTTTCAATATATTTTCTGTATTCAGCAAATGTCGTGGCACCTATAACTTGGATTTCTCCACGCGATAACGCCGGTTTTAATATATTTGCCGCGTTCATGGAATTACTTTCAGTTTCGCCGGCTCCAACAAGATTATGCACCTCATCGATAAATAAAATAATGTTGCCCGCTTCTTTAACTTCGTCAATCAGACCTTTTATTCGGCTTTCGAACTGTCCTCTAAACTGCGTTCCAGCCACAAGTGCGGTTAAATCCAACAGATAAATTTCCTTATTTTTCAAACGAGTCGGAACTTTGCCATTAACTATAGAAATAGCCAAACTTTCAGCAATAGCAGTCTTTCCAACGCCGGGCTCACCGATTAAGCAAGGATTATTTTTAGTTCTCCTGCTTAAAATCTGAATTGTTCTGGCAATTTCTTTATCTCTGCCTATTATCCCGTCCAATTCATCTTTTCTGGCCTTTTCTGTTAAGTTCGTGCAATACAATTCGAGATGTTTTTTCTTATTTTTTTTCTTTTTTCCGGAAGTTTTTCCCGAAGCGGTTGTAGGTTCTTCAGGAATTTCTGAGAAAACATTTTTCAAAAACGGAAATGAAGCTGAAGTTCCCGCAAGAAGTTCGTCATAATTTTCCAAACTCTCATCCCCAGAAGCCATAAGCGCACTCATTTGTTCTGCCATAGCCTCCACTTCTTCTTCCGAAACACCAATTTTGCTCATTATGTCATCAAGAGGTTTTATTCCCAATTCTTTCGCGCAAGTCAAACAATATCCCTGTGGTTTAGATTCGCCCTTATCCACCGTTATAAACACCATTGCAGGTCTTTTTTTGCACCGTGAACACAACATAATTTTTCTCCTTACTTATTAATTTTAAAATTATCAAAAAACTTAACTTTTGTAATTCCAATGCTACTAATTAATTTTAAAAACAGAATAAAATACTTAAACAACGCAAAAAGCATAAAAACTGCTGTAACAGAAAGCAAAGAAATCGAAATAGCTGGACTGTTTATCCCCCAAATTGCCTTTAAGGCAACGATAATTATAACTGAAATATAAAAAAATACAGTAGATAATTTACCATACCACTTTGCAGCCGGAGGTTCTATACCTTTTTTTAGCAAAAAACTTCCTGCAATTAACATAGACAAATCTTTTAGAATCAAAATAATTACCATCGGAAAGATTTCAGGAAATTTTATTCCCATACAAATAATAACAGCAGTCAATGTTAATTTATCGGCAACAGGGTCCAAAATCTTGCCTAATTTTGTTATCTGGTTTAATTTTCTTGCGATAATTCCGTCAAACATATCGCTTAGTCCAGAAAATATAAGCATAAGAGCTGCTAATAAATAGTCATCATTTAAAAAATATAATACAAAAGGAATAATTATGATTATTCTAATAAAGGATAGTATGTTTGGTATATTAAAGTTTTCTTTTTTAAAAAATTCCACACTAATCCCTCACTTTCTGTATCTTTAACTTAATTTAACTTTAAATAATCGTTTAATACATCTACGTTTATGTTGTAAACAGACTTAAAAATCTGCGAATTGTCTATTGCATAATTTACATCTTGAACCATAAAATTTTGTGGAATTATTAACAACGCCGCTCTAAATATCGCAACGAAAATAACAGTAAAAATTGCAAATTTTAGTGCTCCCATACACAAGCCTAAAATTGAATCTATAAGTCCAAAAATAGGAATACGCGGTAGTTTCAATGCAAACTTAAATAAAAGTTTCAATACAGAAAAAGTAATAATAGTTAAAACTGCGAACATAATTATAGTTATTACTTTTAAAATTGATGGCTTTAATAAATCTGCAATAATCAGGCTTCTGTCTCCTGAACTGTTAAGTGCTTTCAGGATATCATTTACTGCAACTCCCTGCAGTAACGAATTACTTTTAAAAAAATCGGGTATATTTCCAATAAGGCCCAATATATTTTTTGCAGAATTATTTAGGCCAATATTCTGATTTAATATATCGTTTACTTTGCTAACTAAATCATTGTATACAAATTTATTATAATAATGTTCAGACAACGCAGGCGCAAATAAATAAGGCACGAGTACAGATAAAATCATAACAATTAAATCTGTAATTGACTTGAAAAAGCCTTTTTTAAAGCCTAACCACAAAAAAATTAACGCTGCAACTACAATTATCAAGTCAAAAAATACACTCATTTTATTTATTTCTCCTCAAGAATTCATTAATACTACCGTCACAACAATATGTTATCATAAACGTTAAAAAAAATCAACATCTTTGACTAAATTTGTCGATATCGACAGAAAACTTTAACTATTTATGTTAAAATCTTATTTTTCTAACTTCAGTTATACCCAAAACATAAATGTCTCTGCTTGAAAATAACCGAATATTTTTAACGTCATTTCCAACATTAAAAGAATTTATTTTTTTTCCGGAAAAATTATATACATACACCTCACCATAAGCCAGAGCCGCTAATTTCCCATGATTAAAACTAACCGATTTTACGCTATGTTCCGTATGAAAAGACTTATCAACTTTTCCATTTTTGTTAATCAAAACCATATTAGTATTATTGCCATCTTCGGACAAAGATAATGCTAATAATATTCCTTCTTTTTTATTTATGTCAAAGCCAATTAGGTTTTTATTATCATAAAAATAATCTTCTTTAGAGCCATTTTTAGGATTAATAACGCTTATCAGCCTATCTCCAACCGCAACAACATTGCCATTCGAGAGATACTCAACGCGAATAAACATATTATCGTCGTAATTAAGTTTTACCTTCGGCTCCTCACTTTTATAGTCAAAAACATAAACTGTGGACATCATAGAACCATCTTTTGCTGTAGAACCGCAAACTGCCACAGATTTTCCATTTTCGCTAATAGCTACGTCTGTAATATAATGGTCCGAAAAATTGTACTTATAGTATATATCCTTACCATTTTTTGCAAAAACAATCAGTTGGCCGAGAAACCCCTTTGCTTCTGTAACAACCGCAACAGTTCCGTAATTTGAAACGGCTGCAGAAATTATATTATTATTCATAGTCGCCGTATGTAAAGTTTTTGACCTGCTTGTTATCTCCAAATTTTTTCCGCCCAAGTCATAAACAACCGCTCTGGTACTGCTGACTTTTAGCATGGGATTTTGATAACAATGCTGACTTTTAAGCATTTCTCTGGCAGAAGTATTCAGCGCCGACAACGTCGTATCGCTAAGCAAAAATAAATCTTTATCGATAATCTTAAAATTTTCGTTAATAACTTTATTTCCGCTTATTTTATAGGGATAACCGTTTCCGTGCTGAAATCCTGCAAACAAGTCTTCTAAGTAAGTCCCAACGTAATCCGGTGAAAATTTTTCTCTATTTGCAAAAATTATAACAGATAAAAAGCTCAAAATTAATATCGCAAAAACTTTTATAAACTTTTTTGGTACTTTTTTTATAAAATTCTCTATCAAATTTTTTAACCTGTATATTAAATTCTTGACTTTGCTTACACTAGAATTTAATTTTTTATAAAAAATTTTGTTTTTTTCCTTTTTCTCAGGCCACTTAAACATAAAACTTCCCCCAAAATAAACCTCATTTACTGTCAAGCAAAATTAATATCATCGTAAAAAACTTTATTCAAATACAGACCATGCGCTACCGCTGTTGGGCCAGCTTTCGCTCTGTTTTTTGCCTTGATTATACTTTTTATTTCACCTGGATTAATTTTCCCCATGGACACATTCAACAAAGTTCCAACCATAATTCTAACCATATTGTATAAAAAACCATTGGCAGTCACTCTCATTGTAACTAAGCCATTATTTTTTTCTATAACAAAATTTTTTACCGTTCGAACCATATTTTCCGGATTTCTGCTGTCAAGCGTGCAAAAAGATGTAAAATCATGCGTTCCAATAAAATTTTCCGCGGCTAAATTCAATTTCTCAATGTCCAGCGGATACCAATAATGGAAAGCTCGTCCATGCAAAAAAGGATTTCTAACCTGTTCATTCCATATTTTGTAAATATATTCCTTTCCACTGCAAGAATATCTCGCATGAAAATCCATAGGAACTTCGGCAACATTTTTTATCGCAATATCCTTTGGTAAAAACCTGTTTATTGCCATTTTTAAGCGTTCACACGGTATGTTAGAATTAATTTTCATACTCACGCAATACATATTTGCGTGCACCCCTGAGTCCGTTCTGCTGCAGCCTTTTACATCTACGTCTTCGTTTAAAATCTTAAAAAGTGCATTCTGAAAGACTTCTTGGACCGTCAGCGCATTTTTTTGAATTTGCCATCCGTGATAATTGGTTCCATCATAGCATATCGACAGTAAAATGTTTCTCATAAAATCACCGCCTAAAACCACATATTGCTCAGCAAAACCAAAATAAGTACTGCTAAAACCACAAGCACCGCAAAAATATCCCTAGAACTAATATGTAAAGTTTTCAATCTGGTTCTGCCCTCGCCGCCGTTATAGCACCTACATTCCATTGCTATCGCTAAGTCGTACGCTCTTTTGAATGACGAAATCAGCAGTGGCACCAATATAGGAACAAATGTTTTTATTCTCGATAAAACTCCCCCGCTCTCCATATCCGCACCTCTAGCTTTTTGCGCATCTATAATTTTGTCGGTTTCCTCAAAAAGTGTCGGAATAAATCTTAAAGATATCGTCATCATCATTGCCAAATCGTGCGTTTTTAACTTAAATACCGACAGCGGTTTCATTAATTTTTCAAGCGCGTATGTTAAATCCGTAGGCGAAGTAGTAAAAGTTAACATTGAACTTATTAAAATCAGCATTATCAACCTCATTGCCACAAAAAGGCTATTATCGAGTCCCTCTTTTGTTATAATGAGTGGTCCAAATTGAAAAATTTGTATTCCTCTGGCGAAAAAAATATTTAACAGGCTCGTAAATGAAATTATAAACAAAATAAATTTCATGCTTTTAAAGTAGGTTTT
Source organism: uncultured Eubacteriales bacterium (assembly GCA_934463265.1). Lineage (GTDB taxonomy): Bacteria > Bacillota > Clostridia > Oscillospirales > Acutalibacteraceae > CAG-557. The sequence goes on along the minus strand of CAKSIU010000009.1, from coordinate 19,110 downwards.
CGCGGATATTTTGGTTACCGCTGCAAAAATAATTATCGAAGTTAAATTTAACGTAAGTGCAAGATAGTTCGCCGACAAAAAGACTGCTAATAATAAAGCCGCCAACAAAATAATTTTTACACGAGGGTCTAGCTTGTGGATAAATGAATCTCCAGGAAAAAATCGGCCTAAAGTAATATTACTTACCAACACACTCGCTCCTATTTTTTATAAAATTTAGCAAAATCTTCACAGCTTCGTCAACTGTTAAAACTGCATCGTCTAAATCTGGAATTACATCCTTAAATTCCGACATTATTGAAGTTATTTGCGGCGGTTTTAGGCCAATTTTTTTGAGCTTTTCTTTATTTGAAAAAAATTTTTTTACAGAGTCAAACATTACCAAATTCCCATTATCCAAAACAATAACTTTGTCCGAGTACTTCGCGATATCTTCCATGCTGTGGGAAATCAAAATCACAGTTTTTTCGTTTGATTTATTATATTCTTTTAGCCTCATTAATAATTGCAATCTTGCTTTAGGGTCTAAACCAGCCGTTGGCTCATCCAAAATCAAAATTTCCGGCTCCATCGCTATGACGCCTGCAATGGCTACCTTTCTTTTTTCTCCACCGGACAAGTCAAACGGCGATTCTTTCAATAAAGCAATGTCCAAACCTACAAATTCGCAAGCCGAATAGACTCTCTTTTCTATTTCTTTCTCCGTTAAGCCCATATTTTTCGGCCCAAAAGCTATGTCTTTATACACCGTATCTTCAAATAGCTGATGCTCCGGGTATTGAAAAACCAGGCCGACTTTAAATCTTACATCTCGCACATTTTTTAAATTTTTCCAAATATCCTGCCCATTCAAAAACACTCGACCTTTTGTCGGCTTTAAAAGTGCATTTAACTGCCTTACAAGCGTGGATTTGCCTGACCCTGTTTGCCCTATTAATCCTATAAAATCGCCTTTATTTATACTTAAATTTATATTATTTAGCGCTATTTTCTCGGAAGGCGTCCCCGCAGAATAAATATATGTTAAATTTTTAACTTCAAGCTGGGACATTTAAAAACCTCCTTCATTGCAAAAAAATTTCACTAAACAAAGCTTTTTCACAGACTTTTTGCGCCTAAAAAACTAATTTTTTACAATAACACTCAAATAATTTTTTATTATAGAAACACATTCTTTTTCATTTAAAGCCGTATCAGGCAACTTGACTCCGTTAAACTTTAATTTTTGCATAAGTTCTACCGCTTGTGGAATGGATAGTTGGCAGCTTTCTAAAAATTCTATATCAGAAAAAATATCTTTGGGCGTTCCTATTTTGGCAATTTGACCCTCATTCATAACAACAATTCTGTCAGAATCAACCGCTTCGTCCATGTAGTGCGTTATCAAAACGACTGTTATACCATTTTCTTTATTTAATTTTTTTATTGTACTGATTACCTCTTGTCGCCCTATCGGGTCGAGCATCGCAGTTGGTTCGTCCAAAACTATACATTCCGGCTGCATCGCTATAATTCCAGCTATTGCCACTCTTTGCTTCTGCCCGCCAGACAAATTATACGTCGCGCACTGTCTGTAATCATACATATCCACAGATTTCAGTGCTTCATCGACTAAAACCCTTATTTTTTTGGGGCATACACCCAAATTTTCTGGACCAAAAGCAACGTCTTCTTCTATAATGCTCGCAACAAGTTGATTATCCGGATTCTGCAACACAAGCCCCACTGCGCTTCTCACATCGTAAATTCTGGACTCATTTTTTGTATCAATTCCTTTAACAAAAACAGCTCCAGAAGTTGGCGTCAGCATAGCATTCAAATGTTTTGCCAAAGTAGATTTTCCACTGCCGTTGTGCCCCAAAATCGTTAAAAACTCGCCTTTTTTTATTTCTAAATTTACTCCGTTTAAAATATTTTTCGCATCGTCATTTTCATCATAGCTAAATTTCAAATCAACAATGTCAATAAATTTTTCCATAGCGTAAAATCCTTAATCCGTATTTTGCCAAATTGCAGTAGACCCACACGGTAAAACAATTTTTTGTTCTGTCACAGGCAAACCAATTTCATCGGCCGATACAAAACCCTTAAACTTTTTTTTCAACGTAACGCTCAAAAGACATTCCATAACTGACGGAGACAAGCCGGCAGTATAAGAATTTAAAATAAAAAAGCTCGGTTTATCTGTTAAAACGTCTGCGCACAAATTTAAAAGAGAAAAAAGCTTCTCTTCTAATTTCCAAATTTCTCCGCCAGGGCCTCTGCCATAAGAAGGCGGGTCCATAATGATTCCATCGTATTTATTGGCACGACGTATTTCTCTTTGCACAAATTTGGTACAATCGTCGACAATCCATCGCACAGGTTTGTCTGCTAAACTGGACGTAGCCGCATTTTCTCTCGCCCAACTGACCATCCCTTTTGACGCGTCCACATGACAAACCTTCGCACCCGCACTGGCTGCAGCCAACGTTGCCGCACCGGTATATCCGAACAAATTTAGTATTTTTATTGTTTTATGCGCAGACTTTATTTTTTCCTCAATAAACTCCCAATTCGTGGCTTGTTCCGGAAAAATTCCCGTATGCTTAAACCCCATCATCTTTAAATTTAACCTTAAATTTTTATATCCGATTGTCCAGACTTTCGGCATTTTTTTCAATTCTTGCCAAGCACCTCCGCCGGTATTTGAACGGTGATAAACTGCATGGGCATTTCTCCAAAGAGGACTTTTCTTTGGAGTGTTCCAAATAATTTGAGGGTCGGGTCTAATCAAAATAATTTCGCCCCAGCGTTCTAAACGCTCTCCAGCGGACGTGTCTATCAGTTCGTAATCATTCCAACTTGAAATTCTCAATTTAAAACTCCTTTATTAAGAAAGTCTTTCTTTTATCAAACCCGCTATTTCATTCGCTAAAACAGTGATTCTCTCTAAATCTTCGCTCTCGAGCATAACTCTAATCAACGGCTCTGTTCCAGAAGCTCGCACCAATATTCTGCCATTATTTTTAAGTTTAAACTCTTCGCTCACTCGGTCTATGGCATCTTTTATTTCTTCATCGACATAAAGCTTTAATTTTCCTAAACTGTCAACCTTTACATTTAGCATAACCTGTGGAAATTTTTTCATTACACCGGCAAGCTCCGAAAACTTCTTATCGCTGTTTTTCAATACATTTAAAAGTTGAACTGCAGTCAGCTGACCGTCACCTGTTGTAGAATAATCGCGAAAAATGATGTGTCCAGATTGCTCGCCGCCAAAATTATAATCATTTTTCAGCATTTCTTCCAAAACATACCTATCTCCAACTTTCGTCGCAACAAAATCCAAATTATTTTCGCCACAAAAACGATTAAATCCTATATTCGTCATGACCGTCCCTACAACAGTATTTTTCTTCAATATCTCCCGTTTGCGCAAAGCCTTGGCACAAATTGCCATAATAAAGTCACCATCAATTATGTTTCCCTGTTCGTCAACCGCCAAGCACCTATCTGCATCGCCGTCAAACGCAATTCCAGCGTCCAACCCGTGATCTTTAACATAAGAAGCCAAATTTTCTATATGCACCGAGCCACAATTTTCGTTAATATTAACACCATCTGGTTTACTATTTTTTATAATACAATCGATGCCAAGTTTCGAAAACAACTTCTTTGCAGTATATGAAGCTGCGCCATTTGAGCAGTCAAAAGCAACTTTTAAGCCACTTAAATCTCCTTCAACCGTTTCTAAAATATGCTCTACATAGTCATCAACTGCATTTTCGCAAACCGTTTTCGTTCCCAAATTGCTATATTTAACATCGGAAATATTGATTTGAACATCATTTAACACAATTTTCTCTATTTTTTCTTCAATTTCGTCAGGCAATTTGTACCCGTTTCCGCTGAATACTTTTATTCCATTAAACTCAAAAGAATTATGTGAGGCCGAAATCATGATACCGGCATCTGCATTATATTTTTTTACTAGATATGCAACAGCAGGCGTTGGAATAACACCCAAGCAAACAACATCTACTCCCGCCGAACAAATGCCTGCAATAAGCGCCCCCTCTAACATATCACACGAAATTCTGGTATCTTTTCCTATTAAAATTTTAGCTTTTTCTAACTTATTTTCTACTAAAATTTTCGCAACAGCTTTTCCTATTTTCATTGCAACTTCTGCCGTCAATTCAACATTTGCAATTCCTCTAACACCATCGGTTCCAAAAAATTTCCCCATAATAAAGTCTAACTCTCCCTAAAATAATCATCATTCGGCAAGCTCCATACCCAAGTGCAGATACGCTGCTCGATTTGCAACTCTTCCACGTGGAGTTCTGCTAATAAATCCAATTTGCATCAAATATGGTTCATAAACGTCTTCGATTGTAACAGCCTCTTCGCCTATCGCCGACGCTAAAGTTTCTATTCCAACCGGTCCACCTTTATAAAATTCAATCATAGTTTTCAACATTCTTCTGTCATTTGCGTCAAGTCCCAATTCATCAATATCCAGTTTATTCAGTGCCATTTTTGCTGTGTCAAAGTCAATTTTGCCTTGACTTTCAACCAAAGCGAAATCGCGAACCCTTTTTAAAAGTCGATTTGCAATTCTTGGCGTACCTCTAGAGCGAGAAGCTATTTCTAGCGCGCCGTCTTTATCAATATATATGCCTAAAATCGCTGCACTGCGCACAATAATTTTAGAAAGCTCTTGTGGAGTATACATTTCGAGCCGCAACACCACACCAAATCTGTCGCGTAAAGGCGCTGAAAGCTGTCCAGCACGGGTTGTTGCTCCAACCAGAGTAAACTTCGGCAAAGGCAAATGATATGAAGTTGCCATTTGACCTTTACCGGTTATAATATCTATAGAAAAATCTTCCATAGCTGGATACAAAACTTCTTCAACTGTACGTGGTAATCTATGTATTTCATCAATAAACAGTACATCTCCCTCATTTAAATTCGTAAGAAGTGCCGCTAAATCTCCAGGCTTTTCTATGGCAGGACCTGATGTTATTCTAAAATTCACTCTCATTTCGTTTGCAATAATTCCGGATAAAGTTGTCTTTCCAAGTCCCGGAGGGCCATACAACAGCACATGGTCAAGAGGTTCTTTTCGAATTTGAGCGGCTTTTATAAAAACGGATAAATTTTCTTTAACTTTGTCCTGCCCAATATACTCATTTAAAGTTCTGGGGCGAAGCGGATTTTCAACATCAAAATCTTCTGGAATTTCTTCCGGGTCCAAAATTCTGTTTTCAAAATCAAATTCCAATGATTACGCCCTCCCAGCCATAGATTTTAAGGCATTTCTAATTAATTCTTCAACCGCCATATTCTCGTCAAATTTCGACACTGCAATCGCCGCTTCAGACTGAGAATAGCCCAGCACAGAAAGCGCATTAATAGCCGCTGCGGCATTACCTTTTGGAACTTTTGCAAATGAACTTTGCCCTATCGGCATTGTCATTTGAGCGTTTGCAACTTTGTCCTTAAGTTCCAAAATAATTCTCTGAGCCAACTTATTGCCAACACCCGGCGCCATAGTTAAAACCTTGCTGTCTCCTGAAGTTATGGCCAAAGCGATTTGTTTCGGCGACAGCGTTGACAAAATTGCAACTCCAACCTTTGCCCCAACTCCAGAAACTGACGTAAGTAATTTAAAACAATTTAACTCATTTAATTTAGAAAAACCAAAAAGCTCCATGGAATCTTCTCGCACACTTAAATGAGTATATATAAAAACTTCCTCACCCACAGCCGGAAGCTCACTTAAAGTATTTTGCGTAACGTTGCATTTATAGCCGACACCAGCGCACTCGACCGCGATAGACAAATTGTCGACGCTGATTAACTTACCTCTAAGACTATAAAACATTATATGTGCAGCTCCTTTTTAACATACTCAACCTCAAATTTGAACCGCAAGCCTGTGCATGACAAATCGCTATAGCCAGAGCATCGGAAGTATCGTCGAGTTTTGGCATTTTTTCAAGAGAAAGCAATCTTTTTGTCATTTCCATAACCTGAATTTTTTTGGCTTTGCCGTATCCTGTAACAACTGTTTTAACCTGCAACGGAGTATACTCAAATATCGGAACATCAAAATTTTGCGCACTCAGCAAAATTACACCTCTTGCCTGCGCCACATCTATTGCTGTTTTGTGGTTGTTTTGAAAATAAAGCTTCTCAACCGCCATCGCATCGGGTTTAACCTTTTCCAAAAGTTCATTCATGTCGTTGTATATTTTTGATAAACGGTTGTAAAAAGATAAATTTGCCTCCGTCTGAATGGCACCGTAGCACAACGGCTGAAATTTATTTGCAACAGAAACAATAGCTCCGTAACCTACAATAGCATATCCCGGGTCAATTCCGAGTATTTTCACGTTAAGTAACTCCTTTTCTAAAAAAGTAAAAATTCGAGATAAAAATCAAGACAAATTATATCATAAAAAAGCTGCAAGAGCAACAAATCTAAAACGGAATGAAAAGATTAATCAGCAAACTGCAAATTGAACCTAAAACTGCTCCGGCTAAAACATCCGTGAGATAGTGAACTCTAAGGTAAACGCGAGAAAATCCCATTAAAACAGCGAAAATAAACGCAGGAATTGAAACTGCACCAAAACACGAGGCCAACATACACGAAGCAGCAAATGAAGATGAAGTATGTCCCGACGGAAAAGAATACGTTATTGGCTCCTTAATGAGCATTTCTTCCTGAAGCAAAAATTTTGACGGTCGAACTCTTGCAACGATATGTTTAATTAAAATTTCTCCAAAAAATCCACTCAGCAACAAAGCTAAAATTATTTTTACACCGATATTTCTATAGCCTCGGTTAAACAAGAACGGAATCGCAACCGCAAACCAAATCATCCCATTATTGCCCAACTTAGTTATAATAATCATGAATTTACTTAATTTATCTCTATGTAATTTTTTTACATTTAAAACGACCTTATCGTCCATATTTTTCAATTTACTCAGCATTAAACTTATCACCAAAACCTTTTTTTCTTAATTTATTTAATTATACCATAAAATCAAAATAAATACTATTAAAAAGCGCACAAAAAATAATCAAAAAAGTGTACACCACAAAATATACGTGTACACTTTAAAACAATATTATTCTTTTTCAGAAATTTTTTTATCCTCGTTATTAAGGTAATCTCTGCATGAAGCAATTAATTTTTCTTTTTCCTTTTCGACAATGGGATATTTTGGGTCGATATCATTTAAAATGTTCACCAAAACTTCCGACAAGAAAAATCTAGCAAACCATTTTTTATCTGCAGGAATAACATACCACGGCGCATAAGGTGTACTGGTTTTATTTATTGCAGTTTCATAAGCTTTCATGTAGTCATTCCAATATTTTCTCTCTTTTATGTCAGACTCCGACAACTTCCAGTTTTTATTTTTCTCGTCAATTCTCTTCATAAAACGCTTTTTCTGTTCTTCTTTAGAAATATTAAAGAAGAATTTTAGCACTCTGATTCCATTTTGCCACAAATATTTTTCAAAATTAGCAATTTGTTCATAACGCTCATCGAATATTTTTGAAGTTTTGCATCTATCCGGAAGACTCTGATTTTTATAAAGTTCATGAACCTTTCCAACTAAGACATCCTCATAATATGACCTATTAAAAATGCCAATTTTGCCTCGTTCCGGAAGTTTTTTCATACATCGCCACAAATAATCATGCGCAAGTTCCTCACTAGATGGCACTTTAAAGTTTGTAACCTGCACACCTTGCGGGTTTACACCGGACATAACGTGTTTTATCGCACCATCTTTTCCGCCTGCGTCCATCGCCTGAAGAATTATCAAAATAGCTTCTGTGCCTTGCGCATAAAACCTATCCTGCATAACTCCAAGTTTTCGCAAATTTAGTTCGCTATTTTCAAGAACCATTTCTTTGTCTGTAGTCAAATGCTTAGCTTTTGTGTCAAATCCATTAATTTTAAATTTTTTTGTCCCATCAAATCTGTACTCATCTAATTTCATATTTTTCTCTCCTCTCTATATATTATTTATACAATATCACAATAAACTTACGATGTCAATAGTATTTTAAGATATTTTTAACAAATTGCAAGTTTAGCAATAAGTTTTTCCAATAAAATTCTTGAATCTAACCTTGAACTTTTTAGTTGTTCATCCGTTTTAGTCAGCAAATCTATGCACTTTCGCAAAGACTCCATTGAGATATTTTTTGAATATCTTTTCGCATTTTCAAGTCTAAACATTTTTCTTTTATAATCGAAAACCTCCGCTACATCATAAATATTTTTTCCGCTAAATTCCGCCACTTTAACGCGATAAATATCAATATAATTTGACGCCATTACAGAAAGAATTGCGATTGGTTCCTCTTTTTTAAAAAATAAAATGTCTAAAACTTCAAATGCGCGATCGTAATTTTGTGCCATGATTGCTTTAGTCAACTCAAATACATTTGCCTCAAAATTTTCCACTGTAACACTATTTATAGCATCAGAGGTTATCTCAGAGCCGGCTGCATATGCACATAATTTTTCAAGTTCATTTTTTAAAATCAACAAATTACTTCCGCATTTATCTATGAGCAGCTGCGCGTTTTTTTCTGACAAATTACAAGACATTTTTTCTGCCAATTTTATTAGCTGTCTCTGCAATTTTACTTTATTCATAACCGGCAAATTTAAAACTTCGCCATATTTTTCAAAAAATTTGATAAAGTTTGACCATTTAGCAGAGCGTTTTAAATCTAAATTAAGGTTAGATAAACTGACTATCAAAACTGTTGTTTCTGGCAAATCGCTGATTATTTCTTTTAATTTTTTTATCGTATCTGCAGGTTCTTTTTCAACGTCCAGGTCAAAGATTCTCACACATTTAAGCGGCGCCATAAGAGGTAATGCTTCAATCGCGTTGTTTAAAGCATTAATGTCTAAGTCCGGCGATGAAAAATTTTGCAAATTAAAAGAATTGTTTTTACTTGATAAAACCTTTTCAGTAAGCAATTTTGTATAATAATCGACAAGATATTTTTCTTCTCCGTAAATAAAATATGCTCGTTTAAAATTTTTTGATTTTATTTGTGAATTAAAGTCCAATTCTGTTATCGTCGACAATTATATCATCCTTTTTATCGAAATATTTTTTCCATTTTTAAAGTCAAGAACTATGTTGCCATCTCCAGCGGTAGCAAGCGGCAAACGATTATTTTCCGCAGACTTGAGCACCGCATTTGATGAAACAGCCAAATTCGCAGTAGTTATTTCGTAAGCGCTTAAAATCAAATCTGAATCTTCTAGCATTCCATTGGACACAAAAACATCACAAAATTTACATTCATCCGGTAATGCCTGAGCATTTCCACCCGACGGATTTATTAAAATATTCACATCATTTACCGTCAAGTAAACATAGCTGTAATCATCAAAATTCATCGTCTTAATTTTCACATTGTCCCAACAACTTATTTCAGCGCTCTCATTAAAATAAACTGCGTTGCTGCTGTCTGAAATGTTTCTTTCCAGTTTCTCATCAACTGAGTCGACATCATTTGGCAAAACAACATAATGTGGATTAAATTTCTTTATCACATCATTCGCATACGCCGCTGTTGAATCTTGAAAATCGCTTAACAACAAATAATCTAAACTCTTCACATTTTGCGCATCCAAATAATTTTGCACTTTTGACGATTCAATCTCATCTCCGCCACATGATAACACCGACGCGTGACCGTCTTTTGAGATAACCGCAGAGCAACCATTTCCTGTGTCCAAAAAAGCCAAATACGTAACGTTTCTGTCAAAAATCTGATAAGAAAAAATTCCAACAAATAAAATTATCGTCGACAAAATTGCAGATAGTTTTAAAAATTTATATTTTTCGTACAAAAACAACGCCAACGCAACTAAAATGCACGTCGCCGCAAGCCAAAATAAAATCATCGGTTGGCGTGTTGAAACCGATGCAAAAGGAATTTTAGCAAGCAAGTCAGCACAAAATGTAATATAATTTATTAACACGCCTGACAAAAATGCCAATGGAACCGCGATAAATCTGAGACCTGGAATTAAATAAAGCAAAGAAAAAATCAGCGTAAAAATCATCATCAACATTGTCGGGAACACAATTAAAATATTTGAGATAATGCTAACAAGTGAAATTCTTCCAAAACTCAGCATAATTATCGGCATTGTCATAATCGTTGAGCACAGCGTAACCGATACAATTCCGGCTAACTTATTAACAATTTTCGCACCAAATTTTAAATTTTTAGCCAGGTTTTTAATCTTTTCTTCAAAATACTCCTCAAATAAAATTATACCCAACGTCGACAAAACCGACATCAGCAAACCAATATCTCCGGCCGCAAATGGGTTAAATATTGTTATAAATAAAGTCGCCAATCCCAATGAATTCAGCGAGTCAGATTTTGCATAGAAAAATTTGCCAAGATAGAACATTATCAACATTATTCCCGCTCTTGTAACCGAAGCGGAAAAGCCCGTGAGCGCCATAAAGCATGCTATTGCCACACAAGTGAGCAACGATGTCCATTTTTTCGGCAGTTTCGTCATTTGCAAAAGCATAAAAATTACTGTCGCAATCACCGACGCATGCAATCCAGATACTGCCAAAATGTGTGAGACTCCTATCGCCTTAAAATCTGACTTTACCTCGTCGTCCAGTAAATATTTGTCGCCGAGCAAAACTCCAACCGCTACAGACGCCTGTTCTTTTGGCAAAAGCGTACGAATTGATTCAATTAATGCCTGTTTTGCCTTCAAAAAATAGTAATAAATTGGTTTATTTGCGTCCGACTCCACCTGATAATCTTCATATTCGTAGAGATAAGACAGCATATGTATTCCTTTTGCCGCATAGTAAGTTTTTGACGAAAATCCGCCACTATCCGCTGGCAAAAACATATGCACTTTTCCAGAAATTCTGTCATACAAATCTGCATCCAGCGCTTTAGACATGGATATTCGCAGTTTCATATTTTGATTTGCTCCATCAACGTCAATTTTATCGGTTTCGACAACGTAATAATAGCGATTATACGCGCTGTAAGGCAATTCACAAATTCTTCCAGATACCACGGCATCCTGCTCATTTAGCTGTTCTATCGGCGTTACTTTTGCATAATAAAAAACACTATACATTGCAAACGCGACTGTCACCGCAAAAAATGCTATCGGCAAGACTTTTTGCTTTCTTGCCGGCTTTATTATTAAAGAAATGACAAACAGCACAAAGAAAATTATCGCCATAATTATAGCAAAATCCGTGTTAAAATAAGTAGCTGCAACAAGTGCAGCCAAATACGTAAACCCTACTGTAGCCATTGGTCTTTTCACAAAAACCGCTCCCCCTCGTGCTTACTTTCTCTTAATTTATTTTCGCCGATTATCCTGCTGGCCAATTCATTTTTCTGCCACCAAGCATATGAAAATGCAAATGTTGCACGCTCTGTCCGCCGTCTTCTCCGCAGTTATTTACAATTCTATAACCATTTTTCAAGCCTTGCTCTTTTGCTATCTTCGATGCAACCATGAATATCTTGCCAATTACGTCACTGTTCTCATTATTAATTTCATCGGCACTTTTTATATGAGCCCTAGGTATTATAAGAACATGCACCGGCGCTTGTGGCTCTAAATCATTAAACGCTACAATTTCTTCATCTTCATAAATTTTTTTGCTCGGAATTTCATTTTGAGCTATTTTGCAAAAAATACAGTCCATAACTCTGCCTCCATACCAAAATCTTAATATTTACTGAGTCTTTCCGCTGGCACCGGCAAAAAATATTTCATAAATGAAATATTTTTTATAAGTTTGCTTCAAAAATGCAAACTTATCCGCGCGCCGAAATATATGTCATTCGGCGCGTGGGGCCGGTGTCCCGCTTAATTGCAACAATCTGCATATAAAACGTTAATCAATAAAAGAAGCAATCAGATTATAAGCCTCACTTAGCACAACATCGATTTTCGAAATGTCTTTTACGCCGGCCACCGCCATATCTTTGCGTCCACCACCGTTGCCACCGGCCAATTTGGCAATTTCTTTCACTAAAATTCCGGCATTAACACCACTTTCTATTGCTACTTTTCCTGCGCTTACAACAATACTTGATTTTTCCAAACCGATGCCTGCCAGCACAACAACTACATTTTCAAATCTGGATTTTAAGTCATCGCACATAAGCTTTAACGTGTCATTATCAAAATTTTCGACCTTTGCCACGATGACTTTCAACTTACCCATGTTTTTAGCGCTAGAAATCAAATCATTCACCTTAAACAATGCCATTTCAGAATTCAACTTATTAATTGTCTTCTCGCTGTTTTTAAGCCTATCCACTAAATGCCTGCACTCATTAACTAATTCTTCCTGCTGATTAACTTTTAAAACTTTCTGACATTCACTCAGTAAACTCAACTCATCGTAAAGAAGATTCAAAACCCCCATGGACGTTACCGCTTCGATTCTTCTTACGCCCGATGCCACAGAGCATTCCGAAACAATTTTAAAAATGCCCACCTGCGCAGTATTGCTTACATGCGTGCCTCCGCAAAGTTCCGTAGAAAAATTTCCTGCCTTCACAACGCGGACAATACTTCCATATTTTTCGCCAAACAAAGCCATTGCTCCGATTTTCTTTGCATCCGAAAGCGACATTTCTTTAACGTCAACCGGTTCAGATAATAAAATTTCATCATTAATCAACTTCTCAATTTTTTTCAATTCATCATCAGAAAGTGCCGAAAAATGTGTAAAATCAAAGCGCAATCGGTTTTCATCAACAAGCTGACCTGCTTGCTCAACGTGCTCACCTAAAATTTTTCTTAAAGCCGCCTGCAAAAGGTGTGCTGCGGTATGATTTCTCATAATTTTATTTCTCTTTGCTTTATCAACGCCGACACTAACCTCGTCACCAACTTTTAGCACTCCACTTTTAATTTCAGCTGTATGCAAAAAAATTCCCGACGAATTTTTTACTGTATCCAAAATTTCAACTTTCGCATCATCCGTAGTCAACAAGCCGGAATCTCCAACCTGTCCGCCACCCTGTGCATAAAAAGGTGAGCTTTCTAAAATTATTTCAACCTTATCACCAGCCATTGCAAAGTCGATAAATTCATCGTCTTTAACCAATTTTATAACATTTGTTTTAACATTTAACTTTTCGTAACCCACAAAATTTGTTGCTTTAATGTCAGAAAAATCCAAATTTTCATTTTCCCACGCCTGTGCTTTTGCATGAGTCCTAGCCGCACGAGCCCTATCTTTTTGCTTCAAAAGTAACTCATTAAATTTATCTTCATCAACCGTCATGCCATGTTCTGCCAAAATTTCTTTTGTCAAATCAAGAGGAAACCCAAAGGTATCATTAAGTTTAAAAGCCACCGCTCCTTGCAAAACCGAACCTTTTGCCCTATCGATTTCGTTATTTAAAAGCGCTAAACCTTGATCAATTGTTTTTGCAAAATTTTCCTCTTCGACATTTATTAATTTTTTAATAAAGCTCTGTTTTTGTCGCAACTCCGGATATGCCTGTTCGTTTTCTTTTATAACCGTCTCGCAAATCTCAGACAAAAACGTACCATTTATTCCCAAAAATCTGCCATGTCTTGCTGCACGACGCAACAAGCGTCTTAAAACGTACCCTCTGCCCTCATTTGACGGCATAACTCCATCACTAATCATAAAAGTAACGCTTCGAATATGGTCGGTAATTACCCGCAAAGAAACATCTTTTTTCGCATCTTCGCCGTATTCTACACCAGAAATTTTGCAGACATGATTCATTATATTTTTGACCGTGTCCACAAGGAATAAATTGTCAACGCCCTGCATAATGCAAGCCAATCGCTCCAAACCCATTCCGGTATCTATATTTTTCCGGTCAAGATTGGAATAATTATTTTTGCCGTCATTTTCAAACTGAGTAAATACCAAATTCCAAAATTCTATATATCTGTCGCAATCGCAGCCAACTTTGCAGTCTGGCGAGCCACAGCCATATTTCTCTCCCCTGTCAAAATAAATTTCAGAACAAGGGCCACACGGACCGGAGCCGTGCTCCCAAAAATTGTCTTCCTTGCCCAAGCGAACAATTCTTGACGGGTCTACCCCAACCTTTTTTGTCCAAATCTCAAACGCTTCGTCATCATTCTCGTAAATAGAAATCCATAGTCTGTCAACCGGCAGCTCTAAAACTTTCGTGCAAAATTCCCATGCCCAAGCTGTTGCTTCATTTTTAAAATAATCTCCAAATGAAAAATTTCCCAGCATTTCGAAAAAGGTACCGTGTCTCGCAGTAATACCAACGCGCTCAATGTCCGGTGTTCTGATACATTTTTGGCACGTTGTAACTCTTTTTCGAGGCGGTGTAACTTCTCCGGTAAAATATTTTTTCATTGGCGCCATTCCAGAATTTATCAGCAATAAACTTTTGTCATTTTCTGGAATCAGCGGAAAACTTTCTAATTTTAAATGTCCTTTAGACTCAAAAAATGACGTAAATTTTTCTCTTAATTCGTTTAAACCTGTCCACTTCACATAAATCACATCCAAAATTAAATAAACTTTAAAATATTTTTCTATAAAAGCAAAATTAATTCACAAAATATTCTGATTTAAATTATATTCTCGTGCGATTAAAAAGTCAATTCTGTGCAAAATTTAATGTATATTTGAGGCCTGTCTATGCATAAAATTAAGCTGATATGCTTGACATTCGTAGCAAAAAATTGGTATAATGTAAGAGAATTTATTTTCGCACAGATTTAGTTTATCCGCGGCGCGCCGCAGAAAAGCACATTCTTTGTGTTTGCAAAAAAGGGAGAAATCTTCATGAAATTTATTAACATTGGCTTTGGAAATATGGTATCTTCAGCAAGAATTGTTACCATCGTATGCCCAGATGCTGCTCCGATTAAACGTGTAATAACCGATGCCAGAAATAAAAACGAGTTAATTGACGCCACTTGTGGAAGAAGAACTCGCGCTGTTATTGTTACTGACAGCGGACTTATTATTCTTTCAGCCTTGCAGCCGGAAACAATTTCCAACAGGCTCAAAGGCGACTTCTCAACTGATGAAGGAGATTCTGATTTGTATGAGCAATAAAGGTTTACTTGTCGTTTTATCCGGCCCGTCAGGTTCCGGAAAAGACACGATTCTTGAACGGCTTATTTGTCTCGCCCCTAACATTGTAAAGTCAATTTCTGCTACAACCAGACATTCAAGAACCGGCGAAATTAATGGAAAAGATTACTTTTTTATTTCTGAACAGGATTTTTGTAATGCTATATCTGATGAAAAATTGCTTGAATACACCAATTACTGCGGAAATTATTATGGAACTTTAAAAAATTTGGTTGAGGATTTGCAAAATAATCAAAAAGATGTCATCTTAAAAATAGAAGTCGATGGCGCTAAACAGATTAAAGAAAAATGTCCAGATGCCTTAAGAATTTTTATACTTCCACCGTCTATGGAAACCTTAAAAGAAAGATTGTCTAAACGTGGAACCGAGACAGCTGAAAGTTTAGAAAAGCGCTTGAATCGAGCAAGAGATGAAATAAAATTTTCGTCTGAATATGACTATATCGTTGTGAACGACGACGTTGATAAATGTGCGCAAAATATATACTCGATTATAAATGCCGAAAAATTTAAGTTGCATAGAATGAAAAATATTATTAATGAGGTGCTTTAAAATGCAAAAAATATCAATCGATGAAATGTTATCAGGCAAAAAAAGTAGATATTCCCTTGTTATCGGCGTGGCCAAGCGTGCCAGAGAAATTGCCAGCGAAGCCGAAGAAGCCGGAGAAGCCGGAGATATTTTAACCGAAAAACCCGTTAATTTAGCCATAAACGATTTTAAAGAGCATAAATATGAACTTTTTGAACCGCAAGTCAATAATTAATCATTAATTTGGCTTTTGAGATGTTATTAATATGGGTGAAAAATTTATTGTAAAAGTCGCCGTTGAGCATATCGTTTATCACCTTGACAAACTTTATGATTACGTTGTTCCGGAAGAAATTCGTCAAAATATAGATGTTGGCTGCAGAGTTTTAATTCCTTTTGGCGTCGGCAATAAAAAGCGTCAAGGAATCGTTTTGCAGAAGGATTTTTCTTCTGACACCACTAAATTGAAATCTATTTTTGCACTGCTTGACACTGTTCCCATTTTGAACGACGAAATGCTGAATCTTGCCAAATTCATAAAGCAAAAATACTTCTGCACAATTTTTGACGCTGTTAAACTGATGATTCCCGCCGGTATGAACTTTAAATTGTACGAACAGTTTAAACTTTGCGATAATTTTGATAAATCTTCGGTTTTGAATTTTAATAAAGAGGAAAAATTTTTGGTTTATTATTTAAAAAATGTCAGTAGCTGGGTTTCTAAAGAAGTTTTGTTAAATAATTTCGGTGCAACAATTATAAACCATTTGAAAAATTTGGAAAACAGCTCAATAATTCAAAAAAAAGAAGTTCAAAAAAGAAATTTATCTGACGCAAAAGTTAAAATGGTTAAACTAAAAAAACCTTCTGTTTCAATTTGTGACGTTAAAATTACGCCGAAACAAAAAATTATATATGATATTCTTTTGCAAAATTTAAAGGGAATTTCTCTAAAAGAATTATTATATTTGTCCGGTGTTGGCATTTCTGTTGTGGATAAATTAGTGAAAAAAAGTATTGTGGAATATTTTGAAGACAAAACTTACAGAGACCCTTATAAAAATGTAAAATTTTCTTGTTCTTCAGAAAAAATCGTTTTGAATGACGAACAAAGTATTGCTTATAATTCTGTTTTGGAATCATACAAAGCTAAAAAATATGGCGTTTCGCTCCTTTATGGCATAACCGGCAGCGGGAAAACTTCTGTTTTTATGCGCCTGATTGATGATGTTATTACCGACGGAAACAATGTTATTGTTATGGTTCCGGAAATTGCTTTGACGCCTCAAATGGTCGCGATTTTTAAAAGCAGATTTTGTGGCAAAGTCGCGGTGTTTCACAGTGGATTATCTCAGTCTGAACGCATGGACGAGTATAAACGCGTTAAAGATGGCTTGGTTAATGTGGCTGTTGGCACACGTTCTGCTGTGTTTGCGCCATTTGAAAAAATCGGACTTATCATTATTGATGAAGAACAGGAATCTAGCTACAAATCCGATGCTACACCTCGATTTCATGCCCGTGAAGTTGCAAAATTTAGATGCGCATATCATAAAAGTTTACTTCTTTTATCTTCTGCAACACCTTCAGTAGAAACTTTCTTTTGGGCAAAAAATAAAAAATATAGCATAAATATTTTAAAAAAACGTTACGCTGGTGCAAAATTGCCTATGGTTTCCGTCGTTGATATGAATAAGGAGCAGGAAAACGGAAATTTTAGTGCTTTTAGCGCCGAATTAACTGGCCGATTGACTAAAAATTTAAACAGCTGCAAACAATCCATTTTGTTGCTTAACAGGAGAGGGTACAACACTTTGGTTTCTTGCAGAAGTTGCTCGCAGGTTCTAATGTGTCCAAATTGTAGCATCGCTTTAACACTTCACTCTGCTAACAAAAAATTAATGTGTCATTACTGCGGGTTTTCTACCGATATTGCCAGCGAATGTCCAAATTGCCACGCGCATCAGCTAAAATATATCGGTGTAGGAACTCAAAAAATTGAGGAAGATTTACAAAAAAATTTTCCAGATGCCCGTATCTTGCGTATGGACACCGACTCTATGATGTCTAAATTCTCGTATGAAAATAAATTAAGAGATTTTGCTCACGGTAAGTACGATATTATGTTGGGTACTCAGATGGTTGCAAAAGGGCTGGATTTTCCTAACGTGACTCTTGTCGGGGTTTTATCAGCTGACCAAGCTCTATACAATGGCGATTTTAAAAGTTACGAGCACACTTTTTCTTTGCTCACTCAAGTTATTGGTAGAGCCGGCAGAAATTATAACGATGGATTCGCGGTTATTCAAACTTTTACGCCGGAAAATCCTATTATAAATTTGGCCGCTAAACAAGATTTCGACTCTTTTTACGCCGATGAAATAAATTTAAGAAAAGCTTTATTATATCCTCCGTTTGCAAAACTTTGCGTCATCGGGTTCGTTGGAGAAAAGGAATTTAACGTAACGAATGCGGCAAAATTTTTCTTTGAAATATTAAAAAATTTAATAAAAACCGATTACTTTGCCTTGACGGTTAGAATTTTAGGTCCTGCTCCAGCGCAAATTTTTAAGGTCAATGGCAAATTCCGATATAAAATAATTATAAAGTTTAAAGATGAAAAAATTTTTAGAAAGTTTATCTCTGACGCATTGATTGAATTCGGTAATTGTAAAAAGTTTCCCGGTATTTCCACTTTTGTAGATGTGGAACCGGATTCGATTTTGTAAATTTTATTGGAGGATGTTTATTATGGCTATTAGAAATGTGGTCTTAGAAGGTGACCCTGTTTTGTCTAAAAAGTGTCGCGTTGTCGAAAAATTCGACGACCGACTCGCTCAACTCATCGACGATATGATTGAAACTATGCATTTGAAAAATGGCGTTGGTTTAGCCGCTCCTCAAGTCGGGGTTTTAAAAAGAGTCGTCGTTATCCAAACTAATCTCGAAGAAAAACCTCTCGAATTAGTAAATCCTCAAATTATCGAGGCTTATGGAAATCAGGAGGAAGTTGAAGGCTGTTTGTCTTGCCCCGGTGCGTATGGAATTACAAGACGTCCTATGAAAGTCAAAGTTAAAGCTTGCGACCGCTTCGGTACTGAACATTTTTATGACGGCGAAGCTTTACTCGCTCGTGCTTTTTGTCATGAAATTGACCATTTGGATGGCATTTTATTTAAAAGTCACGTTATTCGTATGCTGGATGATTCTGAGTTGGAAAGCTGATTTTGTGGCACCGCCTAAGCCAACGCTGTGCGTTGGCTCGGGCGAATCAAAAAATTTCACCTTATTTACTATCTTACGAAACAAATTTTTTTGATTTGCCCTATGCATCAAAGATGCATGGGCGGTGCCCCAAAATCATTCAGGTTGTAAAATTTTATTCTGAG
>CAKSIU010000008.1 GCA_934463265.1 uncultured Eubacteriales bacterium | reverse complement strand
ACTCTGAATCCTTAACTAAGATGCTTATTAAAAAATTTTACACTTTTTTGTGTCTACTTACTTGACTATAGTTCAAAAAGCAAAAAAGCCGTTGCAATTTGCAAAGCTCAAAAGTATTTGAATTGCCAATAAGCTCTAAGTTATTGATTTGTAATTATGTAAAAAACTCATATTTTTATGTAAAAATAATATGTAGGATTCAAGTCGTTTTACTTGCAATTTCATTTTTTACATCAACAAACGATTTCTGTAGCATTAGTTGATAAAAAAATGTAATTTACTCAGCTTTTATCTATGTTTAACAGTCTTTTGTGAAGATATTTCATTAATTGACGTGTTTTTCTGCTAAAATAAACATAATTAAATGTATTTTACCCGTGCGACAAGGAGTTTTTACAAATACGCTTTACTAAGAATATTTATCAGTAGTGCAACTTATAGTAGAAATAATTCTTAGTCATAGTTGCTTTTTTATTACGACGCAATTGTTATTCTATGTCAATAATTTTTTGTGAATTTTTGTTAAATCATCAAAAAATAAAGAATTATTGCAAAGTTGTATTTTAAGCTGAAATAATCATAATTAAATGTGATTTAGAGTATTCTTAAATTAAAAGGAGGAGAGGTTTATTTGATTATTAAAGTTAATAAAAAGTTAGGAATAAAATTATTGTTAATTTTGTTATTTTTTATTTTGATAATTTTTTTATCTTATAATTTTTTAAAAAATAAAGCAGAAGCTCAATTAAACGCAGATAATTTTTATAATGGAATCATAGTTGAAGGGATGAACGTAGGCGGAAAAAGCAAAGACGAAGCTACAGAACTGATTTATGAAAAATTGAAAAAAGACCAGGAAAGCATGACGATAACAGTTTTTTGTGATGGAAAAAGTACATCAATAAGTGGCACGAACTTTATTTATAAGTATGACGTGAAAAAAGCGGTAAATGAAGCTTATAATTATGCAAGAGAAGGAAAAAATTTGTTTGTTCGGTATTTTGAACTTTTAAAAGCTCAAAATGATGAAAATAAATTCGTAGTGGAAGCCACATTAGATGAAGAAAATTTGACAAGAAATGTAAATTCTTTGATAAATAAATTTGATGACAAAGAGTTGGAAGCTCACGTAAAAGAATTTAATCCAAACAGCGAGAATATGTTCGTGTATGCAGATGGTAAAGACGGCTACAAACTGGACAGAGCGGAAGTAACTCAGCAGATAAAAGACTTTGTTTTGAAGAGAAAAAGTGGAGATATTTATTTGCAAAAGCACGAGTATAAAAATAAAACTACGATAGCGGATGCGCAAAACAGAACGCAATTAATTGGAAAATTTAGAACCACGTCTACGAACAGCGAAAACGGAAATCAAAATATGAAGTTATCCATGGAAGCGGTAAATGGAACGACATTAAATCCAGGCGAAACGTTTTCTTTTAACACCGCGGTAGGAGATTCTAATGACCCAAACCGAGGTTTTTTGCCGGGCTCAACGATATTAAATGGCGAGATAGTAATGGCATACGGAGGAGGAGTTTGTCAGGCCGCAACGACTATTTATGGCGCGGCGATTCGAGCGGATATGACAATCATTGAACGTAGAAATCATCGCTTTAAATCGTCGTATGTTCCTTACGGCTTAGATGCTGCGATTGATTATAATAATATCGACTTAAAATTTAGAAATGACCTGTTTTATCCGATTTATATAAAGACTACTATGGTCGACAAAGAACTTGAGTGTCAAATATTCGGGCCCAAAAGCGAAAAATTTGACAAAATAGAGGTAAATTCCTGGATTGTAGAAGAAAGTAACGAAATAAAAACAGAAGCTGAACGAATTTATTATAAAAATAACAAGGTAGTTAATAAAAAAAAGCTGCCTCCATCTGTTTATAAATCTAAATAATGGCGAGTGCTTGATTTATTGTTTTTATTTTGATAAAATAAACTTGTTGTATTATTATAAACAGGTGTTCTGTAAGTAATTTAACAAGCATTTTTAAACAAAAAGTACATCGGATATATATAAAAAAATGATGCGTGGAGGAAACAAATGAAAAAAAAGATAAGCATTAAAACAATTTTTAACATTGTTTTGATATTATTTTTAGTTTCTTTATTCGCTTACCTTTGTTTTTCGGATAACGGCCTGATTGATTTAATAAAAAATTCAAGAGGCTTTAATAAAACTTGGCTTGTAATGGCGTTTTTATGTCATTTAATTAACATATTTATAGACATATATTTGGTTTATAAATTTACTGTTAATATGGATAAAAATTATACATTTAAAAGAGCAATACGTTCTGCAATGATAGGTCAGTTTTTTTCTGCTGTTACACCGGGTGCCTCAGGTGGACAACCCATGCAAGTTTATGCTATGGCAAAACAGGGGGTGGACAGCGGTATTGCAACATCTGCTCTGGTGCAAAAATTTTTGGTTTATCAAACGGTTTTAACGCTTTACAGCATGATTGCAATTTTAATTCGAATTGATTATTTTAACAGTCTAAATAAAATTGTTTGGTCGATAACTCTTACTGGTTTCATAATGCAGGCAGTTGTGATTGCAGCAATTTTATTGTTTTCATTTAATAAAAAAATTACATCTAAGATTATTTCGATACTGTTTCATTTACTAGAGAAAATGCGATTGTTAAAAAATTCCGATGAGAAAATAGAAAAAATTAACAAACAGTTGGTATTATTTCATGAAGGCAATAAGGCGTTGTATCGAGACAAGCATATGTTTTTAAAAACTTACGTATTGACAGCAGTTCAACTTACATCAATTTTTATAATCCCCTACTGCATATACCGGGCATTTCATTTGTACGGTGCCAGCATGATAAGTATGATATGCGCGCAGTCTTTTGTAACAATGTCATCGAGTTTGGTGCCGATTCCTGGAGCTTCTGGTGCTGCTGAGGGGGCAAGTTCAATATTTTTCAGCCCTTTTTTTGACGAAACTACAATCAAATCTGCAATAGCGCTGTCCAGATTTATAACGTATTATTTTACTATTTTGATTTCGTTGCCGTTTTCGAGGTTTGTAAAAAAAGAAAAATCTAAAAATTAATAGTTTTATTTGAAATTTATAACAAAATTTATACGGAATTATTATTAATATTTGAGGTTATAATATTTTTAAAAGTTAAAATATATATTATTGTCAGCATAAATTCTATTTACATGTCAAAAGTTTTTTTGTTATGTTGTGTTTTAAGGAGAGATTTAAAATTGAGTTTAAGCAGTCCAAAAATAAGTTTGATTATTCCGGTTTACAATGTGGAAAAATATATTCATAAAACATTGGAGTCAGTTTTGGCGCAAACTTTTACGGATTACGAGGTTATTATGATTAACGATGGTTCTACCGATGGAAGTTTAGCAGTGCTGGAAGAATATGCAAATAAATACGAAAATTTTATACTTATAAACCAGACTAATTATGGTTTGAGTAAAGCCAGAAATGTTGGAGTAAACGCAGCGGTAGGCGATTATGTAGCTTTTTTGGACAGCGATGACTTTTTGGAATCGGATTTTTTGGAAGTGCTTTACAACAGTGCAGAGGAAAATGAGGCAGACATAGCTTGTTGTAATTATTATCTTTATTATGACAAAAGTTGTAAAAAAATTTATATGCCGTTTACAGCAAAAACCGGCGTGTACTCTAATGAAATAGCACTCAAAAAACTTATTTTGGATATTAGCTTTCACTTTTTTATGTGGAATAAGCTTTTTAAAAGAAGTTTGTTTGTCGATAATGACATTATTTTTTACGATATGTATTTTGAAGATGTTGCGGTATGTCCGCAGTTGTTTTTCTACGCTAATAAGGTTTCGTTTGTAAACAAAGCATTATATTATTACAGACGTCATGAAGGAAGCATTATATCATTGATTGATGCGCCCAAAACTAATGATTTTATAAAGTCGTTGGGTATTATAAGAAATTTTTTGGAAGAAAAAAATGTTTATGAAAAATATAAGTCTGTATTTAAACTGTATGCGTTCAGATTTAAGTTTCAGGTGGGGTATTGCATTGTGACTGACCACATTGATAAGTTAAGCTTTACTGACGTTGGGGTGAATTTAAAGCGAGCTTATGTTGCAATAAATTTATTTAAAAGCGATAAATATATTCCTACAAACAACCCGCCAATTTTACCGCTTTGTGTCAAAGAACCTGTCCCGAAAAGAAAGGCGCTTATTAGATAATATTTAGAATTTTTTTGCTGTTAAGGGAGTTTTTTAAAGATGAAAAAATTTTTAAATGTAAAAAGTCTTTATTTAATTCTTCTTTTAATATCTTTTTCAATACTTGTTTACTTTTGCGTAGACGATAATAATTTGCTAACTTTAATTGATAATATTTCGGCACTAAATTTTGCATGGTTGCTTGTTGCAGGCGGAGCAATGCTGATTTATTGGATGATTGACGCGATTATTGTGAAAATCTTGACAAATTCTGTTTATGAGCAAAAATATACGTTAAAAGACGCATTTAAAGTTACGATGGTTGGTCAATTTTTTAATGCTGTTACACCATTTTGTTTGGCCAGTCAGCCTATGCAAATTTTAACGATGTCTCAGCAGAAAATAGATACCGGACATTCGCTGTCGATAGTTGTGAGGAAGTTTATTATATATCAGACGACGTTGGTATTTTACCTTGTTGCGACTATGTTTTTTAGCTACTCATTTTTTGCCGACAAAATTCCGGATTTTATGAATTTAGCAATGTTAGGCTGTGTGTCGCAGTCGTTGGTAGTGCTGCTGATAGCATTCTTTACTGTGAAAAAAAATTTTACGTTAAAATTAATCTCGTGGCTTTTAAATGTTTTAGCGAGGTTTAATTTGCTTACAGAGCCTCAAGAAAAAATGAAGTCCGTACAAAAACAGATGAATATTTACGTTGAAAATAGCAAGGCTATCGGAGAAAATCCAAAGCTGACGTTGAAAGCGTTTTTTTTAACGTGTTTTCAGTTTACTGTGATGTTTAGCATTTCTTTTTGTATATATAAAGCTTTTAATAATCCAGGTTTTGACATTGTAGATATGATTTCGGGCCAGGCTTTTATTACGACTACCGCAGCTTATACGCCTTTGCCCGGCGGAAGTGGTGCTATTGAAGGTTCTTTTCTTATGGTTTTTAGATTATTCTTTTCTTCTAATAGCATTAAGCCTGCGATGTTGCTTTGGCGATTTATCACATATTATTCCTGCATAATTTTTGGTTTATTTTTCGCGATTAGCATTAAAAAAGTTCATGTGAGAAAAAGAAAATTTTCAGTTTCAACTTGATTTATAAGCCCCCGGCGCCGCGCGATATAGTGCGGCGCCGGGGGCTGTTTTGCGAAAAATTTTTTAAGAAGATTTAATATTTACTAAATGCGCAACGGACGGAATACTTTCACCTTGCTGAGTAGAGGTTGGTGACATAAGTGCTCCGGTTGCCATAAATAAAATATTTTTTAATTCATTATTTTTCAGTTTGTTTAAAATAATTGAACACAAAACTGTAGCAGAACAGCCACATCCAGAGCCCCCGGCATGAACGTCTTGAGCTTTTTGGTCGTAGATTAATAAGCCGCAGTCTTTGTGATTATTTTTTATATGAATTCCATCTCGCTCCAAAAGTTCTTTCATCAATTTGCTACCTACTTCACCAAGGTCACCGGTTAAAATTAAATCATAGTCATCGGGTTTTGTGGAAGTATCGCAAAAAAAATCTTCTAAAGTTGAAGCGGCGGCCGGAGCCATTGCTGCTCCCATGTTATTCGCATCCTTTATGCCTAAATCTGTAATTTTTCCAATAATTACGCTGGATATTTTGGGATTTTGACCGTTACTGCCAACGACAATTGCGCCAGAGCCAGTTACAGTCCATTGAGCGGTGGGAGTTCGCTGTCCGCCGTATTCAAGAGGAAATCTAAATTGACGTTCTGCAGAGCAAAAGTGCGATGAAGTCACAGCAATACAATTATTTGCAACACCTGTATCTACCATTATAGAAGCCAGCGCCAAAGTTTGTGCCATTGTTGAGCAGGCGCCGTATTGTCCTAAAAATGGAATATTTAAATTTCTCAGGCCGAATGTCGATGAAATGCATTGATTTAAAAGGTCGCCGGCGAAGATAAAATTGATATCTTTTGAGTTTATATTTGACTTTTCTATTGCCAAATTTACCGCTTTAGACTGCAATTTGCTTTCGGCTTTTTCCCAAGAAGACTCGCCTAAAGTGGTGTCGTCGAAAGTTTGGTCAAAGAATTTTCCCAGCGGACCTTCAGCTTCTTTTTTTCCGCAAACAGATGCATATCCTTCTATTGAGGGCATATTTTCCATTTTTATTGTATATTTTCCAATTCGTTTTGCCATAAGTAACCTCTTTTCTTCGCTTATTCATGCGAATATTCTTATGATTTATTATTATAATATTGGAGGAAATCTATGCACCGAAAAATTAAGCTGTAAAAAATTTGAGAAATAGACATTTTATGCTTGATTTTTTCTTTTAAAGAATATAAAATATAATTAGCACTCGATGAGTGAGAGTGCTAAAAAATATTTTTATGCTTTAAGGAGGCATATATTATGACAATCAAACCCCTAGCAGACAGAGTTGTTATCAAAATGGAACAAGCTCAAGAAACAACAAAAAGCGGTATAGTTTTGGCCGGCACCGCAAAAGAAAAACCTCAAATCGCATCAGTAATTGCAGTTGGCCCTGGCGGAATGGTCGACGGCAAAGAGGTGCAAATGTATGTAAAAGTCGGTGATAAAGTCATAACCAGCAAGTATTCCGGAACGGAAGTTAAATTCGATAACGAAGAATACACCATACTTCGTCAGTCCGATATATTGGCGGTTGTTGAGTAATTTTTTATTACTGCTACATACAAATTAAAACTTTAATTATTTTATAATTTACTTAATTTAGGAGGACTAAAAATGGCTAAAAAAATAATTTACGGAGAAGATGCAAGAAAAGCTCTACTAAGTGGTGTAAATCAGCTTGCAGATACGGTTAAAATTACACTCGGACCTAGGGGCAGAAATGTTGTTTTAGATAAGAAATTCGGTGCACCTTTAATAACAAATGATGGTGTTACTATTGCAAAGGAAATCGAGTTGGAGGATCCATTTGAAAATATGGGAGCACAACTCGTAAAGGAAGTTTCAACAAAAACTAACGACGTAGCTGGTGATGGAACTACCACAGCAACTCTTTTGGCTCAGGCACTCATTCGCGAAGGAATGAAAAATGTTGCTGCTGGAGCTAATCCTATGGTGGTAAAAAAAGGTATTCAAAAAGCAGTTGACAAAGCAGTTGAAACTGTTATGAATAATTCTAAAAAAGTTAACGGAACGGATGATATTACTCGAGTTGCAACGATTTCTGCAGCAGACGACTTTATTGGTCAGTTAATAGCAGAGGCAATGGAAAAAGTTGGATCAGACGGAGTTATTACAGTGGAAGAGTCCAAAACAGCAGAAACTTATTCCGAAATCGTAGAGGGCATGATGTTCGACAGAGGATATGTTTCACCTTACATGGTAACTGATACGGAAAAAATGGTTGCGACTATCGACGATGCTTACATTTTAATTACCGATAAGAAAATCACAAATATTCAAGAGATTTTACCGCTTCTCGAACAAGTTGTACAGTCGGGCAAAAAGCTGATAATTATTGCAGAAGACGTAGAGGGCGAAGCTTTAGCAACCCTTATTTTAAATAGACTTCGCGGAACATTTACCTGTGTTGCAGTTAAGGCTCCTGGCTTTGGCGACAGAAGAAAAGAAATGCTTCAGGATATCGCAATTTTAACCGGAGGTCAGGTAATTACAGAAGAATTGGGTCTTGACTTGAAAGACACCACAATAACTCAATTAGGCCGTGCACGTCAAGTTAAAATTGAAAAAGAAAATACGATTATCGTAGATGGAGCAGGTAATACAGAAGAAATCAAAAACAGAGTTTCACAAATTCGCACTCAGATTGAAAATACAACTTCAGAATTTGACAGAGAAAAATTACAAGAACGTTTAGCAAAACTTGCCGGTGGTGTAGCAGTAATTAAAGTTGGTGCAGCAACGGAAGTAGAAATGAAAGAGAAAAAACTCAGAATCGAAGACGCACTTGCAGCCACAAAAGCAGCCGTAGAAGAGGGAATTGTAGCAGGTGGCGGAGTCGCACTTATTAATACGATACCGAGCGTAGAAGCACTTTTGAACAGCGCTGATGGCGACGAAAAAACCGGTGTAGCAATTGTATTAAAAGCACTCGAAGAACCGCTTCGTCAAATCGCTAAGAATGCCGGAGTAGAGGGTTCTGTAATTATCAACAGAATCAAAAATGAAAATAAAATAGATTTCGGATACGATGCTCGTACGGAAAAATATGTTGACATGATTCCAGCAGGAATTGTTGACCCGACCAAAGTTACACGTTCTGCCCTGCAAAATGCAGCATCAGTTGCAGCGATGGTACTGACAACAGAATCTTTAGTGACAGACATTAAAGAGGAAAAATCGCCAGCAGCTCCGATGGACCCGGGAATGGGCGGAATGTATTAATAAAATTTGGATAAATCCTGTCATTTAAACTTGAAATAGAAAGATAAATGTAAGCATAAAAATGTGCTTACATTTATTTTTTTATGTTATGCAAAATTTTAAAAATCAGATAAATTTACAAAATTAGATAATTATCATGATTTTTATTAAATTGGTTGTGAATATATGAAATTTTATAAATGGTTTTGAACAGGAATTAGTTAATTAGGTTTTATATTTAAAGATTTTTTTATTTCATCGATAAATTTTCCTTTTTTTATCGCCGCGCCATCAATGACGTGGATTCCCATATCGTGGGCTCTAGTGTATGTATATGAGCGCTCTTTGTTGATTTTGCTGACGATAACGAGAGCGCTTTTAGAATTATTTCCGCCGAAGTAAGAGGGGTACATACTGAGTTCACGTAGCGCATCGGCGGAGGGCTCCGAGAGTTTGCAGGAGATAAAATACGGGTGAATACCGTAAAAAAAAGTCAAATCTATTTCGTTGGTAATTTCCATAAGCTTGTTTTTGTTGTTATTCCACTCAAATTTCACACTCATGCGCACGTCATGAAAATTTTTTTCGCGTTTTAAGTTTATATAACAAAAGAGTTCGAGCCAAATTCCAAAGTCCGAAAGGTACGCTTTAATTTTTTTATCGCGGTAGAAAAAGGAAATTTTATTTGAACTGGTGTTTAATTTGTAAATAAATTTTAATTTTTGTGCTAATTCCAAAAGTTTAAAGTTTGTCAAAGATATGCTGGAATTTCCTTTAAAAATGTGCTGTGGTGCCTTGAAAAACAGATTATTATAACCTTGAGAAAAATTTGTATTGCCTGTCTGCAGGTAAAGACACATTTTTTTCCAAAGCTCTACGTCATCAAAAACCGCGCTACAAAAAGTTAGTAAACTATCGAAATTTTCGCTGGCTGGACTTGCATGATTGTATCCTGTAATGCAGGCGCCATGCAGTGCAAAAATATTTTCGATGTTAAGTTTGGGCATGACAAAATTTTTTTCTAAAGATTTGCATCCAAAAACATTTATGAGACGTTGTCCCAATACATCAAGCTTGAAAATTGGAGTAAAAGTTTTTCTGCAGGAATGATATGCCCCAATAGCGCCGAATTCTCCGGCACCAGTGATATCGAAAAAGCACGAAGACTTTTTGTGAATAATAGAGGTGCAGGTTTTGGCAATATTTTCAATACTTAAGCCGTCGTAACCTTTGTATTCAACGACAATATTAGGGAATCGCAGAACACAGACATTTTTTATGTATTCGAGATTTTTAACATGGGTGTATTTGTAGTCATAAAGCAGCACAACATTTTTTGGTCGAAATGCGAAGATAGGCAGCAAATTATTAATTTGTTCATTGTCGTAAAGAATGGCAAGACATTCCATAAGTACTCCTCCATAAAAATAGATG
The DNA here is from genome assembly GCA_934463265.1 of uncultured Eubacteriales bacterium. Lineage (GTDB taxonomy): Bacteria > Bacillota > Clostridia > Oscillospirales > Acutalibacteraceae > CAG-557. The sequence continues at coordinate 30,434 of CAKSIU010000008.1, read as the reverse complement.
GTTTCAAGTTTTTATTTTTGAAGCATTTTATACATTAAAAATAAGTCGATAACATCAGGTTCATCGTCATCATTAATGTTAGCGGCCTGCAAATAAGTGTCGTCAAGACTTGCCTTCCCCAGAAGATAATTTACAAAAGCCGAAATATCGCGCGAAGTTAAAGTTCCGGTGCCAGTCAAATCGCCTTGAACTATGAGTTTAAATGAGTTTTTTTCGGCGCCGTCTTTTACAAATGTAACAGTGTAACCTGTGCCGATTTTAGTTGAGTTTCCGGTTTTAATGTTGCCCTTTGCGTCCTTAAAAACCAAGCTGTAGCCGTTAAAAATGAGGTTATTTTTAAATTCAGCAAAAGTTGTGCCAGCAGGAATTTCAGAAATTATGTGATTTTCAAGGTTAATGTGGTGAATATCGCTGGTAATGGCGTCTTCGTCAGTTTCGTCTGACGGATTTTCTTCTGTTTTATCATTCTCCGAATTGTTACCATCAGATTCACCATTATTTTCGTCGCCTTTGTTATCATCGCCAGATTCTCCGCTATTTTCGTTATCTTTGTTTTCAGTATCGTTGTGGTCACTGCCTTGATTACCTTCGCTTCCACCGGGAGTTTCCGGTTCTGGCGGAACGATTTCAGTTATACTTTTTTCATCGATTAGTGTTATGTTTTTTGGTAAGCTGTCGCCGGTAACAGCAATAATTTTTTCTCTGGAAGTTGACAGCGCTAAAATATTCTCATTTAATTCAATTTTACCAGTTATGGCGCCATCCGAACAGCGGACTCGGGAAATAATTTTGTCATCGGTTTTTGCCAAAATTGAAGACACATCAAAACCACTGGTCACGCAAGTTGGATAATTTTTAATTTCCGTAGCAATTTGGATTTTCGAGTCAAGTTTAAAAGCAGAATTATTCAAGATACATATATGTCTATCTGATGTAACGAATATGTTGTCGGTTAAAAATTTAAAGTTTGAAATATTTATTTTGGCTTCGGGACTTTCAAAAGTATATTTATCGGAATTTATGTTGTATCTGAGCATATTATTTGAATTGTCCAGTGCGTAGAGGTAGTTTTTAGAGATATCTGTGGCGACGGTATGAAAAGTTTTCCCACTTTGAGATAAGCCATTGCTGTTTATTAATTCCTCTGTAGCACTATATACTGCAACCGAATTTGCTTTGCTACTTCCCAAGATGAAAAGGTTACCATTGTTGCCAAGTGCAATTTGTTTTGGTGAGACGATTTTTGATTCAGACAGCGAAATTTCAGATATTAGAGCTAATAAATTTTGATTTAACCTAATTTTATATGGAGAAATATTTGTACCAGTAGCGTTCGTTAAGTAAAGATAGCTGTTATGGTAATTTGCGGTGGTATATTTGTAATCAAAGCTTTCTGTTTGGGAGCCATTATTGAAAAAATTTAATTTTTTAATAGTTGGAGTTTCGCTGGTATTATCAATGTATGCTAGAGCACTTTTTGTGCTGTTTTTTTCGTAACTTATGATAAAAAAATTACCATTACCGTCGGGAAGGATATCGAATCCGCCATCTAATATCATTTCTGTGGGCACTTCTAACGCGAAAGAATAGGCTGAATTAAAATTTATTAAAAATAAAACCGAACATATAATTGTCAAATTAAAAAATATTTTTTTCAATTTTGGCATGATATCACCTTAAATTTATATTTGACGTTATTTTAGCATATTGTATTAAATTTTTCAATACAACTAATTGTATTAGTGATTAACAAATAAAAAGATTGCGTTTTTTTATGCAAATAGAATCCTGCGTTGTTACATTGAAAATAAAAATACTCATAAATTCTGTGTCACAAATGAGAGGCAGAATCATATTATGGGTAGTGTATTTACTTAGTTTAGGAGGATTAGTATGGCAAACAGAAATAATAACAACAACTTTTCGGATGAAAATTTGGACTTGACAAGGATTTATGGCTTAGGTGACATGATGGATGGTTCTAATCAAAATTTGGAAGATTTGACGGGGTATAATTTGAATGAATCCGAGTTTAGTACGTCTATAAATAGCAACAGAAATATGGAAAACAATAGAAATAATATGCAGTCCTCACGTAACGAAAATATGCAACAAAATGAAATGAATTCGCGAAACAATATGACAGAGCAGCAAGAACAAATGGAGAATCAAATGACACCGCAGCCTCAAAGACAGGAACAGACTATGCCAATAACGAGTGGCTCTCAAAATAATAATAATTTAAGGAATATGAAACCCGGCGGAAATATAGAATCATTTTTACGTACGCAGATTGGTAAAAATGTTAGAATGCAGTTTTTAATAGGTACGAATACATTGATTGAAAAAGCTGGAGTACTTATGGCCGTTGGAGATAATTTTGTGGTGTTAAGAGAAGCCGGTTCCGGAGAAATTTTGGTGTGCGATTTCGATGGTGCCAAGTTTATTAGATTTGAAGATAACAGCAGGTAAGGATTTTGTTAGCTTTTTTATGGCCCCCGCGCCGGGCGGTCGCGAAGCATGAGCAGAGATTTTGTCTCTGGCTCGCGCAGAAGAAAAATATTATTTTTCTTGCTAAGTCTTCACAAAATAAAGATTTAGGTCGCGACCGCCCGACGCGGGGGCAAATATTTGAAAAATCAGAATAGGTTATCAACTTGTTAATATTGAGAAAAGTATGGTATAATGTTCTAAAAAAGAAAAAAGGAGGCGATCGCGTGAGATTAATTTCATGGAATGTAAATGGCTTGAGAGCGTGCATAAACAAAGGCTTTATGGAGTTTTTTAAAAAGAAAAACGCAGATATTTTTTGCATACAGGAGACGAAAATGCAAGAAGGACAAGCTGAAATAAATTTGGAAGGATACCATCAATACTGGAACAGTGCGGATAAGAAAGGCTATTCCGGAACGGCGATATTTACGAAAAAAAAGCCGATAAATGTGAGTTATGACATAAACATGGAAGAACATTCACATGAGGGACGCGTAATAACGTTGGAGCTTGAGAATTTTTATCTGGTAAATTGTTACACTCCGAATGCACAAAGAGGTTTGGCTCGAATTGATTATAGAATGAAGTGGGAAGATGACTTCAGAAATTACTTATTGAAATTAGATGCACAGAAATCTGTAATTTTATGTGGGGATTTAAATGTTGCGCACAATGAAATAGACTTAAAAAATCCGACATCGAATCATAAAAATGCAGGTTTTTCTGACGAGGAACGAGGCAAAATGACGCAATTATTATCGGCGGGATTTATCGATACGTTTAGATATTTGTACCCGAACAGAGGTTCAATATATACTTGGTGGACATATATGTTCAATGCCAGAGCCAATAACGCGGGGTGGCGCATAGATTATTTTATTGTTTCTGAGAGGCTGAAAGAAAAAGTCGAAGATTCAATAATTCATGACGAAGTGTTTGGCAGTGATCATTGTCCGGTAGAATTAATTTTAAAGGAGTGAGCATATGAGCAGCAAAAGTAAGGCAATTTTGGCATATGTTGGGCTATATTTCACTGGAATATTATTTTTAGCAATAGAAAAAAACGATGAATTTGTAAGAAAGTCGGCATCACAATCGTTGGTTTTGAGTTTGGTAGCAATGCTATTTCGTAACTTTTTCATTTTAATTCCGTTGATAAGTACATACCTTACAATGTTATTTGACATTTTTTTCGTCGCATTGCTAGTATTTTTAATAATGAAAGCATCAAAGAATATATATTTTAAATTGCCAATCATCAGTGAAATATCGGAAAAATACGTACTTCACTGGTTCAAGTAAAAACAGATTATAAGGAGTGTAGCAAATGATAGAAGTTAAAAATCTGAGCAAAAAGTATGGAAGCAAAACGGCGCTTGATGATATTAACTTCACTGTAAATGACGGCGAAATTTTGGGTTTTTTGGGGCCAAACGGAGCAGGAAAATCTACAACAATGAATATCATTACAGGATACATATCATCAACAGAAGGCACAGTTACGGTTGACGGCGATGAAATCATGGAAAATCCGATAGCGGTAAAAAGAAAAATAGGATATTTGCCGGAACAACCACCGCTTTATTTAGACATGACAGTAAAAGCGTATTTGAGCTTTATGTACGACCTAAAAAAGGTAAAATTAAATAAAAAACAGCATATAGAAGAAATTTGTAAAGTCGTAAAAATAGACAGTGTGCAGGATAGAGTGATAAAGCATTTGTCAAAAGGGTATAAGCAGCGCGTTGGAATAGCGCAGGCGTTGTTGGGAGACCCGAAATTACTTATTTTGGACGAGCCTACAGTAGGTCTTGACCCGAATCAAATAATAGAAATTAGAAATTTAATAAAGTCACTTGGAGAAAAGCATATAATTATATTATCATCGCACGTTTTGTCAGAAATTCAAACGGTCTGCAACAGAGTTATTGTTATAAACAAGGGCAAGGTTGTCGCAGATGATACAACAGCGAATTTATCAAATGGACTTTCGGCAGAAAATAGACTGCTTTTATCCATAGAAGGAGACCAAAATGCGATTATTTCTGCATTAGAAGGGGTATCTGGAGTAAAAACTGTAACGCTAAGCAAAACAAATCCGGATTCAAGTGGGGAGTATGTGGTAAATTACGATAAAAATGAAGACATCAGAAAAGTTGTGTTTGCAAAGATGGCAGATATAAATTGTCCGATAATTTCTATGAAAAACGACAACTTGACACTCGAGGATATATTCAGGAAACTTACGGACGAAGACAATGTTGAAGTTAAAATAAGCAAATCAGAGAACGGAGGAGAAAAATAATGATAGCGATAATAAAACGCGAAATAGCGGCATATTTTTCGTCGGCAATAGGATACATAGTTTTGGCAGCATTTTATGTTTTTGGCGGATTTTATTTTTATATGAGTGGATTAATGTCAAACACAACGGATTTGTCGTATACATTCAGCAGCCTGTTCGTAATAATGATATTTATAATTCCGATTTTAACCATGAGGCTTTTTAGCGAAGAGAAAAAACAAAAAACAGACCAAGCGTTACTAACAGCTCCGGTGAGCTTAACGTCAATAGTGTTGGGAAAGTACTTCGCCGCACTGCTTATGTATTTATTTTGCATATTAATAACATTGGTTTATGCGGTTATAATATCATTTTTTAACGCTCCGGATTGGATAACCGTTTTAGGAAATTTTTTAGGAATTTTTCTGCTTGGAATGGCACTGATTTCAATGGGACTGTTTTTGTCATCAATAACAGAAAATCAAATAGTTGCAGCAATCGGAGGCATAGTGGTGGGCCTTCTGATGCTGTTTATGGATTCGATAGCACAGGCGATTTCGGTAGAATTTATAAGCAATATTTTAAAGAAAATATCATTAATGTCATACTACAATAATTTTACGCTAGGGGTAGTAAGTCTAAAAGACATCGGATTTTTTGTTAGTGTGTGTGCGTTATTCATATTTTTTACCGTTAGAGTGTTTGAGAAAAAAGATGGAGTTAGAAAGGAGCATCGCAGATGAAAAATAATAATAAAATACTTTCTCAATTCAATACGAAAAAGTTTAAAGTAGGCAGTCTAGCAACCGCGATTACAGTGATAGTAACGGCAGTAATTATAGTTATAAATTTAATAGTTGGACAGCTAACAGACAAATTTGGCCTAAGTTTAGACCTAACGCAGAATAAAATATTTTCTTTAACGGAGCAGTCAATTAATTTTATAAAAAATCTGGATAAAGACGTAGAGATAATACTTTTAAGCAACGAAAATACATTTGTGCAAACGAATTCATATTTTGCCCAGGCGAATTCGGTGTTAAAGAAGTACGACTTAAACTCAGACAAAATCAAGCTTACATATGTCGACACAGTAAAAAATCCGACGTATTTGAATGAATATCAAGATGAAAATTTAACAGAAAACAGCATAATTGTGAAGTCAGGCGATAAACATAAAATAATCACCGTTCAGGACATATTCGACATTCAAAGAAGCTATTACGGAAGCACAATAACCGGTTCAAAAGCGGAGCAAGAGCTAACTTCCGCAATTTTGTACGTGACCAGTGAAAATCAAACGAAAGTAGCAGTTTTAAAAGGTTATGGAGAACAAGATTCAGCGGCGTTTCAGGAACTTTTAAAGAAGAATAACTTTAATATAGTTGAGGTTTCTCTTTTGACGCAAGATATTCCAGAGGACGTAAAATTAGCGATAATTTATGGTTCAGAAAGGGATTTTGATATACAATCGATAGAAAAATTAGAAAAATTCCTGTCAATAGGCGGAAAAAATTTAGTCTATGCACTAAATCCGAATCAAGCAGAAGCCCCGAATTTGAATGCTTTTTTAGAAAAACACGGCATAAAAGTAAATCCAGGTCTAGTGTACGAAACCAATATGCAAAATGTGGTTTCGAATGCATTTGAAGCTGTTAATGACTATGTAGATGAAGAATATAAAAGCGACTTAAAAAATGCAGATATACCTGTTTTAATGCCATATTGCAAGCCGCTAGAGGCTACAAATTCTGAAAATACAAAAGTTTTACTGCAATTTTCATTAACTGCGGGAATTTTACCTAAAGGAGCGGCTCAAGATTTTGATTTTGCAGGGAATGTATCAGGGCCAATTCCATCTGTAATAATTTCGGTGTTAAAAACAGACACAGAAAAGGATTCAAATTTAGCTGCGATAGGTTCTTACGGTGCGCTAATGCAAGATTATTTATCGTCAAATGCTCTTAATAACTCGGCATACTTTGTTAATATGATAAACAAGATGACAGCGAGAGAAGACGTCGGAATAACTATAGAATCGAAAAGTATCGGAGGCAAAGAGCTTGGAATCAACAAAGCCACCGCAGATACAATAGGAATCGTAATGGCAATCATTTTACCGATTGGAATATTAATTCTGGGCGCGATAGTTTTTCTAAAAAGGAAAAATAAATAGGGCAGGGAGATTATTATGACAAAACGAAAACATAATTTAATAATAGTTTCGATACTTTTGGCGCTTTTGTTGGGATTATTGTTTTTGTTAATCTCGATGCCGGCGCCGGAAAAAAGTGCCTCAACAGAGGAAACAACGCCGACTTTTGAAAATATTATTAATGCGACGGATAAGAAAATAGTTAATGTAGTGGTAAAAAATTCTAAAGAAAGCTATGAAATTAAATCAGAAACTAGAGACGATAAGCAAGTTTACATTTTGTCAGGTCAAGACGAAAGTAAAACATCTCAAAGTAATGTCGGTGCGATGTTTGACACTTTAGTTAATTTGCAACCCACGCAGATAATCGAGGGTTCAGAGGATTTATCAACGTATGGTTTGACGGAAAGCAATGCAGAATTGACTATAACATTTGAAAATAATGAAAAAATCACGTTGTTTTTAGGCAACGACGCACCGCTTTCAAAAGGCGCTTATACGAAAGTTTCTGGTGATTCGAAGATTTATTTGATAAGTCAAACGGACAAAGAAATTTTTCTAAACGAAAGAAATTTTTATCAGGAGAAGGCGCAAGACTAATAAAAGCACTACTGTATGAGCAAAATAAATGCGGTACAGTAGTGTTTTTTATTGAAATAATTTATTTTTCACAAATCTATTGACAAAGTTATTACTTTTGTGTATAATTTAAACGCGAGGAACTATTTTGAAAAGATTAAGGTGGATTTGATTATGAATTTGCAAGAGTTTAAAATGAAGCAACCGGAATTTGTAAAAGAGGCTAAAAAATGCAAAGATGAGTTTGAATTTACCAGGTTGGCGGAGAAACACGGAATAAAATTTGGTTCCGGCTGTTTTGAAAAAGCATATGCCTTATTTTGTGGAAATGGAAAAGGCGAAATTTCCGAGGATTCACTGGCAAATGTTGCGGGAGGAACAAACATAGAAGCGCAAGAATTTGGTTTTGGCAACGATACAACAACGATAGTTAATATATAAATAAAAAAGCTCTTGTTCTATTTTAAACAAGAGCTTTTTTTGTTAATCTTCATCATTCATGAACAATATGCATTTTTTTCATATATTCAGAGACAAATTCAGATGCAGCAACACCACTAGTAAAAGCAGTAGCCAACGCAGCTAAAATGCCACCTATTACGCAAACATTAACGATTGCGCCTAAACTAGCAGAGAAAAAGATTTTAAAGATGCGTTTAATGAAAGCCCAAAAAGAAGAACTTTTTTTATTTTTATTATCTTTTTCTAATTTTTGCATTTGTTCTTGCAATTGTGAAAGCTTTTTTTCTTTCTCTAACTTTTCCACTGATTCTTGCAACCTTTTAATTTCTTCTTCCAACTCTCTTTTTTGAGCATAGGAAAAAGAACCACTTTCATAGTATTGATAATCATAAGCGGAACAAGTGTTAAAATTGCAAGATGTTAAAGGTAAAGCAAATGCTAACAAAAGAGAACCGATTTTTCTTTTCATAAAATTTACCTCCTAAAAAATTATAATTACATTATATTACAAAATTTTTAAAACTTCAATGCTAGAAATAATTTTTGTATAGGTGTTTATTAGTGATATATATTTATTGTAAATTTTGGAATTATTGACCATTTAGTTTTAAATATGTTAAATAAACCATAAAAGTTATGTAAAAAATAACCTCACCATAAGGACGGACATAATAAAGCTAGTGAAATCAGCGATTAAAGCAGCGGGAATAGTATGACGAGTATTTTTTATTCCGACAGCTCCGAAATAAACTGCAATAGCGTAAAAAGTGGTTTCGGTAGAGCCCATCATTACAGAAGCGACTCTGCCGGGAAAACTGTCAGGGCCACAGGTTTTAAAAATAGAATCAACAAGGGCCAAAGAGCCACTTCCGGAAATAGGCCGCAACAGCATGAGCGGAATAGTTTCTTTTGGAACGGCAATTAAATTTCCAATAGGTGAGAGAAAAGAGGTGATTATGTCGAGAGCACCGGAGGCTTTTAACATGGAAACAGCAACGATTAATCCGATTAGCGAAGGCGCAATAGAGAAAGTCGAGAAAAAACCATCTTTTGCGCCGGAAATGAAAGCATCAAATAAAGGAACTTTTTTTAAAATACCGAATATTATAATAAATCCGATTGCACAGGGCATAACATAAAAACTAAAAGTATTCAAATTAAAAATCCTCACTTTTCGAAGACTTTGGCTAAAATTATTCCGACGAATAAAGCAGTTGCAGAAGCAATCCAAATAGCCGGAACGACGTCAAACGGGGAAGTTGAATTATATTTTTGTCGCAAAATAGACATCATTGTGGGAATAAGCTGAATTGAAGCGGTGTTCATCACGACAAAGGTAACCATGCTGTTATTGGCGATACCAGGAGTTTTATTTAGCTTGTTCATTTCTTTAATAGCAGAAATTCCCATAGGAGTCGCGGCATTTCCCAGGCCTAAAATGTTGGCCGTAATGTTCATACATATAGCGTGCATAGCAGGACTGTCTTCAGGGCAATCTTTGAATAAATGTTTGAGAATTGGTTTAAAAAGTTTCGCAAGTATGGTTGTAAGACCACCTTTTTCGGCTATTTTTAAAAGTCCTGTCCATAAACTCATCATGCCAGCCATGGTAATAATTAGATTTATCGCATCAGAAGCGCCGGACATTATCGACGAAGAAAGAGTCTCGATATTTCCGGTAAAAACAGCGCATACTATACTGACTAAAATTATCGTGCCCCAAATGTAATTCAACATAAAATCACCGCTTTAATTATTTTACAAAAAATGTATATTCTAAGCGCGTTTAAAAATATGATAATTTCCAAAAATTACATTAAAAAATATATTTGACAAATTTGTAAGAAAATAGTATTATTGATGTAATAAATAAACTTTTGCGATGAAAATCGACAGTTACAGAAAGGACAGTGCTAAATGAAATCTACTGGTATAGTACGCTCAATTGATGAACTCGGAAGAATTGTATTACCAATGGAACTAAGAAAAACTATGAATATCAACAAGAAAGACAAACTTGAAATATATGTTGACGGAGAAAATATTGTGCTGACTAAGCATCAGTTTTCCTGCAGTTTTTGCGGTTCTTGCGATGATGTTGTCGAGTTTAAAGGTCAGTGCATCTGCAAAAATTGTATTTCAGAATTAAAAGCATAATAATATAAATTACAAGTTAATATTAACAACTTTTTGAGTCAAAGGGATCGCTGTGATCCCTTGATTTTGTTTATAGGTAATTTTTTTAGTAAATTCAAGCATACACACACGAAAATATGCTATAACAAACGGAATTGGAATGATAAAAAAACATAAAATCAAAGAATTCCAAAAAGAAAGCAGAAATTTTTTAAACTCTTTGCTGTTGTTGTGAATTAAAAAATTTGAGCTTTTAATAATTGATAAAATATTTTCGGAGTCGTTTTGGATAAATATAAATTTTGTCGCAGTATGAGAAATTTGCATTTTTAAGAAGAAAATCACTCCAATTAAAATTGTTATAGCAGAAAATAGAATTAAAATTCTTATAAAAATTTGAAATTCCGCAGGAAAATCATAGGTTTTGAGACATACAAAAATGAACGTAACATTTGTTAAAACGAAACATAGAATAAAATTAAAAATTGAATTTATAAGGATTGAAAGCTGAAAAAATATAGATTTGACCAGAAGTTTCAAGTTTTTATAGTAGTTAAAGATGATAAGGAGTGAAGTCTTATTGTCTTTTTTTATTTTAAAAAGCCACAAATAAATGCCCATTTTTAGCGGAATAAACATTATTAATGCGTAAAAGAAAGTAAAAACGAGAATTGGTCGAAGCGGAAGATAATTTAAATTTTTCGCGATGGAGATAGGGGCTAAAAAAGAATAAAATACGCTTTTTTCTGGAATCATGTAGTCGACAAACGAATAAATTGTTAAAAATGCTAAAAAAATCAATAATAAATTTATAAAAGATTTTATGAGCAATATTAAAATTAGTTTTTTAAAATTATTTTTTGAAAAAATTTTCAGACTTTCTTTTTTTATTTCTTTCAAAATTAGACCTCCGAGGATTTTTAGAAGTGACGGCAAAAAGAAAAATTATACATAAAATCACGAGCGCAATGCTGCCTTTTGAAAAATAGCAGTCGGCAGTTTTAGAAGAGTAGATTAGTTTAATGGCGGACGAGGCTGAACTTGCGCTGAAAAACAAGAATAAAAAATGAGTTATTATCGTGGACAAAATTCCATGAACAGCTCGGCAAAAAATGAATTTAGCTTTAGAAAATTTAATAGTTTCGGTTATAGAAAAAATTTGAAAATGCACGCAAATACCGGCCCATCCAATGGCGAATGCGAGCAAATCTGTTGGTGCGCGATTATTTATTATTGCCACACAGCCATTGGTAACTTCTAGCAAAATCGGAATTATAATGTTTATTATTGACATCGGAATGTTAAAAAAATCAAAAATTTTGAAGATTATGTTAATGAAAAAGGACTGATTTATGATATTTAGTAACGCGGAAAATAAAATTACAAAAGCACACATGTTAAACATAGCGGTGGCGGCGTCCAGGCATGATTTTACAAGAGCTGTGGATAAAGAATTTTGACAGGATTTTGTCTTTTTTTTAACATTTGGAGTGGCTTCTTTATAAAAAAGTCCGGAAAACATTCCTAAAACTATAGCAGAAATAATTTGCGAAGTAAGAATAATTGGTCCGATAATTTTGTTGTTTGAAAATTGTGAGCATACGGCATTTAAAACAAAAGCAGGACCTGCGCATATGGTAAACAAAAGCATTTGTTCGGCCTGTTTTTGAGTTATTTTTTTTTGTCGATAAAGTTCGTTGACGCCGATTGCACCGTTCGGATAGCCTCCTATTAAGCTTAAAATAATAGTTGTGGCGGTACAACTTGGAAGGTGAAATAGATTTTTTATTATTGGTGAAAAAAATTCACCAATTTTTTCTGAAAGACCGGTTTTAATTATCAGCGAGGACAGCACCATAAAAGGAAATAAAGACGGAATTAAAATTTCGGAGCAGAACTTTAATCCCGTTATGACGCCGCTGGAAGAGGCTTGTGGCATTATTATAATAATTGCGCATAAAAATGCGATGAATGAGAATAATATCAGGTTTTTTATCAGATTTGTGTAAGATTTTTTTGAAAAATTTTTTAGCATAATTGCACCTCCGATAATATATATGTAGTTTTGTGATTTTTATTGAATTTACAGCATAATTTATTGTAAAGGTGCGCAAAAGAATTTTAACCTGAGTTTAAGGAGGAATTTTAATTGCTTGGAAGGAAAAAAAACAAGCATAAAAGTACAGAAAAATTACAATCGGTAGTGTCAAAAATGCAGATGCCAGCGGGTGCAATGCCTAATTGTGCACATTTCGAGATGAACTCAAACCGAGAAGTTTCGATAGAGGGCTGCAAAGGCATTTTACAGTACGACGAGAATATAATTCGGATAAATACCGGAAAAATGGTGACGTCGTTTTTAGGCCGAAATTTATCGATAAAGTGCCTCACACCGGACTCATTAATAGTGCAAGGATTTATAACGTCAATAGAGTTTATAACTTAGGAGGTGAGAGTTTTGCTCAAAATAATAAGATTCTTGTGGGGATATGTAATTTTTGCGGCAAGTGGAGCATTTCCGGAGCGTTTTATAAATTTATCTGCAAAGGCTGGAGTAAGTCTTTTTGACGTAAAAAAGCACGGAAATATTCTTTATTGTTCAACTATGGCTTCCGAATACAAGGCGCTTAGAAGAATTGCAAAAAAATCTGAAATAAAAATCAAAATTAAAGAAAAGCACGGATTTCCTTTTTTTGTGCGCAAGTATAAAAAAAGAAAAGGTATTTTTGTGGGAATACTTTGCTTTGGACTGACTTTATATTTTCTTTCGCTTTACATATGGTCGATAGACGTGCAGGGTGCGACGACTCTCGACAAGAACGATTTAAATAACTTAATAAGCGAATTGGGCATAAGTGCAGGAACGTTAAAGAGCGAAATAGACACTCCCATGCTCGAAAAAAATATAATGAAAAATTTTGACAATATATCGTGGGTTTCGGTAAACATAAAAGGAAGCGTGCTCAGTTTTGAGTTGAAAGAGCGAGTAGCTCCGCCAAAAATAATTCCGAAAACGGCGCCGTGTAATGTAAAATCAAGCAGTGACGGTCAGATAATACGAATGGAAATTTATCATGGAACTCCAGAGGTAAAATATGGAGATGCGGTGATAAAGGGCCAGCTTTTGATAAACGGCTTTGTAGAGGACGATTTTGGGACTTGCAATATACGTCATGCGGACGGAAAAGTATTTGCGCTGACAAAACATGAATTAAAAAAGGAAGTGGATTTATGTCAAACAGAAAAGCAAAGTACAGGAAAAACCGTGGTTCGTAAAAGACTTAAACTTTTTGGTGTAGAATTGCCGCTGACGTTGGTTTCTGTGCCAGGAAAGGACTATGAGAAAAGCGTTCAGACGAATAATGTGAAAGTTTTGGGAGTTAATTTGCCGATTAGCTATTATAAAGAAACTTGGACGCAGGTTTATGACAGAAAGACGGTTTTATCGAAAGACGAGGCGTTGTTAAAAGCTAACGAAGCCTTGGAAAACGCTGAAAAAGAGACATTAAAAGATGTTAAGATAATAAGTAAAGACAAAAAAGAAAAAGTAGAAAACGGAAGAGCGATTGTAACTGCAAGTTACGTTTGTGAAGAGAACATAGCCGTGCAGGAAGAGATTTTTTTAGAAAATTAAAGGTAAAAGTGCTAAAAAATAATGCCGTTTTAGTCTAGAATTATTGTCGGTTCTAACAAAAATAAAAAAATATACTTTTTTTGATGACATCTTTAAATTTTTGTGATATAATAAACTAAATTTAATTTATAATTTAGTAAAAAATATAAGGATGCTATTTCGATTGAAAATTGGGGAATTTATACTTGAATTTGAGATTTTTCTGTGGTAAACTCTATATTTAGTGTGTTAATTGAAAAAATTATCGGTTTTATTAGTGTAACTTGTATTTTTTATAATCGTGGGGAGGTTAAGTTTGCCTTAATTTTATTATTGTATGTTTTTTTATCTGTAATGTTTAGTTGAGGGCAGACGAGTTTTTGTATGGACAAGATTAAAGTAATTATTAACAATAAGCAAAAAGATGTAAAAGTTCCGACTGGGTTGCGTATGATTGTTCGTCGCTGTTGTAATGCGGTTTTGCGCACCGAAGAATTTGACGGATCCGCAGAAGTTAGCATAACTTTTGTGAATAATGAGCAGATTAAAGAGTTAAATAATAAGTACAGACAGAAAAATGTTCCGACTGATGTTTTGTCCTTCCCAATGGGCAAAGACGGCGTTTATGACGAAGACCCTGCCACAGGTGCTAAAATTCTTGGGGACGTTATAATTTCGTTGGAAAAAGCTCAGGAACAGGCACAAAAATATGGAAATACTCTGCAAAAAGAAATTAGTCACCTTACCGTCCATGGAGTATTGCATCTGTTGGGATATGTTCATGAAAACGGCGGAATTGAAAAAGTTAAAATGCGCGATAAAGAAGAGTTGATAATGGCTAAAATGGGCTTTGTTGGCGGAGTTTCGTATTATTACAATAAATAATTAAAGGCCTACATAATGAGGAAAATTTCAAAATACATACAGTTTTTGGCTGTATGTATTGGTTTTTCTTTTTTAACTGTGATATTTTGCAAGTTTTATAATGGAAAAGAAAGGAATTCTTTAAATAATGGAAAATAAATCAGCTTTTATTGCGATTGTTGGAGTTCCTAATGTCGGAAAATCTTCTTTGTTGAACGCTTTGCTGGGTCAGAAAATTTCTATAGTTTCGGCAAAGCCGCAGACCACTAGAAACAGAATTATGGGCATTTTGACCCTAGATGAAACTCAACTAGTTTTTATAGATACCCCTGGAATTCACACTCCGAAAACTCAATTGGGGTATTATATGGAAAAATCTATAAAAAGTTCCATTTCGTCTGTAGATAGCTGCCTTTTTGTAGTTGAAGCAGGCAAAGATTTGAAGCCAGCCGAATTGAAATTAATTAAAAAATTAAAAAGTTTGAATTTGCCAGTGATTTTAGCCATAAATAAGATTGATGTTTTGCAGGATAAATCCGTTTTAATGCAACAAATTTCGCAGATTTCGGGGTTAATTGACTTTGTTGCAGTGATTCCGGTTTCTGCCAAAAATCGCGATGGGCTGGATATTTTGATTGAAGAACTAAAAAAAATTGCAACGTGTGAGGGACATTTTTTTCAGGATGATGCTTTAACCGACCAGCCTGAACGCGTTATTGTTGCGGAAATTATCAGAGAAAAAATTTTGCAGCTTGTGGATAAGGAAATTCCGCATGGTGTCGCGGTTTGTGTGGAGAAAATGCGCGACCGTGATGACGGTAGTTTGATGGACATTGATGCGACAATATATTGTGAAAAAAATACTCACAAGGGCATTTTAATCGGAAAACAGGGCTCTATGCTGAAAAAAATCGGTTCTTTGGCGAGATGCGACATTGAAAACTTCTTTGATACTAAAATTAATTTGCAAATTTGGATTAAAGTTAAAGAAGATTGGCGCAATAGAGCCGGTCTTTTGCGAAATTTTGGCTTTGATGAGAAGAATTTTGATATGTAAAAACGGATGGTTTTGGCCATCCGTTTTGTTTGTGAAGTTTTTAAGGATAACTTTTCCTCATATATATTCGAACCATTCGCAAAAACTAATTTCAGAATTATTTTGAGGAGGATTTGTATGAACGAAGACGAGGCTTGGAATAGATTTTCTGAAACCGGAAATGTTTTGGATTATTTGAAATATTCGTCGCTGAAAAACGCAAAAGTTAATAATTTGGAGGGAACAAAATCTTATGCAGGTCAGTACGGACGGCTTGATAATAATGGAAAAATCAATATCTGAAAGCGACAAACTTGTTACGATTTTAACGAGAAAATTTGGAATTATACGGGCGTTTGCTAAGGGTGTTAAGCGCGTGAAAAATAAAAATTTTTCATCTGTGCAACTGTTTTGCTACTCCGACTTCATCATTTTTAAAGGTCGGAGCAAGTACATAATTAACGAGTCGAATTGCAAAAAGTCTTTTTGGGACTTGAGGTGCGACATAGAAAAATTGGCTTTGGCGCAATATTTTTGCGACTTGATTTTGAATTTAGTAGCCGAAGAGCAGAGACATACCGAAGATATTTTGCGATTAATTTTGAATTCTTTATATTATTTGTCAGAAAGCAAGATTTCAAATAATTTATTAAAGTCTATTTTCGAAATGAGAATTTTGGCGCTGTCCGGATATATGCCCAATTTGATTTCGTGCTCTTGTTGCGAAAAGGTGGAGGTTAAAAATTTTTATTTTGTGCCGGATATAAATGGACTTGTTTGTGACGAGTGTGTGAAAAATTGTAATTTTGCAAAATTTAAGATGACAAGCAGTGTGCTTTATGCGTTGAGATATACGGTTTATTCGGAGTTTAATAAAATGTTCGGATTTGACTTGAAACAGCAGAGTCAGATGGAGCTTTCTGCGATAACAGAGGCGTATATTTTGCGGTGCGTTGAAAAAAACTTAAAGACACTGGACTTTTATAAGCAACTTGTGGTAAATTAATACTGACATGATGAAGAAAGGGCGGCTCAAAATGAGTACTGAGATGAATAAGTATTATAAAAACCTGGAGTTGGATAAAATTTTAAGTTTGTTATCGGAAAAAACTTCGTGTGAAGATTCAAAAATACAGGCAAAATCTATTGTTCCGTCGAGCGATTTAGATGTTGTAACCACTTTATTGCAGGAAACTTCCGACGCACATATGCTGATTGCAAGGTTTAAATCGCCATCTTTTACAGGTCTTAATAACGTTAATTTGGCGGTAAAAAAAGCCTCGTCCGGAGCCACTTTAAGTACGATAGATTTGCTAAGAATTGCGGATAATATTCATGTTTTTAACTTGTTTGAGAGTTTTAAAGAGCAGTTTTCGTCACTGAAAACCGCTTTGGACAGCCGTTTTACCCAAATTGTTCCTAATAAATATTTAGAAAACAAAATTAAATCTTGCATCGTTTCAGAAGATGAAATTTCTGACAATGCCTCACCAGAATTGGCGTCAATAAGAAGAAAAATTCGCAAAACGTCGGACTCAATAAGAGAACAGCTTGACAAAATGTTGCGCTCACCGAATATTCAGAAATTTTTGCAGGAAAATATCGTTACCATAAAATCAGAACGCTTTGTCTTGCCGGTTCGAGCCGAGTTTAGGAAGGAAATTTCTGGACTTGTCCATGAAACGTCATCAAGCGGTGCAACTGTTTTTATTGAGCCTGCCAGTGTTGTTGACGCGAATAATGAAATTAAAATTTTGCACCAAGAAGAAAAGAAAGAAATTGAAAAAATATTGAAAGATTTGTCTTTGGAAGTTGCAGGTTTTGCAGAAAACATTTTAAGTAGTTACAAAATGTGCGTCGAGTTGGATGTAATTTTTGCAAAGGCTGAGTTGGCGTACAGCATGAAAGCAGTGCAGCCAAAAGTGAACGACAATGGCAAAATAATGTTAAAAAATGCAAGACATCCGTTAATAGACAGGCGAAAAGTCGTGCCAACTTCAATATCTTTGGGCGAAAAATTCGACACATTGGTAATAACGGGGCCTAATACCGGTGGAAAAACGGTTTCGCTAAAAACTGTAGGACTGTTTGTTTTGATGACAATGTGCGGCTTGATGATACCTGTTTCTGAACAGAGCGAAATCTCTATATTTCACCACGTTTTGTCCGACATCGGCGACGAGCAAAGCATAGAACAGTCTTTGTCGACGTTTTCATCGCATATGGTCAACATAATAAGAATTTTGTCACTCGCAGACGAAAACAGTTTGATTCTTTTGGACGAATTAGGTGCGGGAACAGACCCGGTTGAAGGCGCGGCACTGGCGATTGCGATACTTGAAACTTTAAAGACAAAAGGCTGCAAAATTTTAGCGACAACTCATTATGCTGAACTGAAAGCATATGCAATTTCGACTTCTAACGTGGAAAATGCTTGCTGTGAATTTGATATTACAACGCTTCAGCCGACGTACAAATTGTTGATTGGAATGCCCGGAAGTTCCAATGCTTTTGCGATTTCTAAACGTTTGGGTTTGCCGAAAAGTGTTGTCGACATTGCGCAGAATTTTATTTCTGACGAGAACATAAAATTTGAAAATGTTGTTAAAAATCTTGAAAGTATCAGACATGATTTGGAAAAAGAAAAGGTCGACATTCAAAAAATTAAAGAAAAATTGAATTCAGAGCTGGCAAATGTGCAAAAAGAAAAGGCTTTTGTGAAAAATTGGCGCGAATCTGAACTCAAAAATGCAAAGGCTAAATCTGAAAATATCGTCTCGAACGCCAGAGCAATGGCGGATGAGCTTATTGATGAAATTAAAAAAATAAAAAAATTAAGATTAAATAATGATGATTCTGTAAAAAAATTAAAAGAAAAGCTTGGTAAAATTGACAAGACTATTGATCCGGTGGAAAATCGCGAAAATGTGGGATATAAATTGCCAAGAAATTTAAAAGCAGGAGATAATGTTTTAATTTTCGATATTGACAAAAAAGGCACCGTGTTGGAGGTCACTTCAGACGGCACCAGTGCTACGGTTCAGGCGGGTTTGATTAAGACGATAGTGCCTGTAAATAATCTTAGGCTGCTGAATGAAAATTATAGTAATAAGAAAAAATATTCTTCGGTTGGCACCAGAAATGTGCGCAGCAAAATGGAACCTATTACTAGAGAGCTGGATGTGCGAGGAAAAACTGCGCTTGAAGCGACGTTGGAATTGGATACTTTTATCGACAACGCGGTTTTGGCGAATGTTAGCATTTTGACAATTATTCATGGCAAGGGCACGGGCGTTTTGAGGACAGAAATTGCTAAATATTTAAAAAAACACCCAAATGTAAAGTCGTTTAGACTGGGAACTTTTGGTGAGGGCGAATCCGGTGTGACAATTGTTGAGCTTAAATAATTTATTTTGCTGGTGATTCCAAATTTTGAAGTGCAAAATCTATGCATTGTCCAATAAATTTGTTTCGGCTCATGTTATTTTGGCTCGCGATATCATCGATGAATTTTAATTTTTCAGAATCAATTCGTATGCAAATAACCTCGTTTTTTTCCGGTTTAGGAATAAACCTTAGCATAAAAACAACTCCTTATTCGTAATTTTGTGCAAAAATATTACTCTTAGTTTTATTTATGTTTCAATGTTTAATTAACAAAATTTTCTATTTTACGATAATTTTTGACAAATTATTTATTATCTCCTATTATAAAATTATATTGCACATTGAATTCTTAACAATATTCATTATTGATATCAAAAAGTAAATAAGAGGGTGATATTATAAAAGAATACAGAGTTGTTTTGAATGACGAGGTATCGGCTTTTTATGAGAATTTATCAAAGTTTTTGAAAAAGCCAGTAGAAGAAGTTTTAACCGAGAACTTATCCAAAAATATGGAGCTGCTAAAAACTGTGATATCGCAATCGAAATAATTTTTGCCGACGTTTTTATTACTAAAAATTGGTGGATTTGTAATTTATTTTGATATAATATTTGATATGCTTTTTGAAAATAAAATGAATCTTTAGTGTGATTAGTGTCAGACAGAATAGGCTCTGTTTGACATTTTTATTTTTTCTTGTTGACAAATTGATTCGGTTGCGGTAAAATTATACTGTAAAGTATTTCAGCTTTACAGTATGCTCTGAATTGAGGTGCGCGCTGTGGAAAAAAATCTAGAAATATCCACTCTTTTGGACTTTTACGCAGTTCTTTTAACCGAAAATCAGAAGCAGGTTTTAAATTTGTATTATAATGAGGATTTTTCTTTATCAGAAATAGCTCAAAATTTGGGAATAACTCGGCAGGGAGTTCACGATGCGATAAAAAAAGCGGAGGGACAACTTTTTGAACTCGAAGATAAGCTTGGTTTATCTCGAAAATTTCATGATATCGAAAAAAGTTTAAGTTTGATTATCAAAAATTCTGAGGATTTATTGTTGCTTACTAAAAATGAATTTGATAAAGTAAAATTTCTTGCAAATTCCATTAAAAATGTCGCGGAATCAATTTATAAAGCGCAATGAGGGAGTGGTTTTATGGCTTTTGAGGGATTATCTGAAAAATTAACTTCTGCATTTAAAAAACTTCGTTCCAAGGGAAAGCTTTCTGAAAAAGACGTCAGAGATTCCATGCGGGAAGTCAGATTGGCGCTTCTGGAGGCAGATGTAAATTATAAAGTCGCAAAAGATTTTACCGACAAAGTGGCTGAAAGAGCCATCGGAGAGGAAGTTATGCAGAGTTTGACTCCGGCTCAAATGGTGGTTAAAATCGTTAATGAAGAGTTGGTTAATTTAATGGGCGAGTCCCAAAGCCGATTAAATATTGCCTCTTCGCCGCCAACTGTGATTATGATGTGTGGACTGCAAGGCTCCGGAAAAACTACTCATTCAGGAAAATTAGCTCTTGCTCAAAAGAAAAAAGGCCATCGCCCTTTATTGGTCGCCTGCGATGTTTATCGGCCGGCGGCAATTAAACAGTTACAAGTGGTGGCGGCTCAGGCTGGTGTACCGTTTTTTGAAATGGGACAGGAAAATCCAGTTAAAATCGCAAAAAAAGCTGTTCAACACGCAAAAGATTACGGTAACGACATTGTAATTTTGGACACCGCAGGTAGGTTGCACATCGACGAAGAATTGATGGAAGAATTAAAGAATGTCAAAAAAGAAGTGAACCCTGATGAAATTTTACTCGTTGTTGATGCGATGACAGGTCAGGATGCGGTTAATGTTGCAAAATCTTTTAACGAGTTGCTTGAAATTTCTGGCGTGATTTTGACCAAGCTCGACGGTGACACTCGTGGAGGCGCGGCACTTTCTGTTAGAAAAGTTACCGAAAAACCTATAAAATTCGTGGGAACAGGAGAAAAATTAACTGATTTAGAAGAATTTCACCCGGATAGAATGGCTTCTCGAATTTTGGGAATGGGCGATATGCTCTCTTTGATTGAGGAGGCCGAAAGTAAGCTCGATCAGCAAAAAGCCGAGCAAATGGCCAATAAATTGATGAAAAACAAGTTCGACTTGGAGGATTTGTTGGGCCAGATGAATCAGCTTAAAAGTATGGGCTCTTTGAAGTCAATTATTTCTAAAATTCCGGGAATTTCTCAAAAAATTAACGATGCGGACATCGATGACAGGCAAGTTGACAGATTGTGTGCGATTATTTTGTCGATGACCCCGAAAGAACGTCAAAAACCGGATATTATCAATGCTTCTAGGAAAAAAAGAATTGCTATGGGTAGTGGCATGAAGGTCGAAGATGTCAACAATTTGCTGAAACGCTTTGAGCAGATGCAGAAAATGATGAAGCAATTTTCTGGCGTAAAAGGTAAAAAAAGATTTCCTAAAATGAGCAATTTGCCTGGTTTAGGCGGTCTTGGCAAGTTTAAATTTTAATTTTAAGTTTTTAGTAGCGTTCATCCATAAGGTATTTTTCCTTGTGGTGAAATAATATATCAATTTTCGGAGGTGAACTTTTAAAATGGCAGTTAAAATTAGATTACGTCGCATGGGTGCTAAAAAAACTCCTTTTTATCGCATTGTTGTTGCCGATTCTAGATTTCCTAGAGATGGCAGATTCATCGAGGAGTTGGGATATTACAACCCTTTGAAAGATCCAATTGAACTGAAAGTTAATGATGAAAAAGTTAAAAATTGGATAAAAAATGGCGCTCAGCCTACTGATACAGTTAAATCTTTATTTAAAAAATTCGAGATTCTTTAATAAACGGAGGAATAGTCTTTGAAGGATTTGTTGCTTACGATAGCAAGAGGATTGGTTGAAAACCCAGATGATGTCAGCGTTGAGGTTACAGATGTTAATGAAAATGGCGTTACGGTTTACCGTCTTCACGTTGCTCAAAGTGATATGGGGAGAGTAATTGGTAAACAAGGTCGCATAGCCAAGGCAATTCGTATGGTTGTGCGCTCGGCTGCGTCTAGAAAAAGACGCAAAGTTGCTGTCGAAATCGTTGAATAATCATTGATTTTATTGAAAAATTTTACTCTTGAAATATCAGATTCTGTTTATTAGAAAAGGACGTATTTTTTTGTACGTCCTTTTGCGTTTAATTTTGGAGGAGTTCGTTTGAAAAAAAATTTTTTGGAAGTGGGCAAAATAGTTTCAACTCATGGACTTAAAGGCGATGTGGAAGTGGAGCCATGGTGCGATGATGGAAACTTTTTATGTGAGTTTAAAACTTTATATTTTGATGCGAAAGGAACAGAAAAAATAAAAATTTTATCTGCGAAAGTCCATAAAAATATCGTTTTAATGAAGTTTTTCGGGGTGGATTCCATAGAGCAAGCTGAATTATTACGCGGGAAAGTTTTGTTTATGGACAGAAACGAGATAAATTTGCCAAACGAAAAATATTTTATTCAGGATATTTTGGGAATGGACGTTTTTGATGTTGATACAAATTTTTGCTATGGAAAAATTACTGATGTACTAAAAACCGGTGCAAATGATGTATATCAGATTACGGATGAGGCGAATAAAAATTATCTTATTCCGGTGATTAAGGACGTGGTTTGTGAGGTCGATGTCGATAATAATTTGATGAAAATTCGTCCACTGAAAGGAATTTTTTGACGATGAGAATTGATATTTTGACTCTTTTTCCGGATATGTGTAATGTTGTTATGCGCGAAAGTATTATTGGTCGAGCACAGAAAAAGGGCGCTATTGAGGTGCATTGTCACCAAATTCGCGACTACACATATGATAGGCATAATCGCGTAGATAACACGATATATGGGCCGGGAATGGGTATGCTAATGATGGCGGAACCTATTGCGGCTTGTTTTGAAGATTTATGCCAAACTTTGAAAAAACGTCCGAAACTCGTTTATATGTCGCCTCAAGGAGCAATTTTGACTCAGGAAAAAGTAAAAAAAATATCTATGTGCGAGAATATTGCGATACTTTGCGGACATTATGAGGGCGTTGATGAGCGATTTATTGAAGAGTTCGTCGATGAGGAGATTTCTGTGGGAGATTACGTTTTAACCGGCGGAGAACTTCCTGCGCTTATTTTAGCTGACGCAATTAGCAGAATGATTCCAGGAGTTTTGTCAGATGACATTTGCTTTGAGGAGGAGAGTCATTATAACGGACTTTTGGAGTATCCTCAGTATACGAAACCTGCCGTTTGGAGGGGAAAAAAAGTTCCGGAGATTTTATTGTCTGGCCATCACGAAAATATAGAAAAATGGCGAAAAAAACAATCTTTATTTCGCACAAAACGCAAAAGACCAGATTTATTTGCAAGGTATAGTTTATCAAAATCGGATGAAGATTTGTTGCAAGATAATTGACTAATTTTGGAAAGTATTAGAAATATATAATTTAATTCGATTTTTATACAGCAAAATATACAATAAACCCATAAGTGTGCATACTAAGAATCGTTCATAACACTAAATTTGCCTATTTGTCCTTGACGATATTATTAATTATGCTATAATTAGTATTAGAGTAAGTTTTTATAGAATTTTGTCGATTATAATTTTGGTATAGGAGTGGTTTTTTATGTATGTAAAGGAAGTTATTCTTCAAAATCAATTAGGTTTACATGCTCGTCCGGCTACATTTTTTATTCAGAAGGCAAATGAGTTTAAATCTTTAATTTTGATTGAAAAAGATGAACGCAGAGTCAATGCAAAAAGTTTGCTGGGTGTGCTTTCTTTGGGCATAGAGGGCGGTACAAAAATTAAAATTTTGGCCGATGGTCCAGATGAAGAAGCTGCTGTTGCTGGTCTTATAGAGCTGGTTGAGTCTGGCTTTGCGGATTAGTTTTGTTTTTTGGACATAATATTTTTAAGTCCGTTAGCACCGTTTTTCGGTGCTTTTTCTTTGTGAGAGGTGATTTATTTGAACGAAAAATTGCAGTCTTTAAAGGCAAAAGCTTTGAGTTTGCCACTGAATCCCGGAGTTTACATCATGAAGGATGTTCACGGAAAAATAATTTATATTGGCAAAGCAAAAGCTTTAAAAGATAGGGTGAGTCAATATTTCGGTTCGCAGAAAAATCACGAGGAAAAAGTTAGAAAAATGGTTTCTAATGTGAACGATTTCGACTACATTTTAACCGACAGTGAGTTCGAGGCGCTGGTTTTAGAGTGCAGCTTGATTAAGCAGTACTCGCCAAAGTATAATATTCTTTTGAAGGATGACAAGGGCTATAATTATATAAAAATTACCAATGAAAAATGGCCAAGAATTTACGACGTTAAGCAAATTGCTGACGACGGTGCGACTTATATCGGGCCATACACTAGCTCTGCATATGTAAATAAAGCCGTCGAGGAGGCGTTGAATATCTTTAAACTGCCTCGCTGCAAAAAGGATTTTTCTAAGCATAGGCGGGAAAATAGAGCGTGCTTAAATTTTTATATTAATCAATGTAGTGCGCCGTGCACAGGCAGGATAAGTCACGACGAGTACATGGAAAATATTAACGACGCTATTTTGTTTTTGAAAGGCGGAAATTCTGCGGCGATTAAAAAGTTGACTCAAAAAATGCAGGAGTTTTCTGAGAATTTAGAGTACGAAAAAGCCGCGAAAGTTAGAGATAAAATCACTGCGATTAAAAAAATTTCCGAAAAGCAGAAAGTTGTCACGACGAATGGAAAAGACCAAGATGTTATCGCGCTGGTGCAGGCCGGCGGAATGTCTAGCTTTGAGGTGTTTCGCTTTTCTAATGGCAGGCTTTGCGACAGGGACAATTATATTCTTAATGAGGTCGGTAATGCGGAAATTGTGCGCGCGGAGTTTATTATTCAGTATTACATGAACAAGACGGATATTCCGGGCACGATTTTGCTTGACGGGGTTGCAGATGCGAAAGACAGCATTGAAGAATGTTTGACTCAAAAGCAAGGGAAAAAAGTTAGCATTGTGATTCCTAAAAAAGGCGAGGCGCTGAGTTTAATAGAAATGTGCAGAAACAACGCGGCAGAAAGAATTTCTCAGCGACTGGGGAGAACTTTTAAAGAAACCGCGGCACTTGACGAACTTGCAAAGTTATTATCATTGCCAAAAACTCCGGTTTACATTGAAGCTTACGATATTTCAAATATCGCAGGAAGCGATAATGTTGCGGGAATGGTTGTTTTTAAAAATGGATGGCCTTTAAAATCTGCATATAAAAAATTTTCTATAAAATCCATCGTAGGACAAGATGATTACGGCTCGATGTGTGAGGTTATTTCTCGCAGGATTGACAGATTTACGACCGCAACAGAGAAGACTTCGGATGGCTTTGAGCGTTTGCCCGACCTTATTTTGCTGGATGGCGGTAAAGGTCATGTAAATGCGGTTAAAAATATTTTACAAAGTCGAGGAATTGATATTCCTGTTTTTGGCATGGTGAAAGATGACAAGCATAGGACTCGAGCAATTGCAAAAGACGGTGGAGAAATTGCTATAAACTCGAATAGAGCGGCGTTTACGCTGATTTCTTCTATTCAGGATGAGGTGCACAGATTTGCGATTGGATATCACCGACAGAAAAGAAAAATGAATACTTTAACTACTGTTTTAACAAAAATTTCTGGAATTGGAGAGAAAAAAGCTCGGCGGCTGTTTACCTGCTTCAAAACGGTTGACAGAATTAAAACTGCAAGCCTTGACGAGTTAATGAAGGTTCCGGGGATAAATAGGGCTTTGGCGGTCAATATACAAAATTATTTTAAGGAAAATAATTGACATTTTTGCGGTTTATTTCAACATTATATCGCTTTTTTCAAAATTCTATTGACAAAGAGTGGAAAAATATTGCATAATATAGTTGGCTTTTGTAGGAGGACTTTTTTGTATGAGAGTGATTTCGGGACAAAAAAGAGGCAAAAAGTTGGAAGTTTTGCTAGAGCAAACAGTTCGCCCAACTACTGACAAGGTAAAAGAATCTGTTTTTAATGTGATTCAGTTCGAGATAGCGGGTGCAAGATTTCTGGACTTGTTCGCCGGTTCAGGGCAAATTGGAATAGAGGCTCTGAGTAGAGGTGCGCTGTTGGCAACTTTTGTGGACGAAAATAAAACTTCTATAAATGTGGTAAAAAGAAATTTGTCTGCAACAAATCTTGAGAATAATTCGAAAATTGTTAATATGGATTCAATTTTGTTCTTAAAAAGGACAGACGAGATTTTCGATATAGCTTTTTTAGACCCACCTTATATGTCGGATTTACTGGACGAGGCAATTTTTTTAATTCCGAAAGTTATGTCTAAAAATGGAATTGTTATATGTGAGCACAGTATAGAAAAAATTTTGCCCGATAAATTTGCGGATTTTACTTTATCAAAGGTTTATAAGTATGGTAAAATTGAGATTAGTGTCTATCGACGAGAGAACTTAATTTGCTAAAAAAGAATATTCTTAAGTTTGATAAGAACTATTCTTTAAAATAAAAATTATTGAGTCGAAGGAGGAAATTTGTGTGAGAGTTGAGGAAATTTTAGAAGAGTTGGAAGAATTAGTAAAAGACGCGTGGAGTTTACCGTTGACAGGAGGCAAAGGCTTTATTAACGTTGAACGAGTAAGCGATTTGATAAATGAAATGCGCGATGAATTGCCAAATGAATTACGTCAGGCAAAGGCTATAATTGCGGACCGCTCTCAAATTATCACTGAGGCCAAAGAAGAAGCCGAGACGATTGTTGCTTCTGCTGAGAAAAAAGCTAAATTTATGGTCGAGCGCGATGAAATTGTGAAGCAGGCGCAAAAGAGAGCCGAAGAAGTGCTTATGGAATCAAAAATTAAGTCTAGAGAAATGAGACAAGCTACCAATGAGTATATTGATGAAATAATCAAGCGAACAGACGAAACTCTAACAGATGCGGTGGCTGCGCTTAGAAAAACTAAACAATGTTTAAAAAATAATTCTCAATAAAAATTACTCCCTGATGAATTTCAGGGAGTAGTTTATTTTTAATTAGATTTAATTAAATTCACTGTTCTTTATAAAATTAAAAACAGCACGATAATATTCATCTGGGACTAAAAATCGGCTTTGAGCATGACCGGCACCGTCTATTATAAGTTTTTCTTTTTTACATGTTGCAGAGTCATATAATTTATGGCACATCTCGACGGGAATAAAATTGTCTGCAGAGCCGTGGATAAAAAGAGTCTGAATATTTGATTTTTTTATTTGTTCGAGGCTGGAAGCTTCTTTAAAACTGTAACCAGCACGCATACTAGAAACAAATCTTGCACAATTTATTACTGGAAATAAGGGTAAATTAAACCTAACTTTTAATTCAGAAGTAAAAACTTCTTTAACAGATGTATACCTGCAGTCTTCAATTATTGCTGTAACGTTTTTAGGCAAATTTTCACCGCTTGCCATCATTACTGCCGCAGCGCCCATAGAAACTCCATGCAGGACTATTTTTGCTTGTGAATCTTCATTTAAAATAAATTCAAGCCATTTTAAAATATCCTTTCTATCCAGCCAACCCATTCCAACGTATTTACCATCGCTTTCTCCGTGAGCACGCAGGTCGGGAACGATGACGTTATATCCAGCATTATAATATTGATTTGCGATGTCTATGATGCTTTCTTTATTCTGAGCGTATCCGTGAACTACTAATGCGTAATTATGTAAATTATTGTTTGATGCAAATTTTATAGCGTTTAATTTTAAATTGTCTGCAGAAGTGACTGATATATTTTGTTTATTTACTGTTTGCAGCCAAACTTCAGTGATTTTTTCCTGATATTCATGATTTTCATCTATAATTTTTTGTGTTTCAGCAGGAATATTTGTAGCAACATTACGATTTGCGCCAGAGGTAGTTTCATCGTTTCAAACTAGCGCGTATTCAAAGAAGTAATTTCCAACTGCCAGCAAAATAATAAGTAATATAGCGACTATTGACAAAGACGTAATTAAAATTTTTCTTTTTTTGCCACTCATAATTTTGTAAACACCTTTTTCTATCTTAAATTTTTTTATTTAAATATTTTTATTGCGTGAGAATAGACATCTACGATTTTTGCAGCCATGTTATTTTTTGTATTACTGTGAATTACGCTGTTTCGCACCTTATTTTTTAATTCGATACGCTCTTCTTGTGTCATTTTATAGACCTTGTTTAATTTTTCTATAAAACTATTTTCGTCATTAAAAATAAACCCGTTGACATTTTCGATGACTTGTCCTTTGTTTATGGGGTCATTTCTCTGAATTATCGGAAGGCCCATGGCCATGGCCTCCAACATGGATATGGAATTTGTATCGGATAATGAAGCGGTTAAAAAGACATCACAAGCGGCGTAGTATGGCAACAATTTGTTATTTGGAATTTTGCCGGTGAATATAACTATATTATCTATGCCAAGTTTTTTAGCCTGTTGCTCCAAGCCTGACTTAGCTGGACCATCTCCGATAATCAAAAATCGAAAATTCTCGTTTACCTTTGAATATTTTTCGATATAATTCAGCAAAACATCGATACTTTTTTCTTTGCCTACTCTAGAAATAATGCAGCCGATGAAAGCATTTTCCGGAATATTATAAGTCTTTTTTACATTAACAATATCTTCCCAGCCAACATTTTCTACCGAAAATCTGTCAACGTCGACAGGATTGGGAATAATTTCAACATTTCGGTGAAGTCCGGCATTTATTAAGTATTCGTGACTTTTTGGCGATGGACCGGTTATTACAGTAGCTCTTTTGTAGAGCGAGCGAATGTATTTATAAAATATGCGTTGACCGGTTTTGATGAGTGGCTTTGGAACGACGTAATAGACATAATCGTCGTATATTGTGTGAAGTGTATAAATTACCGGACGTTTTAGCATTTTTGAAACTAATATGCCAAACAGACCTATACCAAATTCCGTGTGAATATGAATAACATCCGGATTGAATCTTTTTATAATTTGATATTGCTTCATATTTATCGGCATAGAAAGCCCATAACCGTAAATTCTTTTTAATTTTATGCTCGGACAGTGCAAAACGCCGTGTTCCTGAAAAGTATCTTTATCTTTTGGATTTGTCGTAACAACAAGAACTTCGTGTCCAAGGCTTTCAAGACCTTCTTTTAACGCGGCAACATGGATTGCTACACCATTTATTTCTGGCGCGTAAGTGTCGGAAAATAACGCGATTTTCATGATTTTATATATCCTTTCTGATTCTCGAGTAATAATAAGTATATCGTAGTTTTTGACATTTTGCAAATTAAATAAGATTTAAAATTTTGAACAGATTTAATTTTATTTTTAGATAGATAACAACAAAAACAAAATTTTAAAAAATATTTTTTGTCGAACAAAGCAATTTTTTATCGAAATTTGTTTACAAAAAAGTTCTCTTGTGATAACATTTAACATTAGAATTTAATATTTTCATAATTTAAAAAGGGAGTGCTTTGATTGTGGCGAATTGTAAAAAATTTTTGATTGGTTTCATTGTTTCAACTTTTGCATTTTTTAATTTATCGATTTACTCTTGTTTTTCTGCTGACTGTCTTGCTGAGGATTTTTCATCTGAACCGCAAAAAACCGTTGCGATTTTAACCAGTGGAGGAGATTCTCCTGGCATGAATGCAGCTATTAGGGCTTTTACAAAAACTGCGCTTGCTAACGGTATGAAGGTTATTGGAATTCGGCATGGCTATGAAGGTTTGTTGCAAAAAGACTTTATTGAGTTGAATTATGAAAAAGTTTCGGGGATAAGCAGTTCAGGTGGAACAATTTTACATAGTTCTAGAAGCCAAGAGTTTAATACACCTGAAGGAGTGGCAAAGGCTGCTCAAATTTGCAAAGATTTAGGTATATACGGAATAGCAGTGATTGGTGGAGATGGTTCTTTTAGAGGTGCTCGTGACCTTGCAAATGCTGGAATTAATTGCGTTGGAATTCCGGGTACGATTGACAATGATATAAAATGCAGTGAGTATACTGTCGGTTTTGATACGGCGAATAATACGGTAATGCGGCTGTTGGACAATGTAAGAGATACGTCAAAATCGCATGACAGATGTTTTGTTGTAGAAGTTATGGGGCGCGCTTGTGGAGATATCGCACTTCAAACAGGTCTTGCCAGTGAGGCAACAGCAATTCTGGCTCCGGAAGTAGAGTTTGAGTTTAAAAAAGACATTATCGACCGCATTAAGACAGCTCAAGACAATGGAGAAACTCATTTTATAGTTATTGTTGCAGAGGGAATCGGTGGTGTGGACAGAATTTCCAGCCAAATAGAAAAGTGGACTACAGTCAATAAAAAGGACACAAATTTAGAAACATTTTAAGAAGTAGCACTATAAATTGTGCTTAAAAAAG
>CAKSIU010000007.1 GCA_934463265.1 uncultured Eubacteriales bacterium | reverse complement strand
AGATACCTCCTTTTAGTGTCTGATTTTATAATACATAGTTTTTCAAAATGTGTCTACTTTTATATAGTAGCACCAAACTGATTAACAATTATACAAAGAGACTGTGGTTGGAGCCTCTTTTAAACCATCAAGTGGTAGGTAAAAGGAACCAATCCACAGTATCTCTAACAGTATAACATTTATCCCTGGAGAGGGATTCATAAATACTACTATTTAATAATACGAGGTGAGAAAGAGTTGGCCGGTTCAAATACTTTTGGAGGAACAATAAAACTATAGGGAGAAAAAGCCTACATGCAGGCAATCTCGCAGATAAATTCAGAACTCAAGGTTCTAGCTTCAGAAATGAGCAAAGTTACTGCAGAGTTTGGGAAAAACAATAATTCTGCAGCCTCTCTCACCTCTCGCAACAAGGTTTTGTCTGATCAAATCGACAAGCAAAGAGAAAAAATCTCCGCTTTAAAGAGTGCGCTTGAAGAAAGTACCGAGAAATACGGTGAAAACGACAAAAAAACCAACAACTGGCAAATTTCATTAAATAAAGCCGAAGCTGAACTTATCAAACTTGAAAAGGAACTAGGCGACAACAAAAAAGCGTTGGATGAAAGTGGAAGTGCGACTGAAAAAAGCTCAAAATCTCTCGATGATTTCGGGAATTCAGCAACCGATGCTGGGCAAAAAACTCTGAAACTCGGCGATTTAATAAAAGCAAATTTGATTTCAGAAGCAATCATAGGTGGCTTGAAATCGCTTGGCTCTGCGATTATGGACGTTGCAGGGAAATTTACAGATTTCGTCTCAACCGGAGTCAGTAATGCAAGCGACCTAGCCGAATCACAAAACGTGGTTGACGTAACTTTCGGTGAAAGTGCAAACACGATAAATCAGTGGGCGCAGCAAGCCGCCGGAGCTTACGGCATGAGCGAGCTTTCGGCCAAACAGTACACAGGAACCATCGGCGCAATGTTCAAATCGATGGGGCTTGCAGACGACCAAGTTTTGACAATGTCAACCGATATGGTCGGCCTGGCTGGAGATTTCGCCTAATTTTACAATTTGGATCACGACACCGCCTTTGAGAAAATCCGAGCCGGCATCAGCGGTGAAACCGAGCCGTTAAAACAACTTGGAATTTAACATGTCGGTTGCGAATTTGGAAGCTTTTGCTATGTCTCAAGGCCTCGATAAATCTTACAATTCCATGACACAGGCCGAGCAGGCGACTTTAAGGTACAATTACTTGCTATCGGTTTCGTCCGATGCTCAGGGGGATTTTTCCAGGACTTCTGATAGCTACGCAAACCAACTTCGAATCGCTCAGCTTAACATGGAAAACCTTTCAAATAGCATTGGATCGGCGCTTTTGCCGATTGGTAATGAGGCCGTTAAAATTTTTAATGACATGTTTTTGGGCACGACGGATATGTCAACGGGTTTTTCGAATCTTACAACCATGGTAACGGATCTTGCTAATAATTTGCTGATCAGCTTGCCGCAAATGGTAGAAACTGGTGGTAAGCTCGTATCGAATTTTGTGAGCGGCCTAACAAGCTCAATGTCTCAGCTAGCACCTGCCGCAACAGAAATCATAAATAGTCTGGTAAGTTCATTCACGCCTCATCTAGCCGAACTTACTAAGGTCGCGGTTCAAATAATTTTTGCATTGGTCGAGGCACTGATTAATTCTCTTCCGGAAATATTAAACGCCTCAATTCAGATAATTTTAGCCATCGTGGAGGGCATCGCACAGGCGCTACCGACACTTGTTCCAGCAATTGTAAATGCGGTAATTTTAATGGTGAATACTTTAATCGAAAATACCCCGCTGTTTTTGCAGGCGGCGATCGACTTTTTGATGGCGCTTGTTGATGCTATCCCTACGGTTGTTACTGCACTTGTTCAAAATCTACCGACAATTATTACCAGCATAATCAGCACCTTAATTGAGGGTATTCCGATGTTAATCGCAGGTGCAGTCGAGCTTTTTATGGCTTTAGTCGAGGCCATCCCAATAATTACGGTGGAATTGATAAAAGCGCTACCACAAATTGTGACGGCGATAATCCAAGGACTGGCGCGGCTTCCGGAGCTTTTGTGGAATATCTTGGTTGAATGCATAAATAAATTCATCAACTGGGGCAGCGAGAGCGAAATAACAGGTGAGGTAGGCTCGCAAAATTTTCTGGATACGGTTATTAATATCATAAAGGAACTTCATGGGAGAATCTGGGAGTGGTTACAGGTTTCAGTAACAAATATTGGAAATTTCTTTGGGGACATTCTTAAAAGCGCGGTGGAAAAGGCTCCGCAGTTTGTAAACACAATAATTAATTTTATGAGTGAATTACCAGGGAAAATCTGGGGCGCTGTCGCTGGAGCGATTCCGAATATTTCAAACTGGGGAGCTCAGCTGATCTCCGCAGGAATCGGTGCTGCACAAAATCTGGTTGCGGGGATCTGGAATGAAGTTTCTAAAATTCCAAGACAAATGTTGGAAATTGGCAAAAATCTCGTACAAGGGCTATGGAATGGTATTTCAAACGCGACAAATTGGGTTTTAGACAAAATCAAAAGCTTCGGAGAATCGATTTTAAACGGAATTAAAAGCTTTTTTGGGATTGCTTCGCCGTCAAAATTATTTGAGGAACAAATTGGCAAAAACTTGGCGCTTGGCCTTGGAGCTGGCTTTACAGATTCCATGAAGAGCGTCTCTAAACAGATGCAAAATGCAATTCCAACAGATTTTGATACAAATCTGAACGCTGCGATAAATTATGCGAATCCGAGCGAGGAGCTAGTTGCAAATAAATCGAGAAGATTCGCTTCTGATGCTGTCTCTGAAGGTGTTGTCTCCAGGAAAAAGGAGCTTGAGCTGCTTGAGAAAATTTGGAACGAGACTCAGGTTCTAAACGAAACTCTATATGGAAAATTTGTCGGTGCGCTCGTAAACGGAGTCAGCGTTTCGGTCGATAATCGAGAATTAGCGCAGCTTATTCGGCGTTATGCATAAAGAATTTTCGCCGGCTGCGACCGTCGACGCAAGAACTTTTTGAAAAAAGTTCCTGGACTTCAAAAACTTTTACGCTTTGGCAGGTGGTGGAAATAAATGTTAAAATATGTGAATCATTTGGGCGAGACGATTGAGTTTGATGGCAAAAATTTTTTCACAAACTCATACGTGATGCGGGATTACGCCTGGAATTACGACAATGATTTCAACAAAATCAAGAATTTCAACGTCGCAGGAATTAATTCAAAAACGCTGGCCGTTTCAATGTATACAAGCAGTCAGGCTGCGGCTTTTGAGATTTTTAATTCCGTTTTTGAAATATTCGAAAAAGATGTTTTTTCACACACTCCAGGGAAATTCCGCCTGGGAAATTATTACTATAATTGCTATATTTCGTCGAGCACCAAAAAAGAATTTGTCTCCGCCAAAAACCTGCTGAACCTAGAATTTACCGTGCTTTCGGACACTAACACTTGGGTGCGAGAAGAATCACACAGCTTTTCAAAAAATCAGCAAATCTCCGGTCACGGCTACGTTTACGGCTATCCGTACAGGTATGCTTCCGGACTGGTGAAGACTTTCTCAAACGATGCATTAATCAGCAGCAATTTTAAGCTGATTATTTATGGGCCAGCAAGCGATCCAGCGCTCTACATCGGGAATCATCTTTATTCTGTCGAAACAGAAGTTGAACCTGGAGAATATCTGGAAATCGATAGTCGCAAAAAAATTGTTGACCTTGTGCAAGCCGACGGGACGCGAATCAGCAAGATAAATTTCAGAAATCGCGATAGTTATATCTTTCAGAAAATCCCCGCAGGCAGCGTTTCGGCGAGCTGGAATAACAGTTTTGGCTTTGATTTAATAATTTACGACGAGCGGAGCGAACCTAAATGGACTTAATCTATACTGACAAAAAACGGCTTGATATCGGGGTTTTGAAGGATTATGAGCTGGACTTTGAAATTGGTTCAGAGAACGATTTTCAAATCGCAACAAGCCTTGACAACAACGTGATTCCGATGGGCGCATATTTCTATTTTGAAAATTCAGAGTATGGCGGGAAAATCTCGACTTTGAAGGTCAACACCTCGCAAAAGCGCTTGTACTATGGCGGCAGGACGTTTTACGGTATGCTGTGTGACAAAATTATTTGCCCGGATTCGGGACATGATTATTACAGCGTCAGCGGCGATGCAAACGCGATAATCTCCGGCCTGATCGAACGTTTGGAACTTAGTGATTTATTCGTTGCATCGAGCAAAATTTCAGGATTTAATTTTCTAAATTATAAATTTGACCGGTACATAGATTGTTATACTGGGCTTGTTAAAATGCTAAAAACGAAAAATGCAAAGCTGAAAGCTGTTTTTAAAAATCAGCATGTAACCCTGAGTGCAGAGCCAATTGTGAATTACTCCAACGAGGAATTTTCGAGCGACATTTTAAACTTTACGATTGAGCAAAATAAACTGCCACCCAACCACTTAATTTGTCTTGGAAAAGGCGATTTGGCTGAACGGCAGATTTTAAATCTCTACATCAATGAAAACGGTGAAATCTCTCAAACAACCCATTACACCGGGCTTGATGAGATCGTGCAAACTTACGATTATTCCAATGTGGAAAGTTATGACGAGCTTTTAAAATCCGGGATAGAAAAATTGTTGGAGTTGCAAAAGGCCGATCAGATCGACATCACGCTTGAAAATTCTGAAAAAGATGTTGGAGATATAATCGGTGGAATCGAAGTTGTGACGGGACTTAGAATCACCGCGCCGATAACGAAAAAAATTGTGAAAATAGAAAATAACAACGCCCCGAAAATCACTTACGAAATCGGTCAAGCGAAGACTTTATAGAGGAGGATAAATATGCCAATTAAACTAATAACTGGATTAAAAGAAATTGCGGATATTCAATCTGAAGACGACGGAGCCAGGATTTACGGGACGATTTCAAGCGGCGACCGAGTTTTGGAAGTTGGAGAAAAATTTGGATATCAGATAATTTCAAACAACTGCGTGCGCATAAAATCTGGAGAATTGCTAATGCAGGGCCGACATGCCAGGCAGGCGCCAAACACCTACACGGACCTTACAATCAGCAACGGTGCGCAAAACATGCAGCGAAACGACTTTATTGTGGCAAGATATACCAAAGATTCCGACACGGGCATCGAAAACGTAAAACTGGCCGTGATTGAAGGCACTTCCGGCAGCACTGGAGTTGACCCCGAAATTACTACCGGCAGCATTTTTGAAGGCTGCACGCTACACGAGATGCCGCTGTATCGAGTTAAAATGAATGGCCTAAATATCAGCTCGATAACGGCGCTGTTTAGCCAAATGTCCAAATTTGACAGGCATACACACAGTGTGGATGAATTGACCTCCGGCACAATGCCGATTTCAAGGGGCGGCACAGGCGCAACGACGGCAAGCAGCGCCATTTCTAATTTTAAGGCTGAAATCGTGAATTTGATTTATCCTGTAGGCTCGATTCTTATGACGATAAAAAGTGCAAATCCCTCAACCTACCTTGGTGGAACCTGGATTCGCTGGGGAGCAGGAAGGGTGCCGGTTGGCGTGAATACATCCGACACAAATTTTTCTACAGTAGAAAAAACAGGCGGCTCAAAAACGCACACGTTAACAGCAATGGAAATGCCGCAGCATACACATGAATATTATCATGAAGGGACAGGCGCAATTTTGGTCAGAACGGATGAGCAGCAGTTAAATGTGGTTAATTGGGGCCAAACAACGAAATCAACGGGAATTGCTGGTGGAAATTCCGCACACAATAATTTACAGCCGTATATAACTTGTTATATGTGGAAAAGAACGGCATAAAATCAGCGAAAAATAAAAAAATACCAATTTTGCGTCCAAAAGTGCAAAAATTTGAAAATTAAAAGTGCTTTTTAGAAAATAAGGGAAACTAAAACCATGACAAAAGTATTTATCAATATAAAAAAAATCGCATTGGCTTAAGGGTGGTAAAGAATGAGTTTTTTAAAATTTATTGTCACAAAACAACACCTAATTGAAGATGTTTCCAGGGGCTATCCGCGTCGGAAAAAACGCTAGTGGGAGCAATCAATGAACTTTACGCTATGATTAATGTGGGAGAGTGATTAAAATGGCAAAAGTATTTATAGGAGTGGGTCATGGCGGCGCAGATTCCGGTTCTGTCGGGTATTTGGTGGAAAAAGAGGTGAATTTGGTTGAAGCTTTAGCTTGCCGAGATTTTTTAGAGGCACGCGGCGTTGAGGTTTTGATGCCACGGTCAGCTGATGAAAATGACCCAGTAACCGATAAAATCAACGAATGCAACGCATTTGAGCCAGATTTAGCAATAGATGTACACAGTAATGAAGGATTTTTCGTTGACAATGAGACAGACATCAAAATTGCAGATACAATTGAAAAGCAAAGAATCTTTGGCACAGCCTATGCAAAGGGAATTTTAAGGACACTTGAAATTTCTATAAAAGAAAATTCATCACAACCAGAATCAGACAAAAAAGCAAAATATTATGTTCAGGTTGGAGCTTATTCAAGCAAAGAAAACGCAGAAAAACAGCTTCAAAAAGCAGAAGACGCCGGATTCTCCGACGCCTTTATAAAAGAAAATTAAACTATTGACAAGTAAAAAAAAGTCTGATAAAATAAAAACCATAGAAGGACTTTTGTAGTGATTAGTCCTTGTGTATAGTTAATATTACGACAGAATTAGCAGCTTCAACGTTTATCGTTAGAAGGTGCTTTTTCTTTTTATGTAATCGCTTTTTTAACCATTTAACAAGTCTAAAAACCAGTTCCTTGATAATATCACCTCCCGCCACAAAAACGCATTTAAAGTGCGGGCGGAGGCATACTACAAGGACTTAAAGCCCAACTATGGTCTCATTATTTTACCATAACTTTCTTTTTTCGTCAACAAAAAGGAGTTTATTATGGAAAATAAAACATTTGAATTTGTAACTTTCGCAATCTTAATTGAAAGTATAATCACCTACATAAGTCAATTTTTAGTGCACGGCAGCTTCTGCTGGGAGA
Organism: uncultured Eubacteriales bacterium; assembly: GCA_934463265.1. GTDB lineage: Bacteria > Bacillota > Clostridia > Oscillospirales > Acutalibacteraceae > CAG-557. Next base: position 41,886 of record CAKSIU010000007.1, on the reverse strand, counting down.
TGTTTTTGAGCTTGATTTTGGGCATAGCTGTGGCAATTGCGTATAAGTTGGACTTGCCGGCACAATTTAAATTGGAATCTAGAATCCCCTATTTTGGCTGCGTGCTGACGGGAATATTACTGTCCCGCGGCAGTAACTATCTCTCAGAACTGTTAAGTAAATTGATGAATTTGTAAAGAAGAGCTTCACTTTTTTAGTGAGTGCTCTTTTTCTTTGATAAAATAAAATATTTCAAACGAGAAATTTTTGATGATTTTGTTAAATTATATATTATTAAACATCAAAAAAACTCTTTATTTTTATGAAAATCCATGATTTTTATATATTTTCAACATTCCCGCTTTTTTTTTCGGTTATAATTTAAATTAAGATTATTCATGTTTTAAGAAAGAGGTAAAAAAATGCCAAAATATATCAGAGATAAAGCAAAATTGAGTGAAAGATTAAGGCTGCTTCGTGAATGCGCTGATTTAACTCAGCAAGAAGTTGCGGATAAGCTAATGAAAGAGCGTTCAACTTATTCTTATTATGAGAGCGGCAAAAGCGAGCCATCTTTTTTTATCATTCTAGAACTAGCTGATATTTTTGGTGTAAGTTTTGAAACCTTGATTTCTGAAGACCTGATTTAAAAATCACGTAACTGCTCCTTGAAAATTGAATATTCAACATTTTTGCTACATTAATCTGCTGAAAGAGCGAGTTATCTGGCGCGCGATGACCTCTTTTTAGAGCGAGCGATAAAGTCCAAGATAAAAAATTCGATTGGTAACGAATCCGCGAAGATGTCAGCAGACAATAATGATACTCACGCTTAGTTGAGGTTAAGTCCCAAAGAGCGTTCCCAATGAGGGGAGGATAAAAAGTCCGTGCAGCTGCAACCGGCAGCGGGCAAAAATGTTTTTCTATTTTGCACTGTACCTTCGAAATTTTAAAATTGAAAAAAATAAATTTAGGATGGTAAAAATGCAGAAAATGTTTTCAAAATACCCAGATGTAATTTCTATAAAAGAATTAACAATCATGCTAAATATAGGTAAAAATACCGCTTATGAGCTACTCGAAAGCGGTGAACTAAAAAGCATAAAAATTGGCAAACAATATAGAATTCCAAAGCAGTTTGTTATCGAATACTTGAGTGGAGGTTGATTTTCCCTTGACAATATGTTATAATTTATTTGTTAGAGAATGTATCCATGCACTTAGGAGGATGCATTAATGACAGGCAGTTTGAAAATTAAAAATGATACATTTTACGCAGTTATAAACTTAAAAGAAGATGGAAAATATAAGCAGAAATGGATTTCAACAAAGCTTAAAGTCAAAGGTAACAAACGCAAAGCCACAGAAATTTTAAACAAAATTATGGCCGAGTATGAAGCAAAAGAAACTCAACTGGATACCGATAACATATTGTTTACTGATTATTTGATGCAATGGCTGGAAAAAAAGAAAAACAAGGTTGAGCTTACGACTTGGGAAGGATATTATAATACTGTTATAAACCATTTTATTCCATATTTTAAAGCATTGAATTTGACGATAAAAGAAGTAAAACCAAAACACATTGTTGATTATTATGATTACAAATTTTTAGGAGGTCGTCAAGACCACAAAAAAGGCGGCTTAGCATTTAGTTCTTTAAAAAAACATAGTGCTATTTTGAAAAATATATTGAATCAAGCATTTTTAGAGGAAATTATTCCAAGAAACCCAGCACTAAAGATTCCTTTGCCAAAAAAAGACAGTAGCGAAAACAAAAACACTTTTCTCAACGCATCTCAAGCGAATGAATTACTAAAACTATTTAAGGGCCATAGGTTACAACCAATAATCTATATGACTTTATACTATGGTTTAAGACGTGGCGAGGCTATTGGTTTAAAATGGTCTGCAATTGATTTTAAAAATGATAAAATAAAAATTAATCACATCGTAACACGAACGCTAACCATTGTAGAAAAAGACAGACCCAAAACCGCATCAAGCAAAAGAGAATATGGCCTTTTACCAGAAATTAAAGAAATGTTGTTAAAAATTAGGCTAGAACAAAAACATAACAAAAAGCTTTTTGGCAATGAGTATCACAGCAGCGAATATGTTTTCACCTGGGAAGATGGAAGATCATATGATCCCGGTTACGTAACAAAAGAGTTCAAAAAAGTTTTAGCAAAAAATAAATTTCCAAAAATGCGGTTCCATGATTTGAGGCACAGTTGTGCAAGTATCTTGTATGACAAAGGCTGGGAATTGAAAGATATTCAAACCTGGCTTGGCCATGCAGATATCCAAACAACAGCCAATATTTACACCCATATCAGCAAATTCAGAAAAGAATTTATGGCTAAAGATTTAGAAAACACTTTTGCGATGTAAAATTTGTTTATAAAAAATTCGTAGAAAAACATATTTTTTACACATACTTCAAAAAACTTTGAGCTTACAAAACCTAGTAATCATGCGGGTTTTGATGTGGAGCTGATAAGCGGATTCGAACCGCTGACCTCATCCTTACCAAGGATGTGCTCTGCCTGCTGAGCTATATCAGCAAAAATTTGAAAAAAATTATGAACACAAAACGTGATAAGTAAAACAAAAATTACAAAATAAATTGACCGCGAATTGTTTTGTACAAATGCGCAAAAACTGGCAGGGGCAGAAGGACTTGAACCCTCGGCACGTGGTTTTGGAGACCACTGCTCTACCATCTGAGCTATGCCCCTATAATTATAAATCCAGTATAATACACATTATAGAATTTGTCAATAAGAAATTTGCAACGAGTCAAAAAAAGCGGACGCCAAGAAGGCGCCCACTTTTTGCTAGACATTTGTTATGTTAAAAAATTCATTATTAAGTTTTTGTTGTGTATATGTATCCTTATTTTTATTATAAGCTTCACCTGTATCAGCACCAGCCGCTTTAGCCTCAATTACACTGTTATATGTTCCCAAAGTTTCTCCTTTGTCATTTTTCAGTTTAAATACCTTTTGTCCACTTATTCTTTCGAATGTGTCTATTGAAAAACCACCGGCAGCTTGCTCAAGCCCATTGTCGCTTAAAGCCATCGCTTTATTTTTATTGTCTTTATTCATTTAAATGCCACCTTTCTTTATTTTTCTACAGCGATGCCTTCAAGTTTATCGACCTGTTTATGTTTAGAATTATACATACGCGCTTCACCTGTATCATAATGAAATTTTCTGTATTCAGAGCCGTCAGCGTTAAATTGTTTTTTTGTGCCATCTTTAAAATATATCTCGTAGTATCCGCCGGCAGCTTGCTCTAAGGCGTTGTCATCCAATTTTACTGCACCTGCATTTTTACTTTTTTCTTTGTCTAACATTGATATCACACTCCTTTTAATTTATGAAAAAGCTTTTTCAATGTCAATTATAACATATGCTGGGGTGGGGTAATGTTAATATATTTTATTAATTTTTTTATAAATAATTTTTAAAATGACAAAATAAGAGGCATTAATGTGAAAAAACTATGCTTTAAGTTGAAGAATTTTTAACAAGAATATCCATAATTTCCTTTTTTAGCCTGATAAATTCCGGTGAGAATATGAAATCAAGATTTTTTTTGCCTGCAATATTTATACTCTTAGTAATATTATGCTTGCTTAAAGACATGATGTGTATGATATCTGCCAGCAAAATAGCTTCGTCAATGTTGTGAGTAATTAGCAAAGTAGTTGATTTTAAACTTTTTGTAATATTTAAATACCAGGAGTACATCGCAGTTTTGGTTATATTGTCAAGGGCGCTGAAAGGCTCGTCTAAAAGCAAAATTTGTTTCTTTTGCATATAAGTTCGCAAAAAAGCGGCTCTTTGCCGCATTCCTCCGGAAAGTTCGTGAGGATATTTATTTTCTGTTCCAGAAATTAAAAAAGTTTCAAATAATTTTTTTACTTCTTTTTCGGCATCATTTTTGCTTGTTCCGGACAAAATTAACGGCAAGGTTACGTTTTCCATAATTGTTTTATAAGGCAATAGAAGGTCTTTTTGTGACATATAGCATACATTTCCAGCCTGATTTGTGCAGTCTTCACCATCGACAAAAATTTGTCCAGAATCAGCTCTTTCAAGTCCTGCGACAATGTTAAAAAGAGTTGTTTTTCCGCAGCCACTCGCACCCAATATCGCAACAGTTGTATTTTCTTTTACGGAAATCGAAATTTTGTCCAGTACGCGTTTTTTATCGTATTTTTTTGATATATTTTTTATCTCTAATTTGTTCATATTTCTCCCGGTGGCGCGTCGGCGCAGGTTCCAACTCCAACAAGCACTCGACGCGCGGTTTATATAAAATTATTCTGGCAAAAACGCATTTGTAAATGTTGTATAATGCGGAATTTGCCTGCTTATAATGCGATTTTCGAAAAGCCAGTCGTAGAAATTATTCCAGCGGTTTGGGTTGATTTCTCCCCATTTAGAAGCATCGCTTATGTAGAGCGTCGACAAATATTTTTGACTTTCCAAGGTGATTTCGTAATTCAACTCCGGTACGCATTTAGTTAAAATATTCGCAGCTTCTTTTGGGCATTTTGCTGCAAAAGTGTAGCCTTTAGAGAGTGCATGAAGGATTTTTTTCACAATTTTCGGATTATTTTTTATGTAATTTGAATTTGCAATCAAAATAGGCGTGTAGTAATCCAGGACCGGGTCGACGTCGCGAAAGAACAAAAAATTATTTTCAATATTAAAATGCGAGGCAATAATGCTTTCAACACCGAAATAGCCCCACGCAGCATCGATATTTGTCCCGAGAGCCGCGGAGATGTTGTCAATTTGAGCGTGAATTAAATTTACTTTATCGAATTTTGCACCACTGGATTTAATGCAGTACTTTAGTAAAGCGAGTTCAATAAAATTGTCAAAAGTTGAGTAATTTTTTGATTCGAGGTCAGAAAAAGTTTGAATATTGGCCGATTTTTTGCAAATAATTCCGGCAGAATTATGCTGAACGATTGCTGCGACGGCTTTTACTGGCAAAGGGGTGTCCGAAGTGAAAGCGGGTGCGAGAAAATCCTGAAAAGCCACGGCAAATTCGACTTTCCCGGCGGCGACAAGCGCCGTTGAGCTTTCTTGAGGTGGTTGCTCAATTTTTACATTCAGACCTTCGTCTTCAAAGTAACCTAAATTTTGCGCGACGTAAATGCCGGTGTGATTGGTGTTTGGCGTCCAGTCGAGAAGAATTGTTATTTTTTCCGGGTCTGTTGTGCTTTTTGCACAAAAAAAATAAATCAAAATTGAAATTGCACTCACAAATAAAAAAGTTGTTAAAAAAATTAAAATTTTGCGCATTTTTAACCTCGTTTGTCCATGTGAAGGCGGGTTAGAGCGATTTTTTGCAACAAATTTATTACTTCTATGAAGATGAAACTTATAATAGAAATGAAGATTATCGTGGCAAAAAGCTTGTCGAAAGAATAAGCAGATTTTACCCTTGTCATATATACGCCCAGTCCGGTAGTGCCCCCCAGCCATTCCGCGACGACCGCGCTTATAAAAGCGTAAGTGCCGGCGATTTTTAGTCCGGAAAAAAAATGCGGAACAGCAAATGAAATTTTTAAGTGAAATAATGTTTGCACGTAGTTTGCGTTCATGCATTTTAGCAAGTTTAAATAATCACTTGGCACGCTTGTAAGACCGTCAAAAAGCGCGACTGTAATGGGAAAAAAGCAGCATACAATTACTAAAATTACTTTGGGCAAAATTCCGTATCCGAAAAATAAAACTATTATTGGGGCCACGGCGATGGTAGGAACGGTCTGCGTGACTATTAGCAGCGGGTAGATTGCTAGCTTAATTTTGACGTATCTGTCCATTAAAACTGCGGTGAAAAAAGCTAAAAATAGGCTTATTATCAAGCCGATAAAAGTTTCAAAAAGCGTTACGACTGCGTGTTGAGAAAGTACTGCCAAATTTTTGAAGAACGCGGAAAACACCATGATTGGCGATGGCAGCATAAATTTTGGAATAATTTCAAATTCCGAAATGGCAGCCCATACAAAAATTAATATTGAGGTTAAAAGCGCTGCAGGTAGCGCTTTTTTTATATGTTTTTTCATTATTAAACTCATTTCTTTGTTTTTTTTGAAGGAAGAAAAGCTGAGTTGGCACAAAAAACCCCGTCCGCAAAATACACAGACGGAGAAATTTCCAAAAAAGAATAAATATTTCCCTCCGTCGGCATTATCCGAATCAGGTTGTGGGTTACAAAAACGTTCTCAGCCGATGCGCGCATCAGCACCCCTATTTTGAAAAATTATAGTACAAAAAGTGAAAAAAGTAAAGAAAATTTAAAAACTGGAGCAGGAGTTGATAGCTTCGAAAACAGCGACAGAACAAGCAACTGTAGCGCCAACCATAGGGTTATTTCCCATGCCGATAAAACCCATCATTTCGACGTGAGCAGGAACAGATGACGAGCCAGCAAATTGAGCATCGCTGTGCATACGGCCCATAGAATCGGTTAATCCGTAGGAAGCCGGTCCGGCAGCGACATTGTCCGGATGAAGCGTGCGTCCTGTTCCGCCACCGGAAGCGACAGAAAAGTAACTTTTGCCATTTTCGATAGCCCATTTTTTGTAAGTTCCGGCAACAAGATGTTGAAAACGAGTTGGGTTTGTTGAGTTTCCAGTAATTGATACGTCGACATTTTCGTGCTGTAAAATTGCAACGCCCTCAAGAACATCATCAGCGCCAAAACACCGGATTATAGCGCGTTCACCGGCGGAAAAAGCTTTTTCTTCGACGATATTTAACGTGTTAGAAAAATGGCTAAAACTGGTTTTCACATAAGTAAATCCGTTAATTCGAGAAATTATGTACGCGGCATCTTTTCCAAGCCCGTTTAAAATTACGCGAAGAGGCTTTTTGCGGGCTTTGTTAGCGGTTTTAGCAATTCCGATAGCGCCTTCTGCCGCGGCAAAAGATTCATGTCCGGCGAGAAAAGCAAAGCATTGAGTTTCGTCGCGAAGTAGCATGGCGGCTAGATTTCCGTGACCTAGACCGACTTGTCGCTGCTCTGCAACAGAACCTGGAATACAAAAGGCCTCAAGACCGATACCGATTAATTTTGCGGCCTCAGATGCGGTTTTAGCAGCATTTTTTATGGCAATAGAGCAGCCCAGAATGTAAGCCCAACAGGCATTTTCAAAAGCGATTGGCTGAACTCCTTTTACGATAGAAAAAACGTCAATTCCATGACTTTCGCAGATATTTTGCGCATTTTCAAGAGAATTTATTCCGTATTTTTCGAGACATGCGTTAATTTTTGCGATACGACGTTCTTTCTCTTCAAATTTGATAAGATTATTCATGATTTTTCTCCTTTATTCGTTTCGCGGGTCAATGTATTTTGCGGCATTTTCAAATTGTCCATAAGTGCCGATATTTTGCGTAAAAGCCTCATTTGGAGCGATTCCGTTTCGAATATCTTCGAGCATTTTGCCAACTTTTACAAATTTGTACCCGCAGACCTCGTCGTCGGCATTCAGTGCCAGCGATAATATGTAGCCCTCGGCCATTTCCATATATCGGACGCCTTTAATTTTTGTGCTGTACATCGTGCCAACTTGAGAGCGAAGTCCTTGGCCTAAATCCTTAAGTCCGGCGCCGATTGGCAAGCCATTTTCGGAGAATGCAGTTTGCGTTCTGCCATAAGCCATCTGTTTGAAAATTTCTCGCATAGCCACGTTTATCGCATCGCAAACAAGGTCGGTATTCAGCGCTTCAAGAAGAGTTTTTCCAGGCAAAATTTCGGCAGCCATCGCCGCAGAATGAGTCATTCCTGAACAGCCAATGGTTTCCACTAGCGCTTCTTCAATTATGCCGTCTTTTACATTTAATGTTAATTTGCAAGCTCCTTGCTGAGGTGCACACCAACCGATTCCATGCGAAAACCCAGAAATATCGCCTATTTGATAGGATTTTACCCATGCACCTTCTTCTGGAATTGGTGCTGGACCGTGGTTTGGGCCTTGCTTTATTTTACACATTTTGTCAACGTCTGGTGAGTAGGTCATACTTGAACCCCTTTCGTATTACGTAGTTTGTCGTTTTTTAGTATAATTCTTTTTTGCCGCTTCTGCAATCGATTATTTTGCGGGTGAATTTGATTTTTGTCTTGACTTATTGTAAAAAATGGAAGATAATCTAAATATATATATGGTGGCCCGGGCGCGAAAAATACTATTTTTCACGCTGGCCACCGCGCTAAGATTATATAAAGGGGAAATATTTGTGAATTTAATAGAGATAATAAAATCGGTAATAATAGGCATAGTGCAGGGGGTAACGGAGTGGTTGCCGATAAGCAGCACCGGGCACATGATTTTGCTGGACGAATTCATAAAATTGAACGTAACGAAGTCATTTTTAGATATGTTTTTGGTTGTGATACAACTAGGCTCAATTTTGGCGGTAATATATCTGTATTTCAACAAGTTAAACCCGTTTTCGAAGAAAAAAAGCGAGCCGGAAAGAAAAGACACTTTTTCTTTGTGGCTAAAAGTGGCAGTAGGATGCATACCCGCAGCGATAATAGGCTTTTTGTTCGACGATTTTATTCACGAAAAGTTATACAGCCCGAAGACTGTGGCCTTAATGCTGATTTTATACGGATTTTTGTTCATAATAGTAGAGAATCAGAAAAAAAGTCATCCGGTGAATAAACTGAGCAAATTAGACTATAAAACCGCGTTTTTAATAGGAATTTTTCAAGTTTTAGCGCTGGTTCCAGGCACGTCGCGTTCTGGTGCAACAATAATCGGAGCAAGCATATTGGGAGCTTCAAGAAGTGTTGCTGCGGAATATTCATTTTTTCTTGCAATTCCGGTAATGTTTGGTGCGAGTGGCTTTAAATTCTTAAAATACATCTTAAAAGTAGGACTGAATTTTTCTATTACGGAATTATTAATTTTAGTTTTTGGAATGGTATCGGCATTTTTTGTGTCGGTTTGGGCCATAAAATTTTTGATGAACTACATAAAAAAGCATGATTTTAAAGCTTTTGGATATTATAGGATAATTTTGGGAATAATAGTTTTGTTGTACTTTGCAGTGTTTAATTTTTGAAATTTGCGATTTTAAGTTACATATTTGGCGTTTTTTGGATTAATTTCAATTATTTTACGAAATGTAATAGTGTTTTTTTATATTTTTCTTGTTTCTTATTTCGAAAATTTAAATAATCGTATGAAATTTAATTAGTTGGCTTGACATCTCTGCGTGCTTGTGATAATATAAATTTAAAAGGTATGCGCCAGTAGCTCAGTTGGATAGAGTGTTTGGCTACGAACCAAAAGGTCAGGGGTTCGAATCCCTTCTGGCGCGCCACGTACGTCTATAAATTTTTTAATTCCTTTTCTTTTTAATTAAATACGAACAGGGCGTCCTTCGGGGCGCCTTGTTCGTTTCTAAAAATTTTTTGAAAAAATTTTTAATTTGCTGTTGACATTAACGTTACGTCAACTGATACAATATGAATATCGAAAGGAGGATTTTCATGAAAAAGATAAACGAAATTGCAGAATTAACCGGGCTCACTACGCGCGCATTACGTTATTATGACGAGGTGGGGCTGTTAAAACCATCAGAAATTTCTGAGGCCGGCTGCAGGCTTTATGACGATGAAGCTTTAGAAGTTTTGCAGCAAATTTTGTTTTTTAAAGAGCTTGATGTGCCCTTGAAACAGATAAAATCTGTTTTAGAAAATCCAAATTTTGATAGAATATCGATGCTGAAAAAACATAAGAAGCTGATTACTCTAAAAAGAGACCGGCTGAATAAGATTTTAGCGTTGATAAACAAAAATTTGAGAGGAGAAAAGTGTATGAGCTTTACTGAATTCGATGTTTCTGAGGTGAAAAGATGTCAAAAAATTTATGAAAACGAGGCAAAAGAACTTTATAAAGAGACAGAAGCGTTTTCGGAATATCAGAAAAAAACTTCGGAATATAGTGACAGCCAGTGGGACATCGTAAACCGTGAAATGCTAGATATTTTCGAGCAATTTGCTGGAGTTATGGACAAAGAACCGTCTAGTCAAGAAGCGCAAATTCTTGTTGAAACGTGGAAAAATTATATTACAAAAAATTTTTATGAGTGTACAAATGAAATTCTAGCGGGTTTAGGGCAGATGTATGTTCAGGACGAGAGGTTTAAAAAGAATATTGACAGACATAGGGCCGGACTGACTAAATTTATTTCGGAAGCTATAAGATATTATTGTGAAAACAAATAAAAAGGGGAGTACTCAATTAGTACTCCCTTTGATTTTGTGGGTGTTTTTTACGAAAACCGTTTTAAAAAATTTCACTTTTAGAAAAATAAAAAATAATTTAAATTCTATTAAGTGGTAATTAAATCTCGTAAGCAGCGATTCCTGCCATATCCGGGCCGGTATGCACACCCAAAACAGCAGTGACTGGGTTAATTTCACAAGATTTAACTTTACAATGTTTTTTTATTTCGGATTTTATTTTCTCTGCAATTTCTTTGTTGGAAGAATAAGTCAGTGAAATAGCGATTTCAACATTCGCAAAGCGAGTCTTGAATTCATTTATAAGAGCCTCTATGGCGCGATTAAATCCGATAGTTTTAGCGGCGGTTTCGTATATACCATCATCGTTGACTTTTATTACCGGACATATTTTTAATAAAGTGCCAACGGTTCCGGCAACTTTTCCGATACGACCGCCTTTAATTAAATATGTAAGGTCGCGGACGCAGAACATAGCAATCATTTTTTTGCGAATTTCCTGGAGCTTATTAAGAATTTCTTGAACATTATCGGTAGTTTTAAGCGCAGTAATTGCGGCTAAAATCAGCATATTTTGCGCACATGATAAAGTTTTTGAATCGAAACAGTGAATATTTAAGCCTTCAAATTCATTTGCAACCAAACGCACAGAATTAAATGTTCCCGACAAACCAGAAGAAACTCCTATATAAATTGCATCGGTGTAGCCTTCGTTTTTGGCCTGTTCAAAAGCAGCAATTATGTCATTGCGATAAGGTAGTGATGATTTTGGAATTTCTTTGTCCATAAATTGATAAATTTCACTACTGCGAATATTAACTCCATCGAGAAATTCCCTATCAGAAAAACAGATTCTAAGTGGAATTACTTTTATATTATGTTTTTTTGCAAAGCTAGCGGATAAATCTCCGGCAGAATCAGTGATTATAGCAATTTTTTTCATAATTTCCTCCAAAAATAAATTCATTATAAGTTTATTTATTATTTTTATAAAATGTAGTTAAAATTTCATCCGAAAGGCTTTATCGTTGGTTACAAGTTTTAAGAAAAATATTTTATGAAAAAATACTTAGTCAATTTAGGATTTTCTGTGTTTTTCCTTGTAAATTCAAGAGTAAACCCTAACTTTTTATAAAAAATTGGAGCCAAAAACTCATGCGAAACTAAACTAATGCATTTAAAATTTTTATTAAAATAAGAATTTTCGACTTGTTTTACAAGTGCAGTTCCAATACCTTGCTGTCGCCACCCGTCAAAGACAATAAGATTATCAATGAAAATTTCGTCATAAAGAGAATGACCAGTTAAAATACCAACTATTGTGTTATTTTCTTTTGCTATAAAATTAAATGTCTTGTAATTACATTTTAAATTATTAATCCTTGCATAGTTTTCAAACTCATTGTCCAATTTCGTCCTTAATTCATCATTTAAGTTCTCTTGACTTTCAATAACCATTAATTTTCACCTCAGAAATATTTTGTGTGAAGATAATTTTTTTGTTAATTGCTATGTAAAATTTCGTGGGAAAGACTTTGCAGTTGAGCGAAAGTTTCGATTTTACAGGCCTTATTTCTAAACGCAGCCGCGCCGGGAATTCCCTTAATGTAGAAAGTAATATGCCTTCTAGCCTTCATAATACCGTGTTTTTCGCCGTCGTTTTCACATATAGAATTAACGTGAAAAAGCATAATTTTTAATTTTTCCTCAATGTTTGGCGTTTTATAGTTGGTTTTTGAATTTAAAAATTGATTAATTTCCGAAAATATCCAGGGATTCCCTAAAGCAGCACGTCCGACCATAACCATATCACAACCTGTTTTTTCGAGCATATTATAAGCGTCTAGACCGCAAGAAATATCGCCATTGCCGATAACCGGAATTTTGACAGAATTTTTTACTTTTTCAATAATATTAATATCAACATTCGGTTTATACATTTGTTCTCGGGTTCTTCCATGAATAGTAATCGCGTTGGCACCGGCGTTTTCACAAATTTTTGCAATTAATGGCGCATTTATGCTGTTTTCGTCCCAGCCTTTTCGAATTTTCACGGTAACGGGAACATTTACAGCTTTTTTGACAGCACTTACGATTTTTCCGCAAAGCTCCGGAGTTTTCATCAAAACAGAGCCGCCACCACTTTTGTTCACTTTAGGTGCAGGACACCCCATATTTATGTCAATAATGTCGGGTTTATATTTTAATGCAAAAACTGCAGCGCGAGCCATTATTTCGGGATTATCGCCGAAAATTTGGATAGCGCAAGGATGTTCGTTTTCAGAAAGTTGCAGTAAATTAATAGTTTTTTCATTAGAAAAAGAAATTCCGCGAGAGCTTACCATTTCACTTATAACGTAGCTAGCGCCAAATTTTATGCAAAGTTCTCGAAAAGCTTTATCGGCAACACCGGCCATGGGCGCCAGCGCGACAGAACCGTTTATTTCAACGTTTCCGATTTTCAATATAAATTCCTCCAATTAAGTTAAGTGAATTTGCATATCAATTTTATCATATTTTTGCCGAAAAGTCCACGACATTAATAAATACAGGCTGATTTCTTCGACGAAGTGTGATATAATAATTTTATAAATTTTTTGGAGTGTTATCGATGAAATTACTTGTTCTAGACGGAAATAGCATATTTAATCGGGCTTTTTACGGAATTAAACTTTTAACTACGAAAAAAGGCTTTTATACGAACGCTATATACGGATTTTTGACGATGTTAAGCAAGTTGAATGAAGAAATCAATCCGGACGCGGTAGCAATTGCATTTGATATGAAAGCCCCAACGTTTCGGCACAAAGCTTACAGCGAGTACAAAGCTAATCGAAAAGGAATGCCGGAAGAGCTTGCGGCACAATTTCCTGTTTTGAAAGAATTGCTGCTGAATATGGGGTATAAGCTCGTAGAAAAAGAGGGCTACGAAGCGGACGACATACTTGGCACTTTGGCGTTTGCTTGCGAAAATTCCGGCGAAGAATGTGTGATTGCAACGGGAGACAGAGATAGTTTGCAGCTGGTGTCAGAAAATGTTTCGGTAAGAATTGCAACAACAAAATTTGGAAAACCAGAAGTCACTTTATACGATGAGAAAAAAATTCAGGACGTTTATGGGGTAACTCCCCAGCAGTTGATTGACATAAAAGCCATCCAGGGCGACACTTCAGACAACATTCCGGGCGTTGCCGGAATAGGTGAAAAAGGCGCGTGTGAGTTGATTCAAAAATTTGGTTCAATCGAGTATATTTACGATAACATCTACGAAATTGACGTTAAAGACGGCATCAGAAAGAAATTGCTCGCCTCCAAAGACAACGCTTTTTTGAGTAAATATCTTGGCACAATCGTTAAAAATGTGCCGATAGATTTGAATTTAAGAGATTATATTCCTCAAAAAATGAATGAAATCGAAGTTTCAAAAATGCTTTCTGAACTCGAAATGTTTTCGCTTTTGAGTAAACTGGGCTTGAAAGAAGCCGATGATAAAAAAGCTGAAAAAGCGTTAGCAAAAAGTGTAGATGTTATTTTTGACGAGCCTTTAGAAAATTTAGAAAAAATAATAAGTACGAGTAAAACTTTTGATTTTTTAGTGGATTATCAAGCCGGACAAGCGATAAGCTTAGGGTTTTACTGGGATAGTAAAGTCTATATTTTGCCTGATTTAAATAAGTACAAAAATTTTGTTAAGTCGGTTATGGAAGACGAGAAAATTTTGAAGAGAACGTACGACATAAAGCCATTTTACGAGGTTATGCAGCAACAGAATATTTGTGTGAGAAACGTTAAGATGGATGCGATTTTAGCGGCGTATTTGCTTAATCCGTCAAGCAAGAATTACGATTTTGAAACTTTAATGAAAGAATTTTATGTGAACAAAATTAACATAAATTGCGAGCTTAATGAATATTCAGATTTTGCGCAGAATGTTGCAGAATTTAGCGAGTTATGCGAGAAAATTACTGCAGAAATTGAAACCAACACGCAAAAAAGTTTGCTTGAAAACATAGAAATTCCTCTTGCGAAAGTTTTGGCAGAGATGGAAATGACAGGCTTTTTAGTCGACGCAAATGGTATAAAAGCCTATGGTGAGAAATTGCAAGAAGAACTGCAAGAAATTCAGGGAGAAATATATAAAATTGTCGGCAAAGAATTTAATATAAACTCGCCCAAACAGCTTGGAGTGGTTCTTTTTGAGGATATGCAACTGCCGAAAGGCAAAAAGACTAAGAGCGGCTATTCAACAAGCGCAGAGGTGCTGGAGAGTATCCGTGGATTTCATCCGGTTGTGGACTTGATTTTGCAATACAGAGCGCTTTCAAAATTGAAAAGTACCTACTGTGACGGGATGTTAAAAGTTATTGGCGATGATGGAAGAATTCATTCGAGGTTTAATCAAATTGAAACGCGCACTGGAAGAATAAGTTCCTTGGAGCCAAATTTGCAGAATATTCCCGTTAGAACGGAGCGTGGCAAGGAGTTAAGACGTTATTTTTGCGCACGAGAAGGGTGGGTTTTAGTTGATGCGGATTATTCTCAAATAGAATTAAGAATTTTGGCACATCTGGCGGACGACAAAAATATGATTGACGCATTTAAGAATAATTTGGATATTCATACGATAACGGCATCACAGGTTTTTGAAATTCCGGAAAATATGGTAACTCCACTTATGAGAAGTCGTGCGAAGGCGGTAAATTTCGGAATTGTTTATGGAATAAGTGCGTTTTCTTTGGCAAAAGATATTGGTGTTTTGCGAAAAAATGCGCAAAATTATATTGACAATTATTTGTCGCATTATTCTGGAGTAGAAAAATATATGAATCAGACAATAGAAAAAGCTAAAGAAAATAAATTTGCAGAGACAATATTTGGAAGAAAAAGATATTTGCCAGAATTATCATCGTCGAATTTTAATCTGCGTTCATTCGGAGAACGTGTAGCTAGAAATATGCCGATACAAGGGTCTGCAGCGGATATTATTAAAATTGCGATGATTAATGTTAGCCGGCGACTGAGCGAAGAACAGCTTGCGGCGAAGTTGATTTTGCAGGTGCACGATGAACTTATAGTTGAGGCGCCAGAAGCTGAAGCTAAAGCGGTCTCGGAGATTTTGAAATTTGAAATGGAAAACGCAGCTAAGTTGAAAGTTCCATTGATTGCGGATGCTAATATTGGAAAGACTTGGTATGATGCGAAGTCTTAAATTTAAATTGATTAAATAGGAGAATTTTTTGTATGAATGTGCTTTTTGTGTGTACCGGAAATACTTGCAGAAGTCCGATGGCGGCGGGACTTTTTGAGAAAATTGTACGAGGAAAAAATTTGAAAGATATTAATATTTTAAGTGCGGGAATTTCTGCTGATAATGCGTATAATGCGACAAAAAATGCGATTAAAGCTTGCGAAAAGCTAGGTGTTGATTTGAAAAATCATGTTTCTAAAAGCATTTTTGATGTTAATCTTGGCCAAATTGATAGATTTGTTGTGATGACGAATCTGCACCGCAATTTTTTAATTAATTTAGGCGTAAAAAATGAGAAAATTTTTGTTTTAGGCGAGCAAATTTCAGACCCTTTTGGCGGGAGTTTAGACATTTATGAGTGTTGCAGAGACCAAATTTTTGATGCTTTACGTGATTTGGCCGAAAGTTCTGATTTTATGAGTGCTTATGAGGATAAAAATGCTTGAATTTGAAATAAAGTCAATGTCCGAGTGCCATTTGGAGGAAGTCGCGCGGTTGGAAAAAATATGTTTTTCTGTTCCGTGGTTGAAAGTTGCGTTAAAAGAAGAAATAGACAATGAAAATGCTAATTTTTTGGTAGCTGTCGATAAAAATAACAAAGTGCTTGGCTACGCCGGCATGAATTTTGTTATGGACGAAGGGTATATCACTAATATCGCGGTTTTTCCGCAGTATAGGGGCAATGGAATTGCTAAAAAATTGTTGGAAGCTCTTGTGAATTTTGCTCAAGATAAAAAATTAAGATTCATTTCTCTTGAGGTTAGAAAATCTAATGTTTATGCGGTTTCTCTATATCAAAAATTAAATTTTTTGTCGGTAGGAGTAAGAAAAAATTTTTATTCATATCCAAAAGAGGATGCGATTATCATGACGAGATATTTAAGTTGAGGTTTAGTATTTTTTCTTTGTGCGGGGGCACCACCCTCAGATTAGCAGGTGAGAAAGGAAATCTTATGAAAATTTTATCAATAGAGAGTTCTTGTGATGAAACGGCTGCGGCAGTGGTTGAAAATGGAAGAAAAGTTTTATCATCGATAGTGGCATCGCAAGTGGAAAAACATAAAATATATGGAGGCGTGGTGCCGGAGATAGCCTCTAGAATGCACATAGAAGCGATTTCTGGTGTGACAAATGAGGCACTCCGTGCAGCAAATTGCATTTTAAAAAACATAGACGCAATAGCAGTAACTTATGCACCTGGACTTATAGGCTCTTTGCTTGTGGGCGTAAATTTTGCGAAAGGATTAGCGTTGTCTTCGAATTTGCCGTTGATACCGGTTCATCATTTAAGGTCACACATAGCGGCGAATTATATAACTTACCAGGATTTAACGCCGCCATTTTTGTGCTTGGTAGTTTCTGGCGGACACAGTCATATAATTGAAGTTAAAGATTATACAGACTTAAAAGTGATAGGTCAAACGAGAGACGATGCAGCGGGAGAGGCTTTTGATAAAACTGCGCGAACGATGGGAATGTCATATCCAGGAGGAATACATCTTGACAAGGCCGCGGAAAAAGGCAATGAAAATGCCTACAAATTGCCACGTCCGACGGTTGCGAATTCCGATTATGACTTTAGTTTTTCTGGACTTAAAACTGCCGTAATAAATCAAGTTCATAACGCGGCACAAAAAGGAGAGCAGATAAATGTTGAAGATATGTCCGCCTCGTTTAGAGCTGCAGTTGTGGACTGTCTGTTGAGCAATTTTATTAAGGCTGCAGAAAATCTTAGTTACAAAAAGTTGGTTGTTGCGGGAGGAGTTTCAGCTAATACGTTATTGCGAAAAAGATTGCTTGATGAGTGTAAAAAAAGAAATTGGTCGGTTTATATGCCGGAATTGTCTCTTTGTGGAGATAATGCCGCAATGGTGGGAGCGCAGGCATTTTATGAGTATCGGCACGGAAATGTTGCTGCAATGAATTTGAATGCGATTGCGACACTGAGTATTGAAAAATTAAAGTAAAATTTTGTATTTTTAACGTGTATTGACATAAATAAAGGGTGTTTTAGAAGATTTTTTTAAGGAGATGATGACGTATTTATGACTGAGAATAAAAGTGTATTAAAGTGGCTCGACGAGATGAAAAAACTTTTAACTCCATCTGAAGTATTATTTATTGACGGAACGGAATTACAGTTGGAAAAGTTGAGGAAAATAGCTTGCGAAACCGGAGAAATGATAAAGTTAAATGAAGAAAAATTGCCTGGTTGTTATTTACATAAAACAGCCGTAAATGATGTGGCAAGAGTCGAGGACAGAACATATATTTGCACGCCCACAAAAGAAGAAGCCGGTCCAACAAATAACTGGAAATCTCCGCAAGAAATGTATAAAATGCTTTATGAAATAGCAAGAAACAGTTACGCCGGAAAAACCATGTATGTTATTCCATACTCTATGGGACCGATTGGCTCGCCGTTTTCTAAAATTGGTGTCGAGATAACAGATTCGATATACGTTGTTTTAAATATGGCTATTATGACGCGGGTTGGCGAAAAAGTTTGGCTTACATTGGGCCAAAGCGAGGACTGGATACGAGGCCTTCATGCGAAATGCAATTTGGACGAAAAAAATCGTTATATTTGTCATTTTCCTCAAGATAACACTATTATTTCGGTCAATTCGGCCTACGGCGGAAATGTACTTTTAGGAAAAAAATGCTTTGCACTTAGAATCGCATCGTATTTGGGCCAAAAAGAAGGTTGGCTGGCGGAACATATGTTGATTTTAGGTGTAGAAAATCCCGCAGGAGAAATAAAATATGTTGCAGCAGCATTTCCATCAGCTTGCGGAAAAACAAATTTAGCGATGTTGATTCCACCGGAAATTTATCGTAAAAAGGGCTATAAAGTGTACTGTTTGGGCGATGATATTGCCTGGTTGCACATTGGAAAAGATGGAAGATTATGGGCGATTAATCCTGAAAATGGATTTTTTGGTGTAGCACCGGGTACGAATGGAAAATCAAATCCTAACGCATTGCAGACGACAAAAACCGGAACAATTTTTACGAATGTAGTGCATAATTTGGACGATAATACGATTTGGTGGGAGGGGTTAGACGAAAATCCACCCAAAAACGCAATTAATTGGAAAGGTGAGGCCTGGAATGGCAAAATTTCATCTGAAAAAGGTGCGCATCCTAATAGCAGATTTACCTCACCTGCCCAAAATTGTCCGTGTATAAGTTCGCGCTTTGACGAGCCAAATGGTGTGCCGATTTCAGCGATAATTTTTGGTGGCAGACGTGCGCAGACGGTACCACTTGTATATCAGGCCAAAAACTGGAATAATGGAGTTTTTGTCGGTTCGATAATGTCCTCAGAAACTACTGCCGCAGCGACTGGAACTATCGGTGTTATACGGCATGACCCAATGGCTATGCTTCCATTTTGTGGGTATAATATGGGAAAATATTTTGAGCATTGGCTGAGTTTTGGCGAAAAATTAGGCGATAAAGCTCCGAAAATTTTTAGTGTTAACTGGTTTAGAACGGATGAAAATGGAAATTTTATATGGCCTGGCTTTGGTGAAAATTTCCGTATAATCGAGTGGATTCTGGCTAGATGTGATGACAAAATTTCTGCGAAAGAAACTCCCATCGGGGACATTCCCAACGTCGATGACATAAATTTAAAAGGCTTGAACATTGATAAAGAAAGCCTCAAAAAAATGCTGGAAGTTGATTTGAATTCATGGAAAAACGAAGTTTTGAAGATAAAAGAGTTTTATAAAAAGTTTGCAAATGACTTGCCAAAGAAATTGACTAATGAGTTATGTAAGCTTGAAAAAAATTTATCTGAAGAATGGTAAAAATAAACACCGCACTATACCGCGCGGTGTCTTTTTATGCCTGATTAAAATAATTTAAAAATCCACAAAATTAAACCATAAATAGTCGATGCGGTGACTCCGAAAACTAAAACAGGTCCGGCAATAATGAACATTTTAGCGCCGATTCCCATAACTTGACCTTCGCTTTTAAATTCGATAGCGGGTGCTACGATTGAATTAGCGAAGCCGGTTATTGGCACAAGAGTTCCGGCGCCAGCGTGTTTTGCGATGTTATCGTACACACGCAGAGCAGTGAGCAAAGCTCCGAGCCCGACTAACGTTACAGATACTGCTGCACGAGAATCTTTTAAATTTAAATTGCAATAATTCTGAAAAAAATTCATTAAAAATTGTCCGATTGTGCAGATAATTCCTCCGGAAACAAATGCCAAAAAGATATTTTTTATCGTCGGAGAAGCAGGCGAAGCGCTGTCGGACATTTTAGAATATTCGTTTTCTGTAGGTTTCACAAAAACACATCCTTTCGAAGTTTATTTTTGCAAATTAATAGAATATTATTCAAAATAAAAAATAGACTTACACAAAAAAGGTAAGTCTATTAAATTTAGACGGAAACTTTTTTAGAAAATTTGCAACCACAGTAATTTTGTCTATACAAACTGTATTTTTTAGATAATTCTATAGACCGCTTGTAACCGTCTTTCTTTTTAAAATCTGAAAATAAATACTCTACGCCGTATTCCGAAGCCAGCATGGCACCGATTTCGTTAAGCTTATCAGCGTTTTTATAAGGACTGATTGTAAGCGTAGTGGTAAAGTAATCAAAGTTCAATTTTTGCGCAATTACCGCAGCTTTTTGAAGTCTCAAGTAATAACATTTAAAGCATCTGGATGAACCTTCCTGACAATCTTCTAAACCCAATGAGATTTCTTTAAATTTTTGAAGTTCATAAGGCTCTTCAATTAAATTAATTTTAGAGGTAAGATTCATATCAAAAATGAGGCGCTTGAGTTCATTTAATCGAAAATCGTATTCTGTTTTAGGGGAAATATTAGGATTGTAGAATAAAGCAGTAATGTTAAAAAACGGAACCAGATATTCAAAAACGTAGCTGCTGCATGGAGCACAGCAGCAGTGCAAAAGCAAACTCGGCTTATTTGAACAATTTTTTACTTGAGTTAATAAATCATAAAGTACTTTTTGATAATTATTCTGTTTCATTTTATGATTTTTTAGTAAGAGAAATAATCCAATCCACACTTTTATGAATAAAAGGCACTTTATTATAAATTGCTAACCCGGTCAAGACTGCTATTATGGTAGGAAGAATCGTGTTTTCGATAAATTCTGCAGTAGCTTTTCCTACAGTGTAATCAAAAGCTTTTTTGATTAAATACCAGCAAGCTTTAAATGGCAGGCACAGAATTTTTAATACCTTTAACCAAGTTGGAGCTTCATGAGCTTTTGCATAATTTTTTAATACTTGGTCTGTAAATTTTTTATCGTTAGCCAATTCTAAAATAGCTTTTTTTAAAGCTTCTTTATCAGCTTTGCTTAGGTTACTGCCTGTTTTTGGGGGGCTTGCCTGTTTAGTTGAGACTACTTTATTATTTTCCGCGCTACAAAAGGAACTCGGATTAACGCAAGAAAATAAAGTTGAACAGATTAAAATGGAAGATACGAATTTTTTCATTTTTGGGGACTCCTTAAAAATTTTAATTATCGGTCATAATATTTAAAATTTCTACATCAGTCTGTTTCATACCGTGCTTGCCTAAACGCCAGATATTTTTTACAGTACTTTCGATATCGTCGCCTAAAATACCGTCACCAGGCAGGAATTTACGTTCATTTAAGTACATATGATATCCCAAAATTCCGGCTTCAACAGAGCTTACTATTTTTGCGGCACAGGAAGATTTTGCGCCGTCACAAACAATTCCAGAAGTAATTGCAAGTGCATTAGAAACGGTAGTAGAAACAGCGTCCAAATTTCCGCCGAGTAAATAAGCAATAGCGGCACCACTTGCACAGCCAGCGCAGACAGCACCACAAAAAGCAGAAAGACTTCCGATTCCGTTTTTTAGGTATATAGCGATTAAATTTGATAAAACAAGAGCACGATACAGAGTATCGCTGTCGATGTTGTACTCTTTTGCATATTCGATTACAGGAACGCTTACGGTCAAACCTTGGTTGCCACTGCCAGAAACAATAATAACAGGCAACTCGCAGCCATTCATTCGAGCATCAGAGCCCGCAGCAGCCTTAGCTTTTGCACGAGTTTTTATATCATTTCCGTACATAGACAATAAAGTTTTGCCAACGCTCGCGCCGTAATTACCTTTTAGGCCTTCTTCGGCGATAGCTGTATTGTACTGAATCTGTTTAGAAATGAGCTCTTTAATATCGGAGATTTCAACGATATTAGCAAATTTAAAAATATCTTCAATGTTAAGCAATAACTTATCGTTATTATGTACAACATGAGGATTAATTTTTTCGGGTGTATATAAAATTTCTCCATTTTTTTCAATTAAAACAACATTTGTATGATCATCAATAATTCTTAATTTAGAATAAGAGCTTCCTTTATAGAGGGTTAAAAGAATGTCAAAATTCAAGTCGCTGTCAGCAGGAGAAACAGTAATGATGGTGTCCTGAAGGTAATCAATAATCTGATTTTTTTGTTCGTCAGAGAGTTCAGAAAGAACTTCAAGCACTTTATCTTCGCGACCAGAAATAATTCCGGCAGCAACAGCGGCTTTAATGCCTTTTAAGCCATTAGTATTTGGAACAACAACGCTTTTAACATTTTTAATGATATTTCCGCTGACCACAACGTCGATTTTATCTGGCAAATCACCGAGAATACAACAAGCTTTTGCCGCAGCATAAGCAAGAGAAATAGGTTCAGTGCAACCCATAGCAGGAATAAGCTCATCTTCTAAAATTCGTAGATAAGAGTAATAAATGTCAGTCTTTTCTTTAGTGAAATTCTCCTTTAAAGCATTTTTAATCATACTAACGCCCTTTCAAAAATTAATT
Organism: uncultured Eubacteriales bacterium; assembly: GCA_934463265.1. Classification (GTDB taxonomy): domain Bacteria; phylum Bacillota; class Clostridia; order Oscillospirales; family Acutalibacteraceae; genus CAG-557. The sequence goes on along the minus strand of CAKSIU010000007.1, from coordinate 19,517 downwards.
TAGATTGAGCCATTATTGAATTGAAAGTCTAAGAATTTTAAAAATATATAACCGTACTATAAATTATAACATTAAATGGCGAAATTTGCAATAATAAAAATAAAAAATTAGTTGTTGTGAATTTCTTTAAGTATGCCGGTCTGATAGGCGTATATTAACTTTTTTAAATCGAGAATAGTAGAAAAAATTTCGGCACCTTTGTCAGTTTGTCCGACGGTAATTCTGTGATTAACTTTTTCAGAAACTACATAAGTTGAAAAGATATCTGTGTTATTATTTATAGCTTCAAAAATTCCTTCGAAAGGTTCGTGAGCGCAAAGTCTTAATCCGTATGAGTTATAAATGAGTGTATAACCTGCAGTTCCGGTAGTTTTTTGATAAGCCTTACAAAATCCGCCGTCGATTATTATCAATTTTCCGTTTGCACGAACAGGATGTTCACCGTCTTTTGACTTTACAGGAATATGTCCATTTATAATATGAGAATAATCTCCATTAAGTTCAAATAAGTTCAAAAGTTTTGTGCAAATATTTTCATCGTAAGTGTAGTTGTAATAAGCATTTTTAGTTTCGTAATGAGTACTTTTATCTTTTACTAAAAGACGTTCAAAAGTAGCCATTTTGTCTTTACCGAATAGTGGAGAAAATCTTCCACACCATAAAAACCACAAAAAATCAGAATTTTTTTGATTTTCGTCGGAATTTCTATTAAAATAGGCATCTCTAACGATTTGTTCAGCGTAGTCGAGAAAATTTTTCCCAGATAATTCTTTGCCATCGAAGTTGAAATTCATCAAAGAGCCGTCATCATTTAAAGGAATACAACCATGTAAAAGCAAATTAGAGTTAAAACATTTATAAATATTTCCATGAGTGTATAAAAATTTTATATGTCGCTGAAGTTTTTCGCTGTGCAAAAATGCCGACCGTAATTGAACTACCAGCTCGTTTTCCTGAGTATTCAGCCTATATGGATTATTTTTATTCACAGTAGGAAAATCGGTGTCTTTCAATAAATAATCATTTTCGCCAATACGCACAGTTTTATTTTCGTAATTAATTTTATCTAAAAGCAAGCGGTCGTCCATGCTAAATTGAGGGTTGCGTTTAATAGTTTGCCCCTCGAGCTTAAAACGAATAATCGAGATAGCCTTAAACATTTTTGCAATTAACGCAGAATCGTTAAAGCTGAAATTTCCGGCAGAGTTTATATTTTTAGTTTTGAAGCAAGAAATATCAGAATTTTTATAGACTTTAGAGGCAAAAACAGCTAATGGACGCAAATTAATACCGTAACCTTCCTCGAGAAATTCCAGATTATTGTAATTAATAGAATTACACAATGCGACAGCGATACAAGTTGGATTTCCACAAGCAGCCCCCATCCAAATAATATCGTGATTTCCCCATTGAATATCGACCGAGTGATGTTTTAAAATGGAATCTAGAACTATATCTGCACGAGGACCGCGGTCAAAAATATCTCCAACTATGTGCAAGTGGTCAACAACCAATTTTTTTATCGTATTACAAATAGCCGCGATAACCGCATCAGCACGACCGATTTCGATAATTGTATTAATAATATTTACATAATAATATTCCTTGTTGCGGTCCTCGTAGCTGTTGTACAATAGCTCTTCAATTATGTAGACAAAATTGGCAGGGAGAGCTTTTCGAACTTTGCTTTTGGTATATTTTGATGCGACAAATCGACAAACTTTAATAAGCCTGTTAATAGTAATAATATACCATTCTTTGGTATTAAGTTCCATTATAGCAAGTTCGTTTAATTTTTCTACCGGATAGTATATGAGTGTAGAAAGCTTAGCACGTTCTTCGTTGTCGAGTTCAGAAGCGAACAGGTAATCAATTTTTTGTCTAATAGCACCAGAAGCGTTGTTACTGATGTGATAAAAGGTTTCAAATTCCCCGTGCAGGTCCGAAATAAAATGCTCCGTACCCTTTGGCAAGTTAGTTATTGCCTGAAGATTTATGAGTTCGGTTGCTGCGGACTGAACATTACGGTATTTTTCAGATAATAATTTTAATCGACCGAGGTCATTTTGAGAAATATCCATATAAATTTCTCCTTTGCAGTAAAAAGATAAAAATTTATTTATTTTTTTGCATTAAAGCAGCGGTAACAGTGTTTTTCAAAAGCATTGAAATAGTCATGGGACCAACGCCGCCGGGCACGGGAGTGATATACGACGCAATATTTTTTACATTTTCAAAGTCAATATCACCGCATAATTTTCCATTTTCACAGCGATTTATCCCCACGTCAATAACTACAGCGCCGGGTTTAATCATTTTTCGGGTAACGAAATTTGCTTTTCCCACAGCAGCAATCAAAATATCAGCGGTTTTGCAGATTTCAGTTAAATTTTGCGTTTTGCTGTGACAAACTGTAACGGTTGCGTCACGGTGCAGCATAAGCATAGCAAGAGGTTTTCCCACAATGTTGCTTCTTCCTATTATAACACAATTCTTGCCAGAAATTTCAATTTTGGTTTCATCGAGCAGGTGAATAATTCCCGCCGGAGTGCATGGCAGAAATTTAAAGTTGCCAGTCATGATTTTTCCGACATTTATTTCGTGAAAAGCATCAACGTCTTTTATAGGATTGATGTGTTCGATGATTTTTTTTTCGTTTATATGAGTCGGTAGCGGCATTTGCACAAGAATTCCATTCACGTCGGAACGTTTATTTAGCGAATCAATCAAGTTTAAAAGTTCGTTTTCAGAAGTATTAGTCGGCAATGCAAATTCATATGATTTTATGCCGATTTCTTCGCACGCACGTTTTTTATTTCTGACATAAATTTTTGATGCAGGGTTATCTCCGACGATTATTACAGCTAATGATGGCTGTAAATTTTGCTCGTTTTTTAGCTTAGCAACTTCTTTTTTCAGCTTTTCACGAAGTTTATCTGAAATTTCTTTACCGTTTATTATGTTAGCCAAATTTTTCACTCCTATTTTTCAAATTTTTGCGTTGGGGCGGCGGGCGCATCTGCCCTAAACCGCAGCAGGATGCACTCCGCCGCGCTAGATTTTTGTTTTAAAAAGAAAATCCACATTCAATTTTGCCGAATAACCGAGTTATTTCTGCTTTTAGAACACGATTTTTTTCAAGTTTCAGCCGCGGGTCCTCACCTAAAATATCTAGAGCCGCGCGTTTAGAGTTATTTAGTATGCCGATATCTTTAATTAAACCAGAAATATGCAAATCAGGCAGCCCGTGCTGTCTAGAGCCTATAAAATCGCCAGGTCCACGAGTTTTGAGGTCTTCATCGGCAATTTTTAGGCCGTCATTTGTTTGACAAACCGTGCGTAATCTGCGCAAAGTTTCCTTATTTTTGTTGTCGGAAATTAAAATGCAGTAAGATTTATGGTCTCCACGCCCAACTCGTCCGCGGAGTTGATGAAGCTGCGATAACCCGAATCGCTCGGCATTTTCAATCAACATGACAACAGAATTTGGCACGTCCACACCGACCTCAATAACCGTAGTTGAAACCAAAATGTCAATCTCATGCGCCGCGAAAGAGTTCATTATATAATTTTTTTCGCGAGCACTCATTTTTCCATGCAGCAAGCCAATTTTATAATTTTTGAAAAATTCGTTTTGAAGTTTTTGGGCGTACTCCTGCGCCGATAATAAATTAGATTCACTTTCATTAATCAGCGGGCAAACAATGTAAGCTTGTCGCCCTTCGTCAACCAAATTTTTAATGAAATTATATGCACGTAGACGTTTTTCTCCAGGAACAAAAAAAGTATCAATTTTTTGCCGGCCAGGAGGCATTTCATCAATAATAGAAATATCCAAATCGCCATAAATTATCATTGCAAGAGTGCGCGGGATCGGGGTGGCAGACATAACAACGACGTGAGGTTCGTGACCTTTTGAAACCAACTTAGCGCGCTGAGACACGCCAAAACGATGCTGTTCGTCGGTGATGATAAGGCCTAAATTAGAAAAATACACGTCGTCGGACAAAAGCGCGTGAGTCCCGATAACAAGGTCGATTGCGTTGACTTCTAGATAATCTTTTATGCGCCTTTTTTTAGCTTTAGGCGTTGAACCGGTTAAAATTTCGACTCTTATGCCAGCTGCGCCCAAAATGCGACTAAAAAAGTTAAAATGCTGCTCGGCCAAAATTTCCGTAGGAACCATAATTGCGGCTTGCATGCCGGACTTTATCGCAGAATAGCAGAGTGCGGCGGCAACAGCGGTTTTTCCGGAACCTACATCGCCTTGAATGAGCCTGTGCATGGAAGTTTCTGACATCATGTCGGCAAGGCACTCGTTTACTGTGCGAATCTGTGCGTTGGTGGGTTTGAATGGCAATAAACCCCAAAATTCAGCTGAGAAGTCCTGAGTGATTTTAAATTTGTTTTCTTTACAATTATTTTCTTTTATCTGCGAGAGTCCAAGTTGTAACAGCAACAATTCCTCAAAAGTAAGCCTTTTTCGAGCGGCGTCTAAGCTTTTTTTGTTTGCAGGAAAATGAATATTTTCTATGGCAAACCGCAAGTCACACAGGCTGAATTTTTGGCGAATTTCCGTAGAAAGAGGGTCTTTTACAGTATCCGGAAGTAGTTCCAAAGCGTTTTTAACCGAAGTTTCAATTTGTTTTGATGTTAAGCCTTGTGTTTGCGAATAAATTGGGCGCAAAGCTACGCAGTCATTAACGGACATGAAATTTGGTGAAGTCATTTCGTAGTGATTGAAATTTGACTTAACAACGCCGTAAAATAAAAACTCTTCACCAAGCTTTAGCTTATTTTTTACGAAGCGATTGTTAAAAAAAGTAATATTTAGGTAGGATTTCTCATCAGAAACACGAACTTTATAAAGTGACATTCCTCGCCGAATTAACTTCTCATAAACCGGAGAAGTCACGACAGCCTTAATGCAGCAGGGCGTCCCCACGGGAGCAGATTTTATATCAGTAAAATTTGACCAATCCTTGTAAGTTCTCGGATAAAAACGCAATAAAGCGCCGATAGTAGTCACTTTAAGTTTTTCGAATAAAACTTTGCGTTTACTACCGACACCTTTTAAAAATTGAATATCTTTTTCGAATAATGATGCCATAAAGGCGGCACCTCCAGAGGGGATTTATTCTACCGACACGATAAAATAATCGAGTGGTTGCTGGCCGTTTATCAAGGTTATATCAACGTGAGAGCCGACTTTTGATTTGATTTGTTTAAAGGCAGAATCGGCTTGTTCCTCGGTGATTTCGTGCCCGTAAATGATAGTGATAAAAGAGGTATTTTTATCAGTCAGCGAATTTACCAGCTTAACGACAGACTTAACAGGGTCTTTTGCTTTATGAACCAATTTTCCGCTTGAAAAAGCTAAAATATCGTCTTTTTTAATTTTAAATCCGCCGTACTCAGATTCTCTAGCGGCAAACGTAACCTGTCCGGACTTTACATGAGAAACGGCTTCATTCATTAAAGTAAAGTTTTCCATTACGCCGAGATCAGGATTAAACGCCAACATAGCAGCCAAACCTTGAGGAATAGTTCGCGTGGGCAGAACGATAATTTTTCTGTCCGTTGCCAAAGGAACGGCTTGTTCGGCAGCGAGAATAATATTTTTATTGTTAGGCAGAACAAAAACGTTTTTAGCAGGAGTTGCCAAAACAGCCTCTAAAATGTTTTCAACGCTGGGATTCATTGTTTGCCCCCCACCAACAACATTTAAGCTGCCTAAATCGTTAAATAAAGTTTTAAGGCCATCGCCCGCCGCAACAGCAACGAATCCAATTTCTTCAGTAGGTTCAACAGGTTCTAATTTAACTTTTTTAGAAGAATTTTGTTCCCCTTTAGCAGCTTTATTTTGTTCGCGCATATTTTCAACTTTAACTTTTAAAAGCTGGCCGAAGTTAAGAGCCTCTTGAAGCGCGAGACCAGGATTATCGGTGTGGACATGAACTTTAATAATTTCCTCATCGTCAACTACAACAACGCAATCGCCGATAGTTTCCAAATAAGCGCGTAAATTTTCTGGCGGAGTTAAAATATTTTTATCGCGCCCGACAATAAATTCCGTACAATAAGTGAAATTAATTTCCTCATCGAATTCGCTTATTACCGAGTTAAACTCGCTGTCGAAAATTTCAGAAGCAGCGTTTTCGGCTGAAATTTTGTTTTCGATAATGGTTCCGTCTCTGAACACAGACATCATTCCTTCAAAAATTAAACAAACTCCCTTGCCACCGGCATCGACAACACCGGCCTTTTTTAAAACAGGCAAAAGTTCCGGAGTAGTGGCAAGAGCTTCATTGGCGCCCTTACAAATTTCCTCCCAAACGTAAACAGCGTCGTCACTTATATTTGAAGCGATTTTTCCTTTTTCATAAGCAACGCGAGCAACGGTTAACATAGTACCTTCAGCGGGTTTCATAACAGCCTTATAAGCGGCATCAACGCCGATAGAAAGAGCGTTGACTAAATCACGTCCAGTAGCATTTTCCAGGTCGCAAAGGCCTTTTGAAAGACCTCTAAATAATAGAGAAAGAATAGTGCCAGAATTACCTCTTGCGCCGCGCAAAAGCGCCGAAGCAGCAATAGAAGCGACTTTTCCAATAGGTAAATCCGATTCAGTTTTTTGCAGTTCGGCAACAGCAGAAGCCATAGTCATAGACATATTCGTACCGGTATCGCCGTCCGGAACAGGAAAAATGTTAAGCTTATCAACTAAATCTTTATTTTTAGCAATATTATTTGAGCCAGAAATTATAGCATTTAAAAGACAATTTCCATTAATCAAAACAAACTCTCCTTTATGTATAAGTACCTTAAAAAGGTAGGGATTTAACGGTAGTCGCGAAGAATACCGTATAGCACAAAGCTAATTATACCATAAAAAGCAAATATTTTCAAACAAAATAAACAAATCACTTAGAACCGAAGTTTAGCCTGCCAAAAGCCGCATTTATAACGGAGCTAAAAAGTAAGGTAATTATGTTAACCAGAACGATTCCAGCGCCGGTTGGAAGATTAAACATAAAAGAAATAAGAATTCCAAAAATAAAGCAAAAGATTGAAAAAAACGCTGACAAAATTACAAGAGACTTGAAGCTTCTGACGAATTTTTTTGCAATAAAGGCTGGAAAAATTATAAGGCTAGAAATTAAAAGCGTACCCATCATTCTCATGCCAATGACGACCGTGAGTGCTGTGAGAAAAGAAATTAAAAATTGATAAAAAGTAATATTAATTCCGATAGCTTTGGCAAAGTCCTCTTCGGATGTAATAAGGAACAGCCTATTATAGAAAATAATAAATATCGAGATAACAATAACAGACAAAATAATGCTCATAGTGACGTCATTTCGGCTCATAGCGAGGATACTTCCAAACATATAGCTGTAAACATCCATGTTAAAACCTTTTGAAAAAGCGGTGATAATCACTCCAAAAGCCAGCGCACTCGTAGAAAAAATTCCAATAGCAATGTCGCCGTTAATTTTTTTATTTTGGCTGACGTACATAATGATAAAAGACGCGATAATCACGATTGGCGTGGCGACATAAACAGGAGAAATGCCGATAGCCATGGCCAAAGATAGCGAAGCAAAACCGACATCAGATAGCCCGTGACCAATGAGAGAATAGCGCTTTAAAACGAGGATAACACCGAGCAACGAGGCGCAAAGAGAAACCAAAATACCGACGATTATAGCGCGGGTCATAAAAGGATACGAAAGTATATTAATAAGTTCATTTAAATTCATAAATTACCACCACAAGCACAAAAATGATATTTTTCCCACTCCGCAACAGAGCCACAAAATTTGACTTCGCCGCTTAAAACTACGACTTTAGAAGCGAATTTTTTTACTGCGGACAAATCGTGAGAAACCATGACGATAGTAGTTTTATCATCCTCGTTTACCTTGCTTAGCAGCGCGTAGAAATTTTCAGAAGTGTCGTGGTCAAGACCGGTGCAAGGTTCGTCCAGAATTAAGATTTTAGGATTTTTAACGATAGCCCGAGCGAAAAGAACACGTTGCTTTTGGCCACCGGAAAGCTCACCGAACCGTCTTTTAGAAAAAGTGATTATTTTGGCTTTTTCCATGGCAATTTCGGCTTGAAGTTTATTTTTTTTGCTATAAAATGGCAATTTAAACTTGTTGTGCATACTTTGCGTTCCAGAAAGAACTATTTCCTCAACCGTGGCAGGAAAATCCGAAGAAATGCCGCTAGCCTGAGGCAAATAAGAAATGTCACTTTTTTTGCAATTAATTTTTATTTCGCCACTAGAAATGGGATTTAATCCGAGAATAGTTTTAATCAACGTGCTCTTACCGGAACCATTATTGCCGAGAATACAAAGGTAATCGCCAAAATTCACATTCAGATTAATATTTTTCAGAACAAAAACAGTTTTGTATCCGATTCGATAAGAAACGTCCAAATGGTTAATATCAATAAGGCTCATAATTAATTTAACCCCTGCCTTAAATTCTCAAGATTTTCCTGCATTAAATCAATGTAGGTTACGTTATTTTCCAACTGCTCTTTAGTAACATTATGGAGCGTGCTAAATTTTAAAGTTTTCATACCGGTTTGTTCTGCAATAGAATTAGCAACCTTTGGCTCAGAGATTTCCTCGTAGTAAATTGCCGGAATGTTATTTTTGTGGATAAAATCGATAATTTTAGAAACTTTTTTAACACTTGGCTCAGCTTCGGTAGAGCATCCATCAAAAGCTGCGATATATTCGAGTCCGTAGCGATTTATAAAATATAAGTGAGCAAAACGACCGGCAAATACAATAGATTTTCGTTTTGATGAGTTTATCATATTTTTGAAATTATTATCGAGTTCGCAAAGTTTATTTTTATAAATTTCCGCGTTATTTTTATAGAAATCGCTGTTTCGAGGGTCTTTTTGACAAAAAGTTAAAGCAATATTATCTACCATTTTTGCCGCTAAAGAAGGGTCAAGCCAAATATGCGGGTCGAAATTATGTTCATGTTGGCTGGCATTATCATGATGATGTTCTTTTTCGTGATGGTGACGATGTTCAACTTTCATTAAGTCTATTCCGGCCGAAACATTCCCGATGATTAAATTTTTATTTTTTACACTATTAATTATTTTTTCAGCCCAGGGCTCCATTTCTTTGCCGGTATAAAGGAATACATCCGAACTGAATACTTTTAAAATATCAGCAGGACTTGGGTCGTAAGTGTGACTTTCTGTACCAGGAGGCAAAAGCAGCGAAACCTCGGCTTTGTCTCCAGCGATTTGTTTAGCAAAATCGTATTGAGGAAATAGTGTCGCAACAACAGTAATTTTGTCGCTTTGAGAAGCTTCAGATTTGCTGCTTATGCAACCCGGAAGAGTCAGAATAAAAAAAGAACCGATAAGTGCGATGCCAATAAAGTTTAAAAATTTTTTAAAAAAACAAGTCAAAAGATTCAGCGCCTTTCTAAAAGTTATAAATGATTTATTTAGCCAGACATTTATCGCAAATTCCGTAAAAAATAGTTTTAGGAAAGTCGATTTTGAAAGAATTATTTTTATTAATTTCCGCAAATATTTTAAGTAATTTATCGTTTTGAAAGTGAATGGTTTTTGAACATTTAGAGCAAATCAAGTGAAAATGTTCACAACAGACATCGTGGTTTTCCACATATTGATAGCATGCACTGTTTTGCCCATCTAGTTTAAATTTTCTAACTATATTCATCTGTAGCAATTTGCTAAGATGTCGATAAATAGTTGCTTTTCCGACAGAATCACCGGTTTGACTTAGCAAATTTTCAATTTCCGGAATAGTTAAATGCTTAAAAGAGTTTTGTTTTAAACAGTTTAAAATGAGTTCCTGTTGCCGAGTATGCCGAGAATCCTGCAAAATTTCACATCCTTTTGCTTAATGAGAATGATTTTCAATAAAGATAATGATATCAAAATAAATTTACGCTGTCAATTTAAATTTAAAAAGTTTGTAAATACTTTATTTTGCGACAAAAAAGCTGTATAATTATATAGGGAGAAAATTTTTGTGAGGAACTGAACTATTATGAGTGAATTTGTACATTTGCACGTCCACAGTGAGTACAGTCTGCTTGATGGCGCGTGCAGAATTAAAGATATGATAAAGAGAGTCAAAGAACTAGGTCAGTCGGCGATAGCAATCACTGACCATGGAAGTATGTACGGCGTGATGGAATTTTATAAAACAGCAAAAAGCGAGGGCGTAAAACCAATTATCGGGTGCGAAGTTTATGTTGCAAAAAGAAGTAGATTCGATAAAGTTAGGGAATATGACTCGGAAATTTATCATTTGGTGCTCTTGTGCAAAAATAACGTCGGATATCAAAATTTAATAAAGATGGTTTCAAAATCATTTACAGAGGGTTTTTATAATAAACCGCGCATAGATGAAGATTTATTACGCCAGCACAGTGATGGTTTGATAGCGTTGTCGGCATGCCTGGCGGGAGCAATTCCTCGAGCATTGAATAAAAATGATTATGAAGCGGCCCAAGAATTTGCATTAAATTATCAAGAAATTTTTGGAAAAGATAATTTTTATCTTGAATTACAAAATCATGGAATCGCAGAGGAAATAAGAATTTTGCCGTTGCTGTCAAGATTATCAAAAGAAACAGGAATTCCAATGGTAGCAACGAACGACTGTCACTACATAACGCAGGAAGACAGCCGTATGCATGAAGTTTTGCTGTGCATACAGACTAACCATACGGTTGAAGACGACGATAAAATGGATTTTGGTACAGACCAAGTTTATATAAAGTCCGAAGAAGAAATGCGTCAACTTTTTGATGAATACGAAGGCGCGGTAGAAAATACTGCAAAAATAGCGGAACGGTGTAACGTAGAATTTGAATTTGGCAAAACAAAACTGCCACATTTTGACGTGCCGAATAATCAAGACCACTACGAATATTTTAAAGAGCAGTGCTATAATGGACTGTACAGAAGTTACGGAGAAAATCCGGATAAATCTCTTGTGGACAGGCTGGAGTATGAACTTTCGACCATAAAGAAAATGGGTTATGTGGATTATTATCTCATAGTGCATGATTTTGTTCGCTATGCAAAGAGTGTAGATATAGCCGTTGGCCCAGGAAGAGGCTCAGGCGCGGGAAGTTTGGCGGCGTATTGCATAGGCATAACCGGAGTTGACCCAATAAAATATAATTTGCTGTTTGAAAGATTTTTAAATCCGGAACGAGTGAGTATGCCGGACTTTGATATAGATTTTTGTTATGTGCGCCGACAAGAAGTTATAGATTACGTTATAAGAAAGTACGGAGCAGACCACGTTGCGCAGATTATAACTTTTGGAACGATGGCTGCAAGAGGTGCAATTCGCGATGTCGGACGTGCATTAGCGATTCCTTATGCAGATGTGGATTCCGTAGCAAAACTGGTTCCGATGGAGTTGGGCATGACTATTGAAAAAGCAATGTCAAGTTCGGCGGACTTAAGGAAAAAATATGAAGAAAATCCGAAATTAAAAGAACTCATAGACATGGCAAAAAAGCTTGAGGGAATGCCGAGACACGCCTCAACGCACGCGGCAGGAGTTGTTATCACGGAAAAACCAGTAAGTGAATATGTACCGCTTGCCAAAAATGACGAAGCAGTCGTGACGCAGTTTACGATGACTACACTTGAAGAATTGGGCCTTTTGAAGATGGACTTTTTGGGTCTGAGAACGCTCACTGTGATAAAAAATACTGAAAAAATGATAAATAAAGTTGAGCCGGAGTTTAAGATAGAAAAAATTGATTTGCACGACAATGATGTTTTCAACATGATGTCAAAAGGCTTAACGCAGGGCGTTTTTCAGTATGAATCTGTCGGAATGAAAAATGTATTAATGCAGCTCAAACCGGACAGCATTGAAGATTTAATAGCCGTTATATCGCTGTATAGACCAGGCCCAATGAGTTCGATTCCGCAGTATATAGAAAATCGACATCATCCGGACAAAATTAAATATAAACATCCGCTTTTATCGGACATACTCGATGTGACTTACGGATGCATAGTTTATCAGGAGCAAGTTATGCAAATTTTTAGAAAATTAGCAGGGTTTTCGCTTGGCAGAGCGGATATTGTACGAAGAGCGATGTCCAAAAAGAAGAAAGATGTTATGGAGAGAGAACATCAAATTTTTATACACGGACTGGTCGACGAGTCAGGAAAAGTTGAGGTGGAGGGCTGTGTACGACGTGGTATAAGCGAGGAAGTTGCGTCGAGCATATATTCTGAAATGGAAAGTTTTGCCTCATATGCGTTCAATAAATCTCATGCTGCAGCGTATGCGGTGATATCGTATCAAACGGCGTATTTAAAATGCAAATATCCAAAAGAATATATGGCTTCGCTCATAACCAGCGTGCTTGACAACGTTAACAAAGTTGTTGAGCATATCGAGGAGTGCAAAAATTTAAAAATAGAGGTTTTACCGCCGAGCATAAACGAAAGTGAAGATATTTTTACTGTTTCTGGAAATGACATACGTTTTGGACTTTTGGCAATAAAAAGTTTAGGAAAAGCTCCACTGGAAAAAATTTTAAAGGAGCGCCAAAACGGAAAATTTAAATCACTGTATGACTTTTGCAAAAGAATGTACAGCAAAGATATTCAGAAAAAAGCTGTCGAAAACCTGATAAAAGGCGGAGCGTTTGATAATATGGGAGCCAATCGGCGCCAGATGATAAAAGTTTTGGACAACATATTTGAGAGCTTGCATGCTGAAAGAAAAAACAATTTAGACGGGCAAATAGGCTTTTTTGACACGATGCAAAAAGACGAAGTTATAGCCATTGAAATGCCGAAATTAGAAGAATTTCCGCAGAAAGAACTCTTAAAAATGGAAAAAGAAATAACCGGATTATACTTGTCAGGCCACCCGCTGAAAGAATTCTCAAAGCTGATAATAAGCGGTGATTACGCTCAAATAGGAGATATAGTATCGATTTCAAAAGAAGAAAATCCAAAGTATAAAGATGGTGACAGAGTCAAAATTTTAGCGATAATATCGGATGTGAAACTAAAAACCTCTAAGAATAACAATACTTTTGCATATGTGAACATTGAAGATATGTACGGCACGATAGAAATGATGGTGTTTAGTTCGGTTTTAGAAAAAAACTCTTTTTTGCTGATGAACGGAAATATTGTAGAAGTTCATGCAAGAATAAGTGTTCGAGAAGACGAAGCGCCAAAATTGATATGTGAAGAAATAGTGTCTGCTCAAAACATAATTAAATCGGCAACTGATGTTCCCTCGAATAAGCCGGTAAAAAATCCTGGACTATACATAAGAGTAAAAAATGAAAACTGTTTTGAGTATGAAAGAGCATTGCTGCTTTTAAGCATATTTGAAGGCAACACGCCAGTATATATTTTTTTGGAGGACGAGAAAAAATTAATTTTGGCGCCAAGAAAATTATGGATTTCCAAGAATGAAGTGCTAATTAGAGAACTAAAAAATAAAATAGGAGATAGAAACGTAGCGGTAAAAGAATAAAATTATAAAATTTGCGCAATAAAAGTTAAAAAAATTTCTTATTATTAGTGTTGATTAATAAAAATAATGTGTTATAATAAAGTTAAACTGCATTATGTATGGAGGAACTTTTATGCGTGAAAGGAGAAAAATAGGGGTCCTGACAAGCGGAGGAGATGCGCCCGGAATGAATGCTGCGATAAGAGCGGTGGTTCGAGCGGGAATAGAAAGCGGTTTGAGAGTTTTTGGAATGCGCCGGGGGTTTAATGGTTTGTTGACTTCGGACGTAGTTTATATGAGTCTGAGAAGCGTGTCGGACATAATTAATTTTGGCGGAACAATTTTATATACGGCGCGCAGTAAGGATTTTGCAACAAAAGAAGGCATTATTTTAGCGCGCGATAATTGTAAACGGCTAGGTCTTGATGGACTTATAATTATCGGAGGAGATGGCTCGTTAAAAGGGGCGAAGGAACTTAGTGAAGCGGGAATTTTTTGCGTTGGAATTCCCGGAACGATTGATAACGACGTAAATTGCAGCGAATATACAATAGGGTTTGATACAGCGATGAATACAGCAATGCAGATGATAGATAAAATTCGAGACACAGCGGAGTCGCATGAAAGATGCAGTGTAGTTGAAGTAATGGGGCGAAATTGTGGAGATATAGCGCTGCAAACAGGAATATCTGTGGGTGCAACGGCAATAATAGTACCAGAAGTTCCGTATGATTTCAAAAAAGACATCGTAGACAGAATGAAAATGACGCAAAAAACAGAAAAAAACATTTTATAGTTATAGTTTCAGAAGGAATAGGCAAAATAAATGAGATGGCCAAACGAATTTACAAGGAAACAGGAATAGAAACAAGAACAACGGTTTTAGGTCACGTACAAAGGGGTGGTTCTCCAACGTTGCGGGATAGAGTTGTTGCGAGTGAAATGGGAGCCAAAGCTATAGAAATAGTTTGTAAAAAGAAAGAGTCAAGAATTATAGCGATGAAGTCCGGAAAAATAATCGATTGCGATATAAATCAAGATTGCATAAAAAAAGAGTTTGATTTAGATTTATACAACACCGCATTAAAGATTTCAATATAATTTTAAAGCTTGATTTATATAAATTTTACAAAGTTAAATTAAGGTATTGATTTTGCTTGTGGATTGTGATAAAATCTAATTAATGAAAAATTGAGAAAGAAGGCTAGGTTATGAAAAAAGGCATAGTTTTGTTATTATCCTTAGTAATGGCATCAACTTTTGCAGGTTGTGGTTCAACAAGTACAACCACTACTACAGCAAATGAGCATTCTCAAAGTTCATCAGAAGATAATACCGTTGAGCCAGAACCTAAGACAACTCAAGAAAAAAGTGGAAGGATAGAGGATTTTGCAGTTTCTATTGAAAATGGAGAAATCACTACATCTAAAAAAGGCAAAAAAGCACTTTTGGTGACTTATTCTTTAAAAAATGGTTCAGATAAAACTGTGAAGTTTGCAGATGTGCTCTCAGCAGAAGCATACCAAAATAATACGGCTTGCTTACAGGCTGGAATGGAAAATCAAGAACATGATATAGAAACTATGTTGGCGGAGTTAAAACCAGGCGAAACTAAAAATGTATACGAAGCATATCTTTTACAAGACGATTCTGACGTGACGGTAAGGGTTTGCAAAGCAGGCCAAACTGCCGAGCAAGAGCAGAATGATACTAATATGATTACAAGAACTTTTCATGTAAAATAAAATTTCTCCTAATAAATATAATGAAGGCTGCAGATTTGTGGCCTTCGTTATATTTTTGTGCAAAATTTTTTTGTCAGAATAAATGACTAAAGACTGTACATATTCATTTAAAGGTATTATAATAAGTAATCGCATAGTTTTTTTGAATAGGAGAAGTGTTTAAGTGAATAAAAACAGTACGAAAGGCGAAAAAAATATAAAAAGAAAAGGCCAAAGTTTTATGCAAGGCACGGTAATTTTAACGGGAAGCTTGCTTTTGGTAAAGATAATGGGGATATTATTTAGAATTTTCGTAACCGGAATGATAGGTCCAACAGGCGCAACGTATTTTACGGTGGCATATGAGATATATAATCCGCTATTTGCCTTGGCGACGGCAGGTTTACCGATAGCAATTTCAAGAATGGTTTCAGAGAGTGTCGCAAATGGCAGATATCGTGACGTAAAAAAAATTAAAAAAATTTCATCGCCGATATTTTTGCTAACCGGAACAGTGGGTTTGCTGTTGATGATTTTAGGTGCGTTTGTAGTGCCTAATTTGCCTTTTGTAAACGTTCCAGGAGCATTTTATTCAGTAATAGCGCTTGCACCAACGATATTTTTTGCGTGTTTAATGTCAATTTACAGAGGGTACTATCAAGGCTTAAAAAACATGACGCCAACAGCAACTTCAGAGGTAATAGAAGCCAGTTTTAAATTTTTTATAGGTTATGTAACGTCGTACGGCATAATACGATTTGGTATGAGAGAATACTTGACAAATGGCACATTTTTAGGGAAAGCATACGCGACGAAAGAGTTGGCAGAAGCGGCCATAATGCCGCTGGCATCGGCCGGAGCAATTTTAGGAATATCAATGGGAGCCGCAGCAGGATTTTTTTATTTGATTTTGCGAGATAAAATTCGTGGTGACGCAATAACGAAAAGTGAAATTATGAATTCGCCGGAAGCAAAAAGCGGAAAAATCATAGCAAAAACATTAATAAAAAGTGCATTGCCAATAGGTTTGGGCGCAATAATTATGAATGTAGCGGGATTAATCGACACAACGCTGATTTTGCATAGAATACAATATGTGATGTCAACGATGCCGAATGAATTATTGTCGCAGTACGGGGCAAAAATAGGCGAAAGTGTAATAAAAAGCAAAGACGGCGTACATGGATTTTTGATGGGATGTTATTCATTTACGTTGCCATTAATGATGTTAGTGCCGGCGATAACGCAGGCATTTGGGATAGTGGCACTGCCATCGGTAACAAGAGCGTGGACGTTAAATGACAGCGCGAAATTGAAAAAAAGCATGGAGACTGTAATAAGAATGACAATGTTAGTCACGATTCCTGCGGGAATAGGTTTGTCTGTTATAGGGCCGGAACTTTTAAGCGTAATTTATAAAAATCGACCCAATGCAGTTAGCATCGCGTCTGGGATAATTCCAATATTAGGAATAGCAACGATTTTTACAGCCGCAAGCACCCCGATTTGCAGTATGCTTCAAGCGATAGGCCGAGTGGATTTGCCAGTGAAAATAATTTCATTAGGGTTGGTAATAAAAATTCTCGTAAATTATGTTTTAGTAGGAGTTCCTCAAATAAACATACAAGGTGCAGGAATCGGAACATTAGTCGGGTACACATTCATATTGATAACTTCGATGTATATGCTGTTTAAAAATACAAAAGTAGTTCCAAATTTCGTCAGTACAATAATAAAACCGCTTGTTGGGTCATTATTTTGTGGAGTGGCGGCAAAAATAATAATAGTGCTGTTAAAAGGCCGAGTTCCGGTCATAATAGCAATAGCTTTGTCGATAATTTTTGCGGTTGTAGTATACCTTTTGGCACTAATTGCATTGGGTGGATTAAGCCGCAACGATATAAAATTATTGCCAAAAGGAGAAAAAATTATAAAAATACTTGAAAAATTAAGATTTATCGGTTAAAATAGTCTTGTTTAGCGATTTATGGAAATATAGACATTTTTCTCAGGTAATAAAAACTAATTTTTTACAATTTCTGAGAAAAATAAAAAAGTGTAGACTTTTAAGGGAAAAAAAGGTATAATGTAAAAGACTTCTATAATTTGGTAAATTAAGGCTATTTTACTGGAGTCAATAAGAGTTATATTTCTAAGCTAAAACTAAATTGGTTAATTCTCAAGGTAAAAATCTTTGATGAATAAAAATAAAAATGGAGGTAGTCGAAATGAATAAAACAGACTTAATTGTATCGGTAGCAGAAAGGAGCGGTCTTTCTAAAAAAGACTCCGAGAAAGCCGTTGCAGCTGTAATTGATTCCATTGTTGAAGCAGTTAAAGAGGACGACAAAGTTCAATTAATCGGTTTCGGAACATTTGAGTTACGCTCTCGTAGTGAAAGAACCGGTCGCGACCCAAGAACAAACAAACCAATTACGATTCCAGCTTGCAAAGTTCCAGCATTTAAGGCAGGTAAAGGCTTTAAGGATGCTGTATCTGGAAAATAATTTCAAATAAAATCGACTTCTTTTGATAGGAAGTCGATTTTTTCGGAGGAAAATTATGAGATTAGATAAATATTTAAAAGTGACAAGGCTCATAAAGCGAAGGACTATAGCAAATGAAGCCTGTGATGCCGGAAAAGTTTTGGTAAACGAGAAAACAGCAAGAGCCTCATACGACGTTAAAGTTGGAGATAAAATAGAGATAAATTTGGGCACGAAAAAGCTTGCAGTGGAAGTTTTAACAGTGACGGAATTTGTAAAAAAAGAGGACGCCGCAAGTATGTATAAAGTCGTAAATTAAAGTCAAAAAATAAATCTTTATCAGAGAAATCCTTCAATGTTAATATCAGCTGTTGTTTTGGTTTTCCAACAGCTTTAATAGGGTTTTGTCAAGTATATGGTAAAAAGTGTTGAGATAATTGTTGAATCAAATGTGAAAGAAACTTTTCTTGTATACCTCTTTTTTACTAATACTAAAACATTGCGAAGTCTTCCGATAGTATCCCAAACCGGAACCTGGTTTGTCGAATCTATCTCACAAAACTCCGAAAAGGTGAGGTTATCTATCACTGCTGTAATTATCCTAATTTCAGACACATCATAAAGTTTTTGCAGAATGTAAATTTGAAACATCAGTTTTATGGTATATTGACTATATCTCGTTAATAGCATGGTTTGATTACCTCTATCCACTTGTCTCATGGAATAAGTTTTCCATCTGCTTAAAAAATGCTTTTTTATTTGTGTTTGTTTAAAGTTAGTCATCACAAAAATATGATAGTTTTATTTGCTTGCCTATTTATAACGCATTTTTATGTTTTCTATACTGGTGGTTTTGTTCTAAGCTATAGACTGACTTTTTGTATTGTCGTAATTTATCGATAAAAATTTCTTCCCCAAAAATGTATTTATCTTGAATTTCCGTTTTAAATACGTTAAAATAAAAGTAAAATATTGTTAAGTTTTAAAAGGAGAATTATTATGAGAAAATTATTGCCAATATTTTCATTCTTATCATTTATTATTGGGGTGTGTAGTCTAGTAACATATGCCGATTGGAAACCGACAGAATTTATTAACTCAAAATGTATAAATGTTACTGAGTTAGAAAAGACAGAAGGTATTATCACGTTGGGCCAGAAAGGAGAAGTGGTATGCGGTCGCCATAAATGTACAGTAGATGTGGTGCAATATGGAAGTTTAGACAATTATATTGATGAATTAGGAAAAAGATTTCAATTTTTAGTAAATCAAAAATTTGAAGTTGGTTTTATAGATAAAATCAAAAATTTTTTTGATTCAGATTCTCTTATAAAATTAAGAATACGTTTAGAAAAAAATGTAAAACTCAATAATATAAAACTTGTTTTAAATGACATAGTGAAAGACATTGAGAATAAAAAATTTATTAAGGCCAATTTTCTTTTAGTTTCAACAAGTTATGATCCAAATGAACCTGATGCCATTGCACAGTTTGTAAAAAGTGATAGTATAGTAGGTGATAATAATTATGATGAAACTTATTTTAATAAAATAAAAAATGAAAAAGTATTGCCTCTTTTGAATAGCGTTGAAACATACTTAAATAATATAGAATAAATATTTTTTACATAAAAATTACTATCAATTGCTTTAAGTTTACTTTTTATAATAAATAATGACGCAAATGCGTGGACACCCACTGATTGATATGCTACCCATAAAGTAGACAGGTAAAAAATAAAAACTGTTTACGAAATGGGGGCATATTTTTATGTATGA